>CAMELV010000025.1 GCA_945925985.1 Comamonas sp. lk | reverse complement strand
CACCGGGGTCTGTCCAAGCTCAAAGGCACCTACACCGACAAACTGGCCCAGCTGGCACACCCCCGCACCGGGCGAGTCCATACCCACTATGCGCAGGCGGTGGCGGTCACCGGGCGGCTGTCCAGCAACGACCCCAACTTGCAAAACATCCCGGTGCGCACGGCTGAGGGCCGGCGCGTGCGCGAGGCCTTTGTGGCACCGCCGGGCAGCCTGATCGCCAGCGCCGACTACAGCCAGATCGAGCTGCGCATCATGGCCCACCTGAGCGGCGACGCGGCGCTGGTGCTGGCCTTTCACGACGGCATGGACGTGCACCGCGCCACCGCGGCTGAGGTGTTTGGCGTGAGTACCGATCAGGTCACCAGCGAACAGCGGCGCTATGCCAAGGTGATCAATTTCGGGCTGATCTACGGCATGAGCGCCTACGGCCTGGCGCGCAGCCTGTGCATCGACAACACGGCGGCCAAGAACTACATCGAGCGCTACTTTGAGCGCTACCCCGGCGTCAAGCGCTACATGGACGAGACCCGGCAGCAGGCCAAGGCGCAGGGCTATGTGGAAACCGTGTTTGGCCGGCGGCTCTACCTGCCCGAGATCAATTCCCCCAACGGGCCGCGCCGCAGCGGCGCCGAGCGCGCGGCCATCAACGCGCCCATGCAGGGCACGGCCGCCGACCTGATCAAGCTCAGCATGGTCAAGGTGCAGCAGGTGCTGGACGCCGAGCAGCGCGCCACCAAAATGATCATGCAGGTGCACGACGAACTGGTGTTTGAGGTGCCCGAGACCGAGGTGGACTGGCTGCGCCACGAGGTGCCGCGCCTGATGGCCAGCGTGGCCCAACTGCGCGTGCCACTGTTGGCTGAGATCGGGGTTGGGCCGAACTGGGAGAAAGCGCATTGAAGAACCTTCCGCTTGAGGCCACTGGCCGTATTCCGGGCCGCCGACTGCTGCACTCCCCGGGCCCTACCCCAGTGCCCGAAGAGGTGCTGTGGGCCATGAGCCGCCAGCCCATGGACCTGGGCGACCCGCGCGGCGATCAGACCATTGCGGCCTGCGAGGCCGGCCTGCGCCGGCTGCTGCAGACTGAGGCGGCCGAGGTGTTTCTTTACGCGTCCAATGGCCACGGGGTCTGGGAGGCCGTGGTGGAGAACCTGTTGCCCATGGGCGGCACGGCGCTGGTGCCGGGCACCGGGCATTTTTCAGAGTCCTGGGCGGTCCAGACCGAGGCCTTGGGGCGCAGGGTGCTGCGCACGCCCTGGGCGGAAGGTCGGCCTATCGACACCCAGGCCTTGGCCCAGGCGCTGCGCCAGGACACGCTGCAGGAGATCCGTGCCGTGTTTGTGGTGCACACCGACACCTCCAGTGGCGTCAGCACCGATCTGGCGGCCCTGCGTTCCGCTATGGACGCCACCGGCCACCCGGCGCTGCTGGTGGTAGACGTGGTGGCTTCGCTGGGCGCAGCGCCTTTTGGCATGGACGCGCTGCGTGCCGATGTGGTGCTGGGCGCCTCACAAAAAGGGCTGATGTGCCCGCCCGGCATCGGCATCATCGCCGTCAACCCGGCGGCAATGGCCCAGTCCAGAGCCAACCCGGCACCGCGCTTCTACTGGGACTGGGTGCGTCGTTTGAGCGACCGCTCGTACCACAAGTTTTGCGGTACGGCACCGCAAACGCTGGTGGCCGGGCTCGAGGCAGCCCTGGGTCTGCTGTTTCGCGAAGGGCTCCCGCAGGTGTTTGAGCGTCACCAGCAGCTGACGCGGGCCGTGCACGCGGCGGTCGAGGGTTGGCGCAGCGCGGGTGCGCTGGAATTCTTTGTGCCCGATCCGGCTGACCGCTCGGTCTCGGTCACCACCGTGCTGCTGCCGGCTGGTACCGATGTCGACGCGCTCCGGCAGGTGGCGCGCGAGCAGTTTCAGGTGGCGTTTGCCGGTGCGCTGGGGCCGCTGATGGGCCGCGCTTTTCGCATTGGCCACTTGGGGGACCAGAATCCGGCCTCGATGCTGGGCTGCCTGGCCGGTATCGAGGGGGCCCTGTTGGTGCGGGGTGTGCCTATCGGCCGCGACGGGCTGGCCCGGGCGGTCGCGGTGTTCCAGTCTGCTGCCAGATAACCCTGTGGCTGGGAAAATCGATCCCCCAGACTAGACTATCTTCGCGATTCTTTTCGCATGAGTACCATTCACACTTAATCCGGAGACACCACTGTGCGCGACCACGACCTTCAAAATGACCTGAATTCCCTCTTGCCCGGACAGTCAACGGCTGCCGGCGCCTCCCGCCGCACCGCGCTCAAAGTGGCGTTGGGTGTTGGCTATGCCGCCAGCGCCGGGGCGATCATGGCGCAGACTGCCATCAAGACCTCTTCCGATGGGCTCATCACCGGCGAGATCAACTTTGAGGTTGCGGGATTCAAGGTGCCGGCTTTTTTTGCTGCACCGGCGGGCAAGACCAACCTGCCCGTGGTGCTGGTGGTGCACGAGATTTTTGGTGTGCATGAGTACATTGCCGACACCTGCCGCCGTTTCGCTCAGGCTGGCTACCTGGCCGTAGCGCCCGAGTTTTTTGCCCGCCAGGGCGACCCCTCCAAGTATGGCGAGATGGCCAAGCTGATGAGCGAGGTGGTCTCTAAGGTGCCTGATGCCCAGGTGCTGGCTGACCTGGATGGCGCCGTCAAATGGGCCAGCGCCAACGGTGGCGATGCCGCCAGGGTCGCCGTCACCGGCTTTTGCTGGGGCGGTCGGATCACCTGGTTGTATGCCGCGACGGGCCCGGTGCGCGCCGCGACGGCCTGGTACGGCCGGTTGGTCGGCAACCCAAGCGAGCTGTTGCCGAAAAACCCGATTGATCTGGCTGCCGCGATGCGCGCGCCGGTGCTGGGCCTGTACGGTGAAAAAGATGGTGGCATTCCGGTCGATACGGTCGACAAGATGAAGGCGGCCCTGGCCACTGGCAACGCTGCCTCCAAGGCGGCACAGTTTGTGCTGTACCCGGACACCGGGCACGCCTTCCACGCCGATTACCGGCCCAGCTACCGGCAAGGTCCGGCCGATGACGGCTGGAAGCGCTGCCTGGCCTGGTTCAAGGCCAACGGCGTCGCCTGAGATGCTGCTCACTGCCATCCTGATCGGTACTCTGCTGGCCGGGATTGGCAGTGTTTGGTTGGCGGCGGTGCTGAGTTTTGGCGTGCTGGCGCGATACACCCAGCACATGCTGAGTCTGGCAGCGGGTGCCCTGCTGGCCACGGCCTTCATGCACCTGTTGCCCGAGGCTTTCGAGAGCCAGGCGGGCGCCCAGGACCTGTTCATGACACTGCTGGGCGGCTTGGTGTTCTTTTTTCTGCTCGACAAGGCCGAGCTCTGGCACCACGGCCACGAGCATCACCACGGTCATGACCACGACCACAGTCATAGCCACGGTCATAGTCACGGTCATAGTCACGGTCGCGCCCAAGCCCCTGTTGCCGGTACCTGGGCCGTGCTGACCGGCGACAGCGTACATTGCTTTGGCGATGGCGTGCTGATCGCGTCAGCCTTTGTGGCCGACCTGCGTCTGGGGGTTATTGCCGCCCTGGCGGTGCTGGCGCACGAGGTGCCGCACCACATGGGCGACCTGATGGTCTTGCGTCAGAGCAGCAGCAACCGGCAGGCGGCCTTGCTCAAGGTGTCGCTGGCCGGCGCGGTGACCATGCTCGGTGGGCTGCTGGGCTACTGGCTGGTCGACCAGCTGCACGACTACCTGCCGTACTTTCTGGTGGTGGCCAGCAGCAGCTTTGCCTACGTGGCGCTGGCGGACCTGATTCCGCAATTGCAAAAACAACTCAGCGCACGCCAGACGGCGGCTCAGATCATCTGGTTGTTTACCGGCATGGGACTGGTGACGCTGGTGAGTGGCTGGGCCCACGGCCACTGAGGCCGGCCTCCGGCTTGAAACGGCGTTCAGCCCTGAGCCACGGGCCGGCTGGCGTCGCTGCACCACTCGCTCCAACTGCCGGCGTACAAGCCAGCGCTGCCCAAGCCGGCGATTTCCATGGCAATAACATTAGGCACGGCGCTGACGCCACTGCCGCAGTGGTGCACCACGCTGGCCGGGTCGCGGCCAGCCAGCAGTTGATCAAACTCCTGGCGCAGAGCGGCCGCTGATTTGAATTTGCCTTCGCTGTCGAAATTGAGGGCAAAAGGCCGGTTCAGCGCGCCCGGAATATGGCCCGCCACCGGGTCTAGCGGCTCTACCTCGCCACGAAACCGGGGGGCGGACCGCGCGTCAACGATGCACTGACTGGCGCGGCCAAGCTGGTCCGCTATAGTTTTAGTAGCTACAAGCCCAATAAGGGCGGGGGCTAGAGGGTATTTTTGCTCAGAACCGAGGGTTGAGTCCGGCGCCAGGCTGGCGACTGCGGCCAGGCTGTCGATGGCGCCGCCCAGCGACTGCCAGGCCTGCAGGCCACCGTCAAGCACCGCCACGGCCTCGTGTCCCATCCACTTCAGCATCCACCACAAGCGCCCGCAGTAGTTGGCACCCTGGCGGTCGTACACCACGGCTTGCATGCCAGGCACCAGGCCGGTGCTGCTTAACCAAAGCGCAAACTGTTCGCGAGAGGGCAGGGGATGTCGCCCGCCGGAGGCGGCGTCAGGGGCGCCTTTGATGGCGCTGAGGTGCCGGTCCAGATCGGCGCGGACAGCGCCCGCAATGTGAGCCTGGCGGTACTGCTGGTCGCCAGCGCCGGGCTGCATCAGGTCGAAGCTGCAATCAAATACCCGGCAGGGCTGCCTGCTGGCCAACAGCGCCTGCAACTCGGGCGCAGAAATCAGGGTGGTGTGCATGGCAGGTCCTTCAGGTGGGAGGGTTAGTGTTCTTCGGCCGGTGTCTGGCCCAGGGCACGGGTGCGCAGCACGGTGGCGGCGATGCCGCTGGCCATGATCACACCCATGCCTGCCCAGCCCAGCAGCGGAATCTGGTCACCGAACAGCAGCAGCCCGTAAAGGGCGCCCAGCACGATGCCGGTGTACTGCAGGTTGGCCACCAACAGGGTGGAGCCACGGCTGTAGGCGCGGGTCATGCACCATTGGCCCAGTGCGGCCATGATGCCGATCGGCACCAGCCAGGCCGCCGCTTGCCAAGGCACCGATGACCAGGGTGTGACGTCAGTGACGGCCATGCCGACCAGGCCCGCGACCATGGAGCCGAACGAAAAATAGAACACGGTACGCAACTCAGGTTCCCCGACCCGACCCAGCCCGGAGACCTGCAGGTAGGCGAGTGCGGCACTCAGGCCAGACAGCAGCCCAATCACACCCGCAAACAACTGGTTTTGGTCCAAGGTGGGCCGCAGCACCATGACCACGCCGACAAAGCCGGCCAGCACGGTGGCCAGCAGCGGCCCCTGGCGCAGCGAGCGGCCATACAAAATGGCGCCGCCACAGACAAAGGCGCCGATCCAGATGCTGCTCATGTAGTTGAGCGTCATGGCGGTGGCCAGTGGCAAATGGGCGATCGCATAGAACCAAGCGCCTAGCGACAAAGTGCCGATCAGGCTGCGCCAGGCATGCATACCTGGCACCGTAGTTTGCAGCGACACCCCGCGCGCGCGAACCAGCACGGCCATAAACAGCACGCTCACTGCGCCCCGGTAAAAAACCAGCTCCGATATGCTGAAACTCGTGCCGGCAATCTTGACCCCGACGCTCATGGTGGCGAAGAAGAAGGCGGCCAACAGCACCCACATGGCCTGCATGGGGTTCAGGCCCCCATGTGCCGGCGGTACCAGTCATGAAAGTGCTGCATACCGTCTTCCATCGGGCTCTGGTAGGGCCCGACTTCGTTGTCCCCGCGCTGCAGCAGGGCGCGACGGCCGGCGTCCATGCGCTCGGCAATCTCGTCGTCTTCCAGGCAGGTTTCCATGTAGGCGGCCTGTTGTGCCTCGACGAATTCCCGCTCGAAGGCGGCGATTTCTTCTGGGTAATAAAACTCAACCTGGTTGAGCGTTTTGTCCACTCCCATGGGGTGCAGGGTAGAGACGGTCAGCACATGGGGGTACCACTCGACCATGATGTGGGGGTAGTAGGTGAGCCAGATTGCCCCCTGTTTGGGTGGCTGACCGCCCCGGTAGGCTTGCAGCGCATCTTGCCAGCGCTGGTACACGGGGCTGCCTGCTCGGCCTCCGGGCCGGGCCAGACCCACGGTTTGTACCGAATAATGTTCTTTGAACTCCCAGCGCAGGTCTTCGCAACTCACAAAGCCGCCCAGTCCGGGGTGGAAGGGCCCCACGTGGTAGTCCTCCAGGTAGACCTCGATAAAGGTTTTCCAGTTGTAGTTGCACTGGTGCAGTTCGACCCGGTCCAGTACAAAGCCCTTGAAATCAAGCTCGGCGCGTGGCCCCATACCGGCCAGATCGGCTGCGATGTCGCGCCCGTTGTCCTCAAACAGCAGGCCGTTCCACTCCCGCAGGGGGTAGTTCTTCAGGTTCAGGCAGGGGTCGTGCGGAAAATGCGGCGCCCCCAGCAGCGTGCCGGCTTGGGCGGCGGTGGCGCCGCTGTAGGTCCAACGGTGCAGGGGGCACACGATGTTACCGGCGGCCGAGCCCGGCTGGGTGCTGTGCAGCGAGCCGCGCCCTTGCAACATCAGGGCTTGGCGATGGCGACAGACATTCGAGACCAGTTCGATGCCGCTTGGCGTGTGCACCAAAGCTCGGCCGTGGCCTTCTTGCGCCAGGGTGGCGTAGTCACCCACGGCAGGCACGCTCATGGCTTGGCCGACATAACGCGGTCCGCGCCGAAACAATAGTTCCTGCTCACGCTGGTAAAGCGAAGCATCGAAATAGCTTGAAACTGGTAGTTGGCCGGTGGCCCGCTGCAGTTGAAGACTTAAATCAGACATGGGTGACCTGACCTAAAGACTCCCCACAGGGAGATGCGCCGAGGCGCGGTAACAATAAAACGGCCTGGGCCGGAACAAGAAAACGCATTGTACCTGCCGGGTCACGCAGGCTGACAACGCCCTGCCCGTCGGAAGAATTTGCATTTATGATGCAAAAACAACTGCACGTGACTGATTTCGGCGCGGCGCTTGCCTTGATTTATTTCCCCTAGCCGCCAAGGAGCCGCCCACCATGATCTCTCAATTTTTTAGCGTTTGGGCGCTGGCCTTGACCCTGCTGGGCGCCGCCGCAGCCCCATCCATCGCCGAGGCGCAACAGGCCAGTTACAGTTTTTCACCGGTGCCGCAATACGGCATCGGGCTAACGGCCAGTTACTGGAACCCGATCCTTGACTATGTTTCTGAGAAAAGCGGCGTCAAGCTGAACCTCAAAATCAGCCGCACCTCGGCCGACACCACTGCCTTTGTGCTGGCGCGCGAGGTTGACTTTATTTTCAGCAACCATTTGTTCAGCCCGGAGCGTGATGGCCTGGGCTGGAAGGTATTTGGCCGGCGCCAGATGCCGCCCCTGTTTTCCCAGATCGTTGTGCCGGCTGACTCGCCCATCACTGAGTTGGCGCAACTCGCGGGTCGGGAGGTGGCGTTTGCTGGACCCGAGGCGTTTTTGATTTACAAGGTCAACTACGCCCATCTGCTGGCCAAGAACATCCCTGTGAAGGTGGTTTTTTCGGGCAATGCAGATGCTGCATTTGCCCAGCTTTTCAGTGGCAAGGTGGCGGCCGCGGGCGGTCAGTCACAGTTGCTGGACGGCTACGCCCGGCGTGAAAACCGCAAGTTCCGTGTGCTGTGGAGTTCAGAAGCCTTTCAAGACCTGGCCCTGATGGCGTCGAGTAAAGTGCCGGAAAAAGACCTCAAAGCCGTGGCCAACGCATTTTTTGAGATGGCCAAAGACCCGCGCGGTAAAGACATTCTGCACCAAGGGTCCAGGGAGGTCGGGCTGCCCGTAGATGCCAATTTTGTGGCCGCCAGCGCCGCAGACTATGCCTCGTACCGCCGGTTTTTCCAGACCGCGCCCCAGTCATTGCATTAACCCGTTGTGCGCCAGCGCCCGATGAACCTGTTGCAACGCTTGCTGCCCAAGACGCTGGTGGCGAGGGTGTTTGGCCTGTATTTTCTGGGGTTGCTGCTTTTTTTGACAGCTGGGCTCAGCTTGTTTTACCGCTATCAGTTTGCGAAGCAAATTGACAGTGAACTCGAGAGCGGCCGAACGATGCTGCAGGTGGTGGCGTTGACTGTGGCGGAGAGTGCGGTCATTGGTGATTACGACACCATCAACCGAACCCTTCAACGGATCGTCCGCGCCAGCGCATTGAAAAAAGCCGAGTTCATCGACGTCCGCGGCGGCAAGCTCAGTGCTGCCCACGAGCATGACCATAGCCACCATTTGCCGGCGCCGCGATGGCTGATCTATCTTCTTGCGGAGCGACTCGGCGATGCGAACGAGGTGATTAGCGTGGGCGGTAAAGATTACGGTGGGCTGCGCTTGCAGTTTGCCGCAGATGTGATCGCTGACGAGTTGTGGCGGCTGATTTTGTTGTCATTTGCAGCGGGGGCGGGCGTGTTGCTGATCGGCTCGGCCATCATTCAGGTTCCCCTTCGACGTTGGCTGGGCAACTTTGATCGGGTGCGCTTGCGCGAGGCTGATATTTTGTCCGGCGAAATTGCCGTCACAGCGCTGCTTGACCGTGATGCGCCCGAGGAAATTCGCCGCACCTTTGACATCCTCAACCGGGCTGCCAGCCGGCTTTCTGACGAGCGCGCGCAAGCCAGCGTGACCTTGAGCGCCATCAACGATGGCGTGCTGTCCACGGATGCTGACTACCTGGTGCGCTACGCCAACCCTGCAGCGCTCCTTTTGTTAGGCCGGGACGACGAATTGCTGATCGGGCAGGACATCCGAACCCTGTTGCCGGCGGCTTTTTTTGTCGGTCAGACTCCGACGGATTGGGCTGCGCACCAGATCGGCCTGGCGCAGGCCGATGGTGCTCGGATCACTTTGGAGACCAGCCTGTCGGCATTGCCTGCGCTAGGTCGGGACCGGCCGGGCTTTGTGCTGACGTTCCGGGACGTGACCCAGCAACACGCCTTGAATCGCCGTCTGCGCGACGAGCTTGACACGCGCCAGCGGGCCCTGGAGTCGCTGCGCCAGGTGCTCAGTACTTTCCAGGGCGCGGTGCTCCCGGGAGCGACGTCGCCTGACGACCTTGACGCCCTGGTGACCCGGGTGGTGGCCTTGGTGCGGGAGCGCGAGCAGGGGACGCTTGAACTCACCAATCAGAAATTTGCGTTAGATCAGCATGCGATTGTCAGCATCACCGACACCCAGGGCAACATCACCTACGCCAACGACCGGTTCTGCGCCATCAGCGGGTTTGCCCGTGAGGAGTTGCTGGGCGTGAACCACCGGATCATCAACGGCAGCTACCACCCGCCAGCGTTTTTTCAGCAGCTGTGGCAGACCATTGAGCGGGGCCATGTCTGGCGGGGCGAAATCAAAAACCGGCACAAGGATGGCCGTCAGTACTGGGTCAATGCCACCATCGTGCCGCTGCTCGGGTCGGATGGCCGCCCGGCACAGTACATCGCCATCCGCACTGACATCACCAAGGGCAAGGCCATTGAGGCCCAGCTTGAAGACCAACTGCGCTTTGTCGAGGTGCTGCTGGAAGCGACGCCTACCGCCCTGTACCTGAAAGACCGCAGCGGTCGCTTTATGCGCATGAATCGGGCCTTTGAAGACCTGCTGGGCGTCGAGCGGTCGCAGTGGCTGGGCCGGAGTTCGGCCGAGTTGAGTGGCGATGACGCCCTGATGATCGACCCGGAGCGGGATCAGCAGCTGTTCGAGACCGGCGTGGCCCAGACCTTTGAGGCCAGCTTTATCCACCGTCCGACCGGCGAGGTGCGTCAGGGCCTGTTCCGCAAGGCGCCCATCACCAATGCGGCGGGCGAAGTCACCGGCTTGGTCGCCAACATTGTCGACATCACTGCGCGCACCGAGATGGAGCTTGCGCTGCGCCGGGCCACCCGGCATGCCCAGGCCGCCAACAGCGCCAAGAGTGAGTTTTTGGCCAACATGAGCCACGAAATCAGGACGCCCATGAACGGCGTGATCGGGATGACCGACCTGGCCCTGGACACTGAGCTCGACGAGGTGCAGCGGGAGTACCTGGAGGTGGTCAAGACCTCGGCCCAATCGTTGATGGTGATCTTGAACGATATTCTCGATTTCTCCAAGATTGAAGCCGGCCGGCTGGATATTGAGTCCGTGGTCTTCAATTTGCCTGGGCTGATGACCGACACGTTGAAGGCGCTGCGACCGCGCGCCACGCAAAAAGGCCTGTCATTGACGCTTGAGCTTGGCGCAGCTTTGCCGCAAAGGGTGCGTGCCGACCCGGGCCGTCTGCGCCAGATCCTGACCAACCTGTGCGACAACGCAATCAAGTTCACCACTTCGGGCCAGGTCCTGATCAGGCTCGATGGCGCGCCGGCCGACGAGGGCGCCTGGACCCTGCACATGTCGGTGCAGGACAGCGGTATTGGCATTGACCCGGAAAAGCAACAGCGGATTTTTGAGGCTTTCAGCCAGGCCGACAGTTCAACCACCCGCCGCTTTGGCGGCACCGGGCTGGGCCTGACCATCTGCAGCCGGTTGGCCACATTGATGGGTGGGCGCATCTGGCTCGACAGCCAGCCCGGCCAGGGCAGTACCTTCCATGTCGCCATTCAGGCCCAGGTGGTGGCTGGCTCAGACCGGTCTGCCGCAAGCTTTGAGCTTGGCGCCGAGGCCAGCCGAGCCCCTATGCGCAGCCTTCAAGTGTTGTTGGCCGAAGACAACCCGGTCAACCAGCTGGTAGCGATCACCATGCTCAAGCAGTGGGGGCATGCGGTGGTGACTGCCGAGAACGGTCAACAGGCGCTTGACCTCTTTTTTCAGAACCCCTGGGACCTGGTGCTGATGGATATCCAAATGCCTCTTATGGGCGGCCTGGAAGCGACTCAGCTGATCCGCAGCCGGGAACCGGCTGGGACCCACACGCCCATCATTGCCATGACCGCCAATGCCATGGCCTCAGACCGCCTGATCTGCCTGGAGGCCGGGATGGATGAGCACTTGGCCAAACCCTTCACCGCCGCCACGCTCAAGGCCGTGCTGGAACAGTTTGGGAACCCAACCAGCGCATGACCCGGCGGTGGTGCTTTGGGCAGCCCCTGCGCCTAGAATAAGCGCTTGACTTTTGTTTGATCCGTCTGTCTATGGCCAAAGCCCCTACCGTCATGCCCCCTGTGCCCGCCAGCTACGAAGCAGCCCTGGCTGAGCTGGAGCAATTATTGGCGCGGCTCGAGTCGGGTGAACTGCCCTTGGAGCAACTGTTGTCGGGCTACCAGCGCGGCGCCAGCTTATTGAGCTTTTGCCGCGAACGCCTGGAGGCAGTTGAAGGCCAGATCAAGGTGCTTGACCAGGGCGCCCTCAAAACCTGGACCGCCGAATGAGCCCCCCCGTACGGTTTGACATCGCCGCTTGGAGCGCGGCTCAGCAGGTCGTCGTGGAGCAGGCACTGGCGCGTTGGGTCAGCGTCCCGGGTATTGCCAACGCCACGGCCGGGCCCCCGGCGGCACTGATCGAGTCCATGCGCTATGCCGTGCTGGATGGCGGCAAACGACTCCGCCCCCTGTTGGTGCTGGCGGCTGCCGAGGCGGCCAACGCCGGTCTCCCCACCGTGACGCCGTCGGTTGCGGACGAGAGCGCCCTGCGTGCGGCCTGCGCGGTCGAACTGATCCACGCTTATTCCCTGGTGCACGACGACATGCCGTGCATGGACAACGATGTGCTGCGGCGTGGCAAGCCCACAGTGCATGTCAAATTTGGTGAGGCCGGCGCGTTGCTTGCGGGTGACGCCTTGCAGGCACTGGCCTTTGAGTTGCTCACCCCCGATGAGGCTCTGGTGCCAGCGCTTCGGCAGGCGCGCCTGTGCCGCTTGCTGGCACGGGGTTCCGGTTGCGCTGGCATGGCGGGTGGCCAGGCGATCGACCTGGCCAGTGTCGGCCTGGCCCTGGACGAGCGTCAGCTGCGGGAAATGCACCAGCTCAAGACCGGGGCCCTGTTGCAGGCCAGTGTCATGATGGGCGCCGCTTGCGGCATGCTGTCACCCGCCGCCGAACAGGCGCTGGCGCGTTTTGGCGAGGCGCTGGGCCTGGCTTTTCAGGTGGTGGACGATATTTTGGATGTCACCGCCGACTCCGCCACCTTGGGCAAGACCGCCGGCAAAGACGCCGACCAGAACAAGCCCACCTACGTGTCGGTGCTCGGCCTTGTGCCCGCTCAGGCCCACGCCCAGGCCTTGCTGGCGCAGGCCCTTGAGGCACTCAAAGACAGCGGCTTGCCCGATACCCGGGCCCTGCAAGGTTTGGCCGAGAGGGTGCTGAGCCGGACCCACTGATGTTTTTAAGTCAAAATAAGCGCCAGCCCGCGTTCAATAAGCGTTGATCGCTATTAAAAGAGTAGCCTATGCCGAACACATCCTACCCCCTGCTAGAGACTGTCAATGAACCCGCCGATCTCAGGCGGCTGCCCCGTCCGAAGCTGGACCAACTCGCTGGCGAGTTGCGGGCCTTTTTGCTGGGCAGCGTGGCCAGGACCGGTGGGCACCTCAGTTCCAACCTGGGCACGGTCGAGCTGACTATCGCGCTGCACTATGTGTTCAATACGCCACAAGATCGCGTGGTCTGGGATGTGGGCCACCAGACTTACCCGCACAAAATTTTGACGGGTAGGCGTGACCGCATGGACTCGCTGCGCCAATGGGGCGGACTGAGCGGCTTTCCACAGCGCACCGAGAGCACCTATGACACGTTTGGTACGGCGCACTCCAGCACGTCCATTTCTGCGGCTTTGGGCATGGCGATGGCGGCCCACATCAAGGGCGAAGACCGATATTCAGTGGCGGTGATCGGTGACGGTGCGCTGACGGCCGGCATGGCGTTTGAGGCGCTCAACAACGCAGGCGTTGCTGACTGCAAACTGCTGGTCATCCTGAACGACAACGACATGAGCATCAGTCCGCCGGTTGGTGCGCTCAACCGCTACCTGGCGCAGCTCATGAGTGGGCGCTTCTATTCTGCAGCGAGGAGTGTGGGTAAAACTGTGCTCAAAGGGGCACCTCCGCTGTTGGAATTGGCCAAACGCTTTGAGCAGCAGGCCAAGGGCATGGTGGTGCCCGCCACGCTGTTTGAAAAGTTTGGCTTTAACTACATTGGGCCCATCGACGGGCACGACCTGGACTCGCTGATCCCCACGTTGGAGAACATCAAACACCTGAAGGGGCCGCAGTTCCTGCATGTGGTGACCAAAAAGGGGCAGGGCTACAAGCGTGCCGAAGCCGACCCGGTGGCCTACCACGGGCCAGGCAAGTTTGATCCCGCGATTGGCTTGCAAAGCCCGATCACGCCCCCCAAGCAGACCTTCACCCAGGTGTTTGGCCAGTGGCTGTGCGACATGGCGCTGAATGATCCGCGTTTGGTGGGCATCACACCGGCCATGCGCGAGGGCTCCGGCATGGTGGAGTTTGAACGCCGCTTTCCTGAGCGCTACTTTGATGTCGGCATTGCCGAGCAGCATGCCGTCACCTTTGCCGCTGGGTTGGCCTGCGATGGGCTCAAGCCGGTGGTGGCGATTTACTCCACCTTTTTGCAGCGCGCCTACGACCAATTGATCCACGACGTGGCGATCCAGAACCTGCCGGTGGTATTCGCGCTGGACCGTGCCGGTCTGGTGGGGGCCGATGGCGCCACCCATGCCGGTGTTTATGACATCCCCTTCCTGCGCTGCATTCCCAATGTCAGCGTGGCCTGCCCGGCTGATGAAAACGAGTGCCGGCAGCTGCTCAGCACCGCGTTTGAGCAGGACCATCCCGTGGCCGTGCGTTACCCGCGCGGTGCCGGCGCCGGGGTCCTGGTCCAGCCGAGCCTGGAGGGTCTGCCATTCGGCAAAGGCGAAATTCGCCGTGCCGGGACTGGTGTGGCGATTCTGGCTTTTGGCAGCCTGCTGTACCCCGCACTGCAGGCGGCACAGGCGCTGAATGCCACGGTGGTCAACATGCGCTGGGCCAAGCCACTGGATCTGGATTTGCTGCTGGAAGTTGCGCGCAACCATGAGGCGCTGGTGACAGTGGAAGAGGGCGCCATCATGGGCGGGGCCGGCAGTGCCGTCGCCGAAGCGCTGCAGGCGGCTGGCCTTGCCAAGCCCCTGCTGCACCTGGGTTTGCCTGATGAGTTCATCGCCCACGGCGACCCGACCCGCCTGTTGGCGATGCTTGGCCTGGATGCGCCTGGCATTCAGGCGTCGGTCGCGAAGCGGTTCGGCGCCGAGTTAAGCCTTGGACAACCGGTGCTCAAGGCGGTCGCCTGACGGGTATCGCAAGGGTTAACCCCCACCTTTTTGCGTCGCGCAGATTCCTACAATTGGGTATGACGCTGATCGGTCTGCGCTGAGTCAGGCCCAGCAGTTTCTGTTTCTATCAACATCTACAGGAGAGATTTCAATGGATCGTCGTTCCGTCATTAAACACGCCGGTATTGCTGGCGTGCTGGCCGCTGGCGCTGCGCCGGCAGCGCATGCACAGGCAGCCACTATCCGCTGGCGCCTGGCTTCCAGCTTCCCGAAGTCGCTGGACACCATTTTTGGTGCCGCTGACACCTTCGCCAAGAAGGTCAACGAGATGAGTGGCGGCAAGTTCACGATCTCCACCCACGCCGCGGGCGAGCTGATGCCAGCTTTCGGCGTCGTAGACGGTGTTCAAAACGGCACCGTGGAATGCGCACATACGGCGCCCTACTATTTCTTTGGCAAGGATGAAACCTTTGCCCTGGGCTGCGCCATCCCCTTCGGCCTGAACAGCCGCCAGATGACCGCCTGGATGTATGAGGGCAACGGCGGCAAGCTGATGCGCGAGTTTTACGCCAAGTACAACATCGTCAACTTCCCGGCTGGCAACACCGGCTGCCAGATGGGCGGCTGGTACCGCAAGGAAATCAAGAGCGCCAAGGACATCAAAGGCCTGAAGTTCCGTGTTGGCGGTTTTGCCGGCAAGGTGATTGAGCGCATGGGTGGTGTTCCGCAGAACATCCCCGGCGGTGAAATTTACCAGGCCCTGGAAAAAGGCACCATTGACGCGGCCGAGTGGGTGGGCCCGTATGACGACCAGAAGCTGGGCTTCAACAAGGTCGCACCTTTCTACTACTACCCCGGTTGGTGGGAGGGCGGCCCTCAGTTGGATGTGTTCATCAACAAAACGGCATACGAGGCCCTGTCGGCTGAGAACAAGGCCATTGTGGAGTCTGCCGCTGCTTTCGCCCATGTGGAGATGCAGGCGAAATATGACGCCAGAAACCCGACCGCGCTCAAGCAGTTGGTGGGTAACAAAACCAAGGTCCTGCCCTTCCCCAAAGATGTGCTGGATCTGGCCTTCAAGGAGTCGATGAAGCTGTACGCCGAGATCAGCGAAAAGAATCCGCAGTGGAAAAAGGTCTATGAGGACATGTCCGCCTTCCGCAAGGACCAGAACCTGTGGTTCCGCTTCACTGAAGCACGCTTTGACAGCTTCATGCAGGCGCAAAAGCTGTAACACCGTGCAGCTACCCCAGTCTTCGGGCTGGGTGTCACCCGAGACGGGCCCTGCAGGGGCCCGTTTTCTTGCGCCAAGTCAATAACTGTCCGGCATTCGACCTGCGCATCCGGGCCGGGTGCGGGTCGAGTCGACCCGGGAGCCCATGGGCCCATGGTCGCGTGATATAAACCCCGGCAGACATGGACATTGATGAGGTGCGACTTGAATAAACGGCGTGGGATCAACCGCATGATGGGCAGCGCCACGGCATGCTGGCTTTGAGGGATTTGGGCTGTACACGCAGTGGCCGGCGCTTGTTTAACGGTGTCAGCTGTACCGTACCTGCCGGCCAGTTGCTGCGGGTTCAGGGCGCCAATGGGGCCGGCAAGACCAGCCTGTTGCGCATCATCTGCGGCCTGCTCGAACCGACCTCGGGCGAGGCGCTGTGGCACGGCCAGGGCGTGACCGGGCTGCGTGAAGAGTTCGGGCGTGAACTGATCTATCTGGGCCATGCCGCAGCGCTGAAAGACGATTTGTCTCCCCTTGAGAACCTGCAAGCAGCCAGTACTTTGGGCGGGCAATGGCTGGACACCTCTCAGGCCAGGGCAGCGCTGGCTGCTGCTGGCCTGGCGGGCTATGACAACACGCCAGTGCGCCGGTTGTCGCAGGGCCAGCGCCGGCGCAGTGCCTTGGCGCGACTGGTGCACGGTGATTACGCTGCACTGTGGGTGCTAGACGAGCCTTTCACGGCTCTGGATACGATTGCGACGAACTGGCTGGCCGATCTGGTTAGACGTCGCGTCGAGGCGGGTGGCATTGTGGTGTTGACCAGCCATCAAGATGTGGCGATTGACGGTGCGCCGCAACAGGTGCTTGGCCTGTGAGCACCGCGGCGCCTCAGGTCAGTTTGTTGGCGGCGGTGCGCTGCATTTTTGTCCGTGATTTGAGGCTGGCCCTGCGCCGCCGGGCCGACACCCTGGCCGCCATGATTTTTTTTGTGATGGTGGTCAGCCTGTTTCCCCTGGGCATTGGGCCAGAGTCGGCCCTGTTGCGCACCATGGCGCCTGGCGTGGTCTGGGTCGCGGCACTGCTGTCGTCCATGCTGTCCTTGACACGGCTGTTTGCTGACGACCACCAGGATGGTACTTTGGAGCAATTGCTGTTGAGCGCCCACCCGCTGGCCTTTTTGGCCTTGGGCAAAATTGCCGCGCACTGGATGTGTTCTGGTTTGCTCTTGGTTTTGGTGGCCCCGCTGCTGGCCTTGCAGTTTGACCTGTCGCCATCCGCGTGTGGCGTGCTGGTGCTGTCCCTGTTGCTGGGCACGCCGGTGCTCAGCTTGCTGGGTGCCATTGGCGCTGCCCTGACCGTGGGCCTGCGCGGGGGCAGTGTTCTGTTGTCGCTGCTGGTCCTCCCTTTGGCGGTGCCGGTGTTGGTGTTTGGCGCCGGGGCGGTTGAGGCCTACAGCGCCGGACTCGGTGTCTCAGCCCACCTGTCGGTGTTGGGCGCCCTGCTGGTGCTGGCCCTGGCTGCGGTACCGGTGGTGGTGGCGGCAGCGCTGCGGATCGCGCTGGAGTAGGGCCCCAATGGTGTATCGTGCCGCTTGCAATAATTTTTGGAGGCGCCTGCTAGGCGGCCCGCTGTGATCAACTGGTTCTATTTTGCTGCAGTGTCGCGGTTCTACCCTTTAGCGGGGCGACTTATTCCCTGGTTTTATGGCGCAGCGGCATTGCTGGGCGCTCTGGGCCTGTACCTGGGCTTATGGCTTGCGCCCACCGATGCGCAGCAGGGCGAGGCCTACCGCATCATCTTCGTGCATGTGCCAGCGGCCTGGATGTCAATGGTCGTCTACATGGCCATGGCAGCATGGGCCGGGGTGGGCCTGGTGTTTAACTCCCGCCTGTCGTCGATGATGGCCTGCGCTCTGGCGCCTACCGGGGCGTGGATGACCTTCCTGGCGCTGTGGACTGGGGCCCTCTGGGGTAAGCCCACTTGGGGCACCTGGTGGGTGTGGGACGCCCGCCTGACGTCCGAGCTGGTGCTGTTATTTCTCTACATCGGCTTCATGTCGCTGCACGCGTCGATCGACGATGTGCGCCGGGCCGACCGGGCGGCTGGCCTGCTGGCGCTGGTGGGGGTGGTGAATGTGCCCATCATTTATTTTTCGGTCAAATGGTGGAACACCCTGCACCAAGGGGCCTCTGTGAGTTTCACCAAGGCACCCAGTATGGCAACGCCCATGCTGATGGGCATGCTGGTCATGGCCCTTGCGTTCTGGGCCTACTGCATCGCGGTGGCGCTGGTCCGGGTTCGATCAATCATGCTGGCCCGAGAACAACACACCGCCTGGGCGCGTGAGACAGTGAGGTCGGCATGAACTGGGCTTCCTGGGCTGATTTTTGGGCCATGGGCGGTCATGCGCTGTACGTTTGGGGCTCCTTCGCCATGTGCGTAGCAGCGGTGTTGCTTGAAGTGCTGCTGCTTGCCCACAGACGGCGTGAGTTGATTCAGGAAATCAACAGCACGGCAAGTAGTGATATCGGAGAATCCGGCGCATGAAACCCAGAACTAAACGTGCGCTGGCCATTGTGAGCGGACTGGCTGCGCTCGGTATTGCCAGTGCGTTGGTCTTGAATGCCTTCAACAGCAACCTGGTTTTTTTCTTTAGCCCCACCCAGGTCCTGGCCCATGAGGCGCCGCGCGACCGCAGTTTTCGAATCGGTGGTCTGGTCGAGCAGGGCAGCTTGCAGCGTGAGCCCACGGGCCTGACCATACGGTTTGTTGTGACCGATCTGGCGAAGCAAGTTCCGGTGACCTACACCGGGCTGCTGCCCGATTTGTTCAAAGAGGGCAAGGGCGTGGTCGCCCAGGGCAAACTGGGTGCAGATGGCGTGTTTCGTGCCGAGCAGGTGCTGGCCAAACACGATGAAAACTATATGCCGCCAGAGGCTGCTGAAGCATTGAAAAAGGCCAAACCATGATTCCTGAACTTGGGCATTTCGCGCTCATTCTTTCGCTGTTGATGGCGCTGGTACAGGGCGTTCTGCCCATTCTGGGCGTACACCGAGGCCACGTTGGCTGGATAACACTGGCCAGGCCGGCAGCGCGGGGCCAATTCATCTTTGTATTGCTGTCCTACGCTTGTTTGACGTCTGTCTTTATCAATAATGACTTCTCCGTGTTGCTGGCCGCACAACACTCCAACTCCAACCTGCCGCTGGTCTACCGCATCACTGCGGTGTGGGGCAACCATGAGGGCTCGATCCTTCTGTGGTCGCTGATTTTGGCCGGCTGGACGCTGGCGGTCTCGATTTTTTCCCGCCAATTGGACGACCGCATGGTCGCACGGGTCCTGGGGGTGATGGGCATCATCAGTTGCGGCTTTTTGCTGTTCACCCTGCTGACGTCCAACCCGTTTGAGCGGCTGCTGCCGGCGGCGCCAGATGGCCAAGACCTGAATCCGCTGCTGCAGGATCCGGGAATGATCATTCACCCGCCCATGCTGTACATGGGTTACGTCGGCTTTGTCGTGGCCTTCGCCTTTGCCATTGCTGCTTTGTTGTCGGGTCGCCTGGACACCGCCTGGGCCCGATGGTCGCGGCCCTGGACCACGGTGGCCTGGTGTTTTCTGACATTTGGGATCGCGCTTGGCAGCTTTTGGGCCTATTACGAGCTGGGCTGGGGCGGCTGGTGGTTTTGGGACCCGGTGGAAAACGCGTCATTCATGCCCTGGCTGGTGGGTACCGCGCTGATCCACTCCCTAGCGGTCACAGAAAAGCGGGGCGGCTTCAAGATGTGGACCGCCTTGCTGGCGATTCTGACGTTTTCACTCTCCCTGTTGGGCACCTTCATTGTCCGCTCGGGGGTCTTGAGCTCGGTGCACGCCTTTGCCTCGGACCCCGCGCGTGGCGTCTTTATCCTCGGCTTTCTGGCGCTTGTGGTCGGCGGCTCTTTGACCCTCTTTGCCTGGCGTGCGCCGCGGGTGGGGCTGGGGGGCACTTTCGCCCCGATTTCGCGCGAGTCCATGTTGCTGGCCAATAACGTGCTGCTGGTGGTGGCCGCCGCCGCCGTGCTGCTGGGCACGCTCTACCCCCTGGTGATTGACGCCCTGGGCTTGGGCAAACTGTCGGTCGGACCACCGTATTTCTCGGCCGTGTTTGTGCCGCTGATCGCGCCGGCACTGTTCCTGATGGGCGTAGGTCCCCTGGCACGCTGGCGTGAGGCCAGCGCCGCAGACCTGACACGCCGCCTGAGATGGGCCATTGGGGTCAGCCTGGCCAGTGCGGTCGTGGCACCCATGGTCCTGGGCCACTGGACCCCCATGACCGGTTTGGGCCTGCTGCTGGCGGTATGGGTCGCCAGCACGGCGATTCTCAACTTGGTCACTCGGTTGCGCGAGCATCCGGCACCGCGCTGGCGCACCCGCATGGCGGCCCAGCCCGGTAGCTATTACGGCATGCTGTTGGCGCATTTTGGCATTTCGGTGTTCATCGTCGGGGTTACGGTGGTCAGCAGCTTTCAAAGTGAAAACGATGTCCGCATGGAGCCGGGCGACACGGCCAGTGTGGGCGGTTACCGGTTCCAGTTGGAGGCCATCAACCCGATCACCGGGCCCAATTACACCGCCGCACGGGCCACCGTGACGGTGACGCAGGACGGCGCACCGGTGGCCGTGCTTTACCCCGAGCGGCGCATCTACACCGTGAGCCGCATGCCCATGACCGAGGTGGCCATTGATCGTGGCGTCCGACGTGACCTGTACGTGGCCTTGGGTGAGCCAGTGAGTGCGACCGCCTGGAGCATTCGCCTGCATCACAAGCCGATGGTCAACTGGATTTGGGGTGGTTGCCTTCTGATGGCCCTGGGCGGATTTTTGGCCGTGCTGGATCGCCGCTACCGGGCGCGCAGCGTGGCGCTGCAGGGTAAAGCCAAGGCTGCGCCCCCTGTTGCCGGTGGCTTGCCGGTGGCACCCTTGATGGCCAGCAAGCAGCATCAGTGATGAAGCGTTACCTGCTGCCCTTAGTGGTGTTTCTGGTGTTGCTGGGTTTTCTGGCAGTGGGGCTGCGGCTCAAACCGAGGGAGGTCCCTTCGCCGCTGGTTGATCGACCGGTGCCGGAGTTCCGCTTGCCCACCTTGACCGACCCAACTCAGCAGCTGTCGCCCCAGGACCTGCGTGGCAAAGTGTGGATGCTTAACGTGTGGGCGTCCTGGTGTGTGGCTTGCCGGGTGGAGCACCCGGTGCTGGTGGAGTTTGCCAAGACCGGTCGGGTGCCGCTGTATGGCTTGAACTACAAGGACAAGCGCCCCGATGCCCTGGGCTGGCTCGAGAAGTTTGGCAACCCGTACCTGCAGTCGATGTCTGATACTGCGGGCCTTGCTGGCATTGACCTGGGCGTTTACGGCGTGCCCGAGACCTTTGTGGTGGACCGCGCTGGGGTGATCCGATACAAGCATATCGGACCGGTCACGCCCGAGGCATTGCGCGACGTCATCCTTCCCTTGATTGGAAAACTCGGTGCTTAAACAAGGTTTGACGGTGTTGCTGGCGGCCTGGTGGCTGGCGGTGATGATGCCGGTGGTGGCGAACGAGGCCAAGCCCATGTCCAGTGACCCGGTGCTTGAGGCGCGGGTGATGGTGATTGCCGAGGAATTGCGTTGCCTGGTCTGCCAAAACGAGACCATTGCCGCGTCCCACGCAGATCTGGCTGTTGACCTGCGGTCCCAGATTCGCATCAAACTGTCCCAGGGGCAGTCGAACCAACAGATTTTGGACTTTATGGTGGCGCGCTACGGCGATTTTGTGTTGTACCGGCCGCCCTTGAAAGCCAGCACCGTGTTGCTGTGGGTCGGCCCCTTTGCGCTGCTGCTCCTGGCCGCTGGCGTGTTGGCGCTCAACATCCGGCGGCACCGTGGTGCGGCAACGGGCAGCAGCATGACCGAGGCAGAGCAGCGGCGCGCTCAGCAATTACTTGACCAGGAAGGCGGCGCCTCATGACCTTGTTTTGGGGATTGGCTGCGGCCCTGTTGGTGCTGGCGCTGGCCCTGGTCTTGCCGGGGCTCTTGCGAACACGGGCCGATGAGCGCCTGCAAATAGCCGGCGGCGCGAGCCAGGTCAACCTGGCGATTTTGCGCGAGCAGATGAGCCAGCTCCAAAGCCAACGTGACGATGGCACCCTGGCGGAAGGCGCCTTTCTACAGGCCCGGAGCGAACTGGAGCGGCGGGCGTTGGACGAAGAAGCAGCAGTAGAGATGCCGACCCGGGTGGGTCGATCCACGGTCACTGCAGTGTTGCTGAGCCTGACCGTGCCGCTGCTGGCGCTGGCGCTGTACGGTTGGGTTGGCAACCCGCAAGCGATCATGGCGCACGGCATGTCAGAGAGCGACTCGGTCAGCCAGGCGCAGATCGAGGCCATGGTGGCGCAACTGGCACAGCGCCTGGAAAATCCGCCGGCCGGGCAGGCGCCCGACCCGCAGGCCTGGGAAATGCTGGCGCGCTCCTATGCCTCGATGCAACGTTTTGCCCAAGCAGACCGGGCCTACCTGCGCGCCCGTGACCTGGCGCCGGGCAATGCCCAACTGCTGGCCGACCATGCCGACGTCCTGGCCGTGATGCAGGGCCAAAGCGCGGTCGGCGAGCCCACCCGGCTGATTGAGCGCGCCTTGGCCATCGACCCTGTCAACCTCAAGGCCCTGGCTTTGGCCGGAACGGTAGCTTTCGAACGCAAGGATGCTGCAGCTGCCATAGATTACTGGACCCGGGCCCGGGCACTGGCCACCCCTAACAGTGACTTTGCCGCTGGCTTGGATCAAAGCCTGGAGATGGCCCGCGCTGAGCTCAAGGGCGCACCGCTGCCAAAGTCTGCAGCAGCGCCGGCGGCCGCGTCGGTAGCCTCTGCCGCATCGGCGATTCAAGGGGTGGTGACCTTGGCGCCGGCACTGGCCGCGAAAGTGGCCCCCGGTGACACGCTGTTCATTTTTGCCCGTGCCGCCGAGGGCCCCCGTATGCCGCTGGCCATTCTCAAGCGCCAGGCCAGCGAGCTGCCGCTCAAGTTCACGCTCGACGACAGTAGCGCCATGTCCAAAGAAATGACGCTCTCGCGAGCCCCACAGGTAACTGTTCAAGCCCGCATATCACGCTCTGGCAATGCGATGCCGCAGTCGGGTGATCTGCTGGGCCAGGTTGGGCCGGTCGCGCCCGGGGCAACCGGCTTGACCATCACCATCGACAGCGTCCAACCCTGACGCTGCCGCCCTGCTAGCGAGAGGCTGCGCCGGCCTTGCCCGTGCTGGTGCGCTTCGTCCGCTGGAAGTCCCACCAAGGCAGAACCTGCCGCATGGACAGCACCTCGCCGCTTTGAAGCGCGGCATACCCGGGTATAGCGCCCAACTCACTGCGCCAGGCCGGCGAGCGCAGCAGCGACAGCAGGGCGACGATGCCCGGCTGCGTCAGTGCCGACTTGAGGCACACCAGGTGGTAGCGCTCGTTGACCAAGGGCACAAAGTCCAGCCCGGCCTGCTCGGCGGCCACCGCAATACCCAGCGCCGCGTCGGCCTGTCCAGCCGCCACCGCATGGGCCACCGCCGCGTGCGAGGGTTCGGTGCGCTGGTAGCCGTTGATCTGGTCGTCGGCAATGTGGGCACGGGTCAGTAGCTCGTCCAGCACCACCCGGGTCCCGGTGCCCAGAGCGCGGTTGGCAAATCGTGCCTGGCGCTGCGCCAGGTCGGCCAGGCTCTGCAGGCCCAAGGGGTTGCCGCGGTTCACCATCAGCCCCTGGGTGCGCTGGGCAAAACCGATGATCTTGTGCTGGCCGGGCTGCAGCAGGGGCTGGTAGGTCCGCTGCGTCAGGGTCTGCGCGCCAGCATCCTGAAGGGTATGAAAGCCCGCCATCACACAGCGGCCCTCGTTGAGCGCGCGGATCGCGTCCACGCTGCCGCTGAAGCGGATATCAAGGTGCAGCTGGCCCTGCTCCAGGCGCAGGGCGTGTTCGCGCAGGCTGCTCAAGGCCACGTCATGGCTGGCGTGCAGGGTGACGACGTGGGACTGGTCGTCAAAGGCGACGGCAAAGCTGCGCTCCAGTTCGGCACGCAAGGCCTCGATCTGGGGTGCCAGCCTGGCCTGAGCCTGGCGTTCGGCCCACATCAGTTTGGCGCCAAATTCGGTCAGCTTGGCCGCCTGGCCCTTCTCCCACACCACCAGCTCATTGCCGAGCTCCTGCTCCCAGCGCTTGAGCTCGCCCCAGACATGGCGGTAGGACAGGCCCAGAGCCCGGGCGCCGCCGGAGATGGAGCCTTGTGCGGCTACGGCTTGCAGCAGATCAATCAGCGGGTTGCGCACCATGGCCGGGCTGCTGTCGCGCGACAGGGTGTAGTGGAATTGGAGCCTATGCACTGAGGTTCATATCGCCGGACATTGCGTGAATGGCTACGATAACCCATCTCATGGCTACCCTTACCGACGTCGCAACTTCTGCGCTGCAGCTCATCGCCGACAGCGACGCCAACCTGATCGCCATCGTGGCACGCTCCCTGGCAGTCAGTGCCATGGCATGCGTGCTGGCCTGCCTGGTGGGCTTGCTGCTCGGTGCCTGGCTTGGGGTAGCCCGCTTCGCCGGCCGGGCGGCCCTGCTGGCGGTGCTGAACACGTTTCTGGCTGTGCCCTCGGTGGTGGTGGGCTTGGTGGTTTACCTGCTGCTCTCGCGGTCTGGCCCGCTGGGCTTCTTGGGGTGGTTGTTTTCCTTCAAGGCCATGGTGCTGGCGCAGGCCCTGCTGGTTCTGCCGGTGGTGACGGCCTTGACGCGCCAGCTGGTGGACGACGCCGAGTCACTGCATGGCGAGCAATTGCGCTCTTTGGGCGCCCGGCCTTTGCTGCGCAGCCTGCTGTTGGCCTGGGACGAGCGTTACGCGCTGCTGACCGTGGTCATTGCATCGTTTGGCCGCGCCATCTCAGAGGTCGGTGCGGTGATGATCGTCGGCGGCAACATGGAGGGCTTTACCCGGGTCATGACCACCGCCATCGCGCTGGAGACCTCCAAAGGCGATTTGCCCTTGGCGCTGGCGTTGGGGCTGATTTTGCTGGCCGTGGTGCTGGTGCTCAACCTGCTGTTGGCCATGCTGCGTCGTTGGCGTGAGAGCCAGGAAGGGATGGCCGGCACCTGGCCCGCCGTGAGGTCGGCCCTGTGACGTCTTTGGTGTCTTTGAACCAGGCCACGGTGCATCTGGGTGCCCGCCAGACCAGAGCGCCGGCGCTGGCGGCCGTCAGTCTAAAGATTGTGTTGGGCGAGCGGGTTGCCCTGGTTGGCGCCAATGGCAGCGGCAAAAGTACTTTGCTGCGCTTACTGCATGGGCTGGCGAGGCCTTCGGCTGGGCAGGTGGCCCATGCGCCAGACCTGCGTCAGTCGATGTTGTTCCAAAAACCTCATTTGCTGCGCCTGTCGGTTCAGACCAATGTGGCGCTTGGCCTTTGGCTGGCCGGGCGGTCCTGGTCTGACGCGATGGCCCGGGCGTTGGAGGCTCTGGCGCGCGTGGGCATGGCGGCCTTGGCGGGGCGCAATGCGCGCCGCTTGTCTGGCGGCCAGGTGCAGCGGGTGGCCTTGGCCCGGGCCTGGGCGCTGACGCCGCAGTTGCTCTTGCTGGATGAGCCTACCGCCAGTCTGGACCCGCACGCCAAGCGCGAGGTGGAGCGCATGGTGCAGGAGTTTGCTGCCCAGTCGCCGGACGTGACACTGGTGTTTGCCAGTCACAACCTGGGGCAGGTCAAGCGGCTGGCCAGCCGCGTGATCTACCTGGAGCACGGACGGGTATTGGCCGATTTACCTGTGGCCGAGTTTTTTACCGGGGCGGGGATGGCACAAAGCCACCCAGAAGCCCATGCATTTATCAAGGGGGAGCTGGTATGAAATCTAAGTCTTTTAGGCCTCTAGGCCTTGTCAGGGCTAGCTTGTTAGCTCTATTTTTTGTAGCAAGCATCCAGTCACACTCGCAGTCACCGGCGCAGTTCATCGTGATGGCTTCGACCACCTCAACCGAGCAGTCCGGTCTGTTCGCCCATCTATTGCCTGCATTCAGAAAGGCCAGCGGCCTGGATGTCAAGGTGGTGGCCTTGGGTACCGGGCAGGCCCTCGACATGGGGCGCCGCGGCGACGCCGATGTGTTGTTTGTGCATGACCAGGAAGCCGAGGAAAAAATGGTGGCCGATGGTTTTGCGCTCAAGCGCTTTGCGGTCATGTACAACGACTTCGTCCTGATCGGGCCGGTCGCGGACCCGGCGCGGGTGCGCGGGCGTGACATTGTGGCGGCCCTGAAGCAACTGGCCAGCGCCAACAGCGGCTTTGTCTCACGGGGTGACAAGAGCGGCACCCATGCCGCAGAGCTGCGGTTCTGGAAGATGGCGGGTGTGGCGCCGGTGCCGAGCAGCGCTTACCGGGCCTGCGGTTGCGGCATGGGGCAGGCCCTCAATATCGCAGCCAGCACGGGGGCCTACCTGCTGGCTGACCGGGGGACCTGGCTCAGCTTCAAGAACCGCGCTGATTTGACCGTGTTGGTCGAGGGCGATACCCGTCTGTTTAACCAATATGGTGTGATGGTGGTCAACGCGGCCAAACACCCGCATGTCAAGACGGCCGAGGCGCAAAAATTTGTCGACTGGGTGCTGTCGCCGGCAGGGCAGGCGGTGGTGGCCAACTATAAAATCGACGGAAAGCAGCTGTTTTTCCCTAACGCGGGGAAGTGACGGCGTCAACAGTAAAATGTTGCTGCGCAGGACGCAATTGCGACGGGTGGGATACTCCAACCAACGCAGTACGGTCTTCAGCTGATCGACGCCTGGCCAGTCTGTGCGTTTGGTTAAAGGGCCCTACATGAAGCGGTGGTTGGAGTGGGTGAAGGTAAACACCATGCCGTTGACGACGGCGCTGGGTTTGGCCGTACTCGTTTTTCTGACCGGACTGCTGGCCATGGAGGCGATGTCAACCACCCGGCTCGTCGACTGGTCAGAATATCTGCCGGCCTTGACCGCCATTGGCCTGGGCTGCTTCTTGGCGCTGACCGGCTCCCTGATGTCCATGTTGCGCCTGCGCGAACGTGCCAGCAATGCCGAAAAGGCGCTGGACAGCACCAATGACGGTTACTGGATCTTGTCGCCGACCGGTGCCTTTATTGATGTCAATCAGGGTTACTGCCGCATGATGGGCTACACCCGAGACGAAGTGATGCTGATGTCAATCGCTGATTTCGAGGCGGTGGCGAGAACCGAGCAAATTCAAGCTCAGATCAGTGGCATCCTGAACAGCGGACGCCAAACTTTCGAAACTCGGCATCGGCACCGCAACGGCGACTGGGTGGATCTTGAAATCACGGTCACCGGGGTCGATGGGCGGCATGTGGTGGCACTGTTGCGAAATGTGTCGGACCGCCGCTTGGCCGATAAGAAAATCCACCACCTGGCTTTTTTTGACGAATTGACTGGCTTGCCCAACCGGCGCCTGTTGCAGGACCGGATCGAACAGGCGCTGGTCAGCAGTTCGCGCAATGGTTTCCGCGGCGCTATCGTGTTTGTGGACCTGGACAATTTCAAACTGGTCAATGACACTTGCGGCCATGCGGCGGGTGACGCGTTGCTGGTCAAGGCTGCGGAGTGCCTGCGCGCCTGTGTCAGACTGGGGGACACTGTCGCCCGCCAGGGCGGTGACGAGTTTGTGCTGGTGTTGGAAGGGCTCAGCGTGGACCCGGCCCACGCCGCACTGCAGGCTGAAAGTATTGCTGAAAAGTGCCGGCTAGGGCTGGAGCAGTCGTTTTCGGTGGGCGCCAGCGAGTTTTTTGTCAGTGCAAGTATGGGGGTGGCGCTGTTTTCTGGTTCGGATTCGACCTTCGGCATGCTGCTGCAGCGTGCCGATACAGCCATGTACCAGGCCAAGTTTGGCGGGCGCAATCGGGTGGTGTTTTTTGAGCCAGAGATGCAGCGCAACCTGGCGGTGCGGACCCAGCTTGAGTCGGATTTGCGCCACGCCCTCACAGACAAGCAATTCGTCCTCCACCTTCAGCCGTTGGTGAATTTGCCTGGGCAACTGCTCGGAGCGGAAATGCTATTGCGCTGGCAACACCCGCAGCGCGGGCTGCTGATGCCGAGTGAATTCATCATGGCTGCCGAGGAAACCGGCTTGATCCTGCCTATTGGCGCCTGGGTTCTGGAGTCGGCGTGCCGGCAACTGGCCAGCTGGAAAGACCAAGCCAGCATGCGTCATTTGCGATTGGCCGTCAATATCAGCGCCCTGCAATTCATGCAGCCTGATTTTGTGGATCGGCTCCGGGAACTGCAGGTTCTGGGTGCTTTTGACCCGCGCAATCTGACAATTGAGCTGAGCGAGCGCCTGGTCAACAAGGAGCCCGAATCGGTGGTCGCCAAAGTACAGCAGGTCCAGACCCTGGGTTTTTCGATTGCAGTGGACAATTTTGGCACCGGGCTGTCCTCACTGACCAACCTGAGTCGTTTGCCGCTTAGGCAACTCAAAATCGACAAGTCCTTCATCAAAAACGTGGCGGATGACCCGAATGACATGATCGTGGTGCAGACCATCATTGCCATGGCCACGGCGCTCGGCCTGGAGGTGGTGGCCGAAGGGGTGGAAACCGAGGTCAATCGCGCCATTCTGGAGCGGAATGGTTGCGCCGCATACCAGGGCTATTTGTTCAGTCGACCCCTGCCACTGGCCGAGTTCGAATCTAAAATTCGCAACGGTTGGTAGGCTGGCGTCGCTGGGCGGCGGCGGCCTAAGATGGATTGTTTTGCGTCAGCGCATGAAAACCAGGGTTTTCCCTAGAAGGGGCCTGCCATTGGCAGGAAATAATCCCCCTAGGTTTTTCAATAACGCGCGAAACGGAGAAGAATTCATGCAGGTTCAATTCAAGGTCAACGGCAAAGCCACGGCGGTTGACGTCCCCCCACATACTTTGCTGGTGCAGGTGCTGCGCGAACACCTCAAACTGACCGGCACCCATGTCGGCTGCGACACGGCCCAATGCGGTGCCTGTACCGTCATCAAGGATGGCCGCTCGATCAAATCCTGTAATGTGCTGGTGGCCCAGGTCGCTGGGTCAGAGATCACCACCATCGAAGGGCTGGCTGATGCTGATGGCACCATGCACCCGATGCAAGCCGCATTCAAAGAGTGCCACGGCCTGCAGTGCGGCTACTGCACCACCGGCATGGTCATGAGCGCAGTTGATTTGTGCAACCACCATCCCAAGGCCGACGCCACCGAGATCCGCGCCTTGCTGGAGGGCAACATCTGCCGTTGCACTGGTTATCAAAACATCGTCAAATCCGTGCAGCAGGGCCAGGCGGCCATGGCTGCTAATTAAGGGGGAAGCTTCATGGGTGCATCTGATTTCTCCAAACTGCCGCACATTGGCGAAGCTGTCCGCCGCAAGGAAGACTACCGCTTTCTCACCGGGGCTGGCCAATACACCGACGACATCACCTTTGCGGCCCAGAGCTATGCCGTGTTTGTTCGTAGCCCGCACGCGCACGCGCTGATCAAGGGCATTGACCTGACCCGTGCCAACGCCATGCCCGGCGTAGTGAAAATTTTCATCGGTAAGGACCTCGAGGGCAAGATGGGTGGCCTGCCTTGCGGCTGGCTGATCAACAACCCCGACGGCTCGCCCATGAAAGAGCCACCTCACCCGGTGCTGGCTTTGGGCCGGGCCCGCCACGTGGGCGACCAAGTGGCGATGGTGATTGCCGAGACGCTGGAGCAGGCTAAAAACGCTGCTGAAGCCGTGGATGTGGATTACGAGCCCCTGAGCGCCGTCGTCGATGTGCGTGACGCTGCCAAAGCGGCGCCGCTGCACGAGGTGGCGCCAGATAACCACTGCTACAAATGGACTCTGGGCGACAAGGCCCAGGTGGACGCCACGTTTGCCAACGCGGCCCATATCACCAAGCTCGACCTGGTCAACAACCGTTTGGTGCCCAACGCCATGGAGCCGCGGGCTGCGATCGGCAGCTACAGCCGTGCCACGGAAGAGTACACGCTGCACGTGTCTAACCAGAACCCACACGTTGAGCGCCTTTTGATGACCGCTTTTGTGCTGGGCCTGCCCGAGCACAAAGTGCGTGTTATTGCGCCTGACGTGGGTGGCGGCTTTGGCTCCAAGATTTACCTGTATGCCGAGGACGTTGCCCTGACCTGGGCTGCCAAGCAGGTCAATCGCAGCATCAAGTGGACCTGCGAGCGCTCCGAGTCTTTCCTGACCGATGCCCATGGCCGCGACCACGTCAGCCACGCCGAAATGGCGATGGACAAAGACGGCAAGTTCCTGGCGATGCGGGTGCACACCGACGCCAACCTGGGCGCCTACCTGTCCACCTTCTCCACGGCAGTGCCTACCATTCTGTACGCCACGCTGCTGGCCGGGCAGTACACCTGCCCGCAGATTTACGTCGAGGTCGATGCCTGGTTCACCAACACGGTGCCGGTGGATGCCTACCGGGGCGCAGGCCGGCCCGAGGCCACCTACCTGGTGGAGCGTTTGGTGACGCGCTGCGGCTGGGAGCTGGGGTTGTCGCAGGACGAAATACGCAAGCGCAATTTCATCAACAGCTGGCCCTACCAGACGCCGGTGGCCCTGCAGTACGACGTGGGCGACTACCGCGGCTGCATGGACAAGGCTGAGGCGCTGGCTGATGTGGCCGGTTTCGAGATGCGTAAATCTGCCAGTGCCGCCAAAGGCCTGCTGCGCGGCATTGGTTACTCCAGCTACATCGAGGCCTGCGGCATTGCGCCCAGCAACATCGCTGGGGCGCTGGGCGCTCGCGCCGGTTTGTTTGAGTGCGGCGAGATCCGCGTTCACCCAACCGGCAGCGTGACCGTGTTCACAGGCTCCCACAGCCATGGCCAAGGTCATGAAACCACTTTTGCCCAGGTGGTCGCAGCCAGGCTGGGTATCGCCGTGGACGCCGTGGACGTGGTGCACGGCGACACCGGGCGCGTGCCGTTTGGCATGGGGACCTACGGCTCACGGTCGATTTCGGTTGGCGGCGCAGCGATCATGAAGGCGCTGGACAAAATTGAGACCAAGGCCAAAAAGATTGCGGCTCACCTGATGGAGGCCAGCGACGCTGACGTCGATTTCGCCAACGGCGAATTCACCATCAAGGGGACCGACAAAAAGGTGACCTTCGGGCAGGTGGCGCTGACCGCCTACGTGCCACACAACTACCCGCTGGACAAGCTGGAGCCGGGGCTGAACGAAACCGCGTTTTACGACCCGACCAACTTCACTTTCCCGGCCGGCACCTACATCTGTGAAATTGAAATCGACCCCGCCACCGGCACCACCCGGGTCGACAAATTCACTGCTGTGGATGATTTCGGTACCATCATCAACCCGATGATTGTCGAAGGCCAGGTGCACGGCGGCTTGGTGCAGGGTATCGGCCAGGCGCTGATTGAAAACTGCGTTTATGACCGCGAAACCGGCCAATTGCTGACCGGTTCGTTCATGGATTACGCCATGCCGCGCGCCGACGATTTCCCCGATTTCAAGATCGACACCATCTGCACACCTTGCACCCACAACCCTCTGGGTACCAAGGGTTGCGGCGAGGCCGGTGCCATCGGCTCGCCACCGGCGGTCATCAACGCCGTGTTGGACGCGCTCAAGAGCGTGGGTGTCACAGAGCTCGACATGCCGGCCTCCGCCAGCCGGGTCTGGGAAGCCATCCAGGCCGCCAAATAAGCACAGCAACCGATCAAGACAGAGGACCCATACCATGTACCCATTCACCCTGGAGCGGCCCAGCACCCTGGCGGCCGCCAACCAACTCGCCGCCAGCGGCGCCAAAGTGCTGGCCGGCGGGCAAACCCTGCTGGCCTCCATGAAACTGCGCCTGTCGCAGCCTGGCCAATTGGTGGATCTGGCCGGCATTGCCGAGCTGACCGGTATCTGCCGCGAGGGCAATGCCCTTGTGATTGGTGCCATGACGCGTCACATCGACGTGGCCAACAACGCCGATGTGAAAGCCCTGATCCCCGGACTTGCCGACTTGGCGGACCATATTGGGGACCGTCAGGTGCGCGCGATGGGCACGCTGGGCGGCTCAGTGGCCAACAACGACCCGGCAGCCTGCTACCCCAGCGCCGTGCTGGGGCTGGGCGCTACGGTGCACACCACCTCGCGCAAAATTGCGGCGGATGACTTCTTTCAGGGTATGTTCACCACAGCGCTGGCCGAAGGCGAACTGATCACCGCGATCAGCTTCCCTATCCCCAAACGGGCGGTCTACATGAAGTTTGTGCAGCCGGCCTCGCGTTTTGCTTTGGTGGGCGTCTTTGTGGCGCAAACCGATGCCGGCGTGCGGGTGGCCATCACCGGTGCCGGCCAGGGCGTGTGCCGCCACAGTGGCCTGGAAGCTGCCCTGAACAGCAGCTTTACCGTGGCCTCGGCGGCTGGTGTGGCGATTGACGCCTCCGAGCTCAATGCCGACATTCACGCGTCTGCCGCTTACCGTGCCAACCTGATCAGCGTGCAGACTCAGCGCGCAGTGGCTAAACTGCTCGGCTGATTAACCTCGTCCTGCAGGCCCCGTGTTGTCCGACGCGGGGCTTTTTTTATGGTGTCCGAGATGTCCAATTTTTCCAGTATTGATGCCCTGGTGGCTGCACTTGAGGCAGCCGGTTACTACGCCGACCGCAGGCTGGCCACGGCTGTTTTTTTGGCGCTTAAGCTGCAGCGCCCACTCTTGCTCGAAGGCGAGCCGGGCGTCGGCAAGACCGAACTCGCCAAGGCCCTGGCCAAAGTGCTGGGCCGGGAGTTGCTGCGCCTGCAGTGCTACGACGGTCTGGAACAGCGCGAAGCCCTGTACGAATGGAACTACGCCGCCCAGTTGCTGCACATGCGTGCCGCGCAGGGCCGCGAGGCCGATGTGGCCCAAGTGGAGCGCGAGGTGTACCAACCGCGCTACCTGATCAGCCGGCCTCTGCTGCAGGCGCTGCAAACCCCGGCGCCTGGCGCCGTGCTGCTGATCGACGAGGTGGACCGGGCCGATGAGCCCTTTGAGGCCTTTTTGCTGGAGTACCTGGGCGAGTACCAGGTCAGCATCCCTGAGCTGGGCACAGTGCGTGCACAGGTCAGCCCGGTGACCATCCTCACCAGCAACCGCACCCGCGAGTTGAACGACGCGGTCAAGCGCCGCTGCCTCTACCACTGGCTGGATTACCCCGACCGCGACCGCGAGCTGGCCATCGTGCGGGCGCAGGTGCCGCAGGCCTCGGACGACCTGTCGGCCCAGGTCGCCCAGGTGGTCACACGCCTGCGCAGCCAGCCCTTTACCAGCGCTTTCCAGCGTGCGCCCGGCATCGCTGAAAGCGTGGAGTGGGCCAAGGCCCTGATCGCGCTGGACACCCTGGTGCTGGACCCCGAGGTGATGTCAGACACGGCGGGCATTTTGTTCAAGCAACGCGAAGACGTGGCGGCCCTGACCAGGGACATGGCGCAGGACCTGCTTCGCCCCGAGCCCGACGCGCAGGGCTGAAGCGCATGCAACTTGGCGACGCGCGCACCGGTAAGCTCGCCGACAACCTGTCGGCCTTTGGACGTACCCTGCGCCGTGCCGGGGTGCGGGTTGACAGCTCACGCATCGCACTGGCAGCCGAGGCCGCGCTGGCGGTCGGTCTGGACGACCGGTCTGACCTGTCCGCCGCGATGGAGGCGGTGCTGGTCAGCCGCGAGCAGGACCGTGATGTATTTCGCGAGCTGTTCGAAGCCTTTTTTCGTAACCCTAACCTGGCGCATAAGCTGTTGTCGCAACTGCTTCCAAGCGCCGAGGGCAAGGCTGAGCCCAGCAAGCGGCGCCCCCGGGTGCGCGAGGCCCTGACCCCTCAAAAAGCCTTTGGCCAGCAGGTCCAGCCCAAGCAGGAAGACCAAAAAGTCGACTTTGACGCCGCCATGACGGCCAGTGTCCAGCAGCGCCTCAAGCACGCTGACTTCAACGCCCTGTCGGCCGCCGAATACCGGCTGGTGGAGCGCCTGGCCCGAGACATCCGCCTGCCACTGCCTGAATTTGATTCGCGTCGCACCCGGCCGGGCGAGCGCGGCAGCCAATTGCATTGGGCGGGCGTGATGCGTTCGGCGGTGCGCACCGGTGGTGAGCCCATGGAATTGCCCAGGCTGCAGCGCTGCCGCCAGCCGCTGCCGCTGCTGGTGCTGGTGGATGTGTCGGGCTCTATGGAGCGCTACTCACGTCTGTTGTTGTCTTTTTTGCATGCGGCCACCCGTCGTCACCCGCGCCGAGACGTGTTTGCCTTCGGCACGCAGCTGACTGACCTGACGCCAGCTTTCCGCTTGGCCGACACCGACGCCATGCTGGCCCAGGCCAGCGTCTTGATCGAAGACTTCGCCGGCGGCACCCAACTGGGTGAGTCGTTGATGGCGCTGCGCCAGCGACATGCCCGGCGCTTGGTGGGGCGACGCACGCTGGTGCTGTTGATCACCGATGGGCTGGACACCGGAGAACCCGAGCAACTGGCGCAGGAGCTGGGCTGGCTGCGCCGGCGCAGCCGTCGCTTGTTATGGCTCAACCCTCTGCTGCGCTTTGAGGGCTATGCTCCGCTGGCGCAGGGGGCGGCTGTACTGCACAAGGAGGCGCATGGCATGGTGGCGGTGCATAACCTCAGCCGGCTTGATGATCTGGCGGCCAGTTTGGCTGCCTTGATGAAACGCTAAGCCACCCTCTGCGCGAAAATACACCCTAACACCCATCACAACAGGATCATCCCCATGGACATGCAAGGCAGCCGCCAACTCGCCATCACCCAACAACAGGCCTGGGATGCGCTCAACAACCCCGAGGTGCTCAAGACCTGTATTCCCGGTTGTGACCGGGTCGAGTCCACTGGGGAAAACCAGTATGCGATCGGTATGGCCGTCAAAATCGGGCCTGTTTCGGCCAAATTCACCGGCAAGATCGCGCTGAGCGACATCAAGGCGCCCGAGAGCTACACCATCTCGTTTGAAGGGCAAGGCGGCCCGGCCGGCTTTGGCAAGGGTAACGCCAAAGTGCTGCTGGCCCCCAATGCTGAGGGCCATTTGCTCAGCTACACCGTGCACGCCTCGGTGGGCGGCAAGGTGGCGCAACTGGGCCAGCGCCTGATCGACGGTGCCGCCAAATCCATGGCCGAAGATTTTTTCAAGCGCTTTGACGCTGAGATGCAGCGCCAGTACCCCCAAGCCTATGCTGAAAAAGTCACGGCGGCAACGCCGGCGGCGCCGACAGTGCCAGCCAAGGCGGTGCCGTTCTGGGTATGGGGTGCGGTCGCCGTTGCGGTGATCGGCGCCATCTACTGGCTGTCGCGCTAAGCGATCTGCAGCCAAAGACACTGGCGCGGCCATGGAAAATATCGATGTGATGGTGTTGCGCACCCTGCGTGACTGGCGCCTGGCCGGGCAACGGGCGCTGCTGGCTACAGTGGTACGCACCTGGGGTTCGTCGCCTCGCCCGGTGGGCTCCATCATGGCCCTGTGTCAGGACGGTTCGGTGGTGGGTTCCGTCTCAGGCGGTTGCATTGAAGACGACCTGATCTACCGCTTCACCCGGGCTTACGCCAGCGCGGGAGCGGCCCCGGCGGAGGGCGAACAAGACATCCCTGCCGGCCCGCCGCGCTTGGTGAAGTACGGCATCAGCGCCGACGAGGCCCACCGCTTTGGCCTGCCCTGCGGCGGCACGCTGGAACTGTTGCTGGAATTTGACCCCGATGCCGCCAGCCTGGTCGAGCTGGTGCAGGCGCTCGGCAGCGGGCAACTGGTGCGCCGCACGATGCAACTGGCCGATGGTGCGGTTGCTTTGGCTGCCAGTGCCGCGCCGGCTGACCTGACCCTGGATGCACAAGCCCTGGTCAATACCTTTGGCCCCGAATTCCGCATGCTGTTGATTGGCGCTGGCCAACTAACCGAGTACTTGGCCACCATGGCGCTGTTCAGCGGCTTTGCGGTCACAGTGTGTGACCCGCGCGAGGAGTACGCCCGCTCTTGGTCGGTGGTCGGCGTGACGGTCTTGAAAGACATGCCCGACGACGTGGTGCAGGCTTTTCGTGCTGACCGACGGACCTGTGTGGTGGCACTCACACACGATCCCAAGCTCGATGATCTGGCCCTGTTGGAGGCCCTTCAGACCGAGGCCTTTTATGTCGGTGCCATTGGCTCAAGGCGCAACAACGAGGCGCGCCGGCAGCGCATGATCGAGCACTTTGAGCAAACCGAGGCTGGCCTGGACCGCCTGCGCGGCCCGATCGGTATCTACATCGGTAGCAAAACCCCGCCGGAGATCGCGGTGAGCATCATGGCCGAGATTCTGGCAGTGAAGAATGGCGTGGCGCTGCCGCGCGACATGGACGTGGCCCACGCCAAAAATGATCTGGCCATCAGCGCCAACGACTCCGGCCTGCTGGTCTGCGGCGTGCCAGCGGCACCCTGACATCCCCGGCGCGTCGCGCGTCATCCCCGACCCAGCTCTCGTCATCTCCGACCCAGCTCTCGCCATCCCCGGCCACGACCGGGGATCCATGTATTCCCTGTCGTCACTGGTAACGACGGCTCGAATTCAGGTACTAAATAAGCCTCCAAGCCCCGTCGTTATTGGGGTTTAAGCTATCAATAGCGTAGCAGTCTTGATGCCGGCCACCGTCAGCAGCAGCGAGCCCAGCAGGTGCAGGGCGGCGGTGCCGAGCGCCAGGGCGTAGCGCTGCTGCATCAGCATGGCCACTACCTCGGCCGAAAAGCTCGAGAACGTGGTGAGCGCACCCAAAAAACCGGTCACCAGCGCCAGCCGCCAGACCGGGTCAAGCTGGGGCAGGGCGCTGAACACCGCCACGCAAATGCCCACCAGGTAGCCGCCCAGCAGGTTGGCCGCCAGCGTGCCCATCGGCAACAGGGCGACCGGGTTGAGCCACTGGCCCAAGCCCCAGCGCGCCAGCGCGCCCAGACTGGCACCGATGCAGATGGCGATCACCGGCAGCATGTTGGCTTAACGGCGAATTGGCTCAGGCGGCCAGGTCACGACGGGAGGACATGTCAATAAAACTCCACAGACAGGTCAGGGGCCTTGAATGTAAGGCGGATTCACAAGGCACAGATCGGTGTTTTCCCTAAACGTTAACAATTTGTCTATGAATCATTGTTGATTTGCCTACAATTAATTAATGCAACAAGAATGCCAACTCGAGCCGTCGCAACAGGCTGCGCCCATCGTCTCCTCCGCCCACCTGGTGTCACCGCACAGTGCCGAGATGAGCGAATTCGAGTTTGGCCTGATCGTCGCCGGCAACGCCTTCCACCGCTGGATTGCGCACTGTATGAGTGCGGCTGGCCTGAAAGACCTGACGCCGCTCGATGTGTTGGTGCTACACCATGTGACCCACCGGGCACGCGACAAGCGGCTGGCCGATATTTGCTTCATCATGAACGTGGAAGACACCCACCTGATCAACTATGCACTCAAGAAGTTGCAGGCCCTGGGCGTGGTCGCATCCAGCAAAAACGGCAAGGAGGTGACCTACGCCGCCACCGATCTGGGCCGGCAGTTTGTTGAGCGCTACCGCGAGATACGGGAATCCTGCCTGATCGACGCGCTCAATGCCGATGATGCGCTTAACCGCGACATTGGCGAGCTCGCCCGTTTGCTGCGCCTGCTGTCCGGAATTTACGACCAGGCCGCCCGCTCGGCCGCCAGCCTCTAAACCGGACAACCCATGACACACGACCACATTCAGCGTTGGCAATTCTGGATCGACCGGGGCGGCACCTTCACCGACGTGATCGGCCGCCGGTCGGAGCCTGACGGCAGTTTCACGCTGCTCACCCACAAGCTGCTCAGCGACAACCCCGAGCAGTACCGCGACGCCGCTGTGGCCGGTATCCGCCACCTGCTCGGCCTAAAGCCAGGCCAGCCGGTCACGCCTGAGCAGGTGGTCTGCGTCAAGATGGGAACCACAGTGGCCACCAACGCACTGCTGGAGCGAAAAGGCGAGCCCACGCTGCTGGTCACCACGCGCGGTTTTCTTGATGCACTGCGCATCGCCTACCAAAACCGACCCCGTATTTTTGACCGGCACATCCAGTTGCCTGAGCTCTTGTACAGCGCCGTTGTGGAGGCGCACGAGCGGGTCGGCGCCCATGGTGAGATACTTCAGCAGTTAGACGAGTTACTCCTAAAAAAGGAGCTAGAAACCCAATATCAGCAAGGGCTGAGGGCAGTTTCCATTGTTTTTATGCACGGCTACCGCTACACCGCCCACGAGCAGGCGGCCAAGCGGTTGGCGCAGGCGGTGGGCTTCACGCAGATCAGCACCTCGCACGAGACCAGCCCCCTGATGAAGTTTGTGAGCCGCGGCGACACCACGGTGGTGGACGCCTATTTGTCGCCCATTCTGCGGCGCTATGTGGCCCAGGTGGCGGCCGAAATGCCGGGCGTGCCGCTGTTTTTCATGCAGTCCTCGGGCGGTCTGACCGGGGCCGGCCAGTTTGCCGGCAAGGACGCCATCCTCAGCGGTCCGGCTGGCGGCATTGTCGGCATGGCGCGCACCGCGCAGTTGGCGCTGACCGAGTCCGGCCAGGCGGTTGCTCCCGACGCCGCAGTGCGTGTGATCGGCTTTGACATGGGCGGCACCTCCACCGACGTGTCGCACTTTGCCGGCGAGTTTGAGCGCGAGTTCGAAACCCAGGTGGCCGGCGTGCGCATGCGCGCGCCCATGATGAGCATCCACACCGTGGCGGCTGGCGGCGGCTCCATCCTGGCGTTTGATGGCGCGCGCTTTCGTGTCGGGCCGCAAAGTGCCGGCGCCAACCCCGGCCCGGCCAGTTACCGCCGGGGCGGCCCGCTGACCGTGACCGACGCCAACGTGATGCTGGGCAAACTGGTGCCGGCGTATTTTCCCAAGGTGTTTGGCCCGCAGGCCAATGAGGCTCTGAGTTTTGAAGCCGCCGAAGCCGGCTTTGCCGCGCTGGCGAAGCAGACCGGCCAGCCGGCCGAGCAGGTGGCCGAGGGCTTCATCCGCATCGCGGTGCAGCAGATGGCCAATGCCATCAAGAAAATATCGGTGGCTCGCGGCTACGACGTCACTGGCTACACCTTGCATTGCTTTGGCGGCGCTGGCGGCCAGCATGCCTGCCTGGTGGCCGACGCGCTGGGCATGACGCGCATCCTGGTGCACCCGCTGGCCGGTGTGCTCAGCGCCTATGGCATGGGCCTGGCCGATCAGAGCGTGAGCCGGCAGCAGGCGGTAGAGACACAGCTCCAGCCAGCGGCCATTCCGCAGACAGTGGCTCAACTCGACGCATTGGCCGCCGTCGCCCTGGCCGACCTGGCGCGCCAACCCTTTGGTGAAGGCGTGGCCCGCGTGCTGCGTCGGGTGCATGTGCGCTACCAGGGCAGCGACTCTGCGCTGGTCGTGGCCTGCCCCGATCTGACCGCTGGCGCGCGGCCGGAAGAGTTGGTGACCCAGATCCAGACCCGGTTTGAAGCAGCCTACCGCCAGCGCTTTGCCTTTTTGATGCAGGGCAAGCCCCTGGTGGTAGAGGCTGTCTCAGTAGAGGCGGTATTGGCCGGCGACGCCCCGGCTGAGCCACGCCACGCGATGCACCCCCCGCGCGACCTTCAGGCCAGTGGCGCTGTGCGCGAGACGCTGCGCATGTACTGCGACGGCCAGTGGCAAGCCGCGTCACTGCTGGTGCGTGAAGACCTTCAACCCGGCGACGTGATCGACGGGCCGGCCGTGATTGCCGAGAAAAACGCCACCACCGTGGTTGAGCCCGGCTGGCAGGCGCGCCTGACGGCGCTGGACCACCTGGTGCTGGAGCGCCGCAGCCCTCGGACCACCCGCCTGGCGGCCGGCACCACGGTCGACCCGGTGTTGCTGGAGGTGTTCAACAACCTGTTCATGAACATCGCCGAGCAGATGGGCCTGCAGCTGCAAAACACCGCCCACTCGGTCAACATCAAGGAGCGGCTCGACTTCAGCTGCGCGCTGTTCGACGCCGCCGGCAACCTGATCGCCAACGCGCCGCACATGCCGGTGCACCTGGGCTCCATGGGCGAGAGCATCAAGACCGTGGTGCGCGACAACGCCGCCAACATGCAGCCGGGCGACGTGTTTGTGCTCAATGACCCCTACCACGGTGGCACCCACTTGCCTGACATCACCGTCATCACCCCGGTTTACCTGGACGGTCGCGCCACCTTTTTTGTGGGCTCGCGCGGTCACCATGCCGATGTAGGCGGCATCACGCCCGGCTCTATGCCGCCGTTCTCCAAGGCGATCGAGGAGGAGGGCGTGCAGATCGACAACGTCAAGCTGGTTGACCAGGGCGTGCTCCGCGAGGCCGAGCTGCTGGCGCTGCTGGCCAGCGGGCCCTATCCCGCCCGCAACCCGGCGCAGAACCTGGCCGACCTCAAGGCCCAGATTGCCGCCAACGAAAAAGGCGTGCAGGAGCTGCACAAGATGGTGGCCCACTTCGGGCTTGACCTGGTGCAGGCCTACATGCACCACGTGCAGGACAACGCCGAGGAGTCGGTGCGCCGCGTCATCACCCGCCTCAAAGACGGCCAGTTCACCCTGCCGCTGGACAACGGCGCCCAGATCTGTGTGGCCATTCGTGTGGACGCCGCGCAGCGCAGTGCGGTGATTGATTTCACCGGCACCTCGGCACAGCTGGACAACAACTTCAACGCGCCCACCGCCGTCTGCATGGCGGCCGTGCTGTACGTGTTTCGTGCGCTGGTGGACGACGACATCCCCCTCAATGCGGGTTGTCTCAAGCCGCTGCAGGTCATCATCCCGCCCGGCTCCATGCTCAACCCCAACCCGCCGGCGGCGGTGGTGGCCGGGAATGTCGAGACCTCCACCTGCATCACCAACGCGCTGCTGGGCGCACTGGGCGTGATGGCGGCCAGCCAGTGCACCATGAACAATTTCACCTTTGGCAACGCGCGCTACCAGTATTACGAGACGATTGCGGGTGGCTCTGGCGCGGGCGAGGGCTTTGCCGGCACCAGCGTGGTCCAGACGCACATGACCAACTCGCGCCTGACCGACCCCGAGGTGCTGGAGTTCCGCTTCCCGGTGCGGCTGGACAGCTACGAGATTCGCCCGGGCTCGGGCGGTGCCGGGCGCTGGCGCGGCGGTGACGGCGGCGTGCGGCGCATCCGATTCCTGGAACCCATGACCGCCAGCATCCTGTCCAACGGCCGCACCCACGGCGCCTTCGGCATGGCCGGCGGCCAAGCCGGCCAAGTCGGAACCAACCGCGTGCTGCGCGCCGACGGCCGCATCGAAACCCTGGGCCACATCGGCCAGGTGCAGATGCAGCCCGGCGATGTGTTTGAGGTGGCTACGCCGGGTGGGGGCGGGTATGGCACGGTGGATGTGTGCTGACCCCTTCATCCAGAAGTTCGTCGGTGCGCTACAGGGGCAACGGGCCAAGAAAGGCGTGTTCATCACCACATCCAGCGATACCGCCGACGCTGCCGACTACGCGACGCGCATCGACACCAAGGTAGTCCTGATTGACGTGCAGCAACTGGCCGATCTGATGATCGACTTTGATTTGGGTGTGGCCTCTGCAGCAAGCGATGTGGTCAAACGGATCGATTCGGATTTTTAGTATCAGGAAAGCAAATGAACGCGAAAAAACTCGGATTGCAGCGTTCCTTGACATCTGACCTGGGGCGGGTCGATGCTCGCCCCATTGGTGAGGGCGACTATGACGAACTGCCTGAACTGGATGAGGCCATGCTCGCCCGCGCCATCGTCCGCCGAGGCGGGCGGCCTGTGTCCGCCAACCCGCGCAAGTTGATTTCTATCCGCTTGCCTGTCGACGTGATTGAGCAATGGCGGGCCACAGGCCCAGGCTGGCAAACCCGCATGGCCGAACGGCTCAGTGGCGCACCATGACTCCGGTCGCGTCCAGCTTTTCTCTGGCGTAGCGCCCGGATTTACTTTTTGGCCGCACTCGCCGCCGGTTTGGCCGGCTCTGCCTTGGCAGCTGTAGGACCCTTGAACTCAGTACCGTTGACCGTCAGGCCTTCCTTGGACAACTTGGCGGCGGTGGCCTCGCCCACGCCTTTGACGCGGGCGATGAAGTCGGGCCAGTCTTTGAAGTTGCTTTTCTTGCGTTCGGCCAGAATCCGGGTCGACATGGCTGGGCCAACGCCTTTGATGCTGTCCAACTCGGCCGCATTGGCCTTGTTGACATCAACCGCCGCAAAACTGGCGGCGGCGAACAGCATCAAAAACACAGAAAGGATTTTTTTCAACATGGTCTAACTCCGGTGGCGGGTGGTGAGTGGTGAGTGGTGAGGGGATTGGGGTGAATGGGGTGAAGGGCTGAGTCGGGCGGTTTCAATGCTTGCCAGATTCTGCCAGCCAGCGCACGTACTTTGCCACCCCGGTTTGAACATTGGCAAAGGTATGGCTGCAGCCGGTGGCGCGTAGCGCCGCCAGGTCGGCCTGGGTGTAGCACTGGTACTTGCCACGCAGTGCATCCGGAAAAGGCACGTACTCGATCAGTTCGGCCGCGACCAGTTCGTCCAGGGTCAGGGCGGATTCGCCGCGCTGCTGGCGCAGGGTGTTAACCACGGCGGTGGCCACGTCGTTAAAGGGCTGGGCGCGGCCGCTGCCCAGGTTGAAGATGCCCGAAATGCCGGGGTGGTCAAAGAACCACAGGTTGACTGCTACGACATCGTCAATAAAGACAAAGTCGCGCATCTGGGCGCCGGGGCTGTAGCCGCCGTACTCGCCAAACAGCTTGACCCGCCCTTCAGCCTCAAACTGGTGGAACTGGTGAAATGCCACGCTGGCCATGCGGCCCTTGTGCTGCTCATGCGGGCCATAGACATTGAAGTACCGAAACCCCACCACCTGCCCCGTCTTGCCCAGCACCGAGCGCTTGAAGTCGGCACCGCATTCGCGCCGCATGCGTTGGTCAAACAACAGCTTGGAGTAGCCGTAGACATTCAGCGGACGCTCAAAAGCTGGTTCTTCACGGAAAGTGTCTGAGCCGCCGTAAGTGGCTGCGCTGGAGGCGTACAACAGACGCGCACCACGCTTTTGGCAGGAATGGAACAGGCTGCAAGACAGGCTGTAGTTGTTGTCCATCATGTACTTGCCGTTGCTCTCCATGGTGTCGCTGCAGGCGCCCTCATGGAACACGGCCTCAACCTGGCCGTAACCGCCGTGGGCAAAATCTTCATAAAAAACACCTGCATCCACATAGTCGGCAATTTGCAGGTCGGCCAAGTTGCGGAACTTGTCGCCCAGGGTCAAGTCATCGACAGCAATCACATCGTCAATACCTCGGGCGTTCAGGCCACGGATGATGTTGCTGCCAATAAAGCCGGCGGCGCCGGTGACAACGATGCGGGTCATGCGAATAACTCCTCATAGGTGACGGCAGCCGTGCCGAATTTGCCCACTACCAGACCTCCGGCCCGGTTGGCCAGGGGCAGGGCCTCCCGCAGGCTGAGACCAGCGGCCACCAGCACCGCCATGGTGGCGATCACGGTGTCGCCTGCGCCAGTGACATCGAACACTTCACGCGCCTGGGCGCTGACATGCGCCGGGCCCTGCGTATCAAAAAGGGTCATGCCTTCCTCGCTGCGGGTCAGCAGCAGCGCGCCCAGCCCAAGCTGCTCTCGCAGTGCCTGGCATTTGCGCTGCAGCTCGGCCTCGTCCGTCCAGGGGCCGATGACCTGACGAAGTTCGGCCCGATTCGGGGTGATCACGGTCGCGTCACGGTAGCGGGAGTAATCGCTGCCCTTGGGGTCGATCAAAATCGGCTTGCCGGCAGCGCGGGCGCTGGCAATCATGTCGCTCACGTGCGCCAGGCCGCCCTTGCCATAGTCTGAAAACAAGACCACATCGTGCTCAGCCAGCAAGTGCTGGAAGGCCGCGGTCTGCGAGGCCAGCACTTCGTTTTTTGGGGTGTTCTCAAAATCAAGGCGAATCAGCTGCTGCTGTCGCCCAATCACGCGCAGCTTGACCGTGGTCTTGAGGGCCGGGTCCCGGCCAAAATGGGTGCGAATGCCAGTGCCGGCCACCAGGGCCTCCAGCTTGCGACTGGCCTCGTCGTCACCGACCACGGTCAGTAACGAGGCCTGGGCGCCGAGCGACACCACGTTGTAGGCCACATTGGCCGCGCCGCCGTTGCGCTCTTCCTCACGGGTGATGCGCACCACCGGTACGGGGGCTTCTGGCGAAATGCGGTCAACGCTGCCGTACCAGTAGCGGTCCAGCATGACGTCGCCCACGACCAAAACTCGGGCGCCTTGGAGTTGTTCTCGTGTCACCATGATGCGCACAAGTTTAAAGTCATAGTTCCTCGATCCGCCGTGCGGGGTAGCTGTCCCAGGCCTGGCAGCCCGGGCATTGCCAAAAATGTTGTCGCGCTTCAAAACCGCAGGCGGCACACCGGTAACGCATCAGGGGCTTGACGGCATGGTCCAGCGCGCGCTGCACCTGCGGATGAAATTGCTCATGTTCTAATTTTTCGCCAGCAATCCACTTGGCCGCAGCAACCAGCGAGGGCTCCCGCTCCAGATGCCGCACGTACCAGTCCCGAGCGCTCGGGCTGGGTTGAGGCAGGCTGGCCTCCAGCAGCACGATGGCGTCCAGTACATCCAGCGCGTAGGTTTGCGCATAACGGGTCTTCAGCAGTTCCAGCACCCCTTCAGCCTGGCCGCAAGCCATGCCATAGCCGGCCAGCGGACCGGCGATCAGTGGCAGTGCTGTCGGAGCCGCTTCGATGCAGGCCCGCAAAATATCGCAGGCCTGGTCTGCCGCGCCTTCGCTGGCGGTCAGCCGTGCCAGCTCCAGGCGCGGCCGCGCCGCTGATGGCGCAGTGTCGATAGCCTGCAGCAACAAGGCCTTGGCCTCTGCGGGGCGTTGCGCGGTGAGCAGGGTGGCGGACTGCTCGCACAGGTAGTGCGCCAACCGGCCATCAAAGTTACCCTGTTTTGATTTCGCCAGTTTTTGCGCTGTTAACGCAGCCTCGGCCCAGTCACGGCTGCGTTCGTGGTTGGCCAGCAATGCCAATCGGGCCTGGGCTTCAAATGGCGTGTTTTCAAGCTTCAGCAAGGCCTCCTGGGCGCGGTCAAGCAGACCGGCTTTCAGGTAGTCCAGGGCCAGGGCATGTTGGGCGCGCTGACGGTCCAGTTGACTTAGGTCGCCACGCGACAGCAGGTGTTCATGGACTCGCACAGCGCGTTCGTACTCGCCACGCCGACGGAACAGGTTACCTAGCGCAAAATGCAGCTCCGACGTGTCCGGGTCACTTTGCACTGCCTCAATGAACGCATCGATAGCCTGGTCCTGCTGCTCGTTGAGCAGAAAATTCAGCCCTTTGAAATAGGCTTTCGGCGCCTGGCGGTTGTCTAGGCGCAATTGCCGCAAATCGAACCGCGAGGCCAGCCAACCCAGCACGAACGCAAGGGGCAGACCCAGCAGCGTCCAGGTTAGGTCAAAGTCCATGCAGAGTCACGTCGGGCCGGTTCACGGTCGATTGACCGGCAACCTCAGTCGGTGGGGCTGCGCCCGTGCGCTGCTGGCCAACGCGCTGGCGCCACCAACGAGGCACCATGCCAAGGGCACCGATGGCCAGACCGGCGGCAAAGGCCGCCAACACCACCAGCACTTGCGGCGCGCGCCATTGGGTTCCAAAGAAAAAATGCACTGTGGCGTCTTGCTGGTTGTTCAGCGCAAAGGCAAACAGCGTAAAAAAAATGGCTGCCTTAAGCACCCATTTGAGCAAGCCCGCAAGTTGTTTCATGGTGAAGTCATCAGACCTTGTGCTGGCTTTCAAGCAGGGCGGTGCGTGCATCAACCGCTTCGCGCAGAGCCTTGCCAGGCTTGAAATGCGGAACCTTTTTTTCCGGTATGGCCACACTTTCGCCGCTGCGCGGGTTGCGCCCCATGCGGGGGGGGCGGCGGTTGATGGAGAAACTGCCAAAACCACGAATCTCGATGCGGTGGCCCCGCACCAGCGCATCATTCATGGCATCAAGGATAGCCTTGACAGCAAATTCCGCATCGCGCTGTGTCAACTGGCCAAAGCGGGCCGCAAGTTCTTCTACGAGGTCGGAGCGGGTCATGGTGAGGTGCCTAGCCGAGCAAGCCGTGCGCGATGCGCACGGCCGCTCTGTTCCTGGCCCAGTGCTCTCGACTTAGTTGTTGTCGAGCTTGGCGCGCAGCAAGGCACCCAGACTGGTGGTACCGGCGTTTTCACGCGCAGAGGCCTGGCTCAGGGTGGCCATGGCTTCGCTTTGGTCAGCGGCATCCTTGGCCTTGATCGACAGCTGGATGTTGCGGGTCTTGCGATCCACGTTGACCACCACAGCGGTGATTTCGTCGCCTTCTTTGAGCACATTGCGGGCATCTTCGACGCGGTCGCGGGAGATTTCGCTGGCGCGCAGGTAGCCAATGATGTCTTCGCCCAGATCGATCTCGGCGCCACGGGCGTCCACAGTCTTAACCTTGCCGGTCACAACCTGGCCCTTGTCATTGATGGAGGCAAAGGTGGTGAACGGGTCGGAGTCCAGCTGCTTGATGCCCAGCGAGATGCGTTCGCGGTCCACATCGACGGCCAGCACGATGGCTTCCACGTCCTGGCCCTTTTTGTAGTTGCGCACGGCCGCTTCGCCGGCTTCGTTCCAGGACAGGTCGGAGAGGTGCACCAGGCCGTCGATGCCGGCAGCCAAACCAACGAACACGCCAAAGTCGGTGATCGACTTGATCGGGCCCTTGACGCGGTCGCCGCGCTTGGTGTTCTGGGCAAATTCTTGCCAGGGGTTAGCCTTGCACTGCTTCATGCCCAGGCTGATACGGCGCTTGTCTTCGTCAATCTCCAGCACCATGACCTCGACCTCGTCGCCCAGGGACACGATCTTGCTGGGCGCCACGTTTTTGTTGGTCCAGTCCATTTCAGACACGTGCACCAGGCCTTCGATGCCGGGCTCGAGTTCCACAAACGCGCCGTAGTCGGCGATGTTGGTGATCTTGCCAAACATGCGCGTGCCTTGGGGGTAGCGGCGGTTCACGCCCATCCAAGGGTCATCGCCCATTTGCTTAAGGCCCAGTGACACGCGGTTTTTCTCGGTGTCAAACTTGAGGATCTTGGCGGTGATTTCCTGTCCAGCAGTGACCACTTCGCTCGGGTGACGCACCCGGCGCCAGGCCATGTCGGTGATGTGCAGCAGACCATCGATGCCGCCGAGGTCGACGAAAGCACCGTATTCGGTGATGTTCTTGACCACGCCATGCACCACAGAGCCTTCTTTGAGGGTCTGCATCAGTTTGGCGCGCTCTTCGCCCATCGAGGCTTCAACCACGGCACGGCGTGACAGCACCACGTTGTTGCGCTTGCGGTCGAGCTTGATGACCTTGAATTCCAGGGTCTTGTTCTCGTACGGGGACAGGTCTTTGGTGGGACGGGTGTCGACCAAGGAGCCCGGCAGGAAGGCGCGGATGCCATTGACCAGCACGGTCAGACCACCCTTGACCTTGCCGCTGGTGGTGCCGGTGACGAATTCGCCGGTTTCCAGGGCTTTTTCCAGGCTCATCCACGAAGCCAGACGCTTGGCGGTGTCGCGCGACAGGATGGTGTCGCCGTAGCCGTTTTCGATGGAGCCGATGGCCACGGATACGAAGTCTCCGACCTGGACTTCGAGTTCGCCCTTGTCGTTCTTGAATTCTTCCAGGGGCACGTAGGCTTCAGACTTGAGGCCGGCGTTAACCACAACAAAACTGTGTTCGATACGCACCACTTCAGCAGTGATGACTTCGCCCGGGCGCATTTCTGTGCGTTGTAGGGACTCTTCAAATAGGGCGGCAAAAGATTCTGACATTTTGATTGCGGCTGGTGCCGCGGTTCGTTTGTTGAACCACCTCTGCAGTGCGTCAATTGCGACGCGAGAAGGCAGGTGTGGGCCGGAAAAGCCCCTCAAATGGCTTTAAAAGGCTGCTTACCCTGCCACCAGTCCAACACCAAATTCGACGATTGTTCAATCGAAAGATCGGAGTTGTCCAGTAACCGGGCATCTACGGCAGGCTTCAAAGGCGCGGTGCTGCGGGATATGTCCCGTGCATCACGCGCTTCCAAGTCAGCGCGAAGAATATCGAGTGTAGCTGAAATCCCCTTTGAAATCAGCTGTTTATAGCGCCGCTGCGCGCGCTGTGCGGCACTGGCAGTCAAGAAAACCTTGAACGCCGCCGCCGGGAAAACCACCGTGCCCATGTCCCGTCCATCGGCCACCAGACCCGGCAGCCGGGCGAAGCCGTGTTGCAGTGCCAGCAGGGCGTCGCGGACCTGGGGCAGCACCGACACGCGGGAGGCGTCCATGCCAGCTTCTTCGGTCCGGATCGCATCGCTGATGTCCTCGCCGTCCAGTCGGACGCGGCCCTGTTCGAATTCGATGGCCAAACCGCGCGCCAGCGCGGCAATCGCCGCTTCCTGTGCGGGTTCCAGCGCTAACCCGGCGCGCCGTGCTGCCAGCGCAGTGATGCGGTAGAGCGCGCCCGAATCCAAAAAATGGTAGCCGAGCCGCTTGGCCAGCCCGGCCGCCAGTGTGCCTTTGCCGGAAGCCGTTGGCCCATCGATACAGATCACCGGCACGCCCTGGGCTGGCGTTCGGGCCAGGGCGAACAGGGCTTCAAAGTAGTCGGGAAAGGTCTTGGCCACGCACTTGGGGTCTTCGATGCGCACCGGTAGCCCGGCCGGGTTGAAGGCCGCCAGTGAAAAGCACATGGCGATGCGGTGGTCGTCATAGGTGTGGATGCTGGCGGCGCGCCAGTCGGCCGGGCTGGCAGGCGGCGTCACGCGCAGGAAATCGGCGCCTTCCTCCACGCTGGCGCCCAGTTTGCGCAGCTCGGTCGCCATGGCAGCGATGCGGTCGGTCTCCTTGACGCGCCAGCTGGCGATGTTGCGCAGCGTGGTGGTGCCCTGCGCGTATAGAGCCATCACCGCCAGCGTCATGGCGGCATCGGGGATGTGGTTGCAGTCCAGGTCAATCGCCTTCAGCGGCCAGCCCTGGCCCGGCTCGCCGCGTCGGATGTGCAGCCAGTTGGGGCCGCTGTCGATCTGAGCGCCCATCAGCCGTGCCGCCTCGACGAAGCGAATATCGCCTTGGATCGAGTCTTGGCCCAGACCTTGTATTTTTATGCCAATTTGGCCGCCAAGCCCCGTGGTTATTGCGCCTAGTGCTATGAAATAACTAGCAGACGAGGCGTCGGCCTCGACATGCAGACTGCCAGGCGAGCGCAGCTGGCAGCCGGCCGGAATGGTGAAGCGCTGCCAGCCGTCGCGCGCCACCACCACACCAAAGCGCGCCAGCAGCTTGAGGGTAATCTCCACATAGGGCCGCGAAATCAGCTCGCCCACCACCTCAATCACGATGTCGCGCTGCGCCACCAGCGGCAGCGCCATCAGCAAGGCAGTCAAGAACTGACTGGACACATCGCCACGCACTTTGATGGGCGCGTCCAGTCGCAGCTGGGGCTGTCCGATGCGCAGCGGCGGGTAGCCGGGCTGCCCCAGGTCCTCGATCTGACAGCCGAGCTGGCGCAGCGCGTCCACCAGGTCGCCAATCGGGCGCTCGTGCATGCGCGGTACGCCGCGCAGCTCAAAGTCGCCGCCCAGCACCGCCAGTGCCGCCGTGAGTGGCCGGATGGCGGTGCCGGCGTTGCCCATGAACAGCTTGGCCTGCCGAACCGGCAGTTGCCCGCCCAGGCCGTCCACCTCGACTGTGGTGCCGCTTTGGCGCACGCCACAGCCCAGTTGGCGCAGCGCGGCGAGCATGACCCGGGTGTCGTCAGAGTCCAGCACGTCGTGCAGGGTGGTGCTGCCTTGGCACAGGGCCGACAGCAGCAGCACCCGGTTAGAAATGCTCTTGGAGCCGGGCAGCACCAAAGCGCCGGCAGCACCGGCCAGTGGCGGGATATCGAGAAACTTGGTGGTGAACATCAGGGTGTTGGTTGGCCCAGTCGCCAATTGGCGCGGGCGAGGCTGGCCTGTTCGATCAGGCGTTCAAGGGCTGCGCCGTCGCCGTCCAAGTTGGCGATGGCCTGCTCCAGCGTGTCGAGGCTGGCGCGAAACTGGCGGGTCTGGCTCAGGATCTCGTCCCGATTGGCCAGAAGGATGTCTCGCCACATACGCGGCTCGCTGGCCGCAATGCGGCTGAAATCGCGAAAGCCGGGGCCGGCCACGGCCAAACTGTCAGCCGCCTGTGCTTGTGCTGTCACAGTATTGATGAAAGCGAACGCTAACAGGTGGGGCAGGTGGCTGACCGCAGCCAGAGCCGCGTCGTGCTGGGCCGGCGACATCTGCACCACGCGGCAACCCATCGCCCGCCAAACGTCAACGGCCCGGGCCAAGGGCTCGGGCTGGGTGTGGCGGGTTGGGGTCAGGATCACCAGCCGGTGCTGGTAGAGCGCGGCGTCAGCATGAGCCACGCCCGACACCTCGCGCCCCGCCATCGGGTGGGCCGGCACAAAGCAGCCTTGCTGTTCGCGCAGCGCGCTTTCGCAGGCCGCCACCACGTCGCGCTTGGTTGAGCCCACATCCATCACCAGCATGCCGGGGTGAATACGGGGCTGGATCTCGCGCAGCGTGGCCTCGATCGCTGCCACCGGCATGGCCAAAAGCACCAGGTCGGAGCCGCTGGCGGCGTCGGGCGCGTTGGGCGCTGAAGCATCGATCACACCCATGTCGAGCGCCCGCGCCAGCGTCGTCGCCGAGGGGCTGTAGCCGACCACGTGCCGTACCAGCCCGGCGCTTTTTAGCGCCAGCGCGAACGAGCCGCCCATCAGGCCGCAGCCGATGAGTCCGAGTTGCCGAAACATCAGTCGCCCGAAGGGTAAGCGCCCAACTGCTTGTAAAAGGCGCACAAGCCTTGCAGTTCCTGCAGCGCAGCGGCTACCGGCGGCTGGCTCGGATGGCCGGCGATGTCTATATAAAAGAAGTAGTCCCACTGGCCGGAGCGCGCCGGGCGAGACTCAAAGCGCGTCATGGAGACGTCATGTTTTTTGAGTGGGACCAGCAGATCGTGCACCGCGCCCGGCTTGTTCGGCACCGACACGATCAGGCTCACGCAGTCGCGTCCGGTGGCGGGTTGGCTGGGCAGGGTTTGCGGCAGGCAGACCACGGCAAAACGCGTGCGGTTGAAAGCGTCGTCCTGGATCGCCTTGGACACGATGTGCAGGCCAAATTCGCTGGCCGCGCGCTCACCGGCAACAGCGGCCCAGGCCGGGTTGCCTGCCGCCAGACGGGCCCCTTCGGCGTTGCTGGACGCAGCGCGCCGTTCCACATGCGGCAGGTGCGTGGTGAGCCAGTCCTGGCACTGGGCCAGCGCCTGCGGGTGAGCAAACACCGCTTCGATACCGACGTCAGACGGCTCCAGGCGCATCAGGTTGTGGCGAATCAGGAAACTGGTCTCGCCCACAATCTGCAGCGGGGAATTGAGCAGCAGGTCGAGCGAGCGCGAGATCACGCCTTCTGTGGAGTTCTCAATCGGCACCACGCCGAATTCGGCGCCGCCGGCCGCCGTGGCGCGAAACACCTCGTCGATGCTGACGCAGGGCACCCGCTCCAGGCTGGAGCCAAAATACTGCAGCGCTGCCTGCTCGCTGAACGTGCCTGCCGGACCCAAATAGGCCACCCGCTGCACCGCCTCGAGCGAGCGACAGGCGGACATCACCTCGCGCCATATGACGGCTATGTGCGGCGGCTGCAGCGGGCCAGGGTTAGCACCCTGCAGACCGGCAATCACCTGGGCCTCACGGTCCGGACGAAACACTGCCGAACCTTCAGCACGCTTGATCTCGCCAACCTCCAGGGCCAGCCCGGCGCGCCGGTTCAGTAGCGCCAGCAGTTCTCGGTCCAGGGCGTCGATCTGGGTACGCAATTGGGGCAGTGTGTGTGCCATGGGTGCTTTGTCGCCTCAGCGTGGGTTTTTTTCAAATTCTCGCATGTAGTCCACCAACGCCTGCACGCCCGCCAGCGGCATCGCGTTGTACAGGCTGGCCCGCATGCCGCCAACGGACTTGTGACCCTTGAGCTGCAGCAGACCGTGGGCCTGGGCGCCTGCCAGAAAACTGGCGTTGAATTGCTCATCGCGCAGGAAAAACGGCACGTTCATGCGCGAACGGCAGTCCGGGGCCACCCGGTTCAGGTAGAGGCTGGAGCTGTCAATGGCCTCGTACAACAACGCCGCCTTGGCCCGGTTGAGGGCTTCGATGGCGGCAATGCCGCCCTGGCGTTTGAGCCACTGGAATACAAGCCCGGCCATGTAGATGGCGTAGGTGGGCGGTGTGTTGAACATCGAGCTGGCATCCGCCACATTTTTGTAGTCAAACGCGCTGGGGCAGGCGGGCAGGGCGTGGCCAAGCAGATCTTCACGTACCACCACCAGCGTCAGCCCTGCCGGCCCCAGGTTTTTTTGCGCGCCGCCAAAGGCCAGGCCGACCCGCGACCAGTCCACCAGCCGCGAGGCCGCGTGCGAGGAAAAATCAATCACCAGCGGTGCGTCGCAGCCCAGCGCCTGCAGATCCGGCAGCTCGTGGTATTCCACGCCGTGGATGGTTTCGTTGCTGCACAGGTGCACATAGGCGGCCTTGGGGCTCAGGCGCCAGCTAGCAGGCGGTGGCAGGCTGGTGTGGCTGTTACCCTCGTTGCAGGCGGCCAGCGCCACCGGGCCATAGCGGGCGGCTTCCTTGAACGACTTTTGGCTCCAGCTGCCGGTCACCACAAAATCCATGACGCCAACCGCCGCCGCGCCAGCACGCCGGCCAGCCAGGTTCAGCGGCACGATGGCATTCTCAGACAGGCCGCCGCCCTGCATGAACAGGATCTTGAAATGCGCCGGCACAGCCAGCAGTTCGCGCAGGTCGGCCTCGGCCTGCTCGTAGATCGAGACAAAGTCCCGCCCCCGGTGGCTCATCTCCATCACGCCCATGCCGCTGCCATGCCAGTCCAGCATCTCTGCGGCCGCCTGCGCCAGCACCTCGGGCGGCATGGTAGCCGGCCCGGCGGAAAAATTGAACGGACGAATCATGCAAAAATCAGGATAAAAAGTGCCTTTAGCCCCCGTCCAGCGGGCTTTTCTAGCTATCTAATTTGTAGCGATCAAGCGTCGCTGTCTTTGTCGCTGTCGCTCTCGGCGTCTGGCGACGCGGCATCATCGCCCACCGGGTTCGCGTCATTCTCAACAATGCGCTGCAGCCCGCTGAGCTTGGAGCCCTCATCCAGCCCGATCAGGGTCACGCCCTGTGTGGCCCGGCCCAGTTCGCGAATTTCACTCACTCGGGTCCGCACCAGTACGCCCTTGTCGGTGATCAGCATGATCTCGTCGTCGGTGCGCACCAGCGTGGCCGCCACCACCCGGCCATTGCGCTCGGATTGTGTGATGGCGATCATGCCTTTGGTGCCACGGCCGTGCCGGGTGTATTCGGTGATGCTGGTGCGTTTTCCGTAGCCGTTTTGTGTGGCCGTCAGCACACTTTGCTGCTCGTCCTCAGCCACCAGCATCGCAATGACTGTCTGGCCGTCTTCCAGCATCATGCCGCGCACGCCGCGCGCCTGCCGACCCATGGGCCGGACATCGTTTTCATCAAAACGTACGGCCTTGCCAGCGTCGCTGAACAACATCACATCGTGCTTGCCGTCGGTCAGAGCGGCACCGATCAGGAAGTCGCCCTCGTCCAGATCGACGGCAATGATGCCGGCCTTGCGAGGGTTGCTGAACTCATCCAACGTGGTCTTCTTGACGGTGCCCATGCTGGTTGCCATGAACACATACTGATCTGCCGGAAAAGTTCGCTTCTCGCCAGTCAGTGGCAACACCACCGTGATTTTTTCACCGTCGGCCAGCGGGAACATGTTCACGATCGGGCGGCCACGCGAGCCGCGCGAACCCTGCGGCACTTCCCAAACTTTCAGCCAGTACATGCGGCCGCGGTTGCTGAAGCACAGGATGTAGTCGTGCGTGTTGGCAATGAAGAGCTGGTCCACCCAGTCGTCTTCTTTGGTGGCGGTGGCCTGCTTGCCACGCCCACCGCGCTTTTGCGCCCGGTACTCGCCCAGCGGCTGGCTCTTGATGTAGCCGCTGTGGGACAGAGTTACCACCATGTCGGTCGGGGTGATCAGGTCTTCAGTGCTGAGGTCGAACGAGCTGTGCTCCACCAAACTGCGGCGGGTGCCGATCTTTGTTTGGCCGAACTCGGTCTTGATCACCGTCAACTCATCGCTGATGATGGTCGACACCCGCTCCGGCTTGGCCAGAATATCGAGCAGGTCCTCGATCTCGCCCATCACCTCTTTGTATTCAGCGACGATCTTGTCTTGCTCCAGCCCGGTCAGGCGCTGCAGACGCATCTGCAAAATCTCTTGCGCTTGGGTGTCAGACAGGCGGTACAGGCCGTCGCTGCCCATGCCATAGAGCTTTTCCAAGCCGTCTGGTCGGTAGTCGTCGGCATTGATCACGCCGCCGTCGGCGCGGGTGCGGGTGAGCATCTCGCGCACCAATTGGCTGTCCCACGGTTTAGCCATCAGCTCCACTTTGGCTACCGGCGGTGTCGGCGCATTGCGGATGAGGGCAATGAACTCGTCAATATTGGCCAGCGCCACCGCCAGGCCTTCAAGTACATGGCCACGTTCGCGGGCCTTGCGCAGGTTGAACACCGTGCGCCGCGTCACCACCTCGCGCCGGTGCTGCAAAAAGACCTCCACCAGGTCTTTCAGGTTGCACAGTTTGGGCTGACCGTTGATCAGCGCCACCATGTTCATACCAAAGGTGTCCTGCAGCTGCGTCTGCTTGTACAGATTATTCAGCACCACCTCGGGCACCTCGCCGCGCTTAAGCTCAATCACCAGCCGCATGCCTGACTTGTCAGATTCGTCCTGAATGTGGCTGATGCCCTCAATTTTTTTCTCGTGCACAAGCTCGGCCATGCGTTCCTGCAAGGTCTTTTTGTTGACCTGGTAGGGCAGCTCGTCGACGATGATGGCCTGGCGCTGGCCTTTGTCGATGTCCTCAAAATGACATTTGGCGCGCATCACCACCTTGCCGCGTCCGGTGCGGTAGCCGTCTTTGACGCCATTGATGCCGTAAATGATGCCAGCAGTAGGGAAATCAGGCGCCGGCACGATCTCCATCAGCTCGTCGATCGTCGCCTCCGGGTGGCGTAACAGGTGCAGGCACGCGTCGACCACTTCATTCAGATTGTGCGGCGGGATGTTGGTGGCCATGCCCACGGCAATGCCGCCCGAGCCATTCACCAGCAAATTGGGCAGCCGCGTCGGCAGCACCAGCGGTTCTTTTTCCGAGCCGTCGTAATTAGGGCCGTAATCGACGGTTTCCTTGTCTAGATCAGCCAACAGCTCATGGGCGATCTTGGCCAACCTGATCTCCGTGTAACGCATGGCGGCGGCGTTGTCGCCGTCGACCGAGCCAAAGTTGCCCTGTCCGTCCACCAGCATGTGGCGCATGGAGAAATCTTGCGCCATGCGCACAATGGTGTCGTAGACCGATTGATCACCATGCGGGTGGTATTTACCGATCACGTCGCCCACGATACGGGCTGACTTCTTGTAGGGCCGGTTCCAGTCGTTATTGAGCTCGTGCATCGCAAACAGAACACGGCGGTGAACCGGCTTCAAGCCATCCCGTGCGTCGGGTAGGGCACGGCCCACGATCACGCTCATCGCGTAATCGAGGTAACTACGCCGCATCTCTTCTTCTAGGCTGATGGGCAGTGTTTCTTTGGCGAATTGGGTCATATGGCGCTCGCGGCTGTTTCAACTCTAGGCAAGTTCCGCCCAACATTCTAAGTCGATGCTGTAGTTTATTTGCCACGGAGTTTATGTCGCTTGAGCGCTACTGGCTCGGCTTGTGTTTTATGCCGGATTCCTTGCTTGCAGGGCAAAGTGTCTGTGGCACAATAAGTTAAGCGTTTTGGGTGATTGGCACCCGGACCGTCCAAAAATCGTTCGCGGCAGTGCTGCGGCTTTTTATCCCCTTAAAGGAGTACCATGAAGAATCTCAACAAAGTGGCAACCTTGTTAGCCGCCGCGCTAGTCGCTGGCGCCACTGGTGCACAAACCATTGACAACTGGCGCAGCGCGTCCGGGGAAGTCTGGAAAAACGCGACGGGCCTTTGCTGGCGTAATGGCGCCTGGACTCCGGCCACGGCCGCAGTGGGCTGTGACGGTGCTATCGTCGCTATGCCTGCACCCGCTCCTGCT
>CAMELV010000024.1 GCA_945925985.1 Comamonas sp. lk | reverse complement strand
CACCTTGACGGAAGTTAAGCAATTGGTGATGGAGAGCGAGCCCTTCGTAGTTCGGGATGCTAAGACCGGTGAAGATCTGACCCGGAGCATTTTGTTGCAGATCATCCTGGAAGAAGAGGCAAGCGGGTCTCCGATGTTTACCGCCCCGGTTTTGGCCAGTGTGATCCGCTTCTACGGACATGCCATGCAGGGTTTGATGGGTGGCTACCTTGAAAATAATATCCAGACTTTAATGGACCTTCAGGTGCGCTTCGCTGAGCAATCCAAAGGCTTGACCCCGGAAACCTGGACGCAGCTCCTGGCCATTCAGGCGCCTGCACTGCAGGGCATGTTGGGTGGCAACCTAGAGCAGTCTCGACAGATTTTTGAAAAAATGCAGGAGCAAATGCAAAAACAAACTGGGCAAATGCTGGGTGCGTTTGGCATCAAGGGTTGATGTGCGTCACGCAAGGGATCATGAGCAAATGAGTGAATTGGTTGTTAAAGACAAAAGGGCATTGGCGCCAAGGGTCGGCTTTGTGAGCTTGGGATGCGCCAAGGCGCTGACAGATTCAGAACTAATTTTGACGCAACTGAATGCAGAGGGCTACCAGACTTCCAAGACCTTCCATGACGCCGACTTGGTCATTGTGAATACCTGTGGCTTTATTGACGATGCCGTCAGGGAGAGCCTGGACACGATCGGTGAAGCCCTTGCAGCAAACGGCAAAGTGATCGTGACGGGATGTCTTGGTGCCAAAGACAGTGCAGGTGGTGGAAACCTGGTGCGGCAGATGCATCCGAGCGTACTTGCTGTGACCGGCCCACAGGCGACCCAGCAAGTGATGGATGCTGTCCACGCGGCTTTGCCCAGGCCGCACGATCCGTTTCAGGATTTGGTGCCGAATGCCTTTGGAGTGGCCGGCATCAAACTGACGCCCCGGCATTACGCTTACATCAAGATCAGCGAAGGCTGCAACCACCGCTGCACGTTTTGCATCATCCCGTCGATGCGTGGTGACCTGGTCTCCCGCCCGATTGGGGAGGTGCTTCGCGAGGCGCAAGCACTGTTGGAGGGCGGCGTCAAAGAATTATTGGTCATTAGCCAGGACACTTCAGCCTATGGCGTTGACATCCAGTACCGCACAGGTTTCTGGAATGGTAAGCCCGTCAAGACGCGACTGCTGGAGCTCGCACAGGCCCTTGGCGATATGGCGCAACCCTACGGTGCCTGGGTGCGACTGCATTATGTTTACCCCTACCCCAGCGTTGACGCGGTACTTCCTCTAATGGCCGCAGGCAAGGTGCTGCCTTACTTGGACGTGCCCTTTCAACACAGCCACCCCGACGTACTTAAACGCATGAAACGCCCGGCCAGCGGGGAAAAGAATTTGGAGCGGATTCAGCGTTGGCGTGAGGCGTGTCCCGAGATCATAGTGCGCAGTACGTTTATTGCCGGATTCCCGGGTGAGACAGAAGCAGAGTTTGCTCACTTGCTCGATTTCGTTCGTGAAGCGCAAATCGACAGGGCAGGCTGCTTTGCATACAGCCCGGTTGCAGGGGCGGCGGCGAACGATATCGGCGGCATGCTGCCTGACGAGGTGCGTGAGGAGAGGCGTGCGCGATTTATGGCAGTTGCTGAGGCTGTCTCCACGGACAAACTCAAGCGACGCATTGGCGCTACTATGCAGGTCTTGGTTGATTCGGCGCCTTCAATGGGCAAAAAAGGCGGTATCGGCCGTTCTTATGCTGATGCGCCGGAGATCGATGGTGTGGTCAGACTTCTCCCGCCAGAAAAAATCAGCAAGACGCTCAAGATGGGGGAGTTCACACGTGCCAAGATCGTTGCGACACAGGGGCACGACCTTGTCGCGCTACCGGTTTGACGCCTTTCTATCATGAGGTAGCAGATACCAAAAAGCCGCTTTGTCAGCAGCGGCTTTTCTCCAAAACTTGCATCGTTAGCAAACGACAATGCCTTCGATTTTCATTCACATTGGTGCCAAGTAAGGGACCCGTTTCTATAGCTACAGCGGTCATTTTGGGGGAATTTTGGGGGGATTGGGGGCGATTTAGCGCTTTTCCCAGGCCACCACTTCAGCTCTGACCCAGCGCCCCCAAACCCGCTGCGGGATCTCTTTTCGGCGTTCCATGGCCAACAATGTCTGCCCGGTGACGCCATACCGACCCTGCATTTCGGCTTGCTCAATAAACGGCGTCAAGTTGGCCACCAGGGTGTTGATGGTTTCGCGCAGTTGGCGCAGTTCTAACAGTGCTTCGTCGCTCATGTGTTGCGCTCCTTCAACTTGGCTTCCACTGCCATTGCAATTGCCATGTGATTCCCCGTCTGCCAAAACTCATCGCTCTCAATTTGCGCGAGGTCTTCGGCTTCCAGCCCTACCCACGGGCGCTGTGAGCCCACATGGCCGCAGGTGGGCAGTCAACCTGCTCTGGCTGTGCTGCTCGGGTGTTGCACGTTTTAACGGCGGCTTCTTTGCTCCCAATTTCTGCTGCTGCGCGGGTGATAGCCCGGCGGGTTGCTGCATAGGGGTCGCCCTTGTGTAGTTCATCAAATGCATCAGGGTTGCTTTTGCTGGCCCATGTGCGCGTTATGTTTTCCCAGTCAGGAAATTGCATTGGTGTTTTCAACTGCACCGCCAGCCGCAGCGCATCGCCGTCGTTGGTGAGGGGGTTCCATCGCAATATCCCGTTATCACTGACCTTCTGCGTCAATCCAGTAGTGAACACATCTTCGTGCCACAGTTCAATTCCCGTAGCCTTCGCCGCCGATTCAAGTAGTTCGCGGTCAGCCATCACATCCCCTCATCGGCTTTGTGCTGTGTTGCGGGCTGCGAGAAAAGCTTGAAAAAGGGACTCTCTCCTCGCGGAGGACTGAGCCCTTGCCAGCCTAAGTCACTGGGCGGCGCCTCAGGTGCTTTCGCGTTCCACGATCTCAAAGCCAAGGTCGATCAAAGGTTGGGGCTGGGCCTCCCCCCGGATCAGTCCTACCAGCATGGTTGCTGCTGCCTCGCCAATCTTAGCCCGCGGCGTCCGGACCGTGGTGAGTGCCGGGAACATCTGATCGCTGCCTGTCAAATCATTGAACCCGCTGATCGCAATACGTTCAGGCACCGGTATACCAAGGCGCAGAGCTGCCAGCAAAGCGCCTTGGGCCAGGTCGTCATTACAAAAAAATATGGCATCTACAGGGGGGCTTTGCCCCAAGATTTGTTCAAACATTGAGGCCCCCAGCGCTAACGACGACGCTGCAGGGTTGAGCCACTCAAGGTTGAGGTCATAAAGCCCCTCCTCTTGCAAGGCGAGACGCCAACCATAAAGCCGCTGCATCACCCTCGGATCTAACTGAGCGCCGGCAAAGGCAATGCGTCGCCGACCGCGCGCCAGCAGCCGGCGCGTCATTGCGGCACCTGCATCCGTTTGCCTGAAGCCAACGCAGTAAGGTGTATCGGTGTCAGGCCGTTGGGGTAAATCCATCAGGTGCACACAGGGCACCTGGCTCTGAGCCATCAAATCGCGGGTTGCAGCGTTGTGCTCCAGTCCGGTGATCAGTAGCCCGGCAGGCCGATGTAGCAACTGCTCTCGCAACAACTGCTCTTCTTGGGCCTGGTCGTAGTGTGTCACGCCGATCAGCGTCTGAAACCCGCTGGCTTTGAGCGTACGCTGCGCGGCGTCAAGCAAATCCACAAAAAGTGCGTTGGATAACAGGGGGATCAGGATGGCCACATGGTTGCTGCGGTGCGAAGCCAGTGCTCGAGCTGCCGGGTCAGGCACATAGCCCAGTTCGGCGGATGCGAGGGTGACTCTCTTGACCAAAGCCGGATCAACTGATCGCTCGCCGCGAAGCGCCCGCGACACTGTGATGGGGCTGACGCCCGCGACACGTGCGACATCACTGAGTGTGACGCGACCTGTTGATCGTTTGCGTTGGTGGGGGGGCTGCATGAATTTCTAGGGTAAGTACCAAGCGAGCAGACCAGGCAAGACGACTAAGATAGCGCTATCCAAGCCGGCGGTCCAGTGCCTCATTATGCGCTGAGGGTCGATAAATTAGTAGGAGCAACGCCAGTGTCAAAATCTGAAATATTGGCTGTGGCCAATGTTCACCCGCTTTACCTGAAAGCTCTGAAAGAGGTATTCCATGTTCATGAGCGCGCGCACGAGGGTGATCCCGCCGTATTTGCTGAACTGGCGCCGAAAATTGTGGGCATTGCCGCTGGTGGTGAGTCCACGGTGTCCCGGGCACTGCTAGAGCAATTGCCCAATTTAAAAGTAGTCTCGGTGTTTGGCGTGGGCTATGACGGCATCGACGTAAAGGCCGCTGTGGGCCGTGGCGTGATGGTGACCCACACGCCCGGAGTGCTGACGGACGACGTGGCCGATCTGGCGATGGGCTTGGTGCTGGCGGTCAGCCGCCAGATCCCGCAGGCTGACCAGCATATCCGACATGGGCGCTGGTCCCAGGGACCGATGCCCCTAGGCAGAAAGGTTTCAGGCTCGCGCATGGGCATTGTTGGGCTGGGTCGTATTGGTGCGGCTATAGCGCGCCGAGCGCTTGCCTTTGATATGTCGGTGGCCTATACCGCCCGCACCGAAAAGCCGGCCTCTGGTTTCCAGTTTTATCCCACAGCCGAGCAGTTGGCTGCCGAGGCTGATTTCATGGTGGTGATCACGCCTGGCGGGCAGGGTACCCGACACCTCATCAACGCAGCTGTGTTGTCGGCCCTGGGACCTAACGGGGTTCTGATCAATGTTGCGCGGGGCAGTGTCGTTGATGAGCAGGCTCTGATCCAAGCTTTGCAAACCGGCCGGATTGCCGGGGCTGGTCTTGACGTTTTTGCGGCAGAACCCCATGTACCTGAGGCTTTGTGGGGCATGCCCAATGTCGTGCTGACCCCGCACATGGCGAGCGCCACTCACCAGACTCGTCGCGCTATGGCCGACCTGGCTTTTGCCAATATGCAGGCAGGCGTTGCGGGACAGCCCTTGTTAACCCCAGTGCCGGAATGCCAAGCTTAGTCGAGGGTCTGCTGCAGCAGATCGTGGTGATGGGGGTATCGGGCAGCGGCAAATCAACGGTCGCTGCAGGCTTGGCCAGCGAGTTGGGATTGAGGATGGTTGACGGCGACGATTTGCACCTGCCGGAGAGTGTGACCAAGATGAGATCGGGTATTGCGCTGGAGGATGCAGATCGGTGGCCTTGGCTGGACCGCATAGGTCACTACCTGGCCGAAGATGGCGACCAACCAGCACAGGGCCGCATCGTGGCCTGCTCGGCACTTAAACGGACTTACCGCGACCGCATCCGCCGACTTGTGCCGACAGTGCGGTTCATTTTTCTGGACGGCGAGGCGGAATTGATCCACGAACGGATGTCGCGCCGCAAAGGGCACTATATGCAGCCAGGGTTGTTGGCCAGCCAGTTGCAGACCCTGGAGCGCCCGCAAGCCGATGAGACCGATGTGATTGCGCTCGATATCCAGGCACTGCCGGCCGAATTGGTCGCGCTGGCAACCCGTGCCTTGGCTGTCGGCCGGCCTATAGCCAGTGCGCGAGCCCTTGTTCCAGCCGTTTAGCCAAGTTCGAAGGATCCAATGTTCAACCGCTGTGCATATTTTCTCGGCCAAGTCAAACCCGGCAGACCGCTATGTCCTGCCGACCGATTAGTTTGGGGAGTGCCGGAAGAATGATCGTGTTCCTCCGGACAGTTGATGTGATTTTTTTTAACCAGGAGACATTTTTATGAAAGTTTCACGCCTATTTATTGCCTGCTTGATGGCCAGCATCGGTACCGCCGCGTTGGCCGCGAAGTTCAACCTTAAGCTCGGGCATGCCGTCAATGCCACCGACGGGCAACATGCAGCTGCCGTCAAGTTGGCCGAGCTCGTCAAACAGCGCACAAACGGCGATGTCGAGATCACCGTTTATCCGTCAAACCAACTCGGCAACGACGCTGCCATGATCAATGGGACCCGTGGCGGCACGATTGACATCGTGTCCAGTGGCGCCTCTAACTTCAATGGGATTGTGGCCAACACGGCGGCACTTGAGCTGCCATTTGTGTTCCGCAATGCGCAGCATGCGTACAACGTGCTTGACGGGTCTATCGGCACAGCCATCCTGGAAGAGCTGTCACCCCACAGCCTCAAGGGTCTGGCCTACTGGGAAAATGGCTGGCGGGCATTCACAAACAACAAACGTCCTATCCGTACCCCCGATGATGTCAAGGGCCTAAAGATCCGCTCGACGGGCAACCCGTACCATATCCAGGCGTTCAAGCTCTTGGGCATGAACCCTTCGCCCATGCCCATCGCCGAGTTATACACCGCACTTGAAACCGGTACTTTTGATGCTCAGGAACACCCGATCAACGTGACCTGGTCATCCAAGTTTTATGAGGTGCAAAAACACCTGACGGTCAGTAACCATGTGTACTCGCCGCTGATTCTGGCCATGAACAAGGCAAAGTTTGACAGCCTGCCGGCGAACTTCCAGACCATCATGGTGGAGTCGGCACGGGAGGCTGCCAAGTACCAGCGCGACCTCAACGCCGGAAATGCCAGCAAGGTCGTGGCTGACCTGAAGAAATCGGGCATGCAGGTGATCGAGGTGGTGGACATGGCACCGTTCCAGAAGTTGACGTCGGATGCCATCGCCAAATCTTTTGGGGAGAAAAACGGCACGGTGCTGCTCAAGGCGATTGAGGGTACCAAGTAATCCTTACCCAGCCGGCTCGCCTGTCACCAGGCAGCCGGCGCTTCTGTTTGCCCGTGTATGAAAACTCTGAACAATCTGTTCTTTAAACTTGCCGAGATGCTGTTGGTGGCCATGCTGGCACTCATGGTCGCCATGGTGTTTGGCAATGTGGTGCTGCGTTATGGCTTCAACTCCGGCATCATCAGCTCTGAGGAACTGTCGCGCTACCTGTTCATATGGATCACCTTTCTGGGTGCCATCATTGCGTTTCGGGAAAACGCGCACCTGGGACTCGACACTGTAGTGCGCCTGTTGCCCAGCAGCGGCAAAAAAGTATTTTTTGCAGTGTCGAATATTCTGATGTTCGGTTGCTGTGTTCTGATGTTTTATGGCACATGGAAGCAGCAGGGCATCAACGCGACAACCCTGTCGCCAGTGACGGAGACGCCAATGAGCTGGGTTTACGGTGTGGGCTATCTCACGAGTGTGGCTATGGGCTTGATGATCCTTGGCAAACTGGTCAGGTTGGCCCGAGGCGGCTTTACCGATGATGATTTGATTCAGGTTCAGGACTCAGAGGACGCCGCAGCGCCGCACATCCCGGGAGCGGCGCGATGACCATCATTGTTTTTGTGGGGTCCTTACTGGCAGCTATGGCCCTGGGGATGCCCCTGGCGTTTTCTCTGTTGGTTTCAGGCGTAGCGCTGATGCTGCACCTAGATTTGTTTGACACACAAATCGTCTCGCAAAACCTGATCAATGGCGCCGACAACTTTCCCTTGATGGCAGTGCCGTTTTTCATGCTGGCCGGCGAATTGATGAATTCCGGTGGCATGAGCCGCCGCATCGTGAATTCAGCTCTGGTTTGGGTCGGGCATTTTCAGGGTGGCTTGGGCTATGTGGCAGTGTTTGCGGCCATCATTATGGCCAGCCTGTCGGGCTCTGCTGTGGCGGATACTGCAGCGCTCGCGGCGGTGCTGATGCCTATGATGCGCAAGGCCGGTTACCGTATGGACCGGTCGGCAGGACTGATTGCCGCCGGCGGCATTATCGCGCCGGTTATCCCGCCGTCCATCGGGTTCATCCTGTTCGGGGTGATCGGCGGGGTGTCGATCTCCAAGCTCTTCATGGCTGGCATTTTCCCCGGCCTCCTGATGGGTTTGGCCCTGGTTATCACTTGGTGGATCGTCGCCCGCCATGACAAGGTGGACGTGTCACCGCGGGTTCCGATGGGTGAGAAGTTGCGGGTCACAGCCGATGCCTTCTGGTGCTATTTGATGGCAGTAACCATCATTGGCGGGATGAAGTTCGGCATTTTTACCCCGACCGAGGCGGCGGTGGTGGCCGTGGTCTATTCTCTGCTGGTGGGGCTGTTCATTTACCGAGAGATAAAGCTTCGAGACCTTTACCGCATCACCTTGAACGCTGCCAAGACCTCCTCAGTGGTGATGTTCCTGGTGGCCGCAGCTTTGGTTTCAGCCTGGCTGATCACGGTAGCCAATATTCCAGCTCAGATGGTTCAGCTGATGCAGCCCTTCATTGACAACAAGATGCTTTTGATGGCGATGCTGATGTTGCTGGTTTTGGTTGTCGGTACTGCCCTGGATTTTGCCCCAACCGTCTTGATTCTTACGCCGGTTCTGATGCCGCTGGTGCGCCAGGCCGGCATTGATCCTGTTTATTTTGGCGTGCTGTTCATCATCAACAACGCCATTGGCCTGCTAACGCCCCCGGTCGGTACCGTGCTCAACGTCGTCTGTGGCGTGGGGCGTATCCCCATGCATGATGTCATCAAGGGGGTTATGCCTTTTCTTGCATCGCAAGTGGTCGTAATGGGTCTTTTGGTCGTCTTTCCCGGGCTAGTGATGGTGCCCTTGCGTTGGTTGACCACGTGAGAAGTCATGACGATCCTTGACTCATTCCGGCTGAATGGCCTTACTGCGCTGATTACCGGGTCATCAGGTGGCATCGGCTTGGCGCTTGCACGCGCACTGGGCCAGGCTGGTGCAAAGGTGATCCTCAATGGCCGCAACGTTGAGAAACTTGAAGCCGCTGCACGGCAGTTGCGCGGTGAAGGTTTGCTTGTTAGTACATCGGCGTTTGATGTCACAGATGCCTCTAGCGTCAGTGTGGCCGTGGAGGCCATCGAGGCTCAGTTGGGTCCGATTGATGTGCTGGTCAATAACGCCGGCATCCAAATCCGCAACCCGTTGCATGAGTTTGCCGATGCTGATTGGCACACGCTGATGCGAACCAACCTGGACAGTGCGTATTTTGTAGGTAAGGCGGTGGCACAAAAAATGATACCCCGGCGCTGTGGCAAGATCATTAATGTTTGCTCCGTCCAAAGTGAGTTGGGGCGCCCTGGCATCGCACCTTACACGGCCAGCAAAGGGGCATTGAAAATGTTGACCAAGGGCATGGCAATTGACTGGGGCCCCTACGGCATTAACGTCAACGGGCTTGGGCCTGGGTACTTCAAGACGGATCTCACGGAAAAGCTGGTGGCTGATCCGGCATTTACAAGCTGGCTGGTCGGCCGTACACCAAGCCGGCGCTGGGGCGAAGTGCAGGAACTCGGTGGCGCCATCGTCTTTCTGGCCAGTGATGCGGCTGGCTTTGTCAACGGTCATATTTTGTATGTGGATGGTGGCGTCACGGCCACCCTGTAAAAGGATCAGATCATGCGTGCACTCATTTGCCATGCCGCTCAAGACCTCAGGCTTGAAAACATTGACTCCCCCTCACTCGGTGAACAGCAGTTGCTGGTGCGGGTCGCCTATGGTGGCATTTGCGGCTCAGACCTGCACTATCAGCAGCATGGGGGCTTTGGCGCCGTTCGAATCAAGCAGCCGATGGCCTTGGGCCATGAGGTCTCGGGGGTTGTCGAGTCACTTGGGGCCAAGGTAAGCGGCTTTAGCAAAGGGCAGCGCATCGCGATTTCGCCCTCCAGGCCCTGCAGCAGTTGCCGCTTTTGCCAATTGGGTCTGCATAACCATTGCCTGTCCATGCGGTTTTATGGCAGCGCCATGCCGTTTCCGCATATCCAGGGGGCATTCTGCGAACACCTGGTGATCGAGGTCAGCCAGGCCCACTTAGTGGCGGATCACCTCAGCCTGTCCGAGGCTGCCTTGGCTGAGCCCTTGTCTGTTGGCCTGCATGCCATCCAAAGGGCCGGGGGCGTGCTGGGCAAACAAGTACTGGTTACCGGTTGCGGGCCGATTGGCTCGCTGCTGATCGCCGCCCTGCGCCGAGCCGGGGCCGCCAGGATTGTGGCTGCGGACATTGCTGACCTGCCGCTGCGTTGTGCTGCGAGCCTGGGTGCCGACGAAACCGTTAACCTACAACGCGATGCGGCCGCTCTGGAGCGTTACAGAGTGGATAAAGGACAGTTTGATGTGGCCTTTGAGGCGTCGGGCAGCCAGGCCGCCTTGCTGACGGCCCTGGACGTCATTGCGCCGCGCGGCATTTTGGTCACGGTCGGCCTGGGTGGCGACATGAGCTTGCCGATGAACCAGATCGTGGCGAAGGAGGTTGACCTTCGGGGTACTTTCCGATTTCATGCCGAATTTGCTACGGCAGTCCAATTTTTGAATCAGGGCCTGGTGGATGGTAAGCCGGTGATCACCAATGTGCTGCCTATGAGCCGTTCGCTGGAGGCATTTGCCCTGGCCGCGGATAAAAGCCAGTCGCTTAAGGTGCAAATCGCGTTTGACGAACAGGGTCAGGCCGCATAATCAGGCGCTTCTAGGTGACGGCTATGGCCCGTTCCCTGGGCTGACCCAAAGGCCACCGTGAAAAAAGTATTCCAACTCAACGTTGAAGGCAGACACCCCGACCGATTGCTTGAGGCGAGCAAGCATGACATCAGAAAATACGTCGCGCGTCAGCGTCGCGCAGCCTTGCCGGAAGGCGTGGACTACTGGGACTTTACCTGCCGCTTTGGTCTGACCGAGGCGGCTGCCAGTCCGGTTCATTTCGCCACGCTCATCGGTCTGATGGATGAGGCGGGCAAGGCCGGACAGACCAGTTTCTTCGTCGATATTCTTGGGCAAAAAGGCTATCGTAAGGCCAAGCCTGACCCCGCAACCGCTGCCGCCGGGGCCGATCCAGACGAATGAGTGCAAAGCTGGATCACGGCCGGACGGCTGGCGTCTCAATCGGCATACCCGCAGCCCGTTGAACCAGGTAGAGCTCCAGTGCCACCAGGTCAGGGGACCTGTAGGCGAAGGGCTCAGCCCGAACCCCGCTCATGCAGTTGCGCAGTCGCCGCTGCAGGGTTCCCATGCCTTGCCACTCCAGCCGGTAAAGCGGATAGCCGGTGGGGTGCGCCTGAGGGATGACCGTACCACCCAACAGCTGTGCGGCCTGCTGATCATGGCATTGGGCACAAGATAGATTAAGTTGTCCGAAACGCTGACTAAATAGCGCTTCGCCGCGCTCTCGATGAGGCTTCAGCCTTGGGTCTGGTTCAGGGCGGATCGACATACCCCGGGATTGGTGTGCCACCACGGCTTCGAGTGCGATTAGGCGCTGGTCCAGGGGTGGCAGACTGGTCGCCAACTGATGCCGCTGACGACACAGGTTGATCCGCTCGCCCAAAGTCACCGGTTTTTGACTCGTCGCATCAAAACCAGGATAGCGCACGGCTGCGCCGCGTTGGTCAGAGACTGGGCCGTGACAGCTGGCACAGGACTTGTTCGCCTTACCGACGATGCCGACCCATAAAGCCTCGCCTTCTGCCACCCAAAGCATGCCCGGATTTTGCCGGTCATCGCGTTGCATCGCCTGGGTCGTGGGGCCCATGTCGGCAAATCCAGAGCGCCGACCAAGGTTGTCTTCGGTCGTTGATAGCTGGGCGAAAAGCGGATGCCCGGTCACCGCAGATAGCGTCAATAGCCAAAGAACTTGCCACCCATACCGCATTGGTGTCCTCAGTCCGTCACTTGGAGCGCTACGGTTTCGGTTTGACGAAAGCCCTGATCTCCCTCCCAAATCAGGGTCAGCGTGCCGTTGCCAGTGGCGCGTAAATGAAAGGCGAGGTAAGGATTGGCCGAAATAGCCGGGAACAGTTCAGCCGAAAAAACCAGCGCCTGACCCGAGGCATCTGAAAAAAAACAGCTGAAGTTCCGGATTAAGTCTCGGGCAAGAACTACGCCGTCGGATCCAGGGCGGTAGCCGGTTTCCATCGGGTGCGCGATCAGCGTCTGGATTTCGATGGTGTCGCCACGGCGTATTGATTTGGGTAGGTTGATGAGCGTACGAGCCATGGTTTAAACCCGTTTCAGTCGGTTTCGATGCAGGCGGCCAGCGTCACGAACACTTCGACCGTGTGCGACCAGCAGCTGCCGTCATTCATACGCGCCATTGCCACCAGTTTCTGGGTCGTGGCGAGGCGAATTCTGGTAGAGACTTTAGCTAGGCCGCCGCGCGGCACCAGCCTAAAGCTTGCGACTTCAGTTTGCGGGTTGCGCTCGTTGAATATGGCAATAGCAGTCACGTGGTCGATCTGGGTCATAGGGCTTTCCACCGAAACCGTCGCCGGTACTGCATTGCCGTTGTCTACCAGTCGTGCAACATCTAAAAATACGCGACCCTCCTGAATTCGGGCACCCGCTGCGAATGTGCTTATGGCCTGGGTCAGTTCATCTTGGGTGGCAGCGGCTGGCCGCACCAGCACGGCGGCACTCAGACCCAAGCCGGCGGCCAGTGCTTGTCGTCTGGTGGGAGTTGAGTTTGACATGAGAGGGGCTGGAAAGGGCGTTACTGTTGGGGGTACCGTGTATGGGCTTGTCTGGTCATTCCCGAAGGGTCTGCAGGTAGGCCACTACATCTTCGATCTGTTGAGTAGTCAAAATGGGCTGACCCACCCAAGCGGGTGCCACCCTGTTCAAGCCATCGGTGCTGGCGTATGACGGCATGATACTTTCAGGGTTGATGCTGCGTGCGTTGGCGATGCGCTGGCGCAACTGAACAGCAGACCAACGAGCACCGGCACCTGCCAGGCTGGGCGCCATATTGCCCTGAACGCGCGGATCTCCTGCAGGCGCGCTGTGGCACAACAGACAAAGGCCCACTTGCCTGCTGAAGACGATGGATTCGCCGCGCGCAGCATCCCCAGGGGGCGGTGTCGAAGGAACTTGGCTGATGTCCGCGATTGCGTCGCCAATTTGCAGCAGCAGGGCCGCCGCCAGGGCACTGACGCGCATGGCAACCGAGGCCCGCAGCCCTAGGTTCACCATGCATGTCCTCGCTTTTCACGCCTTCTTGAGGCTGTGATTTTTGAGGGGCAACTCGCGGATTCGCTTGCCTGTCGCAGCAAAGATGGCGTTCAACACCGCAGGCGCAGCCACCGCGATGGTTGGTTCGCCAACTCCGCCCCAGAAGCCGCCTGAAGGCATCACTATCGATTCAACCCTCGGCATATCTGCCATTTTGACGACAGGATAGGTGTGGAAGTTATCCTGTTCCATGCGCCCATTTTTGACTGTGCACTCACCATAAAGGGCCGCCGAAAGGCCGTAGGCAAAAGAGCCCTCGATCTGGGCCTCAATCTGTTGTGGGTTGACCGCATGCCCGGGATCGGTTGCCGCTACGATGCGGTGAATCTTGAGCTCTCCGTCGTCGTTGACCGAAACCTCAGCGCAGGCTGCCACGTAACTGCCGAAGCCCATGGTCTGGGCCAGCCCACGATAAACGCCCTTGGCGGCAGGTTTTCCCCAGCCGGCCCCTTGAGCCGCTGCATCCAATACCGCCCGGTGCAGCGGGTGTTTAGCCAGCAGTTTGTGCCTAAAGGCCAAAGGATCCTGACCCGTGGCATAGGCGAGTTCGTCGATGAAGCACTCCACATAAATGCTGTTTTGGTTCAGGTTCACACCACGCCAAAAGCCAGCCGGCACATGCGGGTTGCGCATGGCATAGTCGATCAATAGGTTGGGCACGCTGTAGCCGAGATGCCCCTCCGCACCGGCTGCCAGCAAACCCTGGAACACCACCGGATCTTTGCCGTCCTTGATGCTCTGTGGCGCCACTGTGGCCAGAATGGATTGCCCGGCAATGCGCATATGCAAGCCGGTGACTTGGCCTTGGGCATCAATGCCGGCGGTCAGCTTGCACTGAGTCACAGGGTGGTAACGCCCGTGCAACATGTCCTCCTCGCGGCTCCAGATTAGCTTGACAGGAATACCCGGCATTTGCTTGGCGATGCTGACAGCCTGGTGAATCCAGTCGGTGCCGCCACGGCGGCCGAAGCCACCGCCGAGCATCAGCTTGTAGACCTCGCATTTTGAGGCTGGAAGGCCAGAGGCCTCGGAAGCGGCAGCCAATGCGGCCTCGCCATTTTGCGTCGGCGTCCACACCTCGCACAGCTCCGGAGTGCCACTGGCAGAAACGCTGAATTTCACAGTGGCGTTCATCGGCTCCATGGTGGCATGGTTCTGATGCGGCATGCCGTAGACTGCTTCGATCTTGCGGGCGGAGCCGGCAATTGCCTTGCGGGCGTCACCGTTTTCGTTGCCGACGGCAGCTTCCGGTGCAACCAGGGCTGCTTTTAATACCTCAGCAAATGCCTCACTCGATGCTTTTGCGTGTGGCCCTTCGTCCCATTCGATGGGAAGTGCGTCCAAGGCAGTCTTGGCATGCCACCAAGTGTCGGCCACCACTGCGACGGTGCTGTCGTTGACACGGACGACTTTTTTGACGCCTTTGCGGCCCGCGATGGCGGCAGCATCGAAGCTTTTGAGCTTGCCCCCGAAAACCGGACAATCCTTGATCGCCGCGTTCAACATGCCAGGCAGCTTCAGATCGATGCCGTACATCTGGGCGCCGGTGGTCTTGTCGACCGTATCAAGCCGAGCCAATCGCTTGCCGGCAAGTTTCCAATCAGCGGGGTTTTTGAGCGTCACGCTGGTTGGTTGCGTCAGTTTCCCTGCCGCCGCTGCCACCTTGCCATAGGTCGTAGTGCGGCCGCTCGGTACGTGCGTGATCACACTATTGGCTGCCCGGCAGTCCGCCGCTGCAACTTGCCACTCGCTAGCCGCTGCTTGAACCAGCATCGTGCGTGCGATGGCGCCACCCTTGCGCACATAGTCTTGCGAATCCCGGATGCCACGGCTACCGCCGGTGCTGAAATTGCCCCAGACTCGATTGCGGGCCAAGCTTTGCCCTGGCGTTGGGTACTCGGTGGTGACTTTGGCCCAGTCGCACTCTAGCTCTTCTGCCACCAGTTGAGCCAAGCCAGTCAGGGTGCCCTGACCCATCTCCGAGCGGGCGATCCGGATGACCACACTGTCGTCTGGGCGTACAACCACCCAGGCATTCACTTCGGCCGGGCGGGCATCTTGCGCTGCGGCGTCAATTGACCAAGGTGCCGATATAGCGACGACCAGGCCCGTACCTGCCGCAGCCGACTGCCCTAAAAATTGCCGGCGCGAAACACCGGTTGACCGATTGACTTTAGGTTCCTTGATCATGTGGTGCTCCCATCAGTGTGCTGAATCGCCAGACCGGCTACTTTGGTGTTGCCACCTTTGGCCACAACCTTGATGGCGGCCCGAATTCGGTTGTACGTGCCGCAACGGCAGATGTTGGTGATAGCCGCGTCAATGTCTGCATCGGTCGGGTCAGGCTTTTCCTTCAGGAGCGCCACGGTGGCCATGATCATGCCGCTTTGGCAAAAGCCGCATTGAGGCACATCAAGTGCCGCCCAGGCTTTTTGCACCGGGTGCAGCCCATTGGGGGACAGACCTTCGATGGTCACGATTTTTTCATTGGCCTGCACTGTTGAGACGGGCCTGACGCAGGACCGTGTCGGCACGCCGTCGATGTGCACTGTACAGGCCCCGCACTGGGCCAGACCGCAGCCGTACTTGGTGCCGGTCAGGCCGAGTTGCTCGCGCAGCACCCATAACAGAGGGGTATCGCCCTCGGCATCATGCTCGCGCACGACATTGTTAACTGTCAATTTCGACATGGTGACTCCAAGATGAGGCCGAAAATGGCCATTATTTAACCTTTATCATCTTATCTCGGCGCTGGGCGTGTTAGGTGACGTTTTTGCCTAGGGGATACCCTTATCAACACAGGGTAAGAGAATCGCCCCAATCCGCCCGGAGCATTGGATTCAGCAGCAGCCCCTAAGGGGCGGTTGGCGGTGACTGAACTCGGCGTGCGCCATCGAAACGACGGCTCCAGTAAGACACACCCATGTCCTCGACGCGAACTTCGGCGCCGGGCTTGGGGGAGTGGATGAATTTACCTTCGCCAACGTAGATACCAACGTGACTGAAGGCCCTGCGCATCGTGTTGAAAAAAACCAGATCGCCAGGCTGCAATTCTGATCGCTCAATTTTTTGTGTGCTCGCCGCCTGCTGTTCGGCGCGGCGAGGCAGAATCAGCCCCACCGTTTGCTCGTACATCGCTTTCACGAAGCCGCTGCAGTCAAAGCCTGCCTCAGCCGTACTGCCGCCGCGTCGGTAGGGTACGCCCAGGAAGCCGAGTGCGGTGAACACCAGTTCGGAAGCCTTGTCTGTGGCAGTTTGCCTCGCTTGGTCAATGCGGGCCAGCAGGCCTTTGTCTGCCAGCATGCGCTCCATGTCGTCGGCCGGTACGACCGGACTGGCAAGAGCGTGCGTTGCGAACAGGAAGATGGCGATAAGATGGAGCAGGCGCATGACTGAAGTATAGGCGGCTCGAAGTCTCGCTTGTCGAGATGTAAGTCGCGTTAAAAACTTAATGCAAGCCGTTGACTGTAATAACCAATATTCACGACCATGTTTAAAGCCCTTTTATTGGAAAACAAGCCGGAGTTTCTGGCCTCCGTGCAAGCGATTGATGAATCTCGCTTGCCGCAGGGCGATGTGACCGTCGCGGTGGCCTACTCGACGCTCAATTACAAGGATGGTTTGGCCATCACCAACCAGGGGCCGGTGGTGCGCCAGTGGCCGATGGTGGCTGGTATCGATGGGGCCGGCACTGTGGTCGCCTCGACCCATCCGGATTGGCAGGTGGGCGACCTGGTGGTTCACAACGGCTGGGGTGTAGGGGAGGTCCATTGGGGCTGTTTGGCGGAAAAAGTCAGGCTGAAAGGCGACTGGCTGGTGCGCCTACCTGCTGCGTTCACGCCACGCCAGGCCATGGCGATTGGTACGGCCGGCTACACCGCTATGCTGTGTGTACTGGCTCTCGAGGACCATGGCCTGACCCCGGCTGCCGGTGATGTGCTGGTGACTGGCGCCACCGGCGGCGTTGGCAGTGTGGCGGTCGCCTTGCTGAGCCGTTTGGGTTACAGGGTGGTCGCCGCGACCGGCAAGGCGTCTGAAGCTGCTTATCTTCAGCAGTTGGGCGCCGTTGGCGTGATAGACCGCGCTGATCTATCCGCGCCAGGCAAACCATGGCAGAAAGAGCGTTGGGCCGGTGTGGTCGACGCGGTTGGTTCGCACACGTTGGCGAACGTGCTGGCGCAAACCCGCTATGGCGGCGTGGTGGCGGCCTGTGGTCTGGCGCAGGGGATGGATTTAACGACCAGCGTCATGCCTTTCATTTTGCGTGGCGTGACCTTGGCAGGCATTGACTCGGTGATGGCGCCGCTGGCTCGCCGGCAACTCGCTTGGGGCCGGCTCGCCCGTGACTTGGACCCGGTTTTGCTTGAGGCCATGGTGGAGGAGGTGCCGCTAGAGGAAGCGGCGACGCGCGCCCATGAGCTGATGGCAGGGCGCGTGCGCGGGCGAATTTTGATCAAAATTGGCACCTAAGCCCCGTGCTGTATAAGGTGTTAGCTATTATTTTTATAGTAATTTTTGGGTTGACGCTCAAGGGTGCCAAGCCACTTTCCCAGGAAAGCTTGCCATGTTGTTAGATGCTGCCGAAGCTCAGCTGGTGCTCGTTGATTATCAAATGGGCTTGATGCCGGCGTTATGGGAAGCCGAGGTCGTCACGGTCAATGCGGTGCGTCTGGGTGAATTGGCACGCCTGATGGGGGTGCCGGTGTGGGGAACCGAGCAGAACCCCGCTGGCCTGGGGCCCATCCTGCCGGCAATCAAGGCGTTGTGTCGAGATACCTTAAGCAAAATGCAATTTAGCGCGGTCGAGGAAGGCCTGGGCGAGTGGCTGAGACCTCCGAGCAAAGCCCCTGCCGGCAACGCGCGCAGCCTGCCAAAGCACCTGCAGAAGCCCTTGGCGGGCCCACCACCGCGGAATACGGTTGTGATGGCTGGCTGCGAGGCTCACATCTGCCTGTTGCAGACATCCTTAGACTTGTTGGAAGACGAGTTCGACGTTTGGGTCGTCACCGATGCCTGCACGTCCCGCACCGAGCGCAACCGGGATGCCGCTTTTGATCGATTGGCTGGGGCTGGGGCTGAGTTGGTTACCACCGAAATGGTGGCTTTTGAGTGGTTACGCACCGCCGAACACCCAGCCTTCAAGGCGGTGCAGGCGCTGGTCAAGTAAGGTGGATCAGCCGACGGCGGACGCTCTGCGCCCTAGTGGCCGGCGGCAGGAGGCCCGTCAGGCTGTTGCAAGCTGGTTGACCATAATTATGAATTCAGTTTTTCGCACCGACTGGGGTCCCTTATGACGAGTTATTCAGATTTCTATCGCCGCTCCATCGCCGAGCCTGAATCATTTTGGGCAGAACAGGCGAAGTTGATTGACTGGGGTCTGCCTGCGAAGCAAATTTGCGACTACAGCCAACCCCCATTTGCCAAGTGGTTTGTCGGCGGCACCACCAACCTGTGCCACAACGCAGTAGACCGCCACCTGCTTGAGCGCCCTGAGCAGGCCGCGCTGATCTTTGTGTCGACGGAAACCAACCGAGAGCGGGTCTACACCTTTCGCGAGTTGCACGCTGAGGTTCAGCGAATGGCCGCCGTGATGCGGGATTTGGGCGTGCAGAAAGGGGACCGGGTTCTGATCTATATGCCGATGATTGCCGAGGCCGCTTTTGCCATGCTGGCCTGCGCCCGCATAGGCGCCATTCATTCGGTAGTGTTTGGCGGTTTCGCATCTGGCTCGCTGGCCTCGCGCATCGAGGACGCGTCACCTAGATTGATCATCAGCGCTGATGCGGGTTCGCGAAGCGGCAAAGTGCTTGAGTACAAGCCGCTGCTGGATGAGGCCATCCGCTTGTCCAGCCATCAACCTGACGCGGTGCTGCTGGTCGACCGCCAGCTCGCGACCATGGCGCTGACAGCTGGGCGTGATCACCTTTGGGGGCCCCTGCGCGAGCAGCGCCTGGATACCGTGGTGAATTGTGAGTGGCTTGAAGCGACCCACCCCAGCTACACCCTGTACACCAGCGGCACGACTGGAAAACCAAAAGGCGTGCAGCGCGACACCGGCGGGTACGCGGTGGCCTTGGCAGCCAGCATGAAGCATATTTTTTGTGGCCAGCCTGGCGAAACCTATTTTTCTACCAGCGACATCGGTTGGGTGGTGGGCCACAGTTACATCATCTATGGTCCACTCATTGCCGGCATGGCCACCATCATGTACGAGGGCCTGCCCACCCGACCCGATGGGGGCATTTGGTGGAGCCTGGTGGAAAAATACAAGGTTACGGTCATGTTCAGCGCGCCCACGGCGATTCGCGTGCTGAAAAAACAGGATCCGGCACTGTTGAAAAAATACGATTTATCCAGTCTGCGGGCCCTGTTTCTGGCGGGCGAGCCGCTGGACGAGCCAACCGCACGCTGGATCGCCGACGGCCTGGGCGTACCCATCATCGACAACTACTGGCAGACTGAAAGTGGCTGGCCGATCCTGACCATTGCTAATGGCGTCGAGAAGGCCCCCAGTAAATATGGCAGTCCCGGGATTCCGATGTACGGCTACAAAGTTAAGTTGCTGGACGACCAAACGGGCGCGGAGCTGACAGCGCCGAATCAAAAAGGGGTGGTGGCGATCGAAGGACCATTGCCCCCGGGCTGCATGCAAACGGTCTGGCGCGACGACGAACGCTTTGTTAAGACCTATTGGTCCAGTGTGCCGGGCAAGCTGGTCTACAGCACATTCGACTGGGGCATCAAGGACGAGGACGGATACTACTTCATTCTGGGTCGGACCGACGACGTGATCAATGTGGCCGGACACCGACTGGGCACTCGCGAAATCGAGGAGAGCATCTCTGCCCATCCCAATGTGTCCGAAGTGGCGGTGGTAGGGGTGGCCGACCAGCTCAAGGGTCAGGTCGCCATGGCTTTTGCTGTGGCCAAGGATGCGAGCAGCCTGACCGATGCCGCCACGCGACTGCGGCTTGAGGGTGAGATCATGAAGTTGGTTGACAGCGATCTGGGGGCGGTGGCTCGGCCTGCTCGCGTGCTGTTTGTGACGGCCCTGCCTAAGACGCGCAGCGGCAAGATGCTTCGGCGGGCGGTGCAGGCCGTCTGCGAGGGTCGGGATCCGGGCGACCTGACCACGATGGAAGACCCGGCGGCCCTGCAACAGATTCGCGACCTGATGCTCGCGTAAGCTGACGCCAATGTATTGATGGCACAATTCCGTTGGTACAAGGCCCTTCCAACGCCACAGACGCATCCGCCAAACGGTCTAGCCGCGACGCGGAAGGTTAATCAAACAGCTTTAACCAGCTAATGTTTCCTGCAGGGAAACGGAGGTCAGCGGAATATGAGTGAAACAAATGCCCCGACGGCAAGCGCGGCTTCGTCCGGGTACCAGGCATACCAGGCCAACACCTACCTCTTTGGCGGCAATGCGCCCTATGTCGAAGAGATGTACGAGAACTACCTGGCTAACCCGGGCAGCGTGCCGGACACCTGGCGCGATTATTTCGACGCTTTGCAGCACGTGCCGGCACTTGACGGCTCCAACGCCAAAGATGTCCCCCATCTTCCTGTGATTAACGCTTTTGCGGAACGCGCCAAACAAGGTGGCACCAAGGTCGTGCTGGCCAGTGTCGATGCTGAAATGGGACGCAAACGCACAGCGGTGCAGCAACTGATCGCCGCCTACCGCAATGTCGGCGCCCGCTGGGCTGATCTCGATCCGCTCAAACGCACCGAGCGGGACCATATTCCTGAGCTGGACCCGGCCTTCTATGGCTTCAGCGACGCCGACCAGGAAGCTGTGTTCAACACTAGCAATACTTTTTTTGGCAAGGAGTCCATGAGCCTGCGCGAGCTCATGAACGCTCTGCGACAGACCTACTGCGGCACCATTGGCGCCGAGTACATGTACGCGACCGACCAGAACCAAAAGCGCTGGTGGCAGCAGAGGCTAGAAAGCATCCGCAGCAAACCGAGTTTTGATGTTGAAAAGAAGAAACACATTCTGGACCGACTGACTGCCTCAGAAGGATTAGAGCGCTTTCTACACACTAAATACGTGGGGCAAAAACGCTTTTCGTTGGAAGGTGGCGAGAGCTTTATTGCCTCCATGGATGAACTGATTCAGATGGCAGGCGCACGCGGCGTGCAGGAAATCGTCATTGGTATGGCTCACCGGGGTCGGCTGAACGTCTTGGTGAACTCTCTGGGCAAGATGCCTGCTGATCTGTTTGCCGAGTTCGACCACACCGCGCCTGAAGAATTGCCCAGTGGCGACGTGAAATACCACCAGGGTTTCAGTTCCGACGTGTCCACGCCTGGCGGCCCGGTGCACTTGACGCTGGCCTTTAACCCCTCGCACTTAGAGATCGTCAACCCGGTGGTTGAGGGCTCGGTACGGGCCCGAATGGACCGGCGCGGCGACCCCCACGGCAAGCAGGTTTTGCCGGTGCTGGTGCATGGTGACGCTGCGTTTGCTGGGCAGGGCGTTGTGATGGAGACGCTGGCCCTGGCCGAGACCCGCGGGTACTCCACGGGAGGCACGGTGCATATCGTGATCAACAACCAGATTGGTTTCACTACCAGCGACCCGCGCGACAGCCGCTCGACCCTGTACTGCTCGGACATCGTCAAGATGATCGAGTCGCCGGTATTGCACGTGAACGGTGATGACCCCGAGGCCGTGGTGCTGGCGACCCAACTGGCGCTGGAATTCCGCCTGGAGTTCCGCAAGGACGTGGTGGTCGACATCATTTGTTTCCGCAAGCTCGGCCACAACGAGCAGGACACACCAGCGCTGACCCAGCCCCTGATGTACAAGAAAATTGCTCAGCACCCCGGCACCCGGCGTCTGTACGCCGACAAGCTGGCTGCACAGGGCCTCGGTGCTGAATTAGGCGACGACATGGTCAAGGCTTATAGGGCTGCCATGGATGCGGGTCGGCACACGGTCGACCCCGTACTGACCAATTTCAAAAGCAAATACGCGGTGGATTGGGCGCCCTACATGGGCAAGAAGTGGACCGATGCCGGTGATACTGCGATCCCGATGGCCGAATGGAAGCGTTTGGCGCAGCGGCTGACCACGCTGCCCGCGAGCATCGCACCGCACCAGTTGGTGCGCAAGGTCTACGACGATCGTGCCGCCATGGGGCGCGGCGACCTGCCAGTCGACTGGGGTATGGGCGAGCACATGGCTTTTGCCTCGTTGGTTGCCGGTGGTTATCCGGTGCGACTCAGCGGCGAAGATTGCGGCCGGGGCACCTTTACCCATCGCCATGCCGTGATCCACGACCAAAATCGTGAGAAATTTGACGAAGGTACCTACACGCCCCTGCAGAATGTGGCAGATGGCCAGGCGCCTTTCGTCGTGATCGATTCCATTCTTTCGGAAGAGGCTGTGCTGGCGTTCGAGTACGGCTACGCCTCCAATGACCCCAACACTCTGGTCATCTGGGAAGCGCAGTTTGGTGATTTTGTTAACGGGGCCCAAGTGGTCATTGACCAGTTCATCGCCTCGGGTGAGGTGAAATGGGGTCGGGTGAACGGCATTACGCTGATGCTGCCGCACGGCTACGAAGGGCAGGGCCCAGAACACAGCTCAGCCCGGCTGGAGCGCTTCATGCAACTCAGCGCAGACACCAATATGCAGGTGGTTCAACCGACGACGGCCAGTCAGATTTTTCACATCTTGCGGCGCCAGATGGTGCGCAACATCCGCAAGCCATTGATCATCATGACGCCCAAGTCCCTGTTGCGCAACAAGGACGCCACTTCACCCCTGTCGGAGTTCACCAAGGGCAGCTTCCAGACCATCATCCCGGAGCAAAAGGAAGATGTCAGTAAAAAGGCGGACAAGGTCAAACGCCTGGTCGCCTGCTCGGGCAAGGTTTACTACGATCTGGTTAAAAAGCGGGAAGAAAAAGGTATCGACGATGTGGCCATCGTGCGGGTCGAGCAGTTGTACCCGTTTCCGCATAAGGCCTTTTCGAATGAGCTGAAAAAATACGCTCATGCTACCGAGGTGGTGTGGTGCCAGGACGAACCGCAAAATCAGGGCGCTTGGTTTTTTGTGCAGCACTACATTCACGAGAACATGCTGGATGGGCAAAAACTGGGCTATGCAGGGCGAGCAGCCTCCGCGTCACCGGCCGTCGGGTATTCCCACGCGCACCAGGAGCAGCAAAAGGCGCTGGTTGAGGGCGCGTTTGGCAAGCTTAAAGGGTTCGTCCTGACCAAATAAGGTCGGCGCTCCCCTTCAAAATCATTGAAAGAAACGATATGGCGATTGTAGAAGTCAAAGTCCCTCAGCTGTCCGAGTCAGTGGCTGAGGCCACCATGCTGCATTGGAAAAAGAAGGCCGGTGACGCCGTTGCTGTGGATGAAATCCTGATCGACATTGAGACCGACAAGGTGGTATTGGAAGTGCCAGCACCCAGTGCCGGCGTGCTGGTCGAGATTCTGGTGGGTGATGGTGGCACGGTGGCGGCCGATCAACTGATCGCCCGCATCGATACCGAAGCCCGTGCAGGGCAGGCTGCCCCGGCAGCAGCACCAGCTGTGGCACCCGTGGCGCCTGCTGCCCATGCCGCCTCGATGGCGGGCGTCGCTATGCCCGCAGCCGCCAAGCTGATGGCAGACAACCAAATGGCGACCGGTTCTGTGGCGGGTACCGGCCGCGATGGTCGTGTGACAAAGGGCGATGTGCTGGGAGCGATTACCACCGCATCAGCAGTTGCACCTGTGGTTGCTTCTGCTCCTAAAACAATAGCTACATCTATAGCACCAGCAAGGGCTGCAGCCACATTTTTGCCTCAAGTGGCAGCGCCTGCCGCGGTGTTGGTTGAGCGGCCGGAGCAGCGTGTGCCGATGAGCCGTTTGCGTGCCCGCGTGGCGGAACGCCTGCTGCAGTCGCAATCCACCAATGCCATCCTGACCACTTTCAACGAGGTCAACATGGCACCTGTGATGGAAATGCGCAAGCGTTTCCAAGATAAGTTTGAAAAGGAGCATGGCGTCAAGATCGGCTTCATGAGCTTCTTTGTCAAGGCGGCGGTCCATGCGCTGAAAAAATACCCGGTGCTTAACGCCTCGGTCGATGGCAACGACATCGTTTACCACGGTTACTTTGACATCGGCATTGCGGTGGGGTCGCCGCGTGGTCTGGTGGTGCCCATCTTGCGCAATGCCGACCAGATGAGCTTTGCCGACATCGAGAAAAAAATCGCTGAGTACGGCGCCAAGGCGCGCGACGGCAAGCTCGGCATCGAAGAAATGACCGGTGGCACCTTCTCGATTTCCAATGGCGGTGTTTTTGGTTCCATGCTGTCCACGCCCATCATCAACCCGCCCCAGTCGGCCATCCTTGGGGTGCACGCCACCAAGGATCGTGCCGTGGTGGAAAACGGTCAGGTGGTGGTGCGTCCGATCAACTACCTGGCCATGAGTTACGACCACCGCATCATCGATGGCCGCGAGGCTGTGCTGGGCCTGGTGGCCATGAAGGAGGCGTTGGAGGACCCCGCCCGTTTTCTGTTTGATATCTGAAGGCAGCAAGAGCATGAGTAAATCATTTGACGTGGTGGTGATCGGGGCTGGCCCAGGCGGCTATATTGCCGCTATCCGCGCCGCCCAACTCGGGTTCAGCGTGGCCTGCATCGACGAATGGACCAACAGCAAGGGCGGACCAGCGCCTGGCGGTACCTGCACCAATGTGGGTTGTATCCCCTCAAAGGCTTTGCTGCAGTCGTCTGAGCATTACGAGCAGGCGGCACATCATTTTGGCGAGCATGGCATCAGCGTGACTGGTTTGAGCCTGGATTTGGCCAAGATGATCGGCCGAAAGAACACGGTGGTCAAGCAGAACAACGACGGCATCCTGTTTTTGTTCAAGAAAAACAAAGTCAGCTTCTTCCACGGCCGTGGTGCATTTGCTGCGGCTGTCGCCGGTGGCTACCAGATCGCGGTCGCTGGCTCAGCGCCTCAGACGCTGCTGGCCAAGCAGGTGATTGTGGCCACAGGCTCGCGGGCACATGAGCTGCCAGGGACACCGTTTGACGAGCAGCAGGTGCTCTCGAACGAGGGGGCCCTGGCCCTGCATGTCGTTCCGAAGCGCTTGGGCCTAATTGGTGCAGGTGTGATCGGCCTCGAGATGGGTTCGGTCTGGCGCCGCCTAGGTGCGACGGTGACCGTGCTCGAAGGCCTGCCCACTTTTCTGGGGGCCGTGGATGAGCAAATTGCCAAGGAAGCCAAGAAGGCATTTGACAAGCAGGGCCTGAAGATCGAACTCGGGGTCAAAGTTGGGGCAATCAGCATGTCGACAGATGGGGTCAGCATCGCTTACACCAATGCCAAGGGCGAGTCCCAGCAGCTCGATGTCGACAAGCTGATTGTGTCGATCGGGCGCGTGGCAAACACGGTTGGTCTGAACGCGCAGGCTGTCGGCCTCAAGCTCGATGAGCGTGGCGCTGTGGTGGTCGATGACGAATGCCGCACCAATTTGCCGGGGGTTTGGGCTGTTGGCGATGTGGTTCGAGGCCCGATGTTGGCCCACAAGGCCGAGGAGGAGGGCGTTGCGGTGGCGGAGCGAATGGCCGGCCAGCACGGCCATGTCAACTTCAACACGATTCCTTGGGTGATCTACACCAGCCCCGAGATCGCGTGGGTAGGGCAGACCGAGCAGCAGCTCAAGGCGGCTGGTCGAGCTTACAAGGCTGGCACGTTTCCGTTTCTGGCAAATGGCCGGGCGCGGGCGCTAGGCGATACGACTGGTATGGTCAAGATGCTCGCGGACGCTGCCACTGATGAGATCTTGGGTGTCCATATCGTCGGTCCCATGGCCAGCGAATTGATTGCCGAGTGCGTGGTCGCCATGGCGTTCCGCGCCAGCAGTGAAGACCTGGCGCGGATTTGCCACGCGCATCCCTCGCTCAGTGAGGCAACCAAGGAAGCAGCGCTGGCGGTAGACAAGCGCACGCTCAATTTCTAGGGCAGGCGCGCCAATTGATGCCGGTGTCCAGCGCCTACCAGCGCGAGTTGAAACAGCGTGGGTACGCCAGTGATCCAGCACAGCTGCGAGCGGTTGTGGCCTTGGAGCGCTGTGCCGCAGAATGGCGAGACTACAAAGAAAAGCGGTCCAACGCCCTCAAGAAATTGTTGAACCGCCCAGAAATTCCACGCGGCGTTTACCTGTACGGCGGCGTCGGACGCGGCAAAAGCTTTCTGATGGACTGCTTTTTTGGAGCGGTGCCGCTCAAGCGCAAGACGCGTTTGCATTTTCATGAGTTCATGCGTGAAGTGCATCGCGAGTTGACGGTGCTGCAAGGCACGGTTAATCCGCTCGATGCGTTGGGCAAGCGCATGGCAGAGAAGTACCGGCTGATCTGCTTTGACGAATTTCATATCGCTGACATCACTGATGCAATGATTTTGCACCGCCTGCTGAAAGCGCTGTTCGACAATGGCGTGGGCTTCGTGACAACGTCAAACTTCAGGCCAGACGAGCTCTATCCAAACGGCTTGCACCGCAGCCGGATCTTGCCGGCCATCGACCTGCTGAACGCCAAGCTCGAGGTCGTCAATGTCGACACCGGCGTTGATTATCGGCGCCGCACCCTAGAGCAGCTGACCCTCTACCACACGCCCCTGGGCGCGTCGGCCGAACTGGCGATGGACGAGGCCTTTGACCGCTTGGCCGAGTCGCAGGACGAAGATCCGGTGCTGCAGATTGAGGCGCGGCAAATCCGGGCCCGGCGCAGGGCGGGAGGCCTGGTATGGTTTGACTTCAAGACCCTGTGTGGCGGGCCACGTTCGCAAAATGACTACCTGGAGCTCGCCTCGCAGTTCCATACGGTTTTATTGAGCGACGTGCCGCAGATGCAAGCGCGGATGGCGTCAGAGGCGCGGCGCTTCACCTGGCTGATCGACGTGTTGTATGACCGCCGGGTCAAGCTCATCATGTCCGCCGAAGTCGTGCCAGAGATGCTTTACACCGAGGGCCCCTTGGCACATGAGTTTCCGCGAACAGCGTCTCGCCTTAATGAGATGCAATCCGCTGAATTCCTGGCGCTGGACCGGCGATTGGTCGACACCCGGCTAACATGATCCGCATTTTTTTCCTGATTCTGATGTTGTGGGCCCAGGCCGCGATGGGACAGCCGACGTTAGCGCCAGCCTCGGCCCTGATCGACGTTGACGCCGAACGCCAGCGGATTCGAGCCGAACGCGCACAAGAGGCCGAGCGTCATGCCCGCCAAGAAATCACCTGCTACGCCCGGTTCGCGGTCACCGACTGTCTGTTGGCCAACCGTGCGCAACGTCGGGAAAGTCTGGACCAACTGCAAAAGCAAGAGTCGGCCATCCAAGACAAACAGCGCAAGGAAAAGGCTTTCGAGCAGCTGCAACGCGTGCGCGATAAGGCAGCGGCCCAAGACAGCATGCCCGCTGCCAATCCGTGAGCGTTCCAGAACGCCTGGGTTCATGATGCTGTTACAGCAGGTGCAAGCCGCTTTTTCGGAGGCCGGCACCTTGTCTCAGATGGTCGATGAGTTTCGTCCGCGGCAAGGCCAGTCTGACATGGCGACGGCGATTGCCGGCACACTGGAGTCGGGTGGTGTGCTGGTGGTCGAGGCCGGTACGGGCATCGGCAAGACGTTTTCATATTTGGTGCCGGTGCTTCTCAGCGGCCAGCGGACGCTGCTCTCAACAGCGACTAAAACCCTGCAAGATCAGTTGTTTAACCGTGACTTGCCCCGACTGATTAGGGCGCTGTCTCTGCCAGTCCGGATAGCCCTTTTGAAGGGGCGCGCCAGTTACCTGTGCCTGTATCGCCTGGAATTAGCGCGCGAACGGGCGGACATGACCGATAAACCGGGCATGGCTGGCATGGCCCGCATTGAGCTTTGGGCCCAAGCTACCCAAACCGGGGACCTTGCAGAAATACCTGGTCTTGATGAGCGTTCGCCGCTAATACCCATGGTGACCTCCACGCGCGAAAATTGCTTAGGTTCACCTTGTCCGAGCTGGCGCGATTGCCACGTCAACCAAGCTCGGCGCGAGGCGCTGGCCGCAGACATTGTGGTGGTTAACCACCATTTGTTCTTTGCTGATCTGGCGGTGCGGGAGTCCGGTATGGCAGAGCTGTTGCCAACCGTGAAGACCGTGATATTTGACGAAGCGCATCAACTGAATGAAACTGGGGTCCAGTTTCTGGGGCAGCAGCTCGGGACGGCACAATTATTGGATTTTTCCCGAGACCTCCTGGGTGTAGGCGTGCTGTACGGGCGGGGGTGGTGCGATTGGCAGCAGCTTGCCGCTGACCTGGAGCATGCCACCCGCGATTGGCGCATGCTGGTAGGTCGGCAACCGGCAACAGCTAAATTACGCTGGCTGAGCCAGGCACCCGAAACTCTGCATGAGGCGAGTTGGCAAGAGGCGATGGCAGCCGTTGCCAATGCCTGCAGTCAGGCGTCTCTGGCGCTGGCTCAGTTCAGTGAGACTGGGCCAGAACTTGCTCGTCTGGCCACGCGCGCGCTGTCCTTGACCGAGCGGATGATGGGCTTTATGGCGTCTTGCGAAGCGGGGGCGGTCCGCTGGCTGGAGGTCGGCCCCCACCTGAAGCTGATCGAGACGCCTCTCGATATCGCCGATACGGTCAAGGCCAGACTGATTGGGGCCACCGAAGATCCTGCTGACCGTCGCGCCTGGATATTCACCTCCGCAACTCTCGGTGATGACCCTGGGCTGACCTGGTTTACGGAACCTTGCGGACTTGCTAACGCTACGATCCTGAAGATTCAGAGTCCGTTTGACTACGCCGCGCAGGCTGGCCTGTATATCCCAGCGCATATGCCCAAGCCGAGCGCCCCAGAGCATAGCGAGCAGGTGGCCCACTTTGTCGCGGAGCATGCGATGCTGCTGGGTGGCCGTACGTTGGTGCTGACCACAAGTCTGCGGGCCTTGCATGCCATCAGTTCGGTGCTACAGCAGCAGTTTGCCGGCTCGCAGGCGCTCCATATTCTGGTGCAGGGCCAAGGGCCTAAGCGGGAATTGATCCAGCGCTTTCGACAGGGTAATGAGGCAGGCGGCCCGGGGTGCGTGCTGCTGGCATCCGCGTCCTTTTGGGAGGGCGTGGACATACCCGGTGCTGCCTTGCAGATGGTGGTCATCGACAAGGTGCCCTTTCCGTCGCCCGGTGACCCGCTTGTGGAGGCCCGAGCACAGAGGCTTGAAGCCGCAGGGCGCAAAGTCTTCAAAGACTACTATTTGCCAGAGGCTGCGGTGGCGCTGAAACAGGGGGCGGGACGCCTGATCAGGCACGAGACCGATCGCGGCGTGCTGGTGGTGTGCGACACCCGCTTAAGCAGCATGGGCTACGGGCGTCGGTTGCTCGCCAGTTTGCCGCCGATGCGGCGTTTGGCCGCTCAGGAGGATTTCCTCGCATTCTTGACAGGTCTCACCACACCTTCCACCACGGATCAGTCTTAGCTTTGACGCCGCCGGTGAGGTAAGGTGATCCGGGATAATTTTTGGCCAATATCCTTTGCGCGTCGTCGCGCAGCTGGCTCATGCCTAATGCATCGTAGGATTTGGCCAAAATCATCAGGGCCTCTTCCACTGACGGCGTATTGGCATGATCGGCAACGGCCACCTGAGCCCGGTTGATGGCTGCCACATAAGCACCTCGGGCAAAATAATAGCGGGCCACGTGCACCTCATAGTCGGCTAGGGAGTTGGTGATATAGGCCATACGCTGGTTGGCATCGGGGGTGTAGCGCGATTGCGGGAAGCGTGTGACCAAGTCTTTGAAAGACTCGAACGATTCCTTAGCTGCTTTTTGGTCCCGCTCTGAGAGGTCCTGTCGGGTGATGGCCGAAAACATCCCTAAATCGTCATTGAAATTGACGATGCCTTTGAGGTAGATCGCGTAGTCAAGGGCAGGGCTGGCCGGGTGCAGCTTTAAAAAACGCTCTATCGTGGAGAGCGCCTGGGCTGACTCCCCAGACTTATAGTGTGCATAGGCCTTGTCCAACTGAGCCTGCTGGGCCAGCGGTGTTCCGGCCGCACGACCTTCCAGTTTTTCAAATAAAACGATGGCTTTGTCATACGCCCCGGCCGCGACTTCATATTTCGCCTCTGCGTAGACCTTGCTCGGGCTCCAGCCCGCGGTATTGTCGACAGGCGTGGTCGAGCAGCCTCCCAGGAGCAAGGCGAGACCGGCAGCCACGACAGTGATGACCGCCGATAATTTGGCTCGAAGCATGAAGGGCGTCTTTCTTGAACAATGTCGACAGAATTATATCGAGCGGGTCGGTTGATGATGTGCTTGACGAGCAAGCAGAGGCCGGGCTGGATGCCGAGCTCCGAGCATGGGTGGCTGGCGCTAGCCAGCATGGTCATCGCCTCGACCGGACATTGGCCGAACTCGTGCCTGAGTTTTCTCGCAGTTATCTTCAGCAACTGATTGGGCTGGGCGCCGTCACGCTCAACGGCGGGGTCATCACCAAACCAGCCACTCGGGTTAAGGTGGCAGACACCGGGACGGTTGAACTGCGGCCTACGCCGCAAAGCCAGGCTTTCAAGGCAGAGTCGATGGCCCTGAATGTGGTGTACCAAGACGAGCACGTCCTGGTGATCAACAAGCCGGCGAATCTGGTGGTGCATCCCGCACCAGGCAATTGGAGCGGCACCCTGCTTAACGGCCTGCTAGCCTTCGATGTCGCCTTCATGGACCTCCCTCGCGCGGGGATTGTGCATCGGCTGGACAAGGACACCAGCGGCTTAATGGTCGTAGCCCGAAGCCGCTTGGCCATGGACGCCCTGGTTCGGTCGATTGCAGCGCGCGACGTCCAAAGGCATTATTTGGCGCTGGCACACCGCCAATGGGTAGGTGCTGGCCGGCAGGAAGTTCAGGCTGCCATCGGGCGGGATCCTCGCAACCGGCTACGGATGTCAGTTGTCGATCTAAGTCAGCACGCGGGCAAAGCAGCAAGGACAGACGTCGAGTTGCTGCAGAATGCCAAGGACACGTGCCTCGTGAAATGTGCCTTGCATACAGGGAGAACCCACCAGATCCGCGTTCATATGGCTTGGCTCGGCCACCCTTTACTGGCTGATGAGACCTATGGCGGAGCCGATGCTGCAGGGATGAACCGCCAAGCACTGCATGCAGTTCAGCTGGCCTTCAACCATCCAGTGACGGGCCAAGCCTTGAGCTTTAGAGCGGACCTGCCTAAAGATTTTCGCGCAGCAATGGACGAATTGGGCCTGCGCTACAATTTGATGTAGTTGGAAGCGTCCCCGACGCTTTCGCTGTCTACCGGCCCCCGCGCTGCAGTTCATCTCTTCTGCCAATAGCGCTGCATTGAATCACTCTGATTTTGCACCCATAGGTGCCCGACCCGGACTTACTATATTCATGAATTCGGCTGATGCCAAGCGAGTTTTGGAAACCGCCTTGATTTGCGCCCAACAGCCCCTGCAGTTGCGGGAGCTACGCGCCTTGTTCGATGAGAGCTTGGGTTCAGACACCCTCAAACAAATGCTATTGGAGCTAGAGCTCGATTGGTCTGGACGTGGTGTTGAGCTGGTCTGTGTTGCGTCCGGCTGGCGGTTTCAGAGCCGGCCCGACATGCGCGTCTACCTGGATCGGCTCCACCCCGAAAAGCCGCCGCGGTACAGTCGCGCCACGCTGGAGACTCTTGCCATTATCGCCTACAGGCAACCCGTGACACGGGGCGACATTGAAGACATCAGAGGTGTTACGGTCAACTCATTGATTGTGAAGCAGTTGGAAGACCGGGGCTGGGTTGAAGTGATTGGCCACCGCGAATCGATTGGTCGGCCGGCGCTTTTCGCAACCACCCGACATTTTCTGGATGACTTGGGGCTTAAATCCTTGGAGCAGCTGCCGTTGCTGGACTCGCCGGTGCAACAGGCCCGTGCGCTTGAAGCGCTGACCACCAGCAGCGCCGATACTGACGCCTTGGCTGCCGACAGTCCGACTGCGGTGAGGGAAGCGCCAGGCTCGCCTGCGTTTCAGGCCAGCCAGGCCGGTCGCGAGGCTGATTTGTTTTTTTTTGACGGGAACCGCCTTATGAGTGAACAGACTGCCGATATGTCAGACGAGGGCAGTGCTGAGCTGGCCGAACAGCCTGAGCTGATGCCGCAGCCCCTCGCTCTGGTTGATACATCGGAGCCTCCCAGCGGTATCTCCAACCGTTTTGGTGACGTGATCTCCGGGCAATTTGACGCCGACGAGGAGCAGCCAGACCTGGCACTACCCAAGCGGGTTCTGGCCCCGCAAGCGGAGACGCCCAAACTTCACAAGGTTCTCGCGCAAAGCGGTATGGGGTCCCGGCTTGAGATGGAGCAGTTGATCTTGGAGGGGAGGATCACCGTCAACAACGAGCCCGCGCATATTGGGCAAAGAATCCAGTTTGGGGATCACGTCAAGGTTAATGGCAAGCCCATACGTATTCGGATCGATGCGCCGCCTGCGCGTGTCATCGCTTACCACAAGCCGGCTGGCGAGGTGGTAACGCATGACGACCCGCAAAATCGGCCGACCGTGTTTAGACGTCTGCCCAAACTGTTTCAAGGCAAATGGCAGTCGGTGGGCCGCCTGGATCTGAACACAGAAGGCTTGCTCCTTTTCACGAGTTCCGGCGAGTTAGCCAACAGGCTGATGCACCCCAGATTTGGACTCGAGCGGGAGTACGCCGTGCGTGTGTTGGGCGCATTGAACAAGGAAGAAAAACAGCGCCTGCTGGAAGGTGTAAAGCTGGACGACGGTATGGCTCAGTTTGGTTCGATTGAGGAGGGCGGTGGTGAGGGGTCCAATTGCTGGTACCGCGTCACCATTTCGGAGGGGCGTAACCGGGAGGTGCGACGCATGTTCGAGGCCGTGGGTCACGCCGTCAGTCGTTTGATCCGAATCCGATACGGCGCGATGGTCCTGCCACGCGGCCTCAAACGCGGCGCCTGGATGGAGCTTGACGAGGCGGACATCAATGCCTTGATGCAAGCTGCGGGAAGTGCCCAGAGTCGGAGTTCCCCTGGGGGCCCGGTTGACCAAGGCGCGAACCGAAGCGAGCGGAGTGGTCCGGATTCCGGATTCCGACGACGGGGCAACGGCGGCCGTGGCGCCGGTCCGCGCAGTTCGAATGGGGGAGGAACGCGCCAACTGCCTGCAAGTTCGCTAGGCGGGGTACCTGGTCCGGCGGCTGGAGCGAATGGTGGGCGGCGGCAACGGAATGATTCTCCAGAGCACAGTGACCGGCAAGCGGCGGCCAGCCAGCCTGACCCGATGAAAACAGCATTTGGTTACATTGGCGCTGACAGTTTTACCCGACAGCGGCAGGATCAGGGTCAACGCCGGGGCGCCGCCGGTGGGTCAGGCGGCGGGGGTCAGCGTCGCGGGGGTCCGCGTCGCTGACCCCCGTGCAAACACAGGGGCAAACTGCAGCGGTTAGACTACGGGGCTTTGCCCTATCGGCAAACTATTTTTAAGGCAATTGACATTTCATGACTACCGAACGAACACTTTCCATCATCAAACCCGACGCAGTTGCGAAAAACGTGATCGGACAAATCTATGCCCGATTCGAGGCCGCAGGCCTCAAAGTGGTGGCCGCAAGGATGGCGCATTTGTCGCGTCGCGAGGCGGAGGCTTTTTATGCCGTGCACAAAGAGCGTCCCTTTTTCAAGGACCTGGTCGATTTCATGATCTCAGGCCCTGTCATGATCCAGGCCCTGGAAGGCGAAAACGCCATTTTGAAGAACCGCGACCTCATGGGCGCGACGGACCCGAAAAAGGCTGAAGCTGGAACGATTCGCGCCGATTTCGCAGACAGCATTGACGCTAATGCGGTCCATGGTTCCGACGCGGTTGAAACTGCGGCAGCTGAAGTGGCATTTTTCTTCCCCGGCCTGAACGTTTACTCGCGATAAGCGATGCAATGACCGCCAACCTGCTCGACTACGACCTCGAGGGTTTGGCCCTGTTTTGTGAACGGCTGGGCGAGAAGCGCTACCGGGCGGTCCAGCTGTTTCGCTGGATTCATCAAAAAGGGGCGGTCTGTTTCGACGACATGACCGACCTCGCCAAATCTTTGCGCGAAAAGTTGGCGACGACGGCACACCTGAGTGGGTTGCCCGTGATATCTCAGCACCTGTCGAAAGACGGCACCATCAAATGGTTGTTCGATGTTGGCGGTGGTGACGCCGTTGAGACGGTATTCATTCCAGAGGACGACCGTGGCACCCTGTGTATTTCATCCCAGGCGGGTTGCGCAGTAGGGTGCCGATTTTGCTCCACCGGACATCAAGGATTTAGTCGTAACCTGTCCACAGCAGAAATTCTGGGGCAACTGTGGTTTGCCGAGCATTTTCTGCGCAAGCATTTGCATCAGTCTGAGCGCGTGATCTCTAATGTGGTCATGATGGGCATGGGTGAGCCCTTGCAAAATTACGCGGCCCTGCTTCCGGCTTTGCGGGTCATGCTGGACGATCATGGTTACGGTTTGTCTCGCCGGCGGGTCACCGTGTCGACGTCCGGTGTGGTGCCCATGTTAGACCGCCTGGCTCTGGATTGCCCGGTCGCGTTGGCGGTGTCGTTGCACGCTCCGACCGACAGTTTGCGAGACGACCTGGTTCCCTTGAACCGCAAGTACCCACTGGCCGAGCTTCTCGATGCCTGTAACCGGTACTTAGCCCACGCCCCGCGTGACTTCATTACTTTTGAATACTGCATGCTTGATGGTGTGAACGACCAGATTGCCCATGCCCAGGAACTGGTTCGGTTGGTCCGCGAACGTGCTGGGGTGGGTTTTACTTGCAAATTCAACCTGATCCCATTTAATCCGTTTCCAGCGTCAGGTCTGATTCGCTCAAGCATGGCACAGGTTCAGCTGTTTGCCAGAATTCTGAGCGACGCCGGCATTGTGACAACCATTCGTAAAACCCGTGGGGATGACATTGACGCCGCCTGTGGGCAGCTTGCCGGCGATGTCCGCGATCGCACTGGCGTTGAAGAAAGAATAACGCGCCAGCGACGCATCGCCATACATCACATCACTGACGTCGTGTCAGCTGACCGGAGTCAATAACAGTGAAGCCAATACCTAGGCTGCCAAGGCTGGCATCAGTTGATTTGAGTGCGCTGGTGATTCTGATGTTGCTTGGACTGTCTGGCTGTATGTCCGTCCCCAGTGGCGGCTCTAACGGCGGCAGCCGAGATATCATGACGGCGTCAGATGAGCCTGATGGACGAAAGCGCGCACGCATACGTCTGGAGTTGGCCCTCGGGTATTTTGAACAAGGACAAACGACGGTGGCACTCGACGAGCTAAAGCAGGCGCTTATTGCCGATCCGGCTTACGCTCCAGCCCATAACCTTCGCGGGCTCATCTACATGCGTCTTAACGATTTTCGCGTTGCGGAAGATGGCTTCAGCCGGTCTCTGGCGCTGAGCCCGGACGACCCCAATGTGTTGCATAACCTGGGCTGGATGCAGTGTCAGCAAAGGCGATGGTCCGAATCTTTTCGCCGTTTTGATCAGGCCCTGGCAGATCCTCAGTACGGCGAGCGGGCAAAAACTTTTCGGGCCCTCGGTTTGTGCCAGGCACGAGCCGGTCTGCCCACTGATGCTGAACGGAGTTTGCTTAAGTCATATGAGTACGATGCTGGTAACCCAGTGACCACTTTCAACCTGGCTGTGCTGATGCGCTCCCGCGGTGACTTGGTACGGGCGCAGTTCCATTTACGCAGGCTCAACAACAGTGACTTGGTTAACGCTGAGTCTCTTTGGCTGGGGATCAAGGTAGAGCAGGAGCGCGACAATCAGGAGGCCACACAGCAATTGGCTGACCAGTTGCTGAAGCGATTCCCAAAGTCACGCGAGTCTGGCGCATTCCAGAGGGGGGCATTTGATGAATGATGCTGGTGTGCCGGTTTTGCTGAAACCAGATGACGGCTTGGTCCAGAAGGTTCCGCCTGATTCGGCCGGGCGCTTGCTTCGCCGGGCGCGTGAGGCCGAGGGGCTTCACATCGCTGCGCTTGCAGTTGCTTTGAAAGTGCCTGTCAGGAAAATTGAAGCACTCGAAGCCGACCGACTGCATGAGCTGCCCGATATCGTGTTCGTCCGTGCGCTGGCATCCAGCGTGTGCCGAGCCTTGAAAATTGCGCCGGAACCAATACTGGCGCAATTGCCGCAGAGCCGTCAGCCGCAGCTCAAGTCGGTTGAGGCCGGGAGTCAGGCAAGTTTCCGCGTTAAGGGACTGCGATCAGAGAGCAGGCTCTGGGATCATTTGTCTCGGCCCTACTGGCTGGCGATTGTTTTGCTTGTTCTAGGGCTTATGGCATTGATTTTCTGGCCGCTCAAGCCAGACCCCCCGACGTCAACGGTCAGTGTGCCCGAGGTATCCGAGCTGGCGGTTCCTGTGCCTGCGGCGCCGCCTGCGCCGCTCTTGGATTCGACTCCAATGGCCGAGTCAGTGGCCAACGCCACAGTCGTTGGCTCAGGTTCGACCTCCGGCATTTTGTTGCTGAAGGCCAGTGGCGAGTCTTGGGTCGAGGTCACGGATTCCAAGGGCGTGGTTCAGTTGCGAAAGACAATGAGTCAGGGTGAAGTGCAGGGCGTTTCCGGCGCCTTGCCGATGGCTGTGGTGTTGGGCCGTGCTGGCGTGGTGTCGGTGCGGATTCGTGATGTCCCGTTTGATATCGGGGCGGTAACCAAAGACAATGTTGCACGTTTTGAGGTGAAGTGATGGATTCCTGTCTCCCCATTGAGCCGGCTCAAGCCAAGTCGCGTCGGTCCCGGCAGGCGCGCGTCATGTGGAACTCGCGGGTCGTGACCGTGGGCGGTGACGCGCCAGTGCGGGTGCAGTCAATGACCAATACAGACACCGTCGACGCTATAGGCACGGCCATTCAGGTCAAGGAACTGGCTATGGCTGGGTCTGAACTGGTCCGACTGACGGTCAACACCCCCGAGGCGGCGCAGGCTGTGCCTTACGTGCGAGAGCAACTAGACAGGATGGGCATTGATGTGCCCTTGGTCGGAGATTTCCATTACAACGGCCATCGATTGCTGACAGATTTCCCGGATTGTGCGCAAGCGCTGTCCAAGTACCGCATCAACCCTGGCAATGTCGGCAAGGGCGAAAAGCGTGACCGGCAGTTTGGTCTGATGATCGAAGCGGCTATACGCTGGAATAAACCCGTCCGAATTGGTGTCAATTGGGGTAGCCTTGACCAGGAACTGTTGGCTGAATTAATGGATGACAACAGCCGACGGGCCAGTCCTTGGGCTGCCAAATCGGTGATGTACGAAGCCTTGATCACCTCGGCGGTAGAGTCTGCCCGACGTGCCACTGACATGGGCATGAGTCCGGATCAGATCATTTTGTCCTGTAAGGTGAGTGGCGTTCAAGACCTCATTTCTGTGTACCGCGCGTTGGCCCAACGCTGTGATTACGCATTGCACCTGGGGCTGACGGAAGCCGGCATGGGTACCAAAGGAGCCGTGGCTTCAAGTGCCGCTCTGGCGATCCTCCTGCAGGAGGGCATTGGCGACACCATCCGGGTGTCCTTGACGCCCCAGCCTGGTGAGTCCCGGACGCAGGAGGTGGTGATAGCCTCTGAAATTCTGCAGGCGCTCGAGTTGCGGTCCTTCGTGCCCAGTGTCACGGCCTGTCCGGGTTGCGGCCGAACCACAAGCACGACGTTTCAAGAACTGACTCAACAGATTGAGGGTTTTTTGCGGTCTCAGATGCCGATTTGGCGTGACCAGTACCCTGGTGTGGAAAAGCTTCGGGTCGCAGTCATGGGCTGTATCGTGAACGGGCCGGGCGAAAGCAAACATGCAGATATTGGTATCAGCCTGCCCGGTACCGGAGAGGCGCCAGCGGCGCCAGTGTTCATTGATGGCGAGAAGCGCATGACCTTGCGTGGCAACGACATTGCGCGGGAGTTCCAGAAAATTGTTGAAAATTACATCGAAAACCGGTTTGGCAAGCCGACGTCTGCCCCTGTCCTCTAGATGTCCCCATGAGTGCCAATGACACGGCGCCCAAAGCGGCCAAGCTGACGGGCGTGAAAGGCATGAATGACGTGCTGCCCCCGGACTCGGCCGGGGTTGAGTGGCTGGAGGCTAAAGTGCGTGCGCTAATGGCGCGGTATGCCTACCGCAATATTCGCACGCCCATCGTGGAGCGGACGCCCTTGTTCACGCGGGGCTTGGGCGAGATCACCGACATCGTTGAAAAAGAGATGTACACCTTTGAGGACCGCCTCAACGGCGACTCTCTGACCTTGCGCCCTGAGTGCACAGCGGGTGTTGTGCGCTCGGTGGTTGAACACTCGCTGCTGTACGACGGTGGCAAGCGTTTTTACTACATGGGTCCGATGTTTCGCCATGAACGGCCCCAGCGCGGACGGTACCGCCAGTTCGACCAGATTGGCGCTGAGGCTCTTGGTTTTGGTGGGGCCGAGGTCGATGCAGAATTGATTTTGTTGGCGGTAGCCTTTTGGCGCGAACTCGCCCTGAACGACGTCCGGCTTGAAATCAACAGCCTGGGCCAGCCTGAGGAGCGACTGCAACACCGGCAGGCTCTGATTGCCCATCTGGAAAGCCATGTCGATCTGCTGGATGACGACGCGCAACGGCGCTTGTACAGCAACCCGCTGCGTATTCTGGACACCAAGAACCCTGCGATGCAGGGGGTGGTGGACGCGGCGCCGCGCTTGCTCGACTTTCTGGGTGAAGCGTCGTTGGCCCACTTCAACGCTCTGAAGGCCATTTTGGATGCCAATGGCGTGACGTACTCGGTCAATCCGCGCCTGGTACGCGGCATGGACTATTACAACTTGACTGTGTTTGAATTTGTGACCGACCGGCTTGGGTCGCAGGGTACGGTGTGCGCGGGCGGCCGGTACGACTACCTGATTGAGCAACTCGGTGGTAAGCCCGCACCAGCGGTAGGTTGGGCGCTTGGCGTTGACCGGGTATTGGCATTGGTTAGGGAACAAGGCGGCGCCCAGGTGCTCGTGCCGCTTGACGCCTATGCGGTCGTGGCGCGAACCGGAGCACTGCCGCTGGTGCTGTTGACCTTGCAAACGCTGCGTGACGCAGGCGTCAGTGTTCAGATGCACGCCAGCGCGGGGGACTCTATGGGCAGCATGAAGTCGCAATTCAAGCGGGCTGATGCCAGCGGCGCCCACTATGCGCTGATTTTTGGTGACGATGAAGTCACGCAGCACCGCGTTACTATCAAGTCGCTGCGAGATGGCACTGGCACGCAGACCAGCCAATCATTGATTGACATTCCGGCCTGGGCCTCGACCCTACAATCGCGCACTTAATTAAGTACCCGTATGGCAAATCAACTCGACCTCGAAGAACAAGAGCAACTTGACCAGATCAAGCATTTCTGGAAACAGTATGGCAATCTGATCACTTGGGTGCTGGTGGCCGTGCTGGGTGCCTACGCCAGCTGGCATTTCTACCAATATTGGCAGCGAAGCCAGTCGACACAGGCGGCCGCCATGTTCGACGAGGTCGAACGCGTCGTCAAAACCGGCGACATGGTAAAAATTGAGCGTGCCTTTACCGACATGAAGGATAAGTTTGGTGCGACCGCTTACGGCCAGCAGGCCGGCTTGCTTGTTGCACGGCAGTATTTTGATGCTGGCAAACTTGACCAGGCCAAGGCTGCCCTGACTTGGGTGGCTGAAAAATCCAGTGATCCGGGTTACCAGGCTGTAGCGCGCTTGCGTTTGGCTGCTGTGCTGGCAGACGGCAAAGCTTACACCGAGGCCCTGGCGCAACTCGCGGAGCCCTTCCCAGCCCAGTTTGAGGCGCTGGTAGCCGATCGAAAGGGCGACGTTCTAATGCTTGACGGCAAAAAAGAGCTGGCTCGCGCTGAATACGATAAGGCCTACCGCGCCTTTGAACCCCGCACCGAATACCGACGTCTGGTTGAGGTCAAGCTCAATGCCTTGGGCGTCGACCCGCAAGCCCTGCTTGCCGCAGCCGTGCCAAAAGGTGCGCCGTGACCCTGATGTCCCCTGTCCGTCTGGCGCGAGCCAGCCTGTTGCTGCTGGCCCTTGCGCTCGGTTTGGTGGCTTGTTCTGGCCCGTCAAATCTGATCAAGCCAGCCGAACTGGCACCTAACCCAGCCTTGCTCGGGGTGCGCTTGGCTTGGTCTGCCAAAGTGGGCCCTATTGATTTTCCACTGGATGTCAGGGTCAACGGCAACATGGTGGCGATCGCAAGTTCGAATGGTCTCTTGTCTGTGCTGGATGGGCGCACTGGCACTGAAGTTTGGCGCGTGGAGATCGGGGAGTTCATTGGCGCTGGGGTTGGCAGTGACGGTAGGCTGGTTGCCGTTCTAACGCGCCAGAACGAGCTTCTGGTGCTGGAGAACGGCCGTGAACTCTGGCGTCAGAAAACGACTGCCCAGGGTTTTACGCCACCACTGATTGCCGGAGGGCGCGTCTTCCATTTGGCGGCAGACCGTAGCGTGACAGCGTTTGACGCCTCATCCGGGCGTCGCCTCTGGAGCCAGCAACGTCCTGGTGAGGCACTGGTGCTGCGCCAGGCTGGCGTACTTTTGGCGGTTGGAGACACACTGGTGGTCGGTCTGGGTAGCCGCTTAGTCGGTATGAATCCTGGCAACGGAAGTGCGCGCTGGGAAGCGTCGATCGCCACCCCGCGTGGAACCAATGATGTGGAGCGCCTCGTTGATGTGATTGGTCGCGTCAGCCGCGACAGAGAGGTGGTTTGTGCCCGTGCCTTCCAAGCAGCGGTAGCCTGTGTTAACGCCAGTCGTGGCAACGTGCTTTGGACCAAGCCGGCGTCCGGCTCGGTTGGGCTGCATGGTGACGATCGCTTGGTCTTTGGTGTGGAGAGCGATGGCCGGGTCATGGCCTGGCAACGTGCCGATGGGCAGCTTGCCTGGACGTCTGATCTCCTGCGCTATCGTGGCCTGAGCGCCCCGCTTGCAGTGGGCCGCTCGGTGGTGGTAGGGGACGCGTCGGGCCAGGTGCATTGGTTGTCCCGCGACGATGGGGCCCTGCTGAACCGCATGGCCACCGATGGGTCGGCCATCGTCAGTGGGCCGGTTTTAGCTGATGGGACTCTGGTGATCGTGACAAGGCAAGGCGGTATATTCGGGTTCAAGCTCGAGTGAGTGCGCTCGTGAAGCCCGTTCTTGCGCTTGTTGGACGTCCCAACGTCGGCAAGTCAACCCTGTTTAACCGACTGACCAAGTCCCGTGACGCCATCGTGGCCGACTTTGCGGGATTGACCCGTGACCGTCACTACGGCAATGGACATCAGGGCAAACACGATTACATCGTCATAGATACGGGCGGTTTTGAGCCCGACGCCACCACTGGCATCTACCGTGAAATGGCCAAGCAGACCCGGCAGGCCGTTGCCGAGGCAGATGTCGTGATTTTTGTGGTTGATGCCCGTGCTGGCTTGTCTGCGCAGGACCATGACATTGCGACATACCTGCGGCGGCTTGGCAAGCCCTGCCTACTGGTCGCCAACAAAGCCGAAGCCGTGCGGGAAGGCATGCCGCTGGTTGAGTTCTTTGAGTTGGGCCTGGGTGATGTGCACCCTGTGTCCGCAGCCCATGGGCAGGGTATCCGGGCACTGATAGAAATGGCTTTGACGCCGCTGCACCTGCCGGAACTTGATGAGTCGGAGGCGCAACCTGATGCCGAAACCATCAAGCTGGCCGTGGCCGGGCGGCCCAATGTTGGCAAGTCGACGCTGATCAACACATGGTTGGGTGAGGAGCGCTTGGTAGCCTTTGATTTGCCCGGAACCACACGGGATGCCATCTCCGTGCCTTTCGAGCGAGACGGCCAGAAATTTGAGCTGATCGACACAGCGGGCCTGAGGCGGCGCGGGCAAGTCTTTGAGGCGATCGAGAAGTTTTCGGTGGTCAAAACCTTGCAGGCGATCGAATCATCCAATGTGGTTTTATTGCTCATCGATGCCACGCAGGGGGTGACCGATCAGGACGCCCACATTGCCGGTTACACCTTGGAAAACGGGCGGGCGGTCGTGGTGGCCGTCAATAAGTGGGATGCCGTGGACGATTACCAGCGTGAGCTGGTGAAGCGCTCGATCGAAACCCGTTTGCCCTTCCTGAAGTTTGCGGCCATGCATCTGATTTCTGCGCAAAAGCGTCAGGGCCTTGGTCCGCTGTGGGCGTCCATCGTGCAGGCTCACAAAGCGGCTAATTGCAAGATGTCCACGCCAGTGTTGACCCGGCTCTTGCTAGAGGCAGTGCAATTCCAGAGCCCGAAGCGCTCCGGCATGTACCGGCCCAAACTCCGTTATGCCCATCAAGGCGGAATGAATCCACCGGTGATCGTGATTCATGGGAACTCGCTCGAGCATGTCACTGACAGCTACAAACGTTATCTGGAAGGTCGTTTTCGCAAGGAGTTTGATCTGGTCGGCACGCCGCTGCGGATCGAACTCAAGACCTCCAGCAACCCTTATGCAGGCAAAGGCGAGACCTGACACCCCACCGATAGCGGCTAGTCAAAACCAACGGTCATTTCAATGCGCTACCTCTAAAGAGTCCGACAGGGCTGTGGTATCGTCCCATTTCTTCACATTTTTTTGAACACGGAGGATATCGTGAACAACAAAGGCCAGTTACTTCAAGACCCATTTCTCAACGCACTGCGTCGGGAACACGTGCCGGTCGCCATTTATCTCGTCAATGGCATCAAGCTGCAGGGGCAGATCGAGTCGTTCGACCAGTACGTGGTTCTGCTACGCAACACAGTGACGCAAATGGTCTACAAACACGCGATCTCCACCATCGTGCCGGGACGTGCGGTGAACTTTTCAACGGGTGAGGGTGACGCACCTGCAGCCGCGTGATCGCCAGGCGGCCCCAACCCTTCTGGTTGGGGTTGATTTTGGTTTGCCTAATTTTGACCGTGAGCTGGAGGAACTCGGCTTGCTGGCGCAAACAGCGGGTCTTGATCCGGTTGCCCGCCTGACTTGCAAACGCAAGGCGCCGGACGCTGCCCTGTTTGTTGGCAGCGGCAAGGCCGACGAAATCAAACTGATGGCAGCGCAACTGGGCGCGGTTGAAGTGCTGTTCGACCAAAGGCTAAGCCCCGCTCAGCAGCGCAACCTGGAACGGCATATTGACTTGCCCGTAAACGATCGGACCCTGTTGATCCTTGAGATTTTTGGCCAGCGGGCGCGGAGCCATGAAGGCAAGCTACAGGTTGAACTCGCCCGCCAGCAATACCTCAGCACCCGGCTGGTGAGACGCTGGTCACACTTAGAACGTCAAAGCGGAGGTATCGGCATGCGTGGCGGCCCCGGCGAGACGCAGATTGAGCTAGATCGGCGCATGATCGGTGAGAGCATCAAGAAGATTAAGGACCGGCTCGGCAAGGTCAAACGCCAGCGCCAGACTCAGCGGCGTCAGCGGGAGCGACGCGATGCCTTCAATATCTCGTTGGTTGGCTACACCAACGCTGGCAAAAGTACCCTTTTCAATGCCTTGGTCAAAGCGCGAGCCTATGCAGCCGACCAGTTATTTGCCACACTCGACACGACCACCCGCCAACTCTACCTCGGTGATGCAGAGCGGTCCGTTTCGCTGTCTGACACCGTAGGCTTCATCCGGGACTTACCCCACGGATTGGTTGACGCTTTTCAGGCCACCTTGCAGGAGGCAGTCGATGCCGACCTGTTGCTGCATGTCGTCGATGCGTCGAGCCCGCATTTTGTTGAGCAAATGGCTGAAGTGCGGCGGGTGTTGGGTGACATTGGCGCAGCCGATATCCCTCAGGTGCTGGTGTTTAACAAGCTCGACGCCATGGACGATGCGCACCGTCCCTTGCAATTGCAGGACACCTTTGAACTTGACGGGGTGCAGACGCCCCGACTATTCCTAAGTGCTCGCCAAGGTGAGGGGCTTGCGGCCCTGCGGCGCCAACTGGCATTGGCGGCTACCGCAGGCACGAGGAGCGCCGAGAAATCAGGGAATTACCATCCCGATATTGGGGAAGATACCCAATTGGGCACAATCGAGTTATGACACACCTGGAACTATCGTGATGAAACATCCTTTGCGCGCCATTCGCTGGCCGTCAATTGGCAATGCTTTACGGGGGATGTTCAATCTGAACGACTCTCGTTGGGGCCGCGGCGACGACAAACCTGCCGACGGTGGCGCCGCCGGAGATGCCAACCGCCCTGAGGCGCCGGCTCCTGAGGCGCAACCGCCCAGAAGCCCCGAGCGCCCGCAAAACCCGAGGCCGAGTGCCGGCCCGCCTGATCTTGATGAACTTTGGCGCGATTTCAACCGCAAGCTGGGTGGTCTGTTTGGCGGTGCTAAACCAGGCGGTCGGGGCGGTGCAGGCGGCTCGGGAGGGATGGGTGGCGGTGGTGGTTTTCAGCCTGATATGAAGAACGCTGGCATCGGCTTGGGTCTGGTGGCTGGCGTAGTCGTGCTAATTTGGCTGGGAACCGGCTTTTTCATTGTCCAGGAAGGTCAGCAAGCCGTTATTACCCAATTTGGGGGTTACAAGTCGACAGCAGGCGCTGGCTTTAACTGGCGGCTGCCGTACCCGATCCAGCGCCATGAGTTGATCTTCGTGACTCAGATTCGGTCGGTGGATGTGGGGCGAGACACCGTCATCAAGGCCACTGGCCTGCGCGAATCGGCCATGTTGACCGAAGACGAGAATATCGTCGAGATCAAGTTTGCTGTGCAGTACCGTCTGAGCGACGCACGCGCCTACCTTTTTGAAAGTAAGAACCCTGGCGAAGCGGTGGTGCAGGCTGCTGAGACAGCGGTACGCGAGGTGGTGGGCAAGATGCGCATGGACAGCGCGTTATCGGAGGAGCGTGACCAGATCGGGCCACGCGTGCGTGCCCTGATGCAGAAGATACTTGACCGTTACAAGGTTGGCATTGAAGTGGTCGGCATCAATTTGCAGCAAGGCGGGGTGCGGCCGCCCGAGCAGGTGCAAGCTGCTTTTGACGATGTGCTCAAAGCAGGACAGGAGCGTGAGCGCGCGAAAAATGACGCCCAAGCCTATGCCAATGATGTGGTGCCTCGGGCAGTCGGCTCAGCTTCTCGCTTGAAGGAGGAGGCCGATGCCTACAAGTCCAGAGTGGTATCACAGGCCCAAGGTGATGCTCAACGCTTCCGCTCGGTACTGACTGAGTACCAAAAAGCGCCGCAGGTGACCCGCGACCGCATGTACATCGACACCATGCAACAGGTCTATTCAAACGCGACCAAGGTATTGGTGGATTCCAAGCAGGGCTCTAACTTGCTTTATTTGCCCTTGGACAAGATCATGCAGATGTCGTCCCAGCCTGCCGCTGTGGCCTTGGAGCCGCCTCAAGCGTCAACGACTGCCCCGGCTTCGGGAATCGCGCAGCCCTCAAGCACTGCCGATGCTCGGACCAGAGATGCCACCCGGTCGCGTGACCGTGACACCCGCTAGGAGCCTGACATGAACCGCTTGGGATTTATTTTTTCATCGTTGTTAGTGCTGCTTGGCCTCGGTAGCTCCACCCTTTTCGTGGTTGATCAGCGTCAGTTTGGCGTGGTGTATGCGCTGGGCCAGATCAAGGAGGTTATTACCGAGCCGGGCCTTAACTTTAAACTGCCACCGCCTTTTCAAAATGTGTCTTACATCGACAAGCGCCTGCTCACCCTCGACAGTACCGATACCGAGCCCATGCTGACGGCTGAGAAACAGCGCGTGGTGATCGACTGGTATGTGCGTTGGCGCATTTCTGAGCCCTCCCAGTACATCCGCAATGTCGGGACCAACGAGGCAGCAGGGGCGAGTCAGCTCAACCGTGTCGTGCGTAATGCATTTCAGGAGGAGATCAACAAGCGCACCGTCAAGGAGCTGTTGTCGCTGAAAAGGGAAGCTCTAATGACCGATGTCAAACGTGAGGTTCTCGAAAAGGTCCGTGGCGACAAGCCCTGGGGCGTAGATGTCGTGGATGTTCGAATCACCCGCGTCGATTACGTCGAAGCCATCACCGAGTCGGTCTACCGACGCATGGAGGCCGAGCGCAAGCGCGTGGCCAATGAACTTCGGTCAACCGGGGGCGCTGAGGGTGAAAAAATTCGGGCTGATGCGGACCGTCAGCGCGAAGTAGCAGTTGCCAATGCCTACCGTGATGCACAGAAGATCAAGGGTGAAGGTGATGCGGAGGCTTCACGGATCTACGCCGATGCCTTTGGTCGAGACCCGCAATTTGCCCAGTTCTACCGGAGTCTGGACGCTTACAAGGCCAGTCTGGGTAAAAAGAGCGATGTGATCGTGGTCGATCCGTCATCGTCGGAGTTTTTCAAGGTCTTCCGGGGTAACGTTAGCTCGAGCGGCTCAGCCTTGCCCTCTCCCGTAACGCCAAAGAAGTAAACCTTGAGCGAGGACACCTTCTGGCTGGCGCTGGCCCTGGTTCTGGTGATTGAGGGCTTGTTTCCGGTGTTGTCGCCCACCGGTTGGCGACGCATGTTCTCTCAGATCCTGCAACTCAAGGACGGGCAGCTGAGATTTTTCGGGATGTGCAGCATTCTGGCTGGCTGCTCCGTCATTTGGTTGTTGTCTTGACGTGCCTGGCCCCGGTTTTGCCGAGGCCAGGCCAGTAAAATCACGGCCTCAACTGTTTTACGCTCTTTGACATGTCTGCCTGGCTCCTGCCGGATCATATTGCCGATGTCTTGCCTTCCGAGGCCAGGCACATCGAAGAACTCCGCCGCGACCTACTTGACATGGCGCGTTGCTATGGCTACGAGCTGGTCATGCCGCCTTTGTTGGAGCACCTCGAGTCCTTGCTGACCGGAGCCGGTCAGGCGCTTGACCTTCAGACCTTCAAACTGGTAGACCAGCTTTCGGGCCGGATGTTGGGTTTGCGAGCAGACAGCACCCCCCAGGTGGCCCGTATTGATGCGCACCTGCTAAACCGCAGGGGCGTGACGCGTCTGTGCTACTGCGGTCCAGTGCTCCATACCCGCCCGGGTAGTCCGCACGCGAGCCGAGAGCCACTGCAGTTCGGCGCCGAGATTTATGGCCATGCAGGGTTGGAGGCCGATCTTGAGGTGATGTCGCTGGCACTCGATGGATTGGGTGCGGCGCGGGCGCAAACCTTGTCGGTGGACATGGCCGACGCACGCATCGTGCGTGCGCTGCTGGACGGTGCGAGTCTGGACGCCCAGTCCTTGGCCGATGTTCATGCTGCGCTGGCGGCTAAAGACAGCAGTGCTTTGAAGGTGCTGACCCGCCAACTGCCACAGGTTACGCGCGAGGGTCTGCTGGCTTTGACACAGCTTTATGGTGACGAGCAGGTCCTGCTGGAGGCCGAAAAAGCCCTCCCTGCCACACCGATGGTGCATCAAGCGCTGACCCATTTAAAGTGGCTGGCTGGTCGGCTTGGCGACGTCCAGGTGACCTTTGATTTGGCGGACCTGCGAGGCTATGCCTACTACAGCGGCACCAATTTTGCGATTTTTGCCCGTGGCGCTCACGATGCGCTCGTGCGGGGTGGTCGCTACGACGAGGTAGGTGCAGTGTTCGGACGAAACCGTCCGGCGGCAGGCTTCAGCCTCGACTTGAAAGCGCTGGTCAGTGCGGTATCGCCACTGCCCTTGCGCGCTGCAATTCGGGCGCCCTGGCGCGATGCCGCCGATTTGCGGGCGGCCGTCGCCGCGCTGCGTGCACGGGGCGAGACGGTGGTATGCGCCTTGCCCGGCCATGAGAGCGAAGTCGACGAGTTCCAGTGCGACCGCAAACTGACCACGGTCGCCGGCCAATGGGTCGTGGAATCCATCTGAATACAACATGGGCAAAGTCAATCAATGAACGTAATCAAGGGACGCAATGTCGTTGTCGTCGGTACCCAATGGGGCGACGAAGGCAAGGGCAAGCTGGTGGATTGGCTAACCGAAAGCGCCCAAGGCGTGGTGCGGTTCCAGGGCGGGCATAACGCCGGGCACACGCTGGTCATCAATGGCGTCAAGACCGCGCTGCACCTGATCCCCAGTGGCATCATGCGTCCAGGCGTCAAGTGCTACATCGGTAATGGCGTGGTGCTGTCTGCGGCCAAACTTTTCGAAGAAATCGAGGGGCTAGAGCGTGCCGGTGTCGAGGTGCGAGGGCGGTTGCGCATCAGTGAGGCCTGCCCGCTGATTCTGCCGTTTCATGCGGCCCTGGACGTGGCGCGCGAAGCAGCGCGCGAAAAGGGAGGCAATGCCAAGATCGGTACCACCGGGCGCGGCATCGGCCCGGCCTACGAGGATAAAATTGGGCGTCGAGCCCTGCGTGTGCAGGACCTCAAGCACCCCGAGCGCTTTGCCGACAAGCTGCGGGAACTGCTGGACCTGCACAACCATGTGTTGATCAGCTACCTGGGCTCGGTCGCCTTTGATTTCGGCCCCGCACTGCAGCCTTACCTGCAGGACGGCAAGGTTCAGTTTGACGCTGTCTACAACGAGGCCATGCGCCACGCGGCGCTGCTGAAACCGATGATGGCCGACGTCTCGCGCGAACTCAATGTGGCTCACCTCAAGGGCGCCAACCTGCTGTTTGAGGGCGCGCAAGGCACCCTGCTCGATGTGGACCATGGCACCTACCCCTATGTCACCTCGAGCAACTGCGTAGCGGGCAATGCGGCAGCTGGCGCCGGCGTCGGGCCAGGCATGCTGCATTACATCCTGGGAATCACCAAGGCCTACTGCACCCGCGTTGGTGGTGGCCCTTTCCCCACCGAACTAGACTGGGAGGTACAGGGCACGCCGGGCTACCACATGAGCACCGTGGGCGCCGAAAAAGGCGTTACCACGGGCCGTAGCCGGCGTTGCGGCTGGTTTGACGCTGCTTTGCTCAAGCGCTCGGCGCAGGTCAATGGCCTGACCGGGCTGTGTATCACCAAACTCGACGTGCTCGACGGCCTGTCCGAGTTGTTGCTGTGCACCGGGTATGAGCTCGATGGCGAGGCCATTGACATTCTGCCAATGGGTGCGGATGACATCAGTCGGTGCAAGCCTCTGTATGAGGTCCTGGACGGCTGGAGTGACAGCACCGTCGGTATCACCCAGTATGAGCGACTGCCGATTCAGGCCCGGCTTTACTTGCAGCGTATCGAGCAGGTGACTGGCGTCCCCATTCACATGGTGTCGACCGGTCCGGACCGAGATCACACCATTTTGCTGCGACATCCATTCCTGGCTGATTGAGCCAGAGCCGCCAATAAAGATATTGATCAAATACGCCTCTAGCCCATATGCAGCAAGCCTTTTTAGCTATTTAATCAGGAGCACTATCATGTTGACCGAAGACGGCAAACACCTCTATGTGAGTTACGACGAGTATCACAACCTGATCGAAAAGCTGGCGATAAAAATCCATCAGTCGAGCTGGCAGTTTGACACCATCCTGTGCCTGGCCCGAGGCGGCATGCGCCCCGGCGACATTCTGTCGCGGGTCTTCGATAAGCCGCTGGCGATCATGTCCACCAGCTCCTACCGATCCGACGCCGGCACGGTGCAGGGCCACCTCGACATTGCCCGCTTTATCACTACCCCCAAGGGTGAAATTGCTGGTCGCGTTTTGCTGGTGGATGATCTGGCCGACTCTGGCCACACGCTGAACGCAGTGATCACGCAGCTGCGGACCAATTACGCCCCCATCACAGAGCTTCGAAGTGCGGTGATCTGGACCAAGGCCTTGTCCACCTTCACGCCCGACTATTCGGTCGAGTTCTTGCCAAGCAACCCCTGGATACATCAGCCTTTTGAGAGTTACGACGCGCTGCGGCCGGAGCAGTTGATTCAGAAATGGAGCGTCTGAGCATGGCTGCTACGCTGCCAGACATCGCCACTGCGCTGATTCACCACCCGTACCGGGCGCCGGCTGGTTTTGACGCGCCGCAGCCGGGCGTTTTTAAGGCCTCCACTGTCTTTTTCCCAAGTGTGGCCGCGATGCGCCAGACTGAGTGGAAAGACAAGACCGGTTACACCTACGGCCTTCACGGCACGCCCACCACTTACCTGCTGGAAGAACGCCTGTGCACCCTGGAGGGTGGCTTGCAGTGTGTGTTGTCGCCCAGTGGTCTAGCGGCGATCGCCAATCTGTCGCTGGCCCTGCTGCGCAGCGGCGACGAGGTGCTGATTCCCGATAACGCTTATGGCCCGAGCAAGGCGCTGGCTGCAGCGGAACTTAAAAGCTGGGGTATCAGCCACCGCTTTTACGATCCGCTGGACCCGCAGGACCTGGCGGCCAGCATCAGTCCGGCCACCCGCTTGGTTTGGCTGGAGGCGCCGGGTTCCGTCACCATGGAGTTTCCCGACCTGCCGGCGCTGGTACGGGTCTGCCAGGCCCGAGGCGTGTGGACGGCGCTCGACAACACCTGGGGTGCTGGGCTGGCGTTTGCGCCGTTTGATTTAACGCCCGGCAGCAACCCGTCGCTGGCGGTCGATTTTTCGGTGCAGGCTCTGACCAAGTACCCCAGCGGCGGCGGCGATGTGCTGATGGGCAGCGTCATCACCAGGGACCCGGCGCTGCACATGGCGGTCAAGCTCACGCACATGCGGCTAGGCCTGGGGGTAGGTGTGAATGATGTTGAAACCATCCTGCGGTCTCTGCCCAGCATAGAGCTGCGTTACAGGGCCCATGACGAGGCCGCGCGAGAGCTGGCGCGCTGGTGCCAGAGCCGCACCGAGTTTGTGCAGGTGCTGCATCCTGCTCTCGCTGGCTCTCCCGGGCACGACGCCTGGCGATCCCTTTGCAAACCGGGGCCGGGCGGCGCAGCTGGCCTGTTCAGTGTGATGGTCGACCCTCGCTTCAGTCAAGCCCAGGTGGATGCGTTTTGCGACCAGCTGAAGCTCTTCAAGCTCGGTTACAGCTGGGGCGGTCCGGTCAGTCTGGTGGTGCCCTACGACATGGGTAGCCTGCGGACCGGTTGGCCCGTGGCGCTAAAGCCGGGACGGGTGGTGCGCTTTTCCATTGGGTTGGAGGCGGTGGCTGACTTAAAGCTTGATCTGGCTCAAGCCTTGAATTCAGCGCTTGCCTGAGTCAGTGTTTTCCTCTATGGCCGACGCCCACGGTCTCGGCTAGGCTCACGTAACCTGTTGGCGTTGGCGCTGATCGTGCTGCGCCGTGCTGACCACTCGCATGGCGGTGGTCGACCTGTAGGGGGCTCCCCGGTCAGTCCGGCCCAATCAGCGATAAAACCTGGCAAGCTGCATCAGACCTCATTCGCAAAATGTTAAAGTCGTCGTAACTACCTGAAAGCACAACTTGGCAACACCCAACTACGGTTACGAAAAGCGTCAGAAAGAGCTCGCAAAAAAGAAAAAGAAAGAGGAAAAGCTTAAGCACAAGGCTGAACGCAAGGTGGGTGAAGGTGAGCCTGATGCCCCAGAGCTTGAAGGTGGTGAGGGCGCCAAGGCTGGGCCTGACAGCGCAAGCCTGGCGGCAGGTTGAGGTCTTTTAGAGCCCATGTTCAAGCCGCTTGGGCTGCCAGTAGCGCCAACAGCTGGTGACTGGCGCGCCCTGTTTTTACCCTGAACCCCCCAGAATATCCTGCGCCAATTCGGCCATAGCCCCCCTGCTGTGGGCAGATGGTGCTATTGTTTTTGAGTTTTCGTACTGCTTGAAGTTGCGTCGCATCGACTGCAGATAGACCGGGTCATAGTGCAGGGTCAGCAGCTCCTGCACCACCGGCGCAATGTCACCAGCTCGCACTGAGGCCTGCCAGGCCTCCACCACCGCCTTGCCACGAAGCTCAGTCAGCGCCTGCAGCCGATCGCAGAAGTGGTCGCTGTCGCTGACAAAGAAGGCGTAGTCTTCCATCAGCAGTGCCACCCGCTGGGCATCGGGCAACACCAGGTTGAGGCAGGGGCTTTGCCGCATGACGTCAATCAGCGCCGTGGGGACAGCCACATTGCCCACTTTCTTGCTCTCACTCTCAATAAAGACCGGTCTGGCCGGGTCGAGCTGGCACAGCGCGTCCCAGATCAGGGTGTCAAAACGCTTCTGGCTCGGCTGCGCCAAGCCCGGAATGGCGCCCAGCACTGAACTGCGGTGGTTGGCCAAACCTTCCAGGTCAATCACTTGCGCGCCGGCCTGCGCCAATGCTTGCAGCAGGCGGGTCTTGCCCGAACCGGTGGTGCCGCAGACCACGCGCCAGCTCAGCCCAACGACGCGGCGGGCGATATCTTCAACCATGGCGGCACGAAAAGCCTTGTAGCCGCCTTCCAGCAGCGTTACCCGAAACCCGATCTGGTCAAGGATTAATGACAGTGCGCCGCTGCGCTTACCGCCCCGCCAGCAGTAGGCCAGGGGCCGCCACTCCTTTGGCGTGGCCATCAGCTCACGCTCGATGTGCCCGGCGATGTTGCGCGCGGCCAGGGCAGCGCCACGCTTCTTGGCCTCAAAGGGGTTGACCTGTGTGTACAGCGTGCCAATGTCGTGCCGTTCGGCGTTGTTGAGCGTAGGCCAGTTCAACGCCCCCGGCAGATGGTCTAGTGCGTATTCGTCTTCACTGCGCGCATCGATGACGGCGTCAAACTCGTGTAGCCGGCCAATCGCCTGCTCAGCGCTCAGGGTGATCAGGCTCATTTGAGGAGTTTTCTCAGGACTGGCCAGACGTTGGTCAGCATGATGGGGTGGGCTTCTGCTTTGGGGTGAATACGGTCAGCCTGAAACATTTGCGTTGGGTCTGTGCTGTCACCAACGCCAGCCAGCAAAAACGGGACCAGGGCCGCTTTGTGTACTTTGGCGACCGCCACAAACATGGCGGCAAAGCGGTCAGCATAGTCGCGCCCGTAGTTCGGTGGGATCTGCATGCCCACCAGCAGCACCCGAGCACCGACTGCTTGCGCGGCCTGCGTCATCTGGCTGAGGTTGTCTTCGGTCAGGCTCAGTGGTAAGCCCCGCAAGGCATCGTTGCCCCCCAGCTCGATGATCACATGGCTGGGCCGGTGTTGGCTCAGCAGGGCGCCCAGGCGCGAGCGGCCTCCGGAACTGGTGTCACCGCTGATGCTGGCATTAATGACTGTCGCGTTCAACTTCTCGGTTTTGAGGCGATTCTCCAAAAGCGCCACCCAGCCACTACCACGTTTGAGTCCATACTCGGCACTCAGTGAATCGCCCACCACCAGAATCGTCTGGGTCGGCGGAGGGGTGCCAGCGGCGAGCGCCGCTGCGCATGACCCCAAAGTGGTCTCAGCAATAACAAGCGCGATAAAGTGACGTCGATTCAAAGAAGGCCCCATGTCTGATTCAATTATTTCGGTCGAGCACCTGTTCAAGTCGGTCACCGACTCGACCGGCACGCTCGACATTTTGCGTGATATCGATTTTGCGCTGAAACCAAAGGAAACCGTAGCCATCGTGGGTGCGTCGGGATCCGGCAAAAGCACCTTACTCTCGATCATGGCCGGCCTCGACACACCCAGCCGTGGCACGGTCCGCCTGGCAGGGCAAGATCTGTTCGCCATGGACGAAGACGAGCGAGCCGGTTTGCGGGCGCAAAAAGTTGGCTTTGTATTCCAGAGCTTTCAGCTGCTGGGCAACCTGACCGCGCTGGAGAACGTGATGCTGCCCTTGGAGTTGGCAGGCCGCCGCGACGCCCGCCAAGCCGCCACCGCCATGCTGGGCCGGGTGGGTTTGGCCGAGCGACTGCGCCATTACCCCCGGGTGCTCAGCGGCGGCGAGCAGCAACGTGTGGCCCTGGCCCGGGCTTTTGTGTTGCAACCGGCGCTACTGCTGGCCGATGAGCCCACGGGCAGCCTGGATTTTGCCACCGGCGAAAAGGTCATGGCGTTGATGTTCGCCCTGAACCAAGAGCAGGGCACCACCCTGGTGCTGGTGACGCATGACCGCGCCATTGCCAGCCGCTGCAGCCGCTGCATCACGATCGAGGCAGGCCGGGTTCTGGGCAGCTAGTCGGCACTGGCATTACTGCGATTCGTGTAACGGGGGAGGGGGCCTTGGTTGGCGAGCTGCAGGGGCCGACGGCGTGCCGCCGCTCGTGTCCCTCCGCCCTGCGGGCTCCTTCCTTGACCTCGCTGCGACACGCCATCGGCCCCTGCATTAGGCGAGGGGTTGGGGCACCTGCCGTGGGCAGACCAGTTCACAAACGCCCGTGAACGCGTCAATCTGAGCGATCAGGCGCCACTGCAAAACATAGGGCAGCGGCCACAACGGCCTCCAGCAGGCTGAGCGGAATGGCGTAGACCAGGATCGCGCTCGGCAGGACGGTCAAATTCCAGGTCACGACCCACATCAGGACGAAGCCAGTGAACCACGCTAGGAGCGCGGTTTGTACAAGGGTGAACTTTCTGGAAATTAAAAATAGGGCGATGGCAAACAGGAATCCCCACGCGACCCAAACCACCCCGTTCAAAGGCTTGGACGGGAATACCAGGCCGAGTGACTGGTAATGGTCAACCCAAACCGTCTTCAGTAGGACTTCATTTCGAAAAAATTCAGAGGCATTGATCCAGAGGCCTGCGAGCATGACGGCGAGGACATTGCGAGTCGATGAGTTCATGTCGCCATCCTCACGTTGACATCATCCAGTTTGATCCAGACCAGTGTCGGAAAAGGCAATACGGTCTGCTGACCCATGAGTGGATAGACCGCACGCCGAGTGTAAAAGCGAAATCCCCCGACCTGCTCCGATGCCAGGCAGCAATTTGCGGCGTGGGCCCAGGATCCGAGTACTTCGGCGGTGTAGTCGTGCTGAACCAGTTGGCGCTTGGTGTTGATGTGAAAGCTCTGGGTGCTGGAATGGGTGGGGATGCATGGGTCAAGAGTCGCCACCAGTCGGTTTGAACTGCGGTCGTTCAAGGGGGGCTGTTGTGTGACCGAAACGCCCACCAGGTCGAGGATGAAGGGGAATGACAAGTAGTTCCATAGCGCGTACCCGGCAAAGTACAGGATGTCCAGCTTGTCCCAGTGCAGCCGCTTCGCCAAAGACCCGAACTGAGCGCGTGGGTCTTGGCGTTCCCAAACCAACGTGTCATTTTCGTCCCTGATTTGCACGTGCGTCGGGGTCCAAATGCCGCGCCTGCCTTCATGGCAAAAATTCTTGAACACAACCCGGCGTTCGTGCGGGTTGACGGATATCTTCAGGTTGCGAAAGGCAAATGGCTGCAGCTTTGAGGTTAAAGCAAATCCGCCCGACGACAGCGAGGCCACGATCACCTCAAGTTTGCGCCACCGTGTTCGGCCGCCGTGAGCCTCCATAATGTCATCGATCAAATCATGAGTTTTCATCTAAGTTCCTTTGACTTTGCCAGCCCACGCTGCCCCCGCAAGATCGCAGGATTAACAACTAACACGGCTGAGGTTAAAAAACGGATGAAAGATGCACTCATGGAACAATTCAGCGGCGTGAGTCGGGAATTAAGCGCTTACCTTTGTCGCCTTGTCATAAGGCCACAGATCGCAGCCGAACTGTTGCAGACAACCTATTTGCGCTGTCTGGAGGCGTCCGACCGCCTCCCGAATTCGCAGGAGGGTATCCGGGCCTGGTTGTTCAAGGTGGCATCCAACCTGGCTATCGATGAGCTCAGGCGACACGGGCATTGGCGTGAAACGCTGTTGTCGGACCTGCGTGAGGTGGCGGAAAGCAGTGTCTCATTCATGGAGCAGTCGCGCGCCATGGCGGGCAACCCCGAGTCCAAGGCCATCGCCCGCGAGCATCTCGTCGCCTGCCTGGCCTGCACGATGCGCAACCTGCCTGAACGTCGCGCGGCAGCGTTGCTGCTGAAAGAGGTGCATGGTTTCAGCCTCGCCGAGACCGCCGATATGCTTGAGGCCACTCAAGCACAGGTGAAGAACTGGCTGCAAGAGGGTCGAGCCATCATGACGCAAAAGTACGGCGCAAGCTGTGCTCTGCTGGTCAAGGAGGGCGTCTGCCATCAATGCGTCGAACTCGATGGCTTGATGTCTGCAGGACAGGGTAACCCGCTGGTGATGAGGGCGGACCTCGATCAGCGCTTTAAAATCGCGGTTGGGCTCAACCAGCAGTCATGGGCACCCTGGCATCTCATGATGTTCGAACTCATGGATGAATTGGTTTGATGGGTACGAACTTTCGAGCAGCTTTTTCGGTCTTTGGGGGTCCTGGCACGCCACCCACCTTGTCAAATCCGAGCGGTGGGGCGTTCGGCGCAGCGGCATCAAGGGGGAGCCCGCAGGGCGGAGGA
>CAMELV010000023.1 GCA_945925985.1 Comamonas sp. lk | reverse complement strand
CGGGTACGCCCTGGGCGCAAACGCAGCATGGTTTCTTTGCCTGCGGTGACGATGGGGTCGCAACCCAAAATCAAATCCGCGGCAGCGGTAGACACACGGGTGGTGCGTATCTGGTTTTGCTGCTCGGCAATCAACACATGGCTCCAGGTGGCGCCGCCCTTTTGCGCCAAGCCTCCCGCGTCCTGGGTCACGATGCCGCGCCCGTCCAGGTGCGCGGCCACGCCCAGCAACTGGCCGATGGTGATCACCCCGGTGCCGCCGACCCCAGCCACCACGATGCCCCAGACCGGCTCGGCCACGCCGCCCAGCAGCGGCAGCGTCGGTTCCGGTAGCGCACCCAGCGCAAATGGTGACGGGCCGACGCCTTTGCTTTTCTTTTTGAGCTGGCCGCCTTCAACCGTCACAAAGCTCGGGCAAAAGCCCTTGGTACACGAATAATCCTTGTTGCAGCTGCTCTGGTTGATCTGGCGCTTGCGGCCAAACTCGGTTTCCAGCGGCTCCACGCTCAGGCAGTTGGACTGCACGCCGCAGTCGCCACAGCCCTCGCACACCAGTTCGTTGATCACCACGCGCTTGGCTGGGTCCACCAGCGCGCCGCGCTTGCGGCGGCGGCGCTTCTCAGTGGCGCAGGTCTGGTCGTAAATAATGACCGTGGTGCCCTTGAGGGTGCGGAACTCGCGCTGGATCGCATCCAGCAGGTCGCGGTGCGCCACCGCCACACCATCGGGCAGGCCGGTGACGCCGGTGTATTTGTCTGGCTCGTCGGTGACGATGGTGATGCGCGCCGCACCCTCGGCGCGCATGCTCTGGGCGATCTGCAGCACCGAGTGGCCTTCCGATCGCTCGCCAATCTGCTGCCCGCCGGTCATGGCCACGGCGTCGTTGTACAGGATTTTGTAGGTGACATTGACGCCCGCGGCAATGCTCTGGCGTACCGCCAGCAGGCCACTGTGAAAGTAGGTGCCGTCACCGATGTTGGCGAACATGTGCTGGTCGTGGCTAAAGGGCTGCTGCCCCACCCAGGGCACGCCCTCGCCGCCCATCTGGGTGAAGCCGACAGTGGCGCGGTCCATCCAGATCGACATGAAATGGCAGCCGATGCCGGCCATGGCGCGCGAGCCCTCGGGCACCTTGGTGCTGGTGTTGTGCGGGCAGCCCGAGCAAAACCAGGGCTGCCGCTCGGGCAGGGCCTGCACCAGTTGCTGGGCACGCTCCTTGGCATCCAGGATCGCCAGCCGGGCATCCATGCGCGCCGCGGTGTCGGCATCCACGCCGAGTTTCTTCAGGCGTTGGGCAATGGCGCGTGCAATCAGGGTGGGCGACAGGTCAGCATTGGCGCGCAACAGGCTGTTGCCGGTTGGGTTGGCGTTGGACCACTCGCCACCACTGAAGTCACCCTCGGCCTCAATGAACTTGCCCAGCACATGCGGGCGCACGTCGGAGCGCCAGTTGTACAACTCCTCTTTAATCTGGTATTCGATGACCTGGCGCTTTTCTTCCACCACCAGAATTTCCTGCAGGCCGGTGGCAAATTCGCGGGTCAGCTGCGCCTCCAGCGGCCAGACCACCGCAACCTTGTGCAGCCGGATGCCCAGGCGCTGGCAGGTGACGTCATCTAGGCCCAGGTCCTGCAGGGCCTGGCGCGTGTCATTGAAGGCCTTGCCGCTGGCGATCAGGCCGAACCGGTCGTTCGGGCCTTCAATCACATTGTGGTTGAGCCGGTTGGCGCGGATGTAGGCCAGCGCCGCATACCACTTGTAATGGAACAGGCGAGCCTCCTGCTCCAAGGCGTGATCAGGCCAGCGGATGTGCAGGCCGCCGGCGGGCATCTCGAAGTCGGTCGGGATCCGAAGCTGGACCCGGTCCGGGTCGATCATCACCGTGGCGCTGGACTCGACGATTTCCTGGATGGTCTTCATGCCCGCCCAGACACCCGAGAAGCGGCTCATGGCAAAGGCATGCAGCCCAAGGTCCAAAATTTCCTGCACACTGGCCGGGAAAAACACCGGCGTGCCGCAGGCCTTGAAGATGTGGTCGCTCTGGTGCGCCGCCGTTGAGCTTTTCGAGATGTGATCATCACCCGCCACCGCAATCACGCCGCCCCAGGGCGTGGTGCCGGCCATGTTGGCGTGCTTGAACACGTCGCCGCACCGGTCCACGCCTGGCCCCTTGCCATACCAGATGCCAAACACGCCATCGTATTTGTTGCTACCCGCCGGGGCAAAACCGAGCTGCTGGGTGCCCCACAGCGCGGTCGCGGCCAACTCTTCGTTGACACCGGGCTGGAACACGATGTGGTGCGCCTTTAAGTGCGGCTGGGCCTTGACCAGCGCCTGGTCATACCCGCCCAGCGGCGAGCCGCGGTAGCCACTGATGAAGCCGGCCGTATTCTTGCCAACACGCTGGTCGCGCAGGCGCTGCAGCATAGGCAACTTGACCAGCGCCTGCACGCCGCTCATGAAGGCCAGACCGTGATCAAGCGCATATTTGTCGTCCAGGGTGACGGTTTCCAGCGCCTGACGGATATGGGGTGGCAGGGGGGCGTTCATGGCGGGCAGTTCTCCATTCTTGGGTCGGCAAAGTGTAGGCGGGCAAGCCAGATATGTCTTTGCTTTCTTTGCCTTGTATTTCACTCTTGACGAAAGAATCTTTCTAAAATTAGTCTCAAATGGAAACACTTGACAAATTCGACCTCGCCATCCTCGATGAGCTGCAAGCCCAGGGCCGGCTCACCAACGCCGAGTTGGCGCAGCGGGTCGGCCTGAGTGCGGCCCCCTGTTGGCGTCGCGTCAAAAGCCTGGAGGAGTCCGGCTTCATCACGGGCTACCGGGCCGAGATCAACCGGCAAAAAATTGGGCTCGGCGTACTGGCCTTTGTGCGGCTGGACGCCGACCGCAACAGCGGTGACGTGCTGCACACGTTGGAAGAAGCCATCCGCACCATCCCGGAAGTGGTGAGCTGCCACTACATCAGCGGCACCGGTACCTTCGAGCTGCAGGTGGTCAGTCGCGACCTGAACTCGTTCAGCCAGTTTGCACGCGAGGTGCTGATCAACCTGCCCAATGTAAAAGACCTGCACACCAGCTTTTCATTGGGCGAGGTCAAGGTCAGCGGCGCACTGCCCTTGGCCCATCTGCGCGGCGGGTCGGCGCGCTAAGGCCGGGTAGACGCTACTTGGGCCACAGCACCCACAGCTGCACGGGTTGCTTCAGGCGGCCGGCAAGTTCTTCAGCGGCCTTGCCCCAGCCGACAAAATAATCGGCGCGCACGGCCCCAATAATGGCGCTGCCAGCGTCCTGGGCCAGCACCAGCTTGCGCAGCTGGACGGTGGCGCCACTCGACACCAGCCAGACCGGTGTGCCAAAAGGGATGCTGAGCGGGTCCACCGCGATCGAGCGCCCCGGCGTCAGGGCCACGCCCTGTGCGCCACGCGGGCCCCAGGCGGCATCGAGATCCGTCAGGGGTTCTTCGCGAAAAAACACCGTGCGCGGGTTGCTCCAGAGCATCTCGTTCACACGGTCGGGGTTTTGTGCCACCCAGCTTTTGATCGACGGCCACGACGCATCGCGAAGCGCCCCCTGGTCGAGCAGCCAACGCCCCACGCTTTTATAGGGTTGCTCGTTGGAGCCAGCGTAGGCCAAACGGGCCTGTCGCACGCTGCCATCCGGCTGCGTGATGCGGACGCGGCCCGAGCCCTGAATCTGCAGCACCAGAGCATCCACCGGGTTCGCCAGGTAGGCGATCTCGCGGCCCGCGAGCAGCCCACGGACCGCGGGCGAGCGGTCGATCTCCTCTCGGGTGTACCAGGGACGACGCTGCGCAAGCGTGAGCGGTGGCTGGTAGAGCGGCACCGCGAACTGGCTGTCGGGCAAGCGGGATGCCTGAAGCTCGGGTTCAAAATAGGCAGTGAGCAAGCCCTCGGCGCCGCCGGTCCGAGCTTCAACCCGGTAAGGCTGCAAGCGCGCCATCAGCCAGGCACGTTGTGCCGGCCCGTCGGCAATGCTGAGGCGTCGCACTTCACTGCACAGCGGCGCAAATGCCGGTCCCGGCCGTTCGCAGCTTTTGAGCCAGGCATTCCAGGCCTCGTGCAGCGCGTCGGCTTCAAAGCCTGGCAACTCGGCCCAACGGACGGCGACCCAACGCGTCTTGGCTTGCAGCAGAGGCGCCGGCAGTGGCGCTGTGTCGTCGACTGGCGACTCGGCCACGGGGAGCGGTGCGGCGGCGAGCGTCCCTACAATGACCAACCATGCAAAAAAATAGCCGAGTTTTCTCATGACACTGCTGCTGCTCGAAGCCCTGGGCGCCCTGCTGCTGCTGCTGCTGATCGTCTGGTGGACCATGTTTTCAGGGAGGGACCGTGGCGAGCTGCCGCAGCAGCTCGACAAGGACACTCCCCCAGTGCCCAGCCCACCCAACGACAAGCAAGCTTAAAGCGCATGATGCAGCAGGTAGTCCAGCGCCGGTAACTCTGCCCGGCAGGCCCTCAGACGGTCAAAGTCAAGCTCGACGCAGACCACGCCGGCACCCTCGGCCCGTTCGGCCAGCAGCCCGCCCCAGGGATCCACCAGCAGGCTGTGGCCCCAGGTGCGCCGCCCATTTTCATGCAGCCCACCCTGCGCCGCAGCCGCTACGAACGCCAAATTTTCAATGGCCCGCGCCCGTAACAGAATGTCCCAGTGCGCCTGCCCGGTGCCATAGGTGAAGGCACTGGGTACCAGCAGCAGGTGGGTACCCAGCTCGGCATATCGGCGGTAGAGCTCGGGAAAGCGCAGGTCATAGCAGATGCTCAAGCCCACCCGCCAAAGGTGGCCGTCGCGGGATGGCAGCTCAAAACTGACCGGCCCGGCGCCGGGTCGCAGCACGGCAGATTCGTCATAACGCTCGCGTCCATTGTCAAAACGAAACAGATGAATCTTGTCATAACGGCAGACCCGCGCACCGTTTGGGGCATACACCAGCGTGCTGTTGTAGACGCGATTCGCCGCGGTGACCTCCTGGTCCGTTGAAGCCAGCGCCAGGGGCAGGGTGCCGCCCACGATCCAAAGCCCCAGCTCAAGCGCGCTGGCGGCCAAAAATTGCTGAATCGGCCCCTCACCCAATGGCTCCTGGGCCGCCAATTTGTCGGTGTCCTTGCGCCCCAACAGGCAGAAATATTCGGGCAGAACGGCGAGTTCGGCGCCTTCGGCGGCGGCGGCGCGCAGCAGCGCCTGGGCGCTGTCCAGGTTGGACTGCACACGGGTGCCTGACACCATTTGAATTGCGGCAACTTTCATTTGCTGGCCTCGGCTGGATTAGAGTCAGGCAGCGCGCTCTTACGCTCCACCCGTCGAACGATGGGGTCAGCCCAGCTGCCCTCTATCTGGAAGGTCTGCGTCGCAGCTTCCATGAGCGGCCGGCGCAAGAACAACTGCGCCAGAAAGGTGCCCAACCCCACCGCTGGATTGATGACGGTGGCAATCAGTGAGGCGGTGCCGGCATTAAGTTCGGGCACGACCACCGCCCGGATGGTCTGCGTTTCCAACGCCAGGTCGGCGCGGCCCTCCATCATCACCGCCGCATTGACGCCTTTCATCTGCAGGTTGTTGCTGCGGGCAATGCCCTGCTCAATCGAAACGTCGCCGCGCACGCTGTCAAAGCTGAAGCCCTCGCTGAAGACGTCACGAAAATCCAGGACCAGTCGACGTGGCAGGGTCTGCAGACTCAACACACCCAGCAGTTTGGCGATGCCGGGCTCAGCCTTGAGGAATTGCCCGCTTTCGATGTCGACCAAAAAGGCGCCGCCAAGGGACGGGTAGTCGATACTGATGGGGGAGCCAAGCCAGCTCACCTGCCCCTCCATCTTGCCACGGCCACGGCGCACCACGTCTTTCATGCCAAGCCGCCCCAACAATAGACCGACGTCTGTCATATCAAGCCGGAAATTCATCAAGGTGCGACGCCGTTCGGACCCGCCCCGCGTGGCGGGTGCTCCAGTCAGGCTGGACCAACTGCCGGTGGTGCTGAACGTGGCTTCCGGCGTGATCAAGTTGAGCTTGTTGAGCCGCCATTCGCGCCCGACCCCGTCCACCGCTGCCGCACCACCGCCACGGTTGACCGCATCGACCTCCAGCCGCCCCAGCTGCTTACCACGCAGGCTCAGCTCCTCCACCACCACGTCCAGCGCCGGGATACTGACCGGCTGCTCGCTCAGCAGGGCCTCGACGTCGGTCCCGCCGCCGGGCACGATGACCAGGCGGGCTAGGCGGGCGTAGACACGCCCTGCGCCATTGCCCGTGGGTTGCCGATACTCGACATAGCCATTGAGTTCACCAGCATCCAGGTTGGCACGCCACAACAGGCCATCGCGCGAACCGCCCAGCACGATGCGGCTGAAGCGGCGACCGGCCACGGTCAAGTCACCGGCTCGCACCGCCAGGCTGGTGGGCAGGTAAGCAGACACCGCCGGACTGATGGCGGCGTTGCCCGAGGCGCCCCCGCCAGCGGCCAATGACGAGCCGGCCCACTGCGCCAGGGTGGCAGACCACGCGTCAATGTCAAGCACCGGCATATTGATGTTGGCCACCACCCCTGAATCGGGCATGGGCGCCGTCTCTTGTGCCGACAAACCAACACCAATACTGCCCTGCAGCACGCGTGGCTCAGCGCCGCCCAAATCGCGCACGTAGTCCACGGCCAGCAAACGCCCCAGCGTCAATGTCAGCTGGTCGCGGGGGCGCGCCGCAGCGCCCGTACCCGCCAACTGCACCGATTCGAATCGCAGGGGTAGGACCGCATCAGCGCTTTTGGCCAGCGGTGCCGGAAGGCTCAGGCTCAGTCCCTGCAGGGTGCTGGTCACCAGCACATCAGGCGAGCCCTGGCGCAGGCCCAGCACGGCGGTATAAGCGGTACTGCCACTGGCTTGACGGGCCAACCGGGCCAGCAACCCAAGCTCAGGCGACTGGCGCAAACCCTCGGCCGAGGCCACGCCGCTGACGCGGATCATGGTTGTCGCGGCCAGGCGCCCTTGCACAGGGTTCTCGCCCACCGCGGCAAGTGCCGCCGATCCCCCTTCAATCAGGGCCTCGCCGCCAAACAAGCGGGCCTGTCCGGCGGCAATGCTAAAGCCGCTCTCACTGAAATTGACGCTGCCACGGGCCCGACCTAGCACCGGGGAGTCGGGGGAAATCTGAATGTCGTTGCCAGCCAGCGACACGCTGCCTTGCACCGTAGAGCGCGGGAGATTGGCCAAAGGGAGCGTCAGCTTGAACTGGTAGCCGGCCTCGCCAGAGGCCACGGCTCGGGCCAGTGCGCGGCCGGTCATTGGCCCCAGCGGTGAGGCATTGACCATGGCCAGCGCCTGAGTCAGCGGACCCTGAGCCCTTGCAGACACCGTCACCACACCCAGCTTCCCCAGGTCAGACAGCAGCGCGTCGGCTCGAAGTATTTGCAGCCCCGGCGTGCCAGCCACCTGGGCACGGACGCCACGCAACTGCAACTGATTGCGGTCAATCAGTAACTCACCATTGAGCTGCGTCAGCGCCGGCCATGGCAAAGCCTGCGGAGACTGCAGCGCACGCGGGACGTAGCGGTAGCTGGCGTTACGGACATCCGCGCTGACCTGAAATTGGCCCTGCTTCGCATCCAGAAATGGGAAATGTTCCAGATTGCCCTTGATGCGAACCTTGATCGAACTGGCTGTGCCCGCTCTGATCGACTCGCGGAGGTAGTCTCGCACCGACGCTGGCAGATTGATGGGCAGGTAACGGTGCACGCGAGTGCCATCGGCACGGCTGAGATTGGCCTGAAGGTCCAGCGTTCCGGGCCAATGCGATCGACCCGGCGCTACACCCGGCTCACCGGCCTCCCATTTGATCTGTGCCTCGCCTTGCGCATCGGCATTGCTGAACTTCAGGTTTGGCAGCTGAACCGCCAGCCGACCACCGTCTTGCTGCCAGCGTACATCGGTCGACAGCTGGCTCATCGGCAAGCGGGACTCGGACCACAGGCCTGGCAGCTCCAGGGCGCCTTTCTCGAGCGCCACACTGACTTTGCCACCCGTCTGGTTGAAGTCGAACGAAACGCTGGCACCCTGAACCCCGGGCAATGTCGCGCTCGTCAGTTCGAGTTGACTCACCTGGCCCTTGGCGCTGTAGCTGTGCAAGGCATCCAAGCCGCCTTGCCAATTCAGCTGCAGTGGGCGCACCAAACCCTTGGGTGCATGGGCCAGCAAGGCCGCTCGCAGCTCCGTGCTGAGTGGCAGCCGGTTAGCGATCTGCGCCAGTGCCGCCAGATCAAGCTGGTTCGCCGCAAACTCTCCCCGCGCAGCCTGCGTGCCCTGGGCCGCCTGATGCTGAAAACTGATGTCCGAGGCCGGCCAATGCAGTCCGTCCTGGGTGTCAAAGCTCAAGGCTTGGGCCGCCAGTGCCAGCCCGCCGGCCAGGGGCCGGCCGGTCAAGCGGCCTTGCAGGGCGCGCAGTGCCAACGGCTGCAAACCGGCGCCCAAGCCCACTTGTACCTGGTTGAGCGCCAGGTCGGCGACCGCACCCTGCCACTGCCCCTGCACCACATCAGCCCAGGCGCGTAGGGTGCCGCTCCCCCGCTGCAGATCGACCCCGAGTGCAACATACCGGCCCAGCTCGGACAGGTCAACCCGCTCAAAAGCACTGTAGAACTGGCCGTCCCAGGTCTGCCAGCGGCCGCCTTGCACAGACAAAAGAGGTTGCAGAAAACGCCCATTCACACTAAAACGATCGCCCCAGGCGGTCGGTGGCGTCGCGTCAAGGCGCAACTCATGGCGGCGCCCGACATTGCGCAACACCAGCTGGACCTGGCTCAATGACAGGGTTGGCGCCCCACGCAGCTCATCCGTCCAGTCGATGCTGCCACCCTGGACCACCCATTCGCGTTGTGAAAAAAACCAGTCAAGCTGGGCCTGTCCAGACGCATCCGCGCTGGACAGATCTAGCCCGGCCACGTGAAGCTTGCCGTCACGATCGCGCCGAACCTGCAATCGCGGCTGCTCCACCGCCAGCTGGTCAAAGCTGCGGTTCCAGACTGAGCGCGGCGACAGCGCCACCAGCACCCGGGACAACTGCAGCACCGGCCGAGCCTGAGCGTCGAGCAGCTGTACGTCAGTCAGCGCAAAGGAGGGCACCAGCCCATTCGACTGCGCCGTGATGGCGCCAATGCGCATCTCAATGCCAAGCAGGCGGGTCCCCCGCGCTTCCAACATCGGACGGAACTCGCCAATTCGCGGCACAATGACCCAATGCAGCGCGCCCCAGGCCAGCAGAAACAGCAGCCAGGCACCCAGCAACAACCACAAGGAGCCACGCGTCAATGCTGACAAATATTTCAGCAATGCTGAGGGAGCAGGCGACCGGGGAATCATCTTGACTTTGAAGCTATGACAGGAATTATGACCCGGGTGCTGCTCTCTGCCCATTCGCGGTTTGGACAGCGGGTGCGACGCAGGTATGACGCGCAGCTGACGCTGCTGCCACCCGGCCGACCTGACCCTGCCACGCTGGCGCAGACCTACGCTGCCCTACGGGCACAGGGGCTCGACACCAGCGCGGCCTTGCGCGCCACCCGCCAACTGGTGCTTGAGCGCCTGCTGTGCGTGGATTGCGACGCACAGGCCCCGTTGCAGGACATCACCCAGGCCATGACCGACCTGGCCGAGTTCTCCCTGCAAACGGCCTGCGACCAGGTGCAGTCCGATTTGCAGGCCGTGCATGGCAGGCCGCTGTCAACCCAGGGTGAGCCGGTGCCGCTGTGGGTGGTGGGCATGGGCAAGCTGGGCGCGCGTGAATTGAATGTCTCAAGCGACATCGACCTCATTTATGTCTATGACCAGGACGGTGAGACCGCCGGTGATGACCAGGGACGTGGCCGTCTCAGTAACCAAGAGTACTTTGGCCGCGCCGTTCGCGCCCTGTACAGCCTGATTGGCGACACCACCGAACACGGCTTCGTGTTCCGGGTCGACCTGGCCCTGCGGCCCAATGGCAACTCGGGCCCACCGGCCGTCTCGCTGGGCGCGCTGGAAGAGTACCTGCATGTCCAGGGCAGGGAGTGGGAGCGCTTTGCCTGGCTGAAAAGCCGTGTCGTTGCCACTCTGGGAGACGTACCCGGCAGCAATGTCCTGGGCCTGCGCAGCGTGATCCTGCCGTTTGTGTTCAGGCGCTACCTCGACTACGGGGTGTTTGACGCACTGCGTGTGCTGCACCGACAAATCCGCGAGCATGCGTTGCGGCGCAGCACGGGCCACCCTGAGCGAGCCAATGACGTCAAGCTCTCGCGTGGTGGCATTCGCGAGATCGAGTTCACCGTGCAACTGCTGCAGGTGGTGCGTGGCGGACAGTTTCCTGAGTTGCGAACGCGACCGACCCTCAGCGCGCTGCCGCGCCTGGCCAAAGCTGGCTTGATGCCGCAGGCCACGGCCCAGGCTCTGGCCCAGGCTTATGTTTTTTTGCGCCGGGTCGAGCACCGCGTCCAGTACCTGGACGACCAGCAGACCCATGTGCTGCCCACACAAGACAACGACCTGAGTTGGATTGCCCAAACGATGGGCCATGCCACGGCCCACCTGTTGCTGCAGCAGCTCGACGCCCACCGCGAGTTGGTCGCGCAGGAGTTTGACAAGCTGCTGGGCGGCAGCGCTGAGCGGGAATGCAAGGGCTGCGGTGGCAAGACGAGCGCCAGCGCGCCTGAGTTCGACGAGTTGCTGGAGCAGTTGCCGGCCGACTTTCGGGCACGGGTGGCCCACTGGCGGGATCACCCACGGGTGCTGGCGCTGCGTGAGGAATCCCGCGCCCGGTTAGTGCGGCTGGTGGCAAGAACCGCCCAATGGGTCGCGGAAGGTCGGGCCACAGAGGCGGCGGCGGTGCGCCTGGCCGACTGGATGGAGCCGCTGCTGCGCCGGGAAAGCTACCTGGCACTGTTGCTGGAGCGGCCCAATGTGCACGAGCGACTGCTCCGCTTGCTGGGCGCTGCGCGCTGGCCAGCACGCTACCTCTTGCTGCACCCGGGCGTGATCGATGAACTTGCCGGGGCGGACTTGCTTGGCGAACGGTTCAAAGCAGTGGACTTCGAGTTCGAGCTGGATCACCGACGCAATGCCCTGGCCGGCACCGGTGAGGATGACGACGAGACGCTGCTCAACCTGCTGCGCCGCGCCCACCACGCCGAAGTATTCCGCACTTTGGCGCGCGACCTGGAAGGCCGCATCACCGTCGAGCAGGTGGCCGACGACCTGAGCGCGCTGGCCGAGGCCGTTTTGCGCGTGACGACCCGCTGGTGCTGGGACCGGCTGAAAAGCCGGCACCGCGTCACCCCTCAAATTGCCATCATTGCCTATGGAAAATTGGGGGGCAAGGAGCTTGGCTATGGCAGCGACCTTGACATTGTTTTTGTCTACGCCGACGACGACGAGCGGGCGGGCGAGATCTATGCCAACCTGGTCCGCAAGCTCATCAACTGGCTGACGGTCAAAACCGGCGAGGGCGACCTGTACGAGATCGACACGGCCTTGCGGCCCAATGGCAACGCTGGCCTGCTGATCACCACCTTTGATGCCTACGCCGACTACCAGCAGCAGCGTGGCAGCAACACCGCCTGGACCTGGGAGCACCAGGCCATGACGAGGGCACGCTGTGTGCTGGGACATGATGACCTGCGCCGGCGTTTCGATGCGGTTCGGCAGGCGGTCATCCGGGCCCCGCGACAGGCGACCGACCTGCAACAGCAAATCGTCGCCATGCGAGACAGGGTACGCAGCGCCCATCCTGTCAAAGCCGGCCACTTTGACATCAAGCACAGCACGGGCGGCATGATCGACGTCGAGTTTGCGGTACAACACTTGGTGCTGTCACAAGCCGGTCAACACCCCGAGTTGCTGGAAAACGCCGGCAATATCGCTTTGCTGGAGCGGGCACAAGCCGCGGGTCTTCTGCCGCTGGGTGTAGGCCACGCGGCGGCCGGCGCTTACCGTGAACTGCGCCGGGTGCAACACCATGCCCGGCTCAATGAAGAGTCGACCCAACTGGCACCGGGCCAGCTGCAAGGCGAGCGCGAGGCCGTGCTGGCGCTGTGGCAGGCGGTATTTGGTCAGGGAACACCATGAGCTCTGCCACCCCCGTCTGCAGGTAACATCCGCTTTCTAACGCCTTCTTATTGTCCATCGCTTGCGCGGTCAATAGCCCTATCTACCCACCCAGCCGGACGGCGCCACCACACCGAGGAAACAAGATGTCCCCTCCCAAATTGATGCTTGATTACATTTATGACCACGAGAGTGCGCGCCCCGATGCGGTATACCTGACGCAACCGATTGGCGGCGGTCAAGTGGTGGACTACACCTGGGCACAGGCTATGCACCAGGCACGGTGTATGGCGGCGCACTTGCAAAGCCGCGGCATGGAGCCCGGCGCCCGCATTGCTATCCTCTCCAAAAACAGCGCTCATTTCATCATCGCCGAGTTGGCGATCTGGATCGCTGGCGGCACGACGGTGGCGATTTTTCCCACCGAAACCGCCGACACCATCCGTTACGTGCTGGAGCACAGCGGCGCCAGCCTGCTGTTTGTGGGCAAACTCGACACGTGGCAACAGCAGACTCCAGGCATACCGGAAGGACTGCCCTGCATCGCGCTACCCCTGTCGCCGCCGACCCCGTTCGAGACCTGGGATGCGATCATTGCGCGCACCTCGCCGTTGACTGGGCGCCCGGCGCGCGCGGCCACCGACCTGGCGATGCTGATCTACACCTCGGGCTCGACCGGTCAACCCAAGGGCGTTATGCACAATTTCGAGCGAATCACTGCCGCCAGCCTGGGCATCGTGAACGAGCTCAAAAGCCGTGTCGGCGCTGAGCTGCACAACCGGGTGCTGTCTTATCTGCCGCTGGCCCATGTGTTTGAGCGTGCCTGGGTCGAGTGCGGCTCGCTGGTGGATGGCAATACGCACCTGTACTTTGCCGAATCACTCGACACTTTTTTGCATGACCTGAACCGGGCCCGTCCCACCACCTTTATTTCGGTACCCCGGCTGTGGCTCAAGTTCCAGCAGGGGGTGTTCAGCAAGATGCCACCCAAAAAACTCGATCGCCTGCTCGGCATTCCGATTCTGGGCCGCATCGTTGCGCGCAAGGTGCTCAAGGGCCTGGGCCTGGACCAAGCCTTGCTGGCTGGCAGCGGCTCGGCGCCGATCCCCGCTGAGCTGATCAGCTGGTACCGCCGGCTCGGGCTGAACCTGTCCGAGGGCTACGCCATGACCGAAGACTTTGCCTACTCGCACAACTCCACAGACGCGATCAATGCGCCTGGCTACGTTGGCGTGCCGATGCCAGGCGTACAGGTCCGCCTGAGTGCCGACGGCGAGGTACTGATCAAGTCTCCAGGCCAGATGGTGGGTTACTACAAGCGGCCCGACCTGGACGCCGAATGCTTTACCACCGACGGCTTCTTTCACACTGGCGACCGTGGAGAGATCCGGGCTGATGGCCTACTTAAGCTGACCGGCCGCGTCAAGGAGTTGTTCAAGACCTCCAAGGGCAAGTACGTGGCGCCAGCCCCGATAGAGAACCGGCTCAACGCCCACCCGATGGTCGAGCAAGCGCTGGTGTCTGGAGTGGGTCAGAGCGCGGCCTATGCCGTGGTGGTGCTGGCGGAGGACCTGCGGCCCAAACTCGGTGACTCCGCAGTGCGGGCCAAGGTGCAGCAGGAGCTCGGCGACTTGCTGCGCGAGGTGAACCGGGTCGTGGCCGACTACGAACAGCTGCGCATGATTGTGGTCGCGAGCGAGCCCTGGAGCATCGAGAACGGCATGTTGACCCCGACCATGAAAATTCGGCGCAACCGGATCGAGGCCGAGTTTGAGGCGCAACTGGCGCACTGGTACACCAGCCAGGGCCCGGTGCACTGGGCCTGAAGCGTGGTCGGTCAGTCGCTGTTGTTGTTCGCGCGCTGGTCAACCATGAGCATCACCGGAGCCAAAGCGGCGCCACTCGGTGATCGGATCATCGTGCCGGCGCCGGACAGACGACCCAGGCTCAGCAGCAGTGCCGCCCGCCAACGGAATCGCTGCGCCGGCGCGGGCAAACAGGGGTAACCGCCCTAAAGGGGCCGGCACGCTGTGCCATTGACCGGCAGCAAAGCGCTCGCCTGTTTCAAAGTCGTACCAGGCCGACGGTCCGGTCGGCAAGTAGACCCGGCGTGCGGTGTCACCAGCCTGCACCACGGGTGCCGCCAACAGTGCGTCGCCGAGCATGAAATCGTCACCGTCGGCAAAGCAGGCTTCGTCGTCTGGAAACTCATAAAAGGTGGGGCGCAAAATCGGCTGGTGCAGCGCGCTGGCTTGCTCAAACAATTGCCACAGGTAGGGCAGCAGGGTGTAGCGCAGGCGGATCGCTGACGCCACATGTGTTGTGACTTCGGGGTGCAGCCAAGGGACGTTGGTGGCGCTGCCGGGCTTCCAGGAGTTCATGACCATGCGGGGGTTCAGGCAGCAGGCCTGCACCCATCGCACAAACAGCTCAGGCCCGGGTGAGGGGCCGTAAAAGCCGCCAACGTCATGGCCAATGTTGAACAGGCCCGACAGGCTCATCTGCAGCCCGGTGCGGATATTCCAGCGCAAGTTCTCCCAATTGGTGCTGTTGTCGCCGGACCAACTTTGCGCATAGCGCTGCACGCCTGGTGGCCCGCCCCGGCTGACGCTGAACACTGGTTCAGACAACGCTTGCGCAGGCCGATGCCGGACCTGCGCCTCAAAGCTGGCCCGCGTCATCAGCAGCGCATGCAGCGGGCGGGCACGGTGCATGGGCAGCGACTGGCCAAAGCCCGCGCAGCTGGCGCCGTCGTCCATGATGGCGTACTCATTGTTATCGTTCCAAGCAGCGTCAATACCAAAATCCAGCACCTGCCGCTGCAGACTGGTCTGCCACCAGGCTACTACCGCAGGTTTGGAGAAATCCAGATGCGCGCCGACACCGTCCCAGAACTGCTCGACCACCGGTGCGGCGGTGGTTGCGTCATTGATGAAGCCCGCCTGGCCGCGCACCTCGTCCCAGGCCGGGTGATCGTCAAGCAGGCAGGGCTTGACGTTGGCCACCAAGCGCATACCCGCCTGGTGGAACCGCGCATTGAGCGCCTTCGGGTCGGGGAATTTGTCGTGGTTCCAGGTGAACACATAGCGGCGCTTGCCGCGTGAGGAATAGCCAGAGCCGTAATGGAAAGCCGAGCAGGGAATCGCCTCCGACTCAATCCGGTCAATGAAGCTATTGAGCTGTTCTTGGGCATCGGGCGCGTCGGCCAGACCCATGGCGGTCTGGGCGTAACCGAGCGACCAGCGCGGGGGCAAGTGAGTGCCACCGATCAGGCGCACAAACTGGGCGATGACCGCAGCTGGCGTGGCGCCCGACATCAGGTAGTAATCAAGGTCACCGTCGTCAATGTCGACATAACGGTAAAAGTCGTGGTAATTGTCGTGCTCGCAACCGAGGTCAAAGGTGCAGGTGCTCAGCGTGTCGTAGTAGAGCCCGTACCAGTGGCCGGTGGGGGCACGGGTCAGCACAAATGGCCAATGCTTGTAGAGCGGGTCGCCATGCTGCGGGTCGTAGCCGAGCGCATCGAGCGCGATGGTCCGCAGGCGTCGCCCATGCAGATTGAGCGGGCCGGTCTTGTCGCCCAAGCCGTAATAACGATCAGCCCGGTCGCGCTGCAGGTAGTGCCGCACCGAGCCGGTGCGGGGGCTGTGCAGGTAGGCCGAGCTGTTCCGGTCCGCAAGCAGCTGGCGTCCCTGTGCGTCGTGCCAAGTCAAGGCCAGCGGGTCGAGCCGCACCGTGACCGCCAGCGCGCCGGTGGCCAGCGTCAAGCCCTTGGACGTTTGGCTGAACTGGGCTGGAGGGCGCGAAAAGCCGCTGAGGTCATCGCGGGCGCGGCCCTCCCACGCCACATCCTGAACAGCGGCGGCGGTGCCCGTGGCGGCACTTTGTGGCGCAATCGCCCAGGTGCGCGGCTCGCGGTAACCGGCGCCGGGCCGGTGACGCACCCGTATCAGGGTCGGCTCCAGCACATCCAGCTGAAACTGGGCGCCACCAAACAGGCTCAGGCGGGCGCCGTGTGCGTCAACAGTGGCAATGTGTGCCGGTCCAAACGGGGTGGTCATGATCTAAAGCCTCTGGCCATTGGCATCAAAGCAATGCAGATGGGGCGCCGGCAGCGCTAACGCCACGGTGTCACCCGGGCGCAACGCGGTCTGGCCATGGCACACTAGCTCGAACGGGGTGTCGGCGCCAACTGTCCCGCGCAGCACGCTGCTGGCGCCCAACTGCTCGACCTGGACCACGCGCAGGTGCAACGGACCGTCACCGGCCAGTGACGCGTGCTCCGGTCGCAGGCCAATGGTGTGACTGCCGGCTGGTAGGTTGGGCGCGCCAGCCTGACCCACGACCAGCGCCGCTGGCAAAAAATTCATGCGGGGGCTGCCGATGAAACCCGCCACAAAGGTATTGCAGGGCCGGTTGTAAAGCTCAAGTGGGGCGCCAATCTGCTCCACCCGGCCAGCGCGCAGCACCACAATTTTGTCGGCCAGGGTCATGGCTTCGACCTGGTCGTGCGTGACATAGACCATGGTAGCCCCCAGCCGGGCATGCAATTCGCGCAACTCGGCGCGCATGGAGACGCGCAGCTCGGCGTCCAGATTCGACAGCGGCTCATCAAACAGGAAGAGCCTTGGATCGCGCACAATGGCGCGGCCAATCGCCACCCGTTGGCGCTGACCGCCTGAGAGCTGGGTGGGTTTGCGCTGCAGCAGGTCTTCGAGCCGCAACAGGCGCGCAGCGTCCTGCACCTTGGCCTGGATTTGTGGCCGTGGCACCTGCAGGTTTTCCAGACCAAAGGCCATGTTGTCGTACACGCTCATGTGCGGGTACAGCGCATAGCTCTGGAACACCATGGCACAGCCGCGCTGTGCGGCACCAATGTCATTGACCACCTGACCGTCGATGCGGATGTCGCCCCCACTGGGCGTCTCCAAACCGGCAATGACCCGCAGCAGAGTGGACTTGCCGCAGCCCGAGGGCCCGACAAACACCACAAACTCGCCATGGCTGACCGCCAGGTCGATGCCGTGCAGTACTGTGGTGCGGTCGAAGGTCTTGACAATGTTGGCAAGTTCAAGCGTGGCCAATGGGTTTACCTCTGGGACAGTTCGGGCTACTTGACACCAGCACTGGCAATGCCGGTGGTGATGTACTTTTGTAAAAAGGCAAAGACCAGCGTGATCGGGACCAGGGTGATCACCGTCATCGCCAGCAGATAGTGCCACTGGGTGTTGAGCTCACCCTGGAACGAGTTGAGCGCCAGTTGCAGGGTGAAGTACTCTGACCGCGACAGCACGATCAGCGGCAGCAGGAAATCGTTCCAGCGCCACATCACCGAGAAAATAGCCAGCACAGCCAGCGCGGGTGCCGACAGCGGCAGGATGATCTTCCAGTAAATGCGCCACTCACTGGCGTGGTCCATGCGCGCCGCCTCCAGCAGCTCATCGGGGATGGTCAACATGTACTGGCGCAGCAAAAACACCCCGGTCGGCGTGGCAATGGCCGGCAAAATCACGCCCCACAGGCTGTTGAGCAGACCGACCGAGTTGATCACCAGGAACACCGGCACCAAAATGATGGTGGGTGGAATCATCAGGGTCGCAATGATCAGCAAAAACACCGCTTTCTGGCCGCGAAACTGGTACTTGGACAGGGCAAAGGCTGCCATCGAATTGATCAGCAATGTCAGCAGGGTCGCCACCACGGTGATGAAGACGCTGTTCCACAGGTAACGGCCAAAACTGAATTTGGCAAACAGGTCGGTGTAATTGCCCCAGGCAAACGTCAGCTCGTTGACCGGCTTGCGGTCGTTGATGTTGACGCGAATCTCCTGCTGCGGCTGCACCGGGTCGACCAGCGTGGCCATGATGCCAATGCGCCGCACCTGCGCCATCTCGCGCAGGCTGCCATCGGTCTGACGCACGGTAAACAGTGGCAGCGGCTTGTCATGCCCGGCCACCTGCACCGTTTTTTGGCTGTAAGGCAGAAACGAGGGCGGAAACTGGCTCAACGCACTCTCGGTCTTGAGTGACGACATCAGCAACCAGACGATGGGGGCAAACAGCGTGAACAGGCCAACGCCCAGGTAAAGGTAGCTGAGCCAGTCGGTCCAGTCCAGCCTTTGCCGACCGCGGGTGCGGGTGAGGAAAGTGAGGGCGCGCATGGGACAGGTTCGGGCCGGCTTAACGGGCCTTTTGGCCGGCGGTGCTAGCCCGGGTCAACCGCAGCTGGGCCAGGGTCAGCGCAATCAGGCCCAGCGCCAGCATCAGCGATGCTGCCGCTGCCAGACCGTACAGGTGAATCTGCTCGGCAAAGCCAGTCTGGTAGATAAATTGAACGATGAAGGTGGTGGCCGAGCCCGGGCCGCCGCCGGTCAGCACAAACACCTCGTCAAATATCTGCACTGCCCGAATCAGCGCCAGCACCAGCACCACGATCAAATTGGGCATTAGCAGGGGCAGCGTGATGCGGCGCAGGGTGCGCCAGGGGCTGGCCGCGTCGAGCTGGGCCGCCTCGTACATGTCTTTGGGAATGGCCTGCAGGCCCGCCAGCAAAATCAACGTGTAAAAACCCATGTGTGCCCAGATCGACACAAACACGGTCCAGAAGAAGGCCCAACCGGCATCGAGCAGCCAGTCCACCGGCGCCGCGCCGGCAGCCACCAAGCCAGCATTGAACACGCCCTGGCTTTGCAACAGCCATTTCCAGATCAGCGCCACCACCACCGGCGACAGCAGCACCGGGTAAAAAAACACGCCACGCCAGAAGCCGCGGCCAATGATCTTGCGGTTCAACACCAGCGCCGTCACCAGCGACAGTCCCACCATCAACACCACCTGGATCAAGCTGAATCGGATGGTGTTGAAAATGGCTCGCCAAAACACGTCCTTGCGACAGCTCTGGATGTCAAAGTAGTGACGGCATTCCAGCAGGATGGCGAAGTTTTCGGCACCCGTGAAAGGCCGCTCTAGCGGCATCAGTTTGACGCCACCGGTGGTGGCGTACACCAGGTTGATCAGGATCGGCAAAAAAGTGAAAAGGCCGAAAACCAACAGGTTCGGGGCGACAAACAGCCAGCCCAGCCGAGACAGACCGAGCCAGCGTTGGCCGACCCGGAACAGCGGCTCGAACAGGTTAAAAAAGTAGCCGCAGAGGCGGACTGCCAGTTGCAAGAAACTTACTTCTGCGCCTGCTTGACCGCATCGGCCATGTCGGCGCCGATCTTGGTCATGGCTTCGTCACTGCTCATCTCGCCCACAATGGCCTGGGTCACACGAGCCACGGTGGGCAGCATGATGGCGCGGTTGAACTTGTAGCCCTGGAACTGGTAGGCCACGGGCGACAGGCTGGCCACGCCGGCGCTAAAACTTGCCAACGCGGCGCGAGCGGCAGGGGTGGCGCCAGGGTAAGGCACGCCCTTCTTGGCCAGACCGGCGTGAGCCGGGATGTTCTCGGTCTTCCCGGTGAACTCGGCGTAATTGGCCTCTGAAGCGATGAAGTCCAGGAACATACCCACCTCTTTGGGAGACTTACTGGTCTTCAGCGCGACCCAGGCGGCACCGCCCGGAATGCCAGAGCAAGCGGCCGGACCGCAAGGGTTGGGCACCGCCACCCAGTCAAAGGCATTGCCGATGTCTTTCTGCAGACGGTTGATCTGCCAGGAGCCCGAGAGAACCATGGCAACACGGCCGTTCTTGAACTCGCCGATCGAGTCGGCGTAGCTTGAGCCACCAGAGCCGGCCCATACCTCTTTGAGCATGGCGCCGTCCTTATGCCACCCCACAAATTTGTTGACCGTGGTCTTGTAGCCGTCATCCAGCACCAAATCGCCCTTGGCGTCAAAGATTTTGGCGCCGTAGCTGATGGCTGGGCCCGCAAAGCGGTGGCCGGAGCGGTCCCAGGCCAGGGCAGCCTGGGTCTGGGTGGCTTTGCTCACCTTGCGCGCGGCCTCCACCCACTCGTCCCAGGTCGCTTTGGGGCCCGGCAGCGCCACTTTTGCCTGTTCAAACAGGGTTTTGTTGACATAGGGACCGGTCATGGTCAGCTGCGACATGAATCCGTAAATGCCCTTGTCGGTGGCACTGGGGCGCAGCCAGGGCAGAGTGGCGCCAAAATTCGATTCCCAGTAGGCGCGGTCTTTGACGTGGGCTGAGACGTCCAGGTAATACTTAGACAGGCCGCCCAGATCAGTCACGCGGGCAATGTCAGGGCCCTGACCTGCAGCCAGCTGCACGGGCAGTTGCTCGACGATGGTCTTGTAGGGCACCGTGTCGATCACCACCTTGACGCCAGGATTGGCAGCTTCAAAACGCTTAGCCTGCGCTGCCGTGACGTCACATTCGACGCCGTCCTGGTAACACATTACCCGGATCTCGGCGGCCTGCGCCGTCAGCGACAGGCCCATCAATGCGGCTGCGGCCGCAGCGATACCGGTTTTGGAAATTGGGGTCAACATGGCTTGAGCTTTCAGAAAGTGGGGGTGAAGACAGGCGCAAATGGTAGAGCAAAACCCGGCTGGCACACTCATGGTTTTCACCAACTCAGTCGCCCATGTCACTTTCTGCTGTCCCCAAGGTGTCCGCCGTGCCCGCCGACCCGCTGCCTGAGCTGCTGAGATCGGACACCGGCGTCATCATCGACCGGCCGGACCAATGGCCGGCGCGACGTTCGGAAATTGCCGCCCACCTGCTGCCGCTGGCGTACGGCCCGCTACCACCCACGCCAAACCGCACGGACCTTGAACTCCTGCACGTGGCCACCGTGCGGCAGCTCGGCGGGGCGCAACTGCTGTCCTGTCGGGTCAGACCGCTCGGCATGGACAGTTTCACAATGCGGGTGTTTGTGCCGCCTGGCGCCCAATCTTGCCCAGTTTTGTTGAGCGGCGACGGCTGTTGGCATTACGCGAACGACGAGGTGATCGCGGCGGTGCTGGCGCGTGGCCTGGTCTTTGCGCAATTCAATCGGGTTGAGATCGCGCCTGACCCGCAGGTCTCCAGCATCGTCTGGCAACCCCATGCCGCGCTGGCCAGCTGGGCCTGGGGCTATCACCGCGCCATTGACGCCCTGCTGCAGGGGTGCCAGCAGCCCAATCCAGGCGCACTTGGTCGCGTCGACCCGCAGCGCATCGCCGTGGTCGGCCATTCGCGCGGTGGCAAGGCAGCGCTGTTGGCGGGCGCCACCGATTCCCGCATCGCCCTGACCAGCGCCAACGACTCAGGCGCCGGCGGCGCGGGCTGCTTCCGCTGGCTGGGCCCAGGGGCGGAAAGCCTGACCGACATCACCCGCGCATTTCCGCACTGGTTTGCGCCAACCCTGGCGCAGTTTGCCGGGCACGAGCAGGCGCTGCCCTTTGACCAGCACTTCCTTAAAGCCCTGATAGCACCGCGCGCGCTGTTGACCACCGAGGCGCTGGGCGACGCCTGGGCCAACCCGCAAGGCAGCTGGCTCACGCACCAGGCTGCGCTGGCGGTGTACCAGCTGCTCGGCGTGCCGACACAGCTTGCCATAAACTTCCGGCCGGGCGGGCACGATCACAGCCTGGCCGATTGGCTCACACTGCTAGACTTCGTCGATTCGCTTTTCAACGGTCGAGCACGCCCGCGCGGGCTTAACGTGACGCCGTTTCCTGACCTGCCATGAACCGGACAGACGCGTCGAGGGCACTGCCGCCCTCACGCGCCGTCCACACCCCTTTCTGCCTGAGCACCCTGACCCCCATGCGCTTTGCCAAAACCTATTTCTCGCTTGCACTCATTCTGGCCGCCGTGGCTGTTGCCGTGGCCATCGCTTACGGGCTGAACCGTCCCCAAGCTGCACCGCAACCATCGGTGCCGCCTGCACCCGTGGCGGCGCGACCCGCCCTGACCGTGACCAGCATCCGCGCCCAAATCAGCGCCCTGCCGATCAAACTCAGTGCCAACGGCAATGTAGCCGCCTGGCAGGAAGCCAGCATTGGCGCCGAAATCAGCGGTCTGCGGCTGGCTGAGGTGCTGGTCAACGTCGGCGACGTCGTTCAACGTGGCCAGGTGTTGGCCCGGTTTGCCACCGAGGCGGTGCAGTCTGACGTGGCACAGGCACGCGCCGCCGTGACCGAGGCCAGCGCCAACGCCCAGGAGGCCAGTGCCAACGCCGACCGGGTGCGCGCTCTGCAAAATACCGGCGTCTTCAGTGGCCAGCAAATCAACCAGTACCTGACAGCCGAACAGACCGCCAGAGCCCGGGTCGAGTCGGTCAAGGCCGGGCTGGCAGCCCAAATGCTGCGTTTGCAGTATGCCGAAGTGCGCGCGCCCGACGGTGGCGTCATCTCGGCGCGCCTGGCGACGGTCGGCGCCGTGGTGGGGGCAGGCGCTGAGCTGTTCCGGCTGATCCGCCAGGGACGATTGGAGTGGCGCGCCGAGGTTAGTTCGGCCGAGCTCTCCCGCCTGCGGCCCGGAGCCGCGGTGACCGTGCTGGCCGCAAGCGGCACTGAGCTTAAGGGGCGGGTCCGCATGGTGGCACCCACGGTCGACCCGCAAACTCGTTCCGGCCTCGTCTATGTGGATCTTCCCAGGCAGAGCGGCAGCCCGAGCAGTTTCAAAGCCGGCATGTTTGCACGCGGCGAGTTCGATTTGGGCAGCTCACCAGCGCTGACGGTGCCGCAGCAGGCCGTGGTGGTGCGCGATGGCTTCAGTTATGTGTTCCGGCTCAATGCAGACCAGCGCGTGAGTCAGCTCAAGGTGCAAACGGGCCGGCGGATCGGCGAGCGGGTTGAACTGCTGGACGGCGTTGGCGCCGAGGCTCTGCTGGTGGCCAGCGGCGCAGGTTTCCTGAACGATGGCGACCTGGTCAAAGTCGCGCCGGGTTCAGCAACAAATCCGGCCTCAGCCCTTGCCAACCCTGACACACCCGCTACGAAATAAGGAGCAGTCATGAACTTCTCCTCGCTCTCGATCAAGAATCCGGTGCCGGCCATCATGCTTTTCGTGCTGCTGACACTGGCTGGGCTGCTGGCCTATCGTGCCAGCGTGGTGCAGGATTTCCCCGACATCGAGCTGCCGATCGTCACCATCAGCGCCTCGCTTGCAGGCTCCGCACCAGCGCAACTCGAAACCGAAGTCGCGCGCAAGCTGGAGAACTCCGTGGCCACGCTGCAGGGCGTGAAAAACATTTACACCAAGGTATTGGACGGCGAGGTCCAGGTGACGGTCGAGTTCATTCTTGAGAAACCGATCACTGACGCTGTCAACGACGTGCGTGACGCCGTAGCCCGGGTGCGAGCAGACCTCCCAGCCGATTTGCGTGATCCAACGGTCACCAAGGCATCGACCGCCGGGCGCGTGGTCTTGACCTTCACCGCCACGGCCGCGGCCACCACCGCCACCACCGGCAGCCTGCTTGACACCCAGGACCTGAGCTGGTTTGTCGATAACACCGTGGCCAAGCGGCTGCTGGCGGTGCCTGGCGTAGGCGCCGTCAAACGCATGGGCGGCGTCACGCGAGAGGTACGGGTCGAGCTCGACGCCTCGCGCATGGCCGCCTTGCAGGTGTCGGCGATTGACGTCTCGCGCCGGCTGCGACTGGTGCAGCAAGAGGCACCGGGCGGGCGCGGCGACATCAGCGGCGCCGAGCAGTCGGTGCGCACCATCGGCACGGTCAAGACCGCCGCCGAGCTGGCCCAGCTTGACATCAGCCTGGCCGACGGCCGTCAGATCCGGCTAGGCGATGTGGCCCGCGTTTTGGACACGGTGGCCGAGCCGCGAGCACTGGCCACGCTGGACGGCCGGGAGGTCGTCGGCTTCGAAGTATTTCGCACTAAGGGGGCCAGCGAGGTGACCGTGGCCAGTGGCGTGCGCACAGCCGTGGCCGAGCTGCAGACCCGTTTTCCACAGATCCAGCTGACACAGGCGATCGACAACGCCGCCCCGGTGGCGGAGAACTTTCGCGGCTCGATGGAGCTGCTGTACGAAGGCGCGCTGTTGGCAGTGCTGGTGGTGTGGTGGTTTTTACGCGACTGGCGCGCCACCCTGGTGGCGGCCGCTGCCCTGCCGCTGTCGGTGATCCCGACCTTTCTCGGGTTGCAGTATTTCGGCTACACCCTCAACACGGTGACGCTGCTGTCGCTGGCGCTGGTGGTGGGGGTACTGGTTGACGACGCCATTGTCGAAATCGAAAACATCGAACGCCACCTGCGGATGGGTAAAACGCCGTACCAGGCATCCATGGAGGCGGCCGACGAGATCGGCATGGCGGTGATTGCCACCACCCTCGCGTTGGTGGCGGTGTTTTTGCCCACTGCCTTCATGGGCGGGGTGCCGGGCCTTTTCTTTAAGCAATTTGGCTGGACCGCCGTACTGGCCATTCTGGCCTCGCTGATGGTGGCCCGGCTGCTGACGCCAATGATGGCGGCCTACCTGCTCAAACCGCACGCGCGACCAGCTGGCGACGCGGCGGTGCTCGGGGAGCCGCCCGACAGCTGGCTGATGGCGCGTTACATGGGCACGATGCGCTGGTGCCTGCGCCACCGTGGCCTGACCATGCTGGGATCGGCCCTGTTTTTTGTGGGCTCGATCGCCCTGGTGCCACTGCTGCCCACCGGTTTTGTACCGGCAGCCGACCGGGGCCAGACCCAGATCACCCTGGAGCTGCCGCCTGGCAGCTCTTTGGCCGAGACCCGCGCCGTGGCCGAACTGGCTCGGCTGGCTGCCATCTCTGAGCCTGAAGTCAAGAGCGTGTTCAGCTCGATCGGCGGCGGCTCCAGTGGCGACGCATTCGCCCCGGGTGCTGCAGCAGAGGCCCGGCGCGCGGTGCTGACCTTGAGCACCAGCCACCGCGACGAACGCAGCACCTCCATGGCCGACATAGAAGCCCAGCTGAGGCGCAAACTTGGTGACGTGGCCGGTGCCCGCTTCACCGTCGGCCCGCCCGATACCGGCGTCAAGATGCAGTTGGTGCTGCAAAGCGAAGACCCGTTGGCGCTCATGGCGACGGCGCGGCAAGTGGAACGCGAGCTGCGCGGCCTGAAGGGCGTGGGCAATGTCCAGTCCAGCGCCTCGTTGGTCCGGCCCGAGATCATCGTGCGGCCTGACCCGGCGCGCGCCGCTGACCTCGGCGTAACGGCTGCCGCCATCGGCGAGACGGTCCGGGTGGCCACCGCAGGAGATTACGACACCAGCCTGTCCAAACTCAATCTTTCGGAGCGCCAGGTGCCGATCCGGGTCAAACTGCCCGATGCGGTGCGCGCGGATATGGCGGCACTGGCCCGGCTGAATGTGCCGGGGCGGCACGGCCCGGTTCCGCTGGGCCACGTTGCGAGCATCAGCATGGACAGCGGACCTGCACAGATCGACCGGCTCAACCGCAGCCGCAACGTGACCTTTGACGTCGAACTTGGCAGCCGTCAGCTTGGCGAAGTCAATGCAGAGGCGCGCGCTCTGCCGAGCCTCAAAAACCTGCCTCCGGGCGTGAAAATCGCTGAACTCGGTGACGCGCAGGAGATGCAGGCGCTGTTTGCCAGCTTCGGTATCGCCATGCTGATTGGCGTGCTGTGCATCTATGGCGTACTGGTGCTGTTGTTCAAGGACTTCATGCAGCCCGTCACCATCCTGGCGGCACTGCCACTGAGCATGGGCGGCGCCTTTGTCGCGTTGCTGCTGACCGATCGCGCCCTGTCCATGCCCTCGATGATCGGGCTGATCATGCTGATGGGCATCGTCACCAAGAACTCGATTCTGCTGGTGGACTACGCCATCCTGGCGCGCCAGGCCGGCATGGCGCGCTTTGAGGCGCTGGTGGACGCCTGTCACAAGCGCAGCCGGCCGATCATCATGACCACCATCGCCATGGGGGCCGGCATGATGCCGCTGGCGCTGGGCTGGGGCGCCGACCCAAGTTTTCGCTCGCCGATGGCGATCGCCGTGATCGGCGGACTGATCACCTCCACCCTGCTCAGCCTGCTGGTGGTGCCGGCGGTGTTCACCTATATTGATGATCTGGCGCACCTGCTGGGCCGGCTATCACGCTGGGTGCGTCGCACGCCCGGCGCAGCAGCCCCATCGGCTCCAGCCCGGCTCTGATCGGTGCCGGCGCCCTTGCCGTTGCCGTCACCCTCAGCTAGACTGGGGATACACCACATCCTGGATTCCCGGTCGTGGCCGGGAATGACGGGGCGTGTCGGGAATGACGGCAAGGTAGAGGGAATGCGCCTGCTGTTGGGGCCTATTGTCGGATTTTCCGGACCAGTGCCGTGGTGGAATAGCCGCTGACAAACGGCAGGGCCATGGCGCGGCCGCCATAGGCCTCGACCACGCGGGTCTCAGCCAGGGCCTGCATGTCGTAATCACCGCCCTTGACCAGGATCTCAGGGCGAACCTGAGTGATCAGCTGCAACGGTGTGTCTTCGTCAAACCAGGTCACCAGACTGGTCGCGCCCAGCGCAGCGACCACCACGGCGCGGTCATCTTCCGGGTTGAGTGGCCGGTCCGGCCCCTTGCCCAGCCGCCGCGCCGAGGCGTCGGTGTTCAGTGCCACCAGCAGACTGGCGCCCAAGGCCCGAGCCTGCACCAGGTATTGCACATGGCCCCGGTGCAGCACATCAAAAACACCGTTGGTAAACACCAGCGGCCGGGGCAAACGCGCGAGTCGCGTTGGCAGGTCCCGTGGGTCGCAAATTTTGTCGTAAAGGGCCAAAATGGCATCGGAATTGCTCATGGGTCCTATGCTAGCAGGTCACCAATTGGGTTAAGCTGCTTGTCTTTCTAACTACCCGCGCCAACCCCATAACTCAGGGCGACCATGAGACGTGTCAGCTTCAGTTTCGATCACATCCGGATTGGCGAGCCGCTGCCCTTTTCGGTCTGGGACGAGAACGGCCTGATGGTGGCTGGCAGCGGCTACACCTTGAAGGACGCGCGCGAGTACGACGTCATGCTCGGCAAGCGTGACAAGCTGCTTGTCGATGCGATCGAATACCAGCGTTTTCAAAGTGCCTATCAGATGCGCTTGAACGCACTTCTGAGCGGAGACCGTGCCCTTGGCGCCATTGCCGGCACCCGACTGACCGACATGGGCGCGGCAGTCGCTCGCGTGCAGGCTGCGACAAAGGGTTCAGACCGACTGGCGAACCTGAAGTCTGCACCCCAGAGCATGGAGGCGCCGACCAATTTGGATGCGGTCGTTGCGCCCAGCGGGGCTGCCAGTACGAAACCCGAGGCTCAATTGGGTGACATACCGAGCAGTGAGGCCGAATGGCTGGACCTACAGGACCAAGCGCATTCCCTGTTGCGGGTCTCAAATCCGCAAAATTTTCGCGAGCGACTGGAGAAACTGCAGGCCCATCTCAGCCACTTCGCCCGACTCAACCCCGACGGAACACTGCTCAGCCTGTTTTTTCTATCCTCGCGGGGCCTTGACCGTTACAGCAGCACCCACGCCATGCTGGTCAGTGTGATGTGTGGCATTGCCGCACGTGATGTCCTGAAATGGCCGGCCCTGCAAGAAACCGTGATGTGTCATGCCGCTTTGACGATGAACATCGGCATGTCGGTTCAGCAGGACCGCATGGCTCAACAAAAAGAGCCCCTCAACCCAAAGCAGCGCGAACTGGTGCGGGAGCACCCTAGCCACTCGGCTGCACTGTTGCGCCAACTGGGCGTGACCAACCGCGACCTGTTGGAGGCGGTGCTCGACCACCATGCCAAAGCCCCCGGCCCCCTGGCCGCGCGCAGCCTGGGCCAGCGGATGGCAAGGCTGATTCAGCGGGCCGACATTTTTGCCGCTGCCATTTCACCGCGTGCGTCACGCTCAGCAGCCGCCACCGGGACCGCCATGAAGGCGGCCTATTTTGATGAAAACCAAGCCGTTGACGAGGCTGGTGCCGCACTGGTCAAAGCCGTTGGCGTTTACCCGCCCGGCTCATTTGTCCGCCTGGCCAGCCAGGAAGTGGCCATTGTGGTGCGGCGAGGTCGAGTGACCAGCGCGCCGCGCGTGGCTGTGGTGTTGAACCGGCAGGGCCTGCCCAACAATGAGCTGACCCTGCGCGACACCAGTTTGGCCGACTGGCGCGTCACGGCCGGGCTGCCCAGCGCCAGCGTCAAAGTCAGCCTAAGTCTGGCCCGCCTCATCCCACTCACCCGGGCACCGGCGTCCAATTTCCCAGCCTGAGCGCCGAGCCTGCAACTCCCGACTGTCCATGGACCTTTCGCCCGTCAAAATCAGCAGCATCCGCATAGAAGATCCCCTGCCCTTCTCACTATTGGGTGCCAACGGCACCCTGCTGCTAAAAAAAGGCAGCCGTGTCAAGAGCCGTGCAGAGCTTGAGACCATGGCCCAAGGCAGTGACAGCCTGTTCATCGACCGCCAGGATGCGCAGGCACTGAAGCGGCATCAGGAAGGACAGATGCTGACCATGCTGGCGCGGGACTCCAAACTGTCCAACATTACCCAGGCCGGTGACCAAGTCGCCCTCGCTAAGCGTAGCCCTGTCCGACTGCCTGAAGTCGACAAGGAGGCCGACTGGCCCTATCTGCAGGAGCAGGCCCACGCTATTTTGCGCAATGGTCGAGAGGCAGGCTTCCTCGAGCAAATCGACCGCTTGGAAGATAAAGTCAGCTTATTCAGCCAGGCCAACCCTGACGGCGCCTTGCTGGCTCTGATCCAGATGGCCTCCGTCGAGGTCGAGCGCTACAGCGCAACCCATGCCATGCTGGTCAATGCCATGTGCGGTATTGCCGCACGCGAGGTGCTGCATTGGCCAGAAGACCTCACCAGTGCGCTTGGCCGTGCCGCGCTCAGCATGAACATCGGCATGACTGAACTGCAAGACATTCTGGCGCAGCAAAAAGAACCCCTAGCGCCCCCGCAGCGGGTAAACATTGACCAGCACCCCGCGCGATCGGTCGATATGCTGACCTCGCTGGGGCTCACCAACCAGCTCTGGCTGGACGGCGTGCGTCACCACCACACCAAGCTTCCAGGGCCCCTGTCCAAACGCCCGCCTGGTGAGCGAATTGCGCGCTTGATCCAGCGCGCCGACAAATTTGCGGCCGCGATTTCGCCACGCGCAGTGCGCAAGGCGGTGCCGCCTGGCATTGCCATGAAAGCCATTTACTTCGATGAGAACAAGCAAGTGGACGAGGCAGGCGCGGCGCTGATTAAGGCCGTCGGCATCTACTCGCCAGGCACTTATGTTCGCCTGGCATCGCAGGAAACCGCGGTGGTCGTACGGCGCGGTGCCAACACCACCACCCCTTTTGTTGCTGTGATGCTCAATCGTCTGGGCATGACGCACAGCGAGTTGACGGTGCGGGATACCGCGCAAGGCGAGTTCAAGATTTTGAGCAGCATTCCGGGCCAAGAGATCAAGGTCAGACCGCCACTCAAGCGACTGCTGCCACTGACCAAAGCCGTCCCATCAGCCAAGCGCCTCTGAAAAGGTCGGCTACCGCGCCAACAAGCGTATTGCTTCAGTGCTTTGAAAAATTACCGACTGGTCATAAAATAACCAGATCGGATCAAAATTCAATGCAAACCCCGCCTCAATTTGTTAAGCAGTCCAAGCCAATGGGTCGCAGCGCATGAAGCTCGCCATCGTCGGCTCCGGCATTTCTGGCCTGGCCGTGGCGCATCGCCTGCGCGGCCGGGCAGATATCACACTGTTTGAGTCCGGCGATTATTTTGGCGGTCACACGCACACAGTTGACCTCACTCTATCTGGCGCAAACGGGCCAGTCAGCCATGGCGTGGATACCGGTTTTCTCGTTTTCAATGAACGAACCTACCCAGAGCTGATTCGGCTGTTTGGCGAACTCGGTGTATCAACCGCCCGCTCGGATATGTCGTTTTCGGTCCAAGTCCCAGGCCGCGGAGCCGCCACCCCGCTGGAGTGGAGCGGCTCCTCGCTCAATACCGTATTTGCCCAGCGCCGCAACCTGATGCGGCCGAGTTTTCTGGGAATGCTGCGCGATGTGCTGCGCTTCAATCGTCTGGCCACGGCGCTTGCTGTCAGCGGCGGTGAAGCCCAGTTGCTGCAACCACTGACTGATTTCTTGTTGCAGCACCGGTTTTCGACCGAGTTTCGCGATTGGTACTTTCTGCCGATGCTGGGCTGCATTTGGAGCTGTCCGACCGATCAAATGCTGCAGTTTCCTGTGGCTACCATGATCCGCTTCTGCCACAACCACGGTCTAATCCAGGTGACAAACCGGCCACAGTGGTGGACGGTCGCTGGCGGCGCGCGCCAGTACGTCGACAAAATCACCACCCCAATCACAGACAAACGTCTAAGCTGTCCGGTGCAGCGCATCCAACGGGATGCGCGGGGCGTGCTGCTTAGCTCTGCGGGTCAAACCGAACGATTCGACAAGGTGGTGCTGGCCTGCCACTCTGACCAGTCTCTGGCCTTGCTCGATGACGCCAGCGATGCTGAGCGCGCCACACTGGGCGCTATCCGTTACCAGTCCAATCGGGCGGTGTTGCATGCCGACACCTCGGTGCTGCCGCGCCAACGACGGGCCTGGGCAGCCTGGAATTACGAGCGCGCCAGTGCTGACGGTGACGCCAACCGCGTTTGCCTGCATTACCTGATCAATCAGCTGCAGCCGCTGCCCTTTACCCAGCCGGTACTGGTCTCGCTCAACCCGTTGCGCGCGATTGCATCTGACCAGGTACACGCCAGCTTTGACTACGCCCACCCCGTATTTGACCTGGCCGCGATCCGGGCCCAGCAACAGGTCGGCGCCTTGCAGGGGCAGCGTCACACCTATTTTTGCGGCGCCTGGACTGGCTATGGCTTTCATGAGGACGGCCTCAAATCAGGGCTGGCGGTTGCATCGCAACTTGAACCACTGCTGCACCAAGCCCCTGACGCATTGGCATGAACAGCGCTGACCTGTCACAAGCACTGATCGGCTTTGGCCAGGTCCGGCACACCCGCCTCAAGCCGGTGCGCAACGCTTTTGCCTATGACACTTATTTCTTGATGCTGCCGATGCGCAGTCTGCGGTTGACCGGTCCGGGTTCGCTGGTGCGCAACCGCTGGGCGCCCTTGAGTTTTTATGATGTCGACCACGGCGACGGGCGCGGCCCGATGCAGGGCGGTGCCCTGGCCTGGCTCGAGGAGCTGCTAAGGGAAGAGGGCGTTGACGGTGCCGATGGGGAGGTCTGGTTGCACTGTTACCCGCGGGTGCTGGGTCACACCTTCAAGCCAGTGAGTTTTTGGTACTGCCACCGCGCCGACGCCAGCCTGCGCGCCATTGTGGTCGAGGTCAACAACACCTTTGGTGAAAGACACTGTTATCTGCTGGACGCCCCCCGTTATGGGGTGGAGCAACGCGCTGCCAAGGCCTTTCACGTCTCGCCATTTTGCCCGGTCGAGGGGGGCTACCGGTTCCGCTTCATGGTGGATGCGCAGCGCAGCCGCACCGTTGGACGGATTGATTTTGATGACGCCGATGGCCCTCTGATCCAGACCAGTGTCAGCGGCACGCTGGTACCCCTGAATGCCCGCAACGTGCGCCGGGCGCTGTGGCACTACCCGGCCATGACTCTGGGCGTGGTGCTGCGTATTCACTGGCAGGCGCTCAAGCTAGCAGCCAAACGTGTGCCCTTCTTCACCAAACCGCCCCCCCCGTCCTCACTGACCACCCGCTGAGCCCAAGTCCTCATGAACTCCAGCACCGCCACCCCTTACGCTATTCCCCAAGGCACGCCTGCCGCCGGCCGCGCCCTACTCAAGTTGCTTCAAGGCCTACAACATGGCAGCTTGACGCTGCAATTGCCGGACGGCTCGATGCAGCGCTTTGGCGGCGCGGCAGCGCCTCACGCTGCGCTGCATTTGCATAACTGGAAACCCTGTGCCGCCGCGTTCAAGTCAGGCGATATCGGTTTTGCCGAGAGCTTTATTGCGGGCGACTGGACCACACCCAATCTGACCGAGCTGCTGCGGGTGCTGGTGAAAAACCGCGCCGCGGTGGAGTCGGCGATGTACGGGTCATGGGCAGGTCGCCTGTTTTACCGGATCAAGCACCTTCTCAACCGCAACACGCGAGCCAACAGTCAAAAAAATATTCACGCCCACTATGACCTGGGCAACGCTTTTTATCGACTTTGGCTGGACGACACCATGAATTACTCGTCGGCCATTTTTGCCGGCGACCTGAACCAATCGTTGACTCAAGCGCAATCAGCCAAGGTGCAGCGTGCCCTTGAACTGTGTCAGGTCAAGGCCGGCGACCGGGTGCTGGAGGTCGGCTGCGGCTGGGGCGCACTCGCCGAGATGATCACCACCACCTTCGGCGCCTCGCTGGTTGGGGTCACGCTGAGCACCGAGCAATTGGCTTTTGCGCGTGATCGACTGAAGCGCCTGGGTGTTGCGGATCGAGCTGACCTGCGGTTGCAGGACTACCGCGATATCCAAGACCCGCCTTTTGACGCCATCTGTTCGATCGAGATGATTGAAGCCGTGGGACGCACCTACTGGCCGACTTACTTTGCTACGCTGGCGCGCCTTCTCAAGCCCGGCGGTCGGGCCTGCATCCAAAGCATCGTGATCGACGACGCCTTGTTTGAGCGCTATGTAAGCGGCACAGACTTCATTCAACAATACATTTTCCCAGGCGGGTGCCTACCCTGCCCGCGCGAGTTCAGGGCACATGCTCGGGCAGCGGGATTCGAGGTGGTGGACGAATACGCGTTCGGACCTGACTACGCAGAAACCTTGAAGCGCTGGCGGGAAGCCTTTCTGGGCGCGCGCAACCAGGTGTTGCAGGGCGGTTTTGACGAACGTTTCATGCGGATTTGGGAGTTCTATTTGGCTTACTGCGAAGCTGCTTTCTCTGAAGGCAACATTGACGTCTTGCAATACACGCTGCAGAAGTCGACGCGCGGATGACAGGTAACCCAAGCTATGCCAACGACTCGACGCACCTTGCTCTACCACGCCACCCTGGGCGGTTTGGCCGGCACCAGCGCGTTAAAGACGCTGGCGCAAGGTGCCTCGCTAGCGCCGCCCGCCGAGGTGCTTACTGCCATACCCGGAGCCCATTTGATCGGCAGCGGGCGGCTACGGTACTTCGGATTGTCGGTCTATGACGCCAGTCTCTGGGCGTTGCCCGACTTCAAGGTCGCCCAACTCAGCCAGCAGCGCTTCGCCCTGTGCCTGACCTATCTGCGTGCCTTCACGGCCAGCGAGATCGCGCAGCGCTCATTGCAGGAGATCCGGCGAATGCACCAGGTGGCACCAGACACAGCACGAGTTTGGCTCACCGCGCTGCAAGAGGTCATGCCCGATGTGGCCGCCGGCGACCGTATTACGGCTTTGAACCCGCCTGGGGGCGTGTCGTTCTGGCACCAAGGTCGCAGCATCGGGGGCATCAACGACACGGCCTTCGGTGGCAAGTTCTTCGACATCTGGCTGAGTGTGTCCACCAGTGAACCAAAATTGCGCAACGCCCTTCTGGCTCGCGCCACGCCATGAATGCCAGCAGCGGCACCGTCACAAGGTTTGGCTGGCGCGAGGGTTGGCGCTACGGGCTGATGGGGTTGCCGCTGGCCTTTGTGGCCTTGCCGCTGTATGTGCTGCTACCGAACCACTATGCACGTCACTTCGGCGTACCCTTGGCGGCGCTGGGAGCTCTGCTGCTGGGCGCGCGCTTGTTTGACGCGTTGATCGACCCGCTGCTCGGGCAGTGGAGCGACCGCCTGTTTGCACGCTCGGCGCGTACCGTGCTGGGCGTAGCGGCGGTAGCATCCGCGCTGCTTGGCCTGGGCTTTGCCCTGCTGTTCTTCCCCCAGGTGCAAGGGGTGGACGCCTTGCTGGCTTGGGCTGGAGCCTGCCTGGTGTTGACCTATGCTGCATTCAGCGCTCTGAGTGTGATGCACCAGTCCTGGGGCGCCAGGCTCGGTGGCGACGACGTACAACGCGGCCGAATAGTGGCCTGGCGAGAGGGACTTGGCCTGGCCGGCGTAATACTGGCCTCCATCAGTCCCATCGCACTGGGCCTGCCAGCAACCGTCGTTATTTTTTTTGCGGTCATCGCTTTGGGCTGGCTGGCCTGGACACAAGCCTCGCCGCCAAAGCCGACGGCTACGCCATCAGCCGCCGCCAAGGCGCAGGGCCGATCGCTGTGGCTGCCCTGGTCACGGCCAAGGTTCAGGCAGCTTCTCGCCGTGTTCATGGTTAACGGCATCGCCAGTGCGATTCCGGCCACGCTGCTGCTGTTCTTCGTTCAGGACGTGCTGCAGGCTCCTCGCGCTGCCGAACCACTCTTCCTAGGCGCCTATTTTGTGGCAGCTGCCCTCTCGATCCCGGTCTGGTTGCAGATCGTCGGCAGAGTTGGGCTGGCGCGTGCCTGGGGACTGGGCATGCTGTTGTCGATCGCTGTCTTCGTCTTTGCCGCCGGCCTGGGCGCGGGCGATACTGTGGCTTTCGCCGCCGTCTGTGCGCTGTCCGGCATCGGCCTGGGCGCAGACTTGGCAGTGCCCGGGGCGCTGCTGGCCGGCCACATCGCCAGCAGCGGGGACCAGGGCGCGCAAGAGGGAAGCTACTTTGGCTGGTGGAACTTTGCGAGCAAACTTAACTTAGCCCTCGCGGCCGGCCTGGCGCTGCCTTCGCTGGCAGCGTTCGGTTATCAACCTGGCAGCCGCGACGAAGCAGCCCTGGCGACCCTCTCTGCGGCCTATTGCCTGCTGCCCTGTGGCCTCAAGCTGCTGGCTGCCACACTGCTATACACCCTGATCATCCGGAAAAAGTCATGAAACGACGCCTCTTGCTCGCCGCAGCCGCAGCTGCCCCTTCCACCCTGCTGCTGAGCGGTTGTGCCTCGCAACAGATCGAGACCTATGCCCAAGAAAAGCCGCTGCTTGACCTGATGCAGTATTTCACCGGCACGCTGGACGCCTATGGCGTCTTTACCGACCGCTCCGGCACCGTGGTCAAGCGCTTCACCGTGGTCATGGCCTGTACCTGGAACGGCGACGAAGGCGTGCTGGATGAGGACTTCCGCTATTCAGACGGAAGCACGCAAAAGCGCATCTGGCGACTGCGCAAGCTCGGCAATGGCCGCTTCAGCGGCCGCGCCGACGATGTGGTGGGCGAAGCCCGTGGAGAGACTCAGGGTAATACTTTTCATTGGACTTACACCCTTAACCTGCCTGTTGGGGGCAATGTGTTTGAGGTGCAGTTCGATGACTGGATGTACCTGATGACAGACAAAGTCATGCTCAACAAAGCGACGATGAGCAAGTTCGGCGTCCGCCTGGGGGAAGTCACCTTGTCGTTCGTTAAACGCTGAGCGACCCGCCATGCCGTTCTTTGCCCCACTCAACCCGCCCCTGCGCGACTGGCAGGGCAAGACGGTCTGGATTGTTGGCGCCTCGACCGGCATCGGGCGGGCCACCGCCTCAGCGCTGCACCGGGCTGGCGCGAAGGTGACCGTGTCAGCCCGCAAGGCGGAGGCGCTAGATGCCTTCGTAGCGCAGCACCCTGGCAGTCAGGCGCTGGTGCTGGATGCCACCGACCCAGCGGCTGTGACCCTAGCGGCTACCCACTTGCTGGCGCAAGAGCCGCTCGACTGCGTGGTCTATTGCGCAGGCCACTACCAGGCAATGCGGGCTGCAGCCATGGACGTTGCCGACATGCAGCGCCACCTGGCAGTCAACTACCTCGGTGCCCTGTACCTGCTGGATGCTGTGTTGCCGGCACTGCTGGCACGTGGCAGAGGCCACATCAGCCTGGTTGGCAGCGTGGCTGGCTACCGCGGCCTGCCCAACAGCCTGGCCTACGGCCCGACCAAAGCGGCGCTGATCAACCTGGCAGAAAACCTTTACCTGGATCTGCGCCCGCGCGGCTTGGGGGTATCGATTGTCAACCCCGGCTTTGTCGAGACCCCCCTGACTGCTGGCAATGCCTTTAGCATGCCTGCCCTTATCACCCCAGAGCAGGCCGCTAACGCCATGCTTGCCGGCTGGCGCAGCGGTACCTTCGAGTTGCACTTTCCCAAGCGCTTTACCCTGTGGATGCAGGCGTTGCGCTTGCTACCTGACCGCATTTTTTTCGCCTTGGTCCGGCGTGTCACCCAATGACTACAACACCCTTGGTCCCTACCGTTTCCGTGGCGCGCGTCGTCACCTTTTTTGAAACCCTGACGCCTGACAGCGTGGCTGGCATCGGTCAGATTTACGATGGGCAAGCGCGATTCAAAGACCCGTTCAATGAGGTCACGGGCGTGCCAGCAATCCAACGCATTTTTGACCACATGTTTGCGTCACTGCACGAGCCACGTTTTGTCGTGACGCAGCAGGTGGTGCAAGGGGATCAGTGCTTTCTAACCTGGGAATTCCATTTCCGATTCCGAACTTCTCGGCCGGCACAGCACCAGGTTATCCTGGGCGCCTCGCATTTGGTGTTTGCAGCCACAGGTCTGGTGACGCTGCACCGCGACTACTGGGATGCCGCTGAAGAGCTTTATGAAAAATTGCCCCTATTGGGTGGTTTGATGCGCTGGCTGAAACGACGCGCTAACCCATAACGATCGATCGCCGCCCTCAGGCGGGTACGGTGTCGGCGAAACTGGCGCGCTGCATCAGTTTTTCATGCAGCTTGGTCAGGTTAGGGTAGGGCGAACGCCAGTCAATCTGGGGAAAGCGGAAATCCAGGTATCCTAGGGCGCAGCCTACCGCAATATCCGCCAAACTCAGGTGAATGCCAACACAGTAAGACTTATCGGCCAGGCCTTGGCTCATGGCACGCAGCGCGGCCTGCACCTTTCCCAATTGCCGGTCAATCCAGGCCTGGCTGCGCTCGGCGTCACTGCGTCCAGCCCAGGTGGCCTCAAGCCGGGCCAGCAGCGAGGCATCGAGCAAGCCATCGGCCAGCGCCTCCCAGGTCTTGACCTCGGCCCGTTCACGCCCAACCGACGGAATCAGCTTGCCCACCGGTGACAGGGTGTCCAAGTATTCGACGATCACACGGGAGTCCTGCAAGGCCTCTGAACCCTCCATCACGAGACACGGCACTTTGCCCAGCGGATTGGATTCCCCAATCAGCGTCTCGACGGACCAGACGTTCTCAAGGACAAAGTCGTACTCGAGCTTTTTTTCGGCCATGACGACACGGACTTTGCGGACATAGGGACTGGAAGCTGAGCCGATTAATTTCATGAGAGGACCGTTGATGAAGACAGATTCATTCTATCCATTCGCATCCCACTGCTTAGGCCATCTGACATAGACGCAGGTCCTACAATCCTGGCATGAGTTTTTCTGCAATTTCCGCCCTGTCCCCCTTGGATGGACGCTACGCCGGCCGGCTGTCCAAACTGCGGCCCATCATGAGCGAACTGGGCTATATGCAGCGCCGGCTGCAGGTTGAGGTTGCGTGGTTGGTGGCCTTGAGCGATGCCGGTTTCCAGGAGTTTGCACCGCTGACACCGGGGGCAAGAGCCTACCTCAGCAACTTAGTCCTGAATTTTTCCGACGCCGATGGCGAGGCCATCAAGGCGATCGAGAAGACCACCAACCATGATGTTAAAGCGTTGGAATACTGGATTAAGGCCAAATTTGAGGGCCACGCCGAGCTGCTGGCTGCCAATGAATTTGTACATTTTGCCTGCACCAGTGAGGACATCAACAACGCCAGCCACGCCTTGCAACTCAAGGATGGCCGTGAGCAGGTACTGCTACCAGCACTGGACGCCATCACTGGCAAACTGCGCGAGATGGCGCATGCCTTTTCCAACGTGCCCATGCTCAGCCGAACCCATGGGCAGACCGCCAGCCCAACCACAGTCGGCAAAGAGATTGCCAACGTGGTGGCGCGACTGGATGCCGCGCGCAGTCGCATTGCCGGTGTCCGTCTACTGGCAAAGATGAACGGTGCTGTCGGCAATTACAACGCCCATTTTGCGGCCTGGTCCGACTTTGATTGGGAGAGCTTCAGCCGCCACGTGGTGGAGTCCCCCGAGCCCGCCGGTTTAGGCCTGCAGTTCCAACCTTACAGCATCCAAATTGAGCCGCACGATTACATGGCCGAACTGTTTGATGCCGTCGCCCGAACCAATACCATACTGATCGACTGGTCGCGCGATGTGTGGGGCTATGTGTCACTGGGCTACTTCAAGCAAAAGCTGCGTGACGGGGAGGTTGGCTCCAGCACCATGCCCCACAAGGTGAACCCGATCGATTTTGAAAACGCCGAGGGCAATCTGGGTTTGGCCAACGCCCTGCTTCGGCACCTGAGCGAGAAACTGCCCATTTCACGCTGGCAGCGGGACCTGACCGACTCCACCGTGTTACGCAATATCGGCGTTGCGCTAGGGCACGCCGTCCTGGCCTACCACTCATTGGCTACCGGGCTGGCCAAACTGGAGCTCAACGAAGCCGCCATTGCCTCTGACCTGGACGCCGCCTGGGAAGTGCTGGCCGAGCCGATTCAGACCGTCATGCGTCGATTTGGCCTGCCACAACCCTATGAGCAACTGAAGGCCTTTACCCGCGGCGCGCCGATGACGCGCGAGTTAATGCACGGATTTATCGCCCGACTGGAAATTCCATCCGACGAAAAACAGCGTCTATTGGCCTTGACGCCCAGCAGCTACACCGGCCTCGCCGCCGCCCTGGCGCGGCGGGTCTGATGACCCCCACGCTTGCCACTGCGTGTGCTGCGCTGCCCCCCGCGGGGGCTAACCCGCCTTGGGGCGGCCCGGCGGCGGGTCTTATGACCCCCACGCTTGCCACTGCGTGTGCTGCGCCGAAGCCGGAGGCTGACATCTGATGGCTCTCAAATCGACCATCTTTAAAGCCAGTCTGCAAATTGCCGACATCGACCATGGCTACTACGCCGACCATTCCCTAACGTTGGCAAGGCACCCGAGCGAGACCGATGAGCGCATGATGGTGCGGCTCTGTGCCCTGGCGCTGCACGCTCACCAACTGCAATCAGTGTGCCAGGGTGACGGGACACTGACTTTCGGGGCGGGCCTGAGCGACCCGGATGAGCCCGATGTCTGGCTTCGCGATTTCACCGGCCGCACCCGGCTCTGGTTGGAGGTTGGGCAACCCGAAGACAAGCCCCTGCTCAAGGCCTGCAGCCGCGCCGACCAGGTGGTGCTGTATTGCTTCAGTGCCTCAGCCGACATTTGGTGGCGCAGCATACAGGCCAAACTGGCGCGTCCGCCTAGTCTGTCGGTATGGCGCATCCTCAGCGCGGCGGCTCAGGCCCTGATCCCGATGGCACAACGCAGCATGCAGCTGCAAGCGACCATTCAGGAGGGCGTTCTGATGCTGGGAGACGGTGCGCTCACCGTGGACGTAGAGCCGGTTCGCTGGAAATAGGGGCCGGCCCGTTCGGCATAGCGGTTGAAGCGCCAGGCGCTCGCCTCCAGGGTGATGCGGCGCCAGGTCTGACGTTTTTCAGCTGGGCGCAGCTCGGTCCAGTGCTGGACCTCTGCAAAGCTGCGGCCGCAGCCCTTGCACTGCTCGTCGCCCTGACTGGTGGAGCAGATGGCAATGCAGGGCGTGTCGGGCGTGGTGTCGTACCAGGCCAGCCAAGCCTGTAATGCAGCCGGTGGAAATGAAAACTCGTCGGCCTCGGTCTCATGGTAAAAAACCAGCAAGGCATACACCTCGGCCAAGGCACGCGTGGGCGCGGCCAATGAGAAGCCGTCGGGCGATGGACTTTTCTCGCGCCAGTGGTTGATGGCCGACTCGACGTCGGTGATGTGAATACCTGCCATGGGGGGCCGATGATAGCCGGGTGGGCGGTGACACAGCGACCGCCCTGCGTCAGCAACCCCATATTTTCAAAGCCTACCCAAGGCGTGGTTTAATTCTTTTTGAAGGGGAGTAGCCCCCCGTTGATGAGTCGTCAGTACGAGCGGCCTTGCGCCGCTCCGGTTCATCAGATGCCGCGGTTTGCCGTGCCGCATCGGGCAAGACCTTCGCCATGCACTTGTCGTGTAGCGCGCGAAGGCGGCCCCATCCCAAGCTTCGCTACAGCCCGGCCAGTGTTGACTAACCCAACATCTAAAGGTATTGCAATGGAACTTTTTTCTGCCGCTTGGTGGTCAGCCCTGATGGCGATCATCTTGATCGATCTGGTCCTCGCGGGTGACAACGCTATCGTCATTGCGCTGGCTGCGCGCAACCTGCCGGCGGAGCTGCAAAAAAAGGCGATCATCTGGGGCACTGTAGGCGCGATTGGCGTGCGCGCCGTGATGACGGTAGGTGTGGTTTGGCTGCTGCAAGTCCCCGGTCTGATGCTCGTCGGTGGCCTGGGTCTGGTCTGGATTGCCTATAAGTTACTGGCTGATCAAGGTGGCAGCGAGCACGACGCACCGGTGGTTAGCACCTTCTGGGGCGCCATGAAAACCATCGTCGTGGCTGACGCGCTGATGGGAGTGGACAACGTTCTCGGCGTAGCCGGAGCCGCCCATGGTGCCTTTGACCTCGTGATCATCGGGTTACTGATCAGTGTGCCCATCGTGGTGTTTGGCAGCTCGGTGGTGCTCAAGCTGGTCGAGCGTTTTCCTGCCATCATCCAGATCGGCGCTGCCGTGCTGGCTCTGACCGCCGCCAAGATGATCGTCAACGAACCAATGCTGGACAGCTGGTTTGACGGGTCCGACCTGCCGAAAACTGCTGCGCGGTGGGGCACCTACATCGTCACGGTGATCGCCGTGCTGGTTGGGGGGCACTGGGCGACCCGGCGTGCGGCCATGCGCAGTTGATGCGCTGACCGCGGTGCTATGCTGAGGCACCTGTATGAAACTGATTCTGAAATGGCTGCTTAGCGCTGCCGCCCTGCTGGCGGTGCCCTACCTTTACCAGGGCGTCGAGGTTCGCAGCTTCGGCGCAGCGCTGACTGCTGCCTTCGTGATCGGGCTGTTGAACATGCTGCTGCGCCCGGTGCTGGTGTTGTTGACGCTGCCGGTCACGGTGCTAACCCTCGGCCTGTTCCTGTTTGTGATCAATGCCCTGATGTTTTGGTGGGCTGCCGCTCTGCTGAATGGCTTTTATGTCAGTGGTTTTGGCGCTGCGCTGTTGGGCTCCTTGATTTATTCGGTGTTTGGCGTCGTAATCGACTCAGCGCTCCAGCGACTGTTCTCGCAGCGCTAACTCCAGCTGCCGACGACGGGTGTCGATGATCGATGCATCGATATGGTCCGCATTAGGGTTCTGAATGGCCCGCTGGCGCAACAGGTCCTGCGCCGCCTTCAGCCGGTCCAACCCCGCCGCCAGATCAAGTTGTGCCACGCGTGCCTCTGCCTCGGCACGCAAAGAGCGTAGAGGCAGGCGCTGCGCTGCATAGACATCGGCGAGTAGTTGCCAAGCCTGGGCATCGCGCGGATGTTCCGCCACCCACAACTGCAGTCGCTCGATACAGGCCAGCCACTGAGCCGCCTGCCCCGACTGAAGCGCCAACTGGGCGCGGAGCAATAATTCAGGCCGGCGCATCTGGGCCTCTTCGCGATCTTCGGCCGAACGCATGTCAAGCTGCGTTTGAGCTAAACGCCAGTCACCGGCCGCGAGGCTGAGTTCAGCACCAAGCCAACGTACCAGCCGGGTGCCAACTGGGTCTGATGAGACCAGGGCCCTTAGCCGATGCAGATGGGAGCTGACTGCCTTGCCGTCACGCAAACGCCCGGCAGCCAGCACGCCGGCGTACAACACACCGGCCTGACGTGCGGCGGTCGATTGCGGCGCAGACGCTGGCCAGCTTTCAGCCTCGCGCAGCAAACCGCGCATTGCGTCAACCCCGGGGTTTGACAGGGCTCGGGCGCGGCCCGCCATCATGGCGTGCTCCAGGGATGGCGTCGAGGCCGGCGTCACAGAGCCCGCTATCGGCTGGCGGCTTTGCATGTCGGCGATGCGCTCGGTCGTCAGGGGGTGACTGCGCAAATACGGGTAGGCACCGTTGTCATTGAGACGCGAGACCTGTTGCAGTTTGTCGAACATACCTACAAACCCACGCCCGTCAAAACCAGCCTCGGTCATGATCCCGTACCCGACTCGGTCCGCCTCGCGTTCCATGTCGCGAGAAAAATTAAGCTGGCCCTGAGCAGATGCCGCCTGCCCACCCACAATCAGCGCGTTGGCCGCATCTGTGCTTTTGCTGGCGGCCAATGCCCCGAGAATCAAGGCGCCCACCAACCAGGGTGTTTGTTGGCCCTGCCGCGCAATCAGACGGGAAATATGCCGCTGCGTCACGTGACTGAGTTCGTGGCCGAGCACCGAGGCCAGTTCGTCGGCGCTGCCGACCACGGCCAACAAGCCCAGATGGACACCAAAATAGCCGCCTGGCAGCGCAAACGCATTCACCGTGCGGTCGCGCCCAAGCATGATTTCCCAGGCAAATCGATCCTGCAATTCAACCGACAGGTCACCTCGAGCCCGCGCCGCTACCAGCAAGGGCTGCCAGACGCCGCGGACATAGTCGGCCAACACCGGGTCGTCGAGGTAGTCAGGGTCGCGGTAGATTTCGCGCGCGATGCGGTCTCCCAAACGGCGTTCGGCGCTGCTGCTCATCTCGCCACCGTCACCCAGGGTTGGCAAGAGCGCGCTGCTTGCGCCGACTGTCTGGGCCTGCACTGGGGACTCTAAAAGCAAATTAACCGCTATAAAAAAAATAGCTAGAACACCATATTTCATAAGGCTTAGAGCTGTTTTTAGCATCAATATTCGTCGCAACTGGATTTCCTAGAGTAGGTGACCGTATGATGCACGTGTGACGTCAACGCTATGTAAACAAGGCGCCGACGACCCAGCATGTCAACCAGGTGATTTTTTAATGAGTGCTTTGACGCATTTTGACAGCCAAGGACAGGCCCACATGGTCGATGTCGCAGCCAAAGCCAGCACGCACCGGGTTGCTTTGGCCGCTGGACGGATTGACATGCTGCCGACCACCCTCGCGCTGATTGAGGCCGGTACCGCCAAAAAAGGCGATGTGTTGGGCATCGCCCGCATTGCCGGCATTCAGGCCGCAAAAAAAACAAGCGATCTAATCCCGCTCTGCCACCCACTGGCGCTGACGCGAATCGCAATTGATTTTGCAACTGCCCCGGCCAGTGCTGGTAAGCCCGCCAGCGTGATGTGCACTGCCAGGGTCGAAACCGTGGGCCCCACCGGCGTCGAGATGGAAGCCCTGACCGCCCTGCAGGTGGCCCTGCTGACCATTTATGACATGTGCAAGGCCGTAGACCGTGGCATGACCATCAATGACTGCAAGTTGCTGGAAAAGCACGGGGGCAAGAGCGGCAGTTTTGTCAACGCAATCTAATTTCTAGCCGTGCCCCCGCAAAATGCGCGCGCCATGCACGCTTCGGCATTAATCCAGCAAGTTGGCCAAAGGAATATAGTTACGGGCGCAACTCAAAAACATCATGCCATTGCATTTGCGCTTGACATCTGCGGCCTGAACGTCGCTAAAACCATTTTTTTTTGCAAAACTCAAAATGTCGGGGGGCGAGATAAACTTAAAGATCTCGATCCTGTTTCGCAAGTCATTGTTGTAGTCGATTTGCCTTTTAATTAATTGATATCCCGTCGCTGCCTTTCCATAGATATTGGTTTCCGTCGTCATTAAAATATCATTCTGAGTATAATTTTTAAGACTAATAATTAAAAATACGCTACTGACTGTGTCAGGTGCGATCTGGTAGGAAACCAAGGTGTAACCGTTATTTTGCAACTTTCGGGTATCTGCATAATTGGTTAGCTTTCCGATATCGCCCGCCAACTTGTTTGAGGTAGCGCTTAGGCCTTCACTTGGTAACTTCCAGGTGCCGTACACCATGGAGTAGTCGCCTGCGGCAACGCTTTGCGCGACTAGCTCGTACCCAACCGAGATTTTTTTATAAAATTTTTTGGTGACATTTTCTCCATAAAATTCGGGTGTACAACCCCGCATCAACTGGGCTACCGTTAAAGCCGAGTAGAAGACTTCCTGATTTTCTATAGTATTTGAATATATTTTTTCAGATATAACCGATTCAATTGAGTTATATTTTCCTATGCAATTTACGATCTGGTAGTCGACCGAAACATTTATATTTGCCAACCCAGTCTGGCTCGCACTGCCTTGAACTACCAACTGGTAACCGTCTGAAGTGACAGCTGTTACCGGATTACTATTATTTAGACTTGCAGCCGCAATGCCATTGGCGTTCTGGCTCGCGTTTTTGACACTTACTTTGTCGCCAATATGCAGCCCGTGCGCTGGATGGTAAACGGAAATAGTGGTACTGCCGTTTACGTTTTTCGCAGTATCCGTTGCAATCGCATTTTGCAGAAAAAAGCTTCTGTAGTAATAAGTTACGACATCTGCGATGATTTCCTGAGATCCATTTTTTAATTGATCCATGAATATGGACTGGATGCTTTCTGTGCTGGTTCCGGGTACAGCGGTGATTTTGGACTGCCCGCTGTTGGCATCATATTTTGCATTCAGGTTGTCCAGTTGTGTCTGACTGCTGGGCAGCGTCGGGCTCACTGCTGTACCGCCGCCGCAGGCAACCATGCCGACAACGCAAAGCACCGCCAAAAGACTTTTCTTGATGTTCATTGTTGATCCATTTTTCTCACCGCGTGTGCTTACAAACCCGACACCCCCAAATGGCGTCCACGCTCAAGCAATTCTTGTACCACCCGCTGCATGGCCATCGATGACTGCAAGCTGGATACGCTCTTTAGCAAGCCGCGCCACCATTTTGCCAAACACCCATCGGCATCCTGAGAGGCCACAACCCGCCTTTACTTTCCGTTTCGGTTGGCCCAGCGCTCATAGGGCTCTGGAAAAGCCGCCTGGAAACGCGCGAGATAAAACGGCAGCGCGTCGTCTCGACCTTGCAGCCGCAAACTGTCCAAGAGCTGTTCAATCACGCGCGGCTCTGGCGAAAAATGCAACGTCGTTTCCGCCAGCACCTGGCTTGCCGACGCGTTGGCTGGGCTAAGCACCGTGATGGTGAGTTCAGCAAAATCGACCTGCGGACCGAATAGCCAGGAACCCTGCAACTTGGCCAGGGTGTTGTCGCGGTAGGGCGCCGCACGCTCTGCGGCGGGCAGGTAGATTTGGCGAATACGCTGGTAGTCCCAGGCCGCGTACAACGCGGCGAGCAGGAGACTGCTCGCCATAGCCAGCCGCCAGAGCTCGGGCGCGACGGTGAAGGGTGAGGCAGAATGGCAGGGCGATGGCACCGGCTTGGAGGCCGGTCTGGTCAGCCACAGCAGGGTAATGGCGATGCCAGCGGCCAGCTGAAACGGCCCGTACCAAAGGGGGTACTCCAGCAGACTGTGCACGCCCAGGAGCGCCAGGATCGCCCAGGCCAATTGCCGGGTGGGGTTGGCCTCACGCCAAGGCTGGGCCCGCCACAGCACCCACAGGCCGCCGCCGCACAATAGCGTGGCCACCGGCAGGCCCAGCTCCACCGCCAAGTGCAGCGGCAGGTTGTGCGCATTGCTCAAGATATCGCAAAAGCGCAAACCCGGGTAGAGGGTAATGAAATGGGCGTAATCCAATTCGCCCCAGCCCCAGCCAGTCCATGGCTTTTCCACTAGCAAATACACCACATTACGCCACAGCGTGAGGCGGCTGGCACAAGCAGGCGCGCCCTCCTGCAACCGCGCCAAGATGCCGGCACCGCCAACGCTTAATCCTGCAAGCCACGGCAACAGGAGGTTGGCGCTAGCGTAGGCGACACCCGCTGCCAGCATGACACGCCAGACCAGCGGCCGCCGCCATTGCGGCCAGGCCAGTAACAAAAACGCCAACAGCAGCAGTTCCAACAAGCCAGTGCGCGACGACGATGCGGCGTTACCAATCCCAAACAGGGCTGCGGCGAACAAGCAAGTGACCACTCGCCAATGCGGCATTCGCCCGCTCAAGGGCCCGCTCGACCTGTTCGGGGAGGCGATTTGCACCCAGCACAGCAGCGCTGCCAAACCCATATTGGTCAGGGTTGCAAACTGGTTGCGCTGGCGCAGGTTGGCAAAGGCCTCGCCTACGCCCGTGGTGTTGACCCAAGGTGCAAAAGCCTGACTGGCACCCAAATATTGCAGCACCGCCATCACACAGCTCAATAAGGCCGCCAGCACCCAGGCTGGCGCTGCCACTCTGACCAAGGCTGTGCCACCCCCTTGCCACAAGGGCAGCAGCAGCAACGCCGCCAGACAGCTTAGGCTCAGCAGGCTTTGCACCACCTGGCTGGTTGGACCGGGTGCAAACGGATTGAGCCAGGGCAACAGCAGCAGAAATACACCGCTGGTCCGGGTGAGGGCGCCGTGGTTTGAGTGCGGCATGAGGCGGTTGTCCCGGATAAGTTCGAAGTCGGCAGGTAGGCCTCGGGCAGAAAAAAAGCGCTGTTTTCAGCGCTTTTTCAAACGGAGCGGCCCGGTGAGGCCACGTCCGCTGGCATTGACCCTTACTTACAGAGGATCGGGCTAGACGTCAGGCAACCACTGCCAGCATTGGACCAGGTCATGGGTGCCCCAGTCGCCATGGTCGGAGTCAAAACCAGCGTAGCAGCAGCGACAGTGGTCGACGTAGGCGTCACGGTGATGACGCCATCAGCGACAGCAACCGATGCCACGTGCGTGGTGGCGGTGGTGGCAGGAACGCCAAGGGCGCCAGCGTTACAACCCGTCAGCGTACCAGCCTCCTGAGCGCAGGTGGCAACCGCGGTTTTATAGGTGTTTGCCACCGAGACCACCTCGGCGAACTTGGCCTTCTTGGTGTAGTCCTGGTAGGCGGGCAGCGCGACAGCGGCCAAAATGCCGATGATGGCCACCACGATCATCAACTCAATCAGGGTAAAACCCTTTTGCATGGAACGCTTCATAAAAAAACTCCTTGATAAAAACTAAGTACCAGTCACAACTTGCCGTTTTCAGCAGTACGTGCGCCAATACACGGTATGTTATTCTCTATCTAATTTGCGTCGTTTTACTAAGTTTTCATACTTTTCAAAATCGATCCGACAATTTTGCGGCGGCTTTTGTCACTCAACGAATGCAGACAACGCGCACCATCTTGAGATCAGTCAGCCCCATCATCACTTTCTCCATACCGTCCATCTTCAGGGTGTGCATCCCAGATTGCACTGCTGCTACGAAAATCTCCGCGACGCGGGCCCGTTGTTGAATCAGTTTTTTGATCTCTTCGTCGGCAATCAGCAGCTCATGCAAGCCGATGCGACCTTTGTAGCCGGTCTGGTTACATTTGTCGCAACCGACCGCCCGGTACAGATGGATCTGCCCACCCTGACCATGCACCTGACGCCAGCCCTCAATCAAACGGCTGGTTTCCCCGGCCAGGTCAAGTTGCCAGGCTGTGGAGTGGCTGAGTTCTTCTGCGTATTCAGCCGCAAACAGCTGCAACTCTTCGGGCTCGGGCACATAGGCGGCTTTGCAGGCACACAGCTTTTTGGTCAGCCGCTGCGCCAGGATACCGAGCAGAGCGTCGGCAAAGTTGAACGGGTCCATGCCCATGTCCAGCAGACGCGTGATTGACTCAGGCGCAGAGTTGGTGTGAAGAGTTGAAAACACCAAATGCCCGGTGAGCGACGCCTCCACACCCATCGACACGGTTTCTTTGTCGCGCGACTCACCCACCATGATGATGTCAGGGTCCGCCCGCAAGAACGCCCGCATCACCAAGGCAAAGTCAATCCCCGCCTTTTTGTTGACCTGAACCTGGCGCAAGCCTTTTTGCGTGATTTCGACGGGATCCTCACAGGTCCATATCTTGGTGTCGGGACGGTTAAGGTGGCTGAGGATCGAGTGCAGGGTGGTGGTCTTGCCAGACCCGGTGGGGCCACAGACATAAAACAAACCGTAGGGCTTCTCAACGGTTTTCACCACACGCTCGCGGTTGTGCGGCGTCAGGCCCAGTTGGTTCAGCGGGATAGGCTCACCAGCGGCCAGTATCCGCATCACCACGTCCTCGACGCCACCGGCAGAAGGTATGGTGGCTACCCGCAGTTCAATATCGAGCGGCCCATACTTCTTGAACTTGATCTTGCCGTCCTGCGGCCGCCGGCGCTCTGAAATATCGAGGTCGCACATGATCTTCAGGCGGGTCACCATGGCCTGCCGAAAATGCGCCGGCACCTCTATGTAAGGCATCAGCGTGCCATCGATGCGAAAGCGGATGCCGGTCTTGAGCTTGCCCGGCATCGGTTCGATGTGAATGTCAGAGGCCTTTTGGTGGTACGCGTCGATGATCACCTTGTTGACGAACTTGACCAACTCATTGTCCGCGGCTGCCGACTCAAGAGAGTCATCACTGTTGCCGTCATCGATCGGCGCGCCGTCCATATCAGCCAGCATTTCATCGATGGACACACCGCCCGCCGCGCCAAATATCTGAGCCAGCGTCTCCTGAAATTCAGCTTGTGTCGTCACCCGATAAGAAAAGCGAGTTAGGCGGGGATACACCTGCGGCACGATGCGCGAACTGCGAACAGTCTCTGGATCCGTGCACATCACCACCAGGCCATCCGAAGACTCCTCCAGTGGCATCCAGCCCTGCTTGTCGACAAAGTCGCGTTTGAGCATGCCATGCAAGGGCTCCACCCGCAACCGGTTGGCCTGAAACGGTTCGTAGGGCACGTCAAAGTATCGAGCGAGCGATTGGCCGATCTGAGCCACTGGCACCTTAAACTGGGTCAGCATCACCTGCTCGACCGGCTGCCCCCCGGCGCGGGCCAGTTGCCAGCTTTGCTCGAGCGCCTCGGTAGTCAGGGCGCCGCTGATGACCAGACCATCGTACTTGGTAGCCCGCCGGCGCATGCCGAGCGAGGCCTTCTCAACGCGCTGGCGGATGGCGGTGGCAAGGGTTCGGCACAGTTGCAGGACCCCATCCACCTCAAGGTCAGAGAAAGTCTGGTTGTTTCGGTTGTTGATGATCTGCAGGACGCCATGCAGCGTGCCGCCCTCGACGATCGGAGCCACCATCATTTGGCGCGTACGGTAACCGGAGCGTTGATCGACGGCGTTCAAAAATTTCAGGTCAGGATGGATGCGCCGCAAGGCCTGCTCGTCATAGGCATCGGCCAAATTCAGCAGTTGGCGGCTGGAGGCGACATAGCCCGCGATACTTTGTGCCGAGATCGGCAGTTTGAGATCGGTGTTGCTGCTCAGGCCTGTCTTGACTTTGGACACAATGGCCGTCTTCGCAGCATTAACGGCATACATGGTCAGCCGTTCGGCGTTGAACAGGGTGCAGATGTCAGCGCTGGCGTCCAGCATGATCTGGTCCAGGTTGTCTGTCTCGTGAATACGCACAGTGACGCGCTGTAACTGCTTGTAAAACAGAGCCTCAAAGGGCAAGCCGCGTTGGTCCGCAGGCAATTTCTGGAGCGCAGCAAAGGACAGCTCAGGCGAGTCATCCTCGATTGCGGAAGTCACAGTTCAAACTCCTGACCAGCCAGCAGCCACCGGATATCGTGGGCTTTGCCTGAAGCCAGGGCACTTGAGCGTTCGAAATCCAGGATTTCTGCCATGATCAGCTCAGCTTCCGCCGGCTTGGTGTGCGTGATGTAGATCGGATAGTCGCGACCCTCGGCGATGCAGCCAAGCTCCTCGGCCAAGGCCATTGGCGATAGGTGCAGGCTTCGCCGCGCTAAATCCTGCTCGCGGTTGCTGAAGGCGGTTTCAATCACCAGCATGGCCACCTCAAGCTGGTTAATTCGTTGCCAAAAGGCAGGGTTGCGCTCCGTGTCCCCAGTAAAGACCCAGGCTGGTTGCTGATCCGTCGATACGGCAAAACCCACGGCCGGCACGATGTGGACTGCGGGCAAAACTTCCACACGTTTTTGACCGAATTGCAGGATTTGCCCCACTTCAATGGCGTGAAAGCTGATAAAAGGGTGTTGCGGCGTCGGGATGCGACTGAAGTCGGGCCAGATCACCCCATTGAAAATATGTGCACGCAGAGCATCAAGGGTGGCGGGCAACGCGTGAATCTGCAAAGGTTGGGTGATCGATCCGGCGATGGCGTCGACCATCAGCGGCAACGCAGCCACATGGTCTAGGTGCGAATGAGTCAGCAACACATGCTTGATGCCGCGCATGTCATTCAGAGTCAAATCGCCGACGCCCGTTCCGGCGTCTAACAACAGGTCGTGGTCGATCAGAAAGGACGTGGTCCTGCAATCTCTGGAAATGGCGCCTGAGCAACCGAGTACACGTACCTTCATTGCGCTTCACTCCTGATTGAATGTCGACACTGGCCGCTTCTTTGCACAGTAGATCGACCGGCAGCGCAGGCGACTGCCTTGCCACAAAGGAACAAAGCATACACTGCGGCGGATCAACCCGGCCAGCGCAAAAGTGACAACTTCATTATTTGCCCAGAAACTGCATTCGGGTCCCGGCAAGTTCGAGGATATCTCCATCTTGCAAAATGACGGCGTCTGAGCCGATTGGCGTGCCGTTGATCTGCACTCGGGCCTCGCCCTCAGCATGGTGCAGGGCGAATCCACTGGAACGACGGGTGATGGCAGCAACAGCCACGCCCGGCTTGCCCAGGGTGGTCACCGGCTTCGTCAGCGCCAGTTCCCGGCCGATCGCGCGACCCGATAACACTTTGATCACCGCTTCAGCGTCAGCCACTGGCGCGGGCATCGCCGGTGGCGGGTCTGCCTTAAAAACCAGTTGGTACTTGGCCAGTGAGATGACATCGTCCGCCTTCAGCACCCGTTGCCGCACAGCTTCGCCGTTGACATAGGTGCCATTGGTGCTGCCGAGGTCTTCGACCGAGACCTGAGCATCGTCCCAGGTCAAAGCAGCATGGTCGCCGCTGACCGCCAGATTGTCAAAGACGATGTCATGGTATGGCCGGCGTCCCACGGTGGTCCGCAGCTTGGTCAAAACGACCTCCTTCATCACCGCACCATCGATTGACACGATCAGTTTGGGCATATCCGCCTCCCGGGGTTAACCATGATTACGACCACCATCCCACTGGGATCTGCCCAGCAGCTTGTCGATAAAATGGCGCTGACGCTTCGCTTCGGCAGCCCGCACCAGCAGCACCGCGATATTGTCGCGACCGCCATTCTGATTGGCCATTTGCACCAGGTCCCCTGCCGTCTTGTCGAGGGGGGTTTGCCGCCGCAAGGTTGCTTCTATGCCCATATCTTGAACCATGTCGGTCAAACCGTCGGAACACAGCAAGTACAGGTCGCCGTCCTGCACAGAAAAATCATTGAGCTCCAGTTTCGCGGCGCCCTCGACACCCAAGGCTCGGGTGACCAGGTTTCGATCCGCTGACAGCATCGCCTGCTCTGGTGTCAGCAAGCCGGCGTCAATCTGCTCCTGCAGCACCGAGTGGTCCTTCGTCAGTTGCTGAAGAACCCCGCCGCGCATGCGGTAACACCGCGAGTCCCCAACATGGCCCAGAACCAGGTGGGAACCCCAAAATATGGCCAGCACCAGCGTGGTGCCCATGCCAACATGCTCAGGATTAGCCCGCGCCGAGGCCAGAATCAGGGCATTGGCATTGGCGACGCAACTGTGTGCTGCTTGACGGATGTCACGCAAGTTTCTGGGCTCGCCGCAGGCCTGCAGCCAGCCAGACAACTCAGTTTTGATGTGGCCGGTCGCCAGGGCACTGGCGACCTCCCCCGCCTTGTAACCACCCATACCATCCGCCAAGACGGCAAGGCCAGTGAGCAGGTCGAAATCGACCGCGTCCTCGTTATTGGCACGGACTCGCCCGCGATGGGTCTGGGCGACAAACGTGTAATTCATACGCCCGGGTCACGATCACCAAAGACCGCGGACAGTCAGATCGCCGGGTCAGCGGGCTTGGCCTGCTGTCTTTTGTGTATTCCTCGGCCAATGGCGTAGACCAGTAAGGCGCCACCAATACCAAAGCCCAAGGACCAAGGCTGGGTTTGCGGCCACCAGGTCTTGACCGCCGGATCGCTGTGCGCCATGGTGCCCGCAATCCAGCCCAGCAACATACCGCCCAGAGTGATGATGAAGGGGAAACGATCCATTAACTTTAGGACCAGCTGGCTGCCCCAAATGATGATGGGGATGCTCACGACGAGCCCAAAAATGACCAGGGGCAGTTGGTGCTGCGATCCGGCATTGGTGGCAGCACCGGCAATGGCAATCACGTTGTCCACACTCATCACCAAGTCTGCCAGGATCACAGTTTTAACCGCTGCCCAGAGCTTGTCACTGCCTTGAATATTGGCGTGTGCCTCGTCTTCGGGGACCAAGAGCTTGATACCGATCCAGAGCAACAGGGCCGCACCCACCAGCTTCAAATAAGGCACCTGCAGCAGCGTCAAAGCAAAGGCAATCAGGGCGACGCGCAAGATAATGGCACCTGCCGTACCCCACAATATCCCTTTTGTACGCTGGTGCGCCGGTAGCTGCCGGCAGGCCAACGCAATCACGACCGCATTGTCGCCACCCAGCAGAATGTCGATCATGATGATCTGTCCGACAGCAAGCCAGAAATTGGCAGTGAGGAATTCTTCCATGGCGAGTGACTCGGTTGGGGGTGGTTGAATCTAGATGAGCAAAACCAGACTTCCTCCAAAAATCCGGTTTTTTTTGCAGCGATCCGCACGCCAATGCGTGCGCGCGAGCACTGGGCGAAAAACTAGAGCATAGCCTTGAGCAGCTTGGCCATCTCGGAAGGGTTACGGGTGATCTTGAACCCACACTCCTCCATCACGGCCAACTTGGCATCAGCCGTGTCGGCGCCGCCCGAGATCAGCGCGCCTGCATGACCCATGCGCTTGCCGGCAGGCGCCGTGACGCCAGCGATGAAACCCACAATCGGCTTTTTCATGTTGGCTTTGCACCAGCGCGCGGCTTCAGCCTCGTCGGGCCCACCGATTTCACCAATCATGATCACAGCATCAGTTTCGGGATCGTCGTTGAACATGCGCATGATGTCGATGTGCTTGAGGCCGTTGATCGGGTCGCCGCCAATGCCGACAGCACTGGACTGGCCCAGACCAATCTCGGTGAGTTGCGCCACCGCCTCATAAGTCAGCGTGCCGGAGCGGCTGACCACGCCGATACGGCCTCTACGGTGAATATGACCCGGCATGATGCCGATCTTGATCTCGTCAGGCGTGATCAACCCGGGGCAATTCGGACCCAACAGCAGCGTTTCCTTACCACCGGACGCGACCTTGGCCTTCATGCGGTTACGCACTTCCAGCATGTCACGCACCGGAATGCCCTCGGTGATGCAGATCGCCAGATCCAGATCGGCCTCAACCGCCTCCCAGATGGCGGCCGCTGCACCTGCTGGCGGCACATAAATCACCGACACAGTGGCGCCGGTGTCAGCTGATGCCTCTTTGACCGAGGCGTAAATAGGAATACCAAAAATCTTTTCGCCGGCTTTTTTGGGGTTTACGCCGGCGACAAAACAGGCTTTGCCATTGGCGTATTCCTGGCATTTTTCGGTATGAAACTGGCCGGTCTTGCCAGTGATGCCCTGGGTGATGACCCGGGTGTCTTTATTGATGAGGATGGACATGGTGTTTTCCTAGTCGGCAGGGCTTCAGGATTTCAGGGCAGCGACCACTTTTTGGGCCGCGTCGGCCATGGTGTCGGCGCTGATGATGGGGAGACCGCTTTCGGCCAGCATCTTCTTGCCGAGCTCCTCATTCGTGCCCTTCATGCGCACCACCAGGGGCACGTTGAGGTTGGTCGCCCTGCAGGCGGTGATGACGCCGGTGGCAATGGTGTCGCATTTCATGATGCCACCAAAAATATTCACCAGAATCGCCTTGACCTTGTCATTGCGCAGCATGATCTTGAAGGCCTCGGTCACCTTCTCAGGGGTGGCGCCACCGCCAACATCCAGAAAGTTAGCAGGTTCAGCGCCAAAAAGCTTGATCGTGTCCATGGTCGACATCGCCAATCCGGCACCATTGACCAGACAGCCAATATTGCCGTCCAGGCTGATGTAGGCCAGGTCAAATTTACTGGCTTCCACCTCGGCCGGGTCTTCTTCATCGAGGTCACGGTAAGCCACGATCTCAGGATGCCGGAAAAGGGCATTGGCGTCAAAATTGAACTTCGCGTCCAGTGCCTTGATGTTGCCGTTGCCCTCCAAAATCAAGGGATTGATTTCAACCAGCGAGGCGTCGGTCTCCATGTACACCTTGTACAGCTTTTGCAGCACATCCACCGCCTGCGCGGTCGAGGCGGCCGGCACGCCCATGCCGTCGGCGAGGGTCTTGGCCTGCGCGTCGGTCAGTCCGGTGGCCGGATCCACAATGGCCTTGATGATTTTTTCTGGCGTGGCATGGGCCACCTCTTCAATGTCCATGCCGCCCTCGGACGACGCCATGAAGGCCACGCGCTGGCTGGCACGGTCGGTCACGGCAGACACGTAGTACTCTTTTTGGATGTTAGCGCCGTCTTCAATCAGCAAGCGGCGAACTTTTTGGCCTGCCGGGCCGGTCTGGTGCGTGACCAGCTGCATGCCCAGGATCTCGCTGGCGAGCTGCTTGACCTCGTCGATCGAGCGGGCCAGCTTCACGCCGCCGCCTTTGCCACGGCCGCCGGCGTGGATCTGCGCCTTGACCACCCAAACGGGGCCGCCCAGCTTTTGAGCGGCTTCGACCGCCTCTTGAACGGTAAAGGCAGGAATGCCGCGGGGCACCGGCACACCAAATTGGCGCAAGATGTCCTTGCCCTGGTACTCGTGAATCTTCATGAGGTCTCTCGCAGGAATATATGGGTTTCTATCCCGCCGGAAGACTTCAGGTCGTTGCGGCAGGCACGTCTCAGTACAGCTTTGGAATGTATCATGCTGCAACGCACCAAACTTTAGCCAGTCTTACAGGGCCTTCGCCGGCTCACTGCTCGGGAGCTCAGCATGCACAAAATCTTCATTGACGGCGAAGCCGGCACCACCGGTCTGCAAATTCGCGAACGGCTCCAAGGCATGGCCGGCATTGAGCTGGTGAGCATTGCCCCAGAGTTACGCAAGGACGCTGCAGCCAAACGCGCCCTGATGGCCGAGGTGGACCTGGTGGTGCTCTGCCTGCACGATCAGGCTGCCGTCGAGTCGGTCGCAATGATTGACGATACAGCAAAGGCCAGCGGTCAATTGGGTCCCAAGATCATTGACGCCTCCACCGCCTACCGCACGGCGGCTGACTGGGTCTATGGCTTTCCGGAGCTGCATCGCGACCAAAGCGGGCAAGTGGCGAAGGCGCGCCGGCTGAGCAACCCGGGCTGTTATCCCACCGGCGCGATTGCATTGATCCGCCCCTTGGTGGACGCCGGCCTGCTGCCTGCCGACTACCCGATCAGCCTACCAGCCGTCACGGGCTACTCGGGCGGTGGGCGAACCATGATCGAAGCCCATGAATCAGGGGCGGCTGCGCCGTTCGAACTGTATGGCCTTGGCCTCAAACACAAGCACTTGCCGGAGATCATGCGGTACACCGGTCTAACGCGCCGTCCGATTTTCATGCCTGCCGTGGGCAGTTTCAGGCAGGGCATGCTGGTCCAACTGCCGCTGCACCTGGATTTGTTGCCCGGCCAGCCCAGCGCCCAAGACTTACACGACGCCCTGGCCAGCCATTACGCCGGCAGCGAGTGGGTGAGCGTGGAAACCACCAGCCCAGACCAGAAACTGGATCCACTGGCCCTCATGGACACCAACCGAATGGAGTTGCGGGTGTTTGCCAATACCGCGCCAGAGGATGATTTCAGGCACGCCGTGCTGGTGGCCCGGCTAGACAACCTGGGCAAAGGCGCCAGCGGAGCGGCGGTACAGAACCTGCGGCTGATGTTGGGTTTGTAGGGCTGGGCTGACGGCGCGTCGGCTCAATCACCAGGGTCCGCGCCCATATCCAGGTCCTCGGCCACCCGGCCTGACACCACACGCCGAATCGTCTCAGTCGCAAACCCCCTCGTAGCCAAAAAGCGCATTTGACGGGCTGTGGCCTGGGCGTCAGCGGGCGGTACGCCGAACTTCTTGCGCCACACCGCCAAGGCCCGCTCCCCTTCGCTACCCATCAATTGAGCCAGTGCTGTGCCAACGGCGTCTGGGTCAAGGCCCTTGCCCTGCAACTCCTGGCGCAACCGGGCACCGCCCAATTTGCCGGCACGACGGTTCAGAACCGACTCAATCACCCGTTGCTCGCTAATGAAGCCTTTGGCCTGCAGGTCATCCAGCGCCTGCGCCAGACTGCCGGGCACGTCCTCAAAACTGGCCAGTTTGCGCTCCAGCTCAGCGCGCGAGTGCTCGCGGCCGCTGAGCAGGCGCAGCGCGCGGCCTGTGAGCGAGAGCTGGTTGGCGGCCATCAGCGAAAGAGCAACATGATGCAGAACATTAAATTGCTATTCTTTTCATAGCTATAAACGTCCGCCCGGTATGGCCTAGGTGGCTTTTTTGCTTGAAGTCTTGGGCTTGGCTTCAGGCTCGGTGGCGCCTGGCAGCAGAGGGATGCCCAGTGAGGCCCGAACCTTGTTTTCGATCTCATAGGACAGGGCCGGGTTTTCGCGAAGAAACTCACGGGCGTTATCGCGGCCCTGACCGATTTTTTCGCCGTTGTAGGCGTACCAGGCGCCCGACTTGTCCAGGATATTGGCGTTTACACCCATATCAATGATCTCGCCGTGCCGGCTGATGCCTTCGCCGAACAGGATGTCGAACTCGGCGGTCTTGAACGGCGGCGCCACCTTGTTCTTGACCACCTTGACCTTGGTCTCGTTGCCAATGGCGTCGTCGCCCTTTTTGATGGTGCCGGTGCGGCGGATATCGAGCCGGACCGAGGCGTAGAACTTGAGCGCATTGCCGCCGGTGGTGGTTTCGGGCGAGCCGAACATGACGCCAATCTTC
>CAMELV010000022.1 GCA_945925985.1 Comamonas sp. lk | reverse complement strand
AGTCGCTTGACTTTGCCCAGCATTTCCATGGTGATCACCTTTGTTTGCTCCTGCCCAAAAAACGGGCAGAGCCAGTAAAACACCTGGGTCAATTTTGGGTCGGCATAACCTCTATAAGTGGGTCAGTTTTCGGTCGGCGTCAACACCTAAACCACCCAGCGCCTCGCATTGCGCCACAGCTGCATCCACGGGCTGTGCGCGCTGGGGTCGCCGCTGGTCCAGCTCATCTGGATGTTGCGGAACACGCGCTCCGGGTGCGGCATCATGGCGGTGAAGCGGCCGTCGGCGGTGGTGACGGCCGTGAGGCCGCCCGGGCTGCCGTTGGGGTTGAAAGGGTAGGCTTCGGTGGCAGCGCCATGGTTGTCGGTGAAACGCATGGCGGCAATCGCCTGCTCTGGGTTGCCACGGTGCTTGAAGTTGGCATAACCCTCACCGTGCGCCACGGCGATGGGCAGGCGGTGGCCCGCCATGCCACTGAAGAACAGTGAGGGTGAGTCCAGCACCTCCACCATGGACAAACGCGCTTCAAAGCGCTCGCTCTGGTTGGTGGTGAAGCGCGGCCAGGCCTGGGCGCCGGGGATGATGTCGGCCAGCTCGGCGAACATCTGGCAGCCATTGCACACGCCCAGGCCAAAGGTGTCAGCCCGGCCGAAGAAGGCCGCGAACTGATCGGCTAATGACGGGTTGAAGGTGATGGAGCGGGCCCAGCCGATGCCAGCACCCAGCGTGTCGCCGTAGGAAAAGCCGCCACAAGCCACCAGACCCGCAAAATCAGCCAGGCGGGCCCGGCCACTTTGCAGGTCGGTCATGTGCACATCAAACGCGTCAAACCCGGCCTCGGTGAAGGCATAGGCCATCTCCACGTGCGAGTTAACGCCCTGCTCACGCAGCACGGCGACCCGGGGCCGGCTCAGCAGCAGGGCCGGTGACGCTATGCTTTTGGTAGCTAAAGAGCCAATCCCATCAAGGGCTAGCAACGGATTTGACGGTATAAAAAGATGAAGGCCGGGATCGGTTGCTGCGCCCACGGCGGCATGCTCGGCGTCGGCACAGGCCGGGTTGTCACGCAGCTGGCAGATCTTCCAGCTGGTGCTGTCCCAGACCCGGTGCAGGTCGGGCAGCGGGGCTTTGAACACGGCCTTCGCGTCACGCCAGACCTGCACATCGCCCACGCCGGCCTGGATGGTCGACGTGGCCGGCCGGGTCTTGCCGATGAAGTGGCTGTAGCGGCTCAGGCCGTGCTCGCGCAACACCTGCATCACCGCGCTGCGGTCCTCGGTGCGGACCTGCAGCACCACGCCCAGTTCTTCATTGAACAGCGCTTTGAGCGTGAGCTCGTCGCGCCGCGCGCTGACCTGGCTTGCCCAGTTCTTGCTGTCGCCGTGCTCGGCCCGGCTGTCGCTGATGCCGTCGCCCTCGGTCACCAGCATGTCCACGTTCAGCGTCACGCCCACATGGCCGGCAAAGGCCATTTCGCACACGGTGGCCCACAGGCCGCCGTCACTGCGGTCATGGTAGGCCAAGATGCGACCCTCGGCGCGCAGCGCATTCACGCCAGCCACCAGGGCCACCAGGTCGGCTGGGTGGTCCAGGTCCGGCACCTCGTCGCCGGTCTGGTTCAGGGTTTGGGCCAGCATGCTGGCGCCCATGCGCATAAGGCCACGCCCCAGGTCGATGAGCAGCAGGCTGCTGTCCACCGTGGCGTCCAGCTGCGGCGTCAGCGTCCCGCGCACATCGGCCAGCGTGGCAAAGGCGCTGACGACCAGCGACACCGGCGATGTGACTTTTTTGGTCTGGCCGTCGTTCGTCCACTGGGTGCGCATCGACAGCGAATCTTTGCCGACAGGGATGGACACGCCCAGCGCCGGGCACAGTTCCAGCCCCACCGCTTTCACCGTGGCGTAGAGCGCGGCGTCTTCGCCGGGCTCGCCGCAGGCTGCCATCCAATTGGCCGAGAGCTTGACGCGCGACAGCTCAATCGGCGCCGCCAGCAAATTGGTAATGGCCTCGGCCACCGCCATCCGGCCCGAGGCGGGTGCATTCACAGCGGCCAGTGGCGTGCGCTCGCCCATGCTCATGGCCTCGCCGGCAAAGCCGGAAAAATCAGCCAGCGTCACCGCGCAGTCGGCCACCGGCACCTGCCAGGGGCCGACCATCTGGTCGCGGTGGCTCAGGCCGCCCACGGTGCGGTCGCCGATGGTGATCAAAAAACGCTTGGATGCCACGGTGGGACTGGCCAGCACCGCGATACAGGCCTGCTGCAGGGTGACACCATCAAGGTTCAGCGGTGCAAACCGCCGCTGCAGGCTGACCACGTCGCGCTGCATCTTGGGCGGCTTGCCCAGCAGCACATCCATGGGCATGTTCACCGGCAGGTCGGCTGGTTGGGCTGCTTCGGCATCTGCCAGCACCAGTTGCCGGGCCTCAGTGGCCACCCCCACCACCGCAAATGGGCAACGCTCGCGCTCGCACAAGGCGCTAAACAGGGGCAACGACTCGGGGGCAATCGCCAGCACATAGCGCTCCTGGCTCTCGTTGCACCAGATCTCCTTGGGCGCCATGCCGCTTTCTTCCAAGGGCACAGCGCGCAGGTCAAAACGGGCGCCACGGCCGGCGTCGTTGGTCAACTCGGGAAAAGCGTTCGACAAGCCGCCGGCGCCAACGTCGTGGATTGCCAGGATGGGGTTACCCAGACCGCCCGGACCGCCGTCCAGCCCCAGCGCCCAACACTGGTTGATGACCTCTTGGGCCCGGCGCTCGATCTCGGGATTGCCGCGCTGGACCGAATCATAATCAAGCTCGGCCGCGTTGGCACCCGTGGCCATTGAGCTCGCCGCGCTGCCGCCCATGCCAATGCGCATGCCGGGGCCACCCAACTGAATCAGCAGACTGCCGGCCGGGAACGCCACCTTGTGCGCCTGCGTCGCATCAATCACACCCAGGCCGCCAGCAATCATGATCGGCTTGTGGTAGCCACTCTGCTGCTGCTGCTCCGGGCCATCCGTACTCAACCGGTAGCGCAGCGTCTGCTCATACTCGCGAAAATACCCCAGCAAATTCGGCCGCCCAAACTCGTTGTTGAACGCGGCCCCACCCAGCGGACCCTCCAGCATGATCTGCAGCGGGCTGGCAATATGCGCCGGTTTGCCGTAAATCGCCTTAATTGGGGTCAGATTCCAATTGTTTGGCGGCTGGGGGGTTGGGGAATTAATTGGAATCTGACCCCAATTGATTTTGGAGACGGTGAAGCCAGTGAGGCCGGCCTTGGGTTTGGAGCCGCGGCCGGTGGCGCCTTCGTCGCGAATTTCGCCACCAGCGCCAGTTGAGGCGCCGGGAAAGGGCGAAATGGCGGTGGGGTGGTTGTGGGTTTCCACCTTCATCAGCACGTGGTGCGTGGCACTCTCTTTTTGATAGCTACCAGCCCTTATTCCACGGGGGCTAGATGCCGATTTGGCTATAAATCGTTCGACCTGGCTGCCGGCCATGACGGAGGCGTTGTCGGAGTAGGCCACCAGCATGTGCTGCGGATTGACCTCATGGGTGTGGCGGATCATGCCAAACAGGCTGTGCGGCTGCGCCACGCCGTCAATGGTGAAGGCCGCGTTAAAAATTTTGTGCCGGCAGTGCTCGCTGTTGGCCTGGGCGAACATCATCAGCTCAACGTCGGTCGGGTTGCGCTGCAGCTGGGTAAAGGCTTGCACGAGGTAGTCGATCTCGTCAGTGGCGAGTGCCAGTCCAAAGCCGGTGTTGGCCGCCTCCAGCGCCGCCCTGCCCTGCCCCAGCACGTCGACCTGGGCCATGGGCGTGGCAGGCAAGGTGGCGAACAGGGCTTGGGCACTGTCACGGTCAAACATCACGCTTTCGGTCATGCGGTCATGCAGCAGCGCGGCCAGCGGGGCCAATTGGCCTGGCGAGAGAGTTTTCTTGCCGAGCCAGCCCGTTTTCAGCTGAAGGCGGTAATGCGTGACCCGCTCCACCCGTCGCACTGCCAGGCCACAGCTGTGGGCGATGTCGGTCGCCTTGGACGCCCAGGGCGAGACAGTGCCGAGGCGCGGCGCAACAACGACCAGCACGCCATCGGCGCTGCCGTCATCAGGCTCCCCGTAGTGCAACAGCGCCTTGAGTTGGTCCGACAAAGCCGCACTGGGCGCCGAGGTGGTGGTGACCAAGTGCACAAAGCGCGCGACGACATCAATGACGTTGGGTTCGACGGCCTGCAAGGCAGGTAATAACTGCTGGCGACGGAAAGGGCTGAGGGCGTTCCCGCCCTCGAATTCGGTGATGTGCTGGGTCACAGTGGCGGCCTGATGGAAGTGGTCTCGATTTTAACGGCCGATGCTGAAAGGGCCGCGCAAGCACTACGCAAGGGTACGCCGGAGGCGCACATCACCAAAAACGTCAGCCAATGGGATAATTTCACCCATGACCATCACCTACAAAGACGCCGAAGGCATTGCCGGAATGCGCGTGGCAGGCCGCCTAGCCTCAGAGCTGCTGGACTACCTGGCCCCCTTCGTGCAGCCCGGCATCACCACCAATGAGCTCGACCGGTTGGCCGACGCCTACACCACCACCGTGCAGGGCGCCATATCGGCGCCACTGAACTACGCGCCATCAGGCCACAACCCCTACCCCAAGGCGATCTGCACCTCCATCAACCACCAAGTCTGCCACGGTATCCCCAACGACAAGCCACTCAAACGCGGCGATATCGTGAATGTGGACGTGACCGTGATCAAAGACGGCTGGCATGGTGACTCCAGCCGCATGTTTATTGTGGGAGAAGCCTCGGTCGCGGCGCGACGCCTTTGCGCCTTGACGCATGAAGCCATGTGGCACGGCATCGTGAAGGTGCGTGCTGGCGCTTTTCTGGGTGACGTTGGCCACGCCATCCAGCAGTTTGCCGAGGGGCACGGCCTGAGCGTGGTGCGCGAATTTTGCGGCCACGGGATCGGGCGAAAGTTTCATGAAGAACCCCAGGTCTTGCACTACGGCCGCCCCGGCACGTTGGACCAGCTCAAGGCCGGCATGACGATCACCATCGAGCCAATGCTCAATGCAGGGCGGCGCGACGTGAAGGAAATGGGCGACGGTTGGACCATCGTGACCAAAGACCGGTCGCTGTCCGCGCAATGGGAGCACACCGTACTGGTCACCGAAACCGGTTACGAAGTGTTGACCCTGTCCTCCGGCAGCCCGCCGATCCCGGCTTTTGTGAAGCCGGCATGACCGAGCCACTGGCTCTGCGTGCGCAATACCGCGCCCGTAAGGCCGCGTTATTGGCGTCACTCACAGCGGGCGGCAGGCCCGTCGGAGGTGTGCGGGCGGTGCTGGCCAAACTGTCAGCGCTGGCTGACGAGACCCTGCGTACCCTCTGGCAGCAAGCCGGGCTGGCCAGTCCTCTGGCGCTTGCCGCTGTGGGCGGCTTTGGTCGGGCGGAGCTGTTTCCGGGCTCGGATATTGACGTGCTGCTGTTGCTGCCCAACGACCAGTCGGCCCAACAGGACGAGGGCCTCAAAACCCGCCTGGAGGCCTTCATCGGCAGTTGTTGGGACGCCGGTCTGGAGATCGGCTCAAGCGTGCGTACGGTCCAGGAGTGCCTGCAGGAGTCAGCGCGTGACGTCACCGTGCAAACATCCCTGCTAGAGGCACGCCTGGTCACCGGCAACCCGGCACTGTTTGCCAGCTTTCAGCAACAGTACTTTGAAGCGCTCGACCCCCGGGCCTTTTTTATTGCCAAGACCCTCGAGCTGCAGCAGCGCCATCACAAGTTTGAAGATTCGCCCTATTCACTCGAGCCTAACTGCAAAGAGTCTCCCGGCGGCCTGCGCGACCTGCATGTCATTTTGTGGGTGGCCAAGGCGGCCGGGTTTGGCAACAATTGGGACGACCTGGCCAGGAGCGGACTGGCCACGGCCTTCGAGGTCCGGCAGCTCAAAAGCAACGAGGCGCTGCTGCGCCTGATCCGCGCGCGTCTGCACCTGATCTCGCAACGGCGTGAGGACCGGTTGGTGTTCGACTTGCAAACTGCCGTGGCTGAATCTTTTGGCTATGCTGGGGCGGACCCCGGCACCGTTGCCGCAACGGGCACGGCTCGACCCGGCATCCGCCCCAGCGAGGCGCTGATGCGGCGCTATTACTGGGCCGCCAAGGCCGTGACCCAGCTCAACCAAATCCTGCTGCTCAACATCGAGGAGCGGCTCAACCCCTCGACCCACACACCGCAGCCGATCAACGCCCGCTTTAACGAGAAGGCCGGGATGGTCGATGTCGCCAGCGACGACCTCTACCAGCGCGAACCGCACGCCATTCTGGAGACCTTTTTGGTGTATCAGACCACCGTCGGCGTCGAGGGCCTGTCGGCCCGCACCCTGCGCGCCCTCTACAACGCGCGTAGCCAGATGAATGGCAGCTTTCGCAAGGATCCGGTCAACCGCGAGACCTTTCGACGGATCCTGATGCACGATGGCCTGACGCACGCCATGCGCCTGATGAACCAGACCTCGGTGCTGGGGCGCTACCTTTGGGTGTTCCGAAAGATCGTTGGGCAAATGCAGCATGACCTGTTCCACGTCTATACCGTGGACCAACACATCCTAATGGTGCTTCGCAATGTCAGGCGCTTCTTCATCGTCGAGCATGCCCACGAGTACCCGTTTTGCTCGCAGCTCGCCTCGGGCTGGGACAAGCCCTGGATCTTGTACGTGGCAGCTCTGTTTCACGACATTGCCAAGGGCCGCGGCGGCGATCATTCCGAGCTGGGTTCGCTGGAGGTCAGGCGATTTTGCCGCCAACATGGCATTGGGGGGGACGACAGCAGCCTGATCGAGTTTCTGGTGCACGAGCACCTGACCATGAGCCGCGTCGCCCAAAAGTCTGACCTGAGCGATGCCGACGTGATTGCCGCTTTTGCCAAACGGGTGGGCAGCGAACGGCGTCTGACGGCGCTGTACCTGCTCACGGTGGCCGATATCCGGGGCACCAGCCCCAAGGTCTGGAACGCCTGGAAGGGCAAGCTGCTGGAAGACCTGTACCGACTGACCCTGCGGGTCTTGGGTGGGCGCGCGCCTGACCCACAGGCCGAAGTGGAATCGCGCAAACGCGACGCCTTGATCATGCTGGCGCTGCATAGCCTGCCGTTTGAGGCACACAAACCCCTCTGGGACACCTTGGATGCTGCTTACTTCATGCGTCACGATGCCGCCGACATCGCCTGGCATACACGGCAGTTGTCGCGCCACATCGGCAGCGGCAAGTCGATTGTTCGGGCGCACCAGTCACCGCTGGGGGAAGGCTTGCAAGTGCTGGTGTACACCCCCGACCAACCCGACCTGTTTGCCCGTATCTGCGGCTACTTTGACCAAGGCGGCTTCAGCATTCTGGACGCGCGCGTGCACACTGCCCGCAATGGCTACGCCATCGACACCTTTCAGGTGGTGAACGCCAGCATGCCCGAACACTACCGCGAACTCATCAGCATGGTTGAAAGTGAGTTGGGCCGGGCAATTGCGCAAACTGGACCACTGCCACCACCCGGCCGCGGCAGGGTGTCACGCCGGGTCAAGAGCTTTCCCGTGGCGCCACGCGTGACGCTCAGGCCAGACGAAAAAGCCCAACGCTGGCTGCTCAATATTGCCGCCAGCGACCGGGTCGGCCTGCTCTACAGCGTGGCCAGGGTGCTGGCGCGCCACAAGATCAACCTGCAACTGGCCAAGATTGCCACCCTGGGCGAACGGGTTGACGACACGTTTTTGATTCAGGGCGCAGAGTTACAGCACAACCGCACCCAGCTTGCGATCGAGACGGAGCTGCTGGAAGCGCTGGCCTGAGGCCAGTGCCCAGTGCTCAGTGCAGTGCCACCCTGGCCTGCCTAAGCGTCCTAGGGTTCCGCGAAGCGCGCCGCAATCGCGCGAAAATCGTCCTGAACCGCCACAAAGGCGTCCAGCACCTCGGGGTCAAAATGGCTGCCCCGGCCCTCGTTGAGGATGCGGCACGCCACTTCGTGGCTGAACGCCGGTTTGTGGACTCGCCGCGTGGTCAGGGCGTCGTAGACGTCCGCCAAGGCCATCAAGCGGGCGGGCAGCGGGATAGCCTCGCCGCTCAAGCCCTGTGGATAACCGGAGCCGTCCCACTTTTCATGGTGTGACAGTGAAATGGCTTTGGCAATTCGCAAAAATGGCACCTCATGGCCGAGCTCTTGCTCCGCCCGAACAATCGCGTCATGGCCCATCGTGGCGTGGGTTTCCATGATGTCGAACTCATCCCTGTCCAGTTTTCCGGGCTTGAGCAAAATATGGTCCGGGATACCAACCTTGCCGATGTCGTGCAAGGGTGCCGACTTGAACAGCAGGTTAATGTGCCGGTCGGTTAGCCACTCTGAATGTTTGGGATTCCCCCGCAACTGTTCGGCTAATCGCTTTACAAAGTGCTGGGTCCGCTTGATGTGGTTGCCAGTTTCGTTGTCGCGCGTCTCAGCGAGGGATGCCATGGTTAGCACCATAGCGTCCTGCAGGTCCTGAATCTCGGCGGTGCGCTTGGCGACCTGCACTTCCAACAGGTCGCCCTTGCCACGCAAAAAATCAGACGCAGACTTGAACATCAGCTGCATCTTGATGCGCGCCAGCATGATCGGCGGGCTGATCGGCTTGACGATGTAGTCCACCGCGCCCAGCGCCAAGCCCAGGGTTTCGTCCTCGATCTCGGCCTTGGCGGTGAGGAACATGACCGGGATATCTTCGGTCGCGGGGTCTCGCTTGAGGCGACGACAGACCTCGTAGCCGTCCATGCCAGGCATCATGATGTCTAGCAGAATCAACGCCGGCGGCTGCGCCTGCACCAGCTTGAGCGCCCGCTCGCCGCTGTTGGCCACTTTCACCCGGTAGTCGTCCTTGAGCAAATCGGTCATCAGGCTCAAGTTGTCCGGTGTGTCATCCACCACCAGAATGATTGGCTTTTCATGAAATACTAAAAACGGTTCCATCTAGACCTCTGTCGTCTGCTCGGCTCGCCGACTGTGCGCCAACGCGCGCTCGAACATGTTCAACGCCTGTTCAAAATCAAACTGCTGCAATGCCATCTCAAAGGCCGACCAACTCGGCCCCATGGTTTGGCGCATCTCTCCGCCGTGCTCGGCCACCCAAGTCTGCGCCGTGGGGTCTCCGTCTTGCAGCAAGCCGAGCAATCGATCATGAATACCCGCCGTTGCGGTAGGGTCACTGTAATTCGGGCCGGAAGATGGCTCAACCCTTACCGGCAAGCGCGCCCCAATCATGGCCAACAAACGTTCGACGGCGTGGCCCAGAGCCTCAATTTGTGGCCGCAACTGGCCCTCTGGCGTGGCCGCACGGATGGCCGCCTCAAGCTCACCAGACTGGGCCTGCACATCAGTGGCGCCCAGATTGGCCGCCACGCCCTTGAGCGTGTGCGCAATCCGTTCGGCCAATGCTGTGTCGCCCGACTGCAATGCCAGCTCCAGGCGCTGCACCGCATCACGCTGGCCGTTGACAAAACGAGCCAGCATGGCCCGGTAGGCCTCCGCCTTGCCTCTGACACGGCGCAGGCCAGCCACAGCGTCCAGGCCCTCGATACCGACCCACTCTGCACCGCTTGACGCCTGGCCTGAGTCTGCCAAGCCAGCAGCGAGCGGTTGCAACCATTGCTGCAAGACCTCAAACAACCGGCTTGGCTCAATCGGCTTGGCCACAAAATCGTTCATGCCCGCGTCCAGGCAACGTTGCCGGTCCTGCGCCATGGCATTGGCCGTCATGGCCACGATTGGCAAGTCGCCATGATGCGCCAAGGTGCGGATGGCACGGGTAGCCTCCAGACCATCCATGACCGGCATCTGCATGTCCATGAGCACCAGGTCGTAGCGCTTGGCGCGTACCATGGCCAAGGCCTGCGCACCGTCGGCGGCGGTGGACACCCGCAAACCAACGTCCTCCAGAATTTCTTGCACCACTTGCAAATTAATGTCGTTGTCATCAACGGCCAGAACGTGGGCGCCACGCAGGTCCTGCAGCGGGCTTGGTCTGGCCGCATGACGGCTTGCCGCGGACATGGCCTCAGACGCCCTGGTCCCGCCAGTCGCCCCAGTCGCGGGCGGTTCATTGAGGGCTTGCCTGACATGGCCCAGCAACATGGCCGGATTGACCGGCTTGGCCAGCACGGCAGCAAACTCACCGGCTTGCACCTGAGACATCGCATCGTCCACGCCAAACGCGGTGACCAGCAGCAACTGCGGCGGCTGGCGAAGCCGCATGGTGCGAATGCGGCGACCTGCCTCCAGGCCATCGATCCCGGGCATCTGCCAATCCAGAAGGACCAGCGCATAGGGACTGCCATCCAGATCGGCCTGGGCGATGGCCGCCAGAGCCGCCAGCGCACCCTCCACCGCCTCGGCCACAAAGCCCAAGCGCTTGAGCATCTCCTGCAACACCTGCCGCGCGATGGCGTTGTCATCCACCACCAACACCCGCCGGCCGCCAGCCACTGCGCTCGCGTCGAGCAAGGGCACGGCATGCTGACTGCGTCCAAAGCGGGCGGTAAACCAGAAGGTTGACCCTTCACCCAAACGACTGTTCACACCGACTTCGCCGCCCATCAAGGCCGAAAGTTCTCGGGCAATGGCCAGGCCCAGACCGGTCCCGCCGTACTGACGACTGGTCGAGGCGTCGGCTTGGTGAAAGCTTCGGAACAACTGGCTTATTTGGTCCTGCGTCAGACCAATGCCGGTATCGCGAACGGCAAAACGCAGCACTACCTCGGCGTCGGACTGCATGACCACAGAGACCGACACCTGGACTTCGCCGCTATGGGTGAACTTCACCGCGTTGTTGCCGTAATTGATCAGAACCTGTGCCAAACGCAACGGGTCGCCCAGCATGCCGTCGGGCACATTGGCATCGACGTCGAAGATCAGCTCGAGGCCCTTGGCCGAGGCTTTTTCGGCGATCAGATTGGCAAAATTGTCCAGCACGGCGGACAGCTGGAAGTCAATTTTTTCTAGCGCCAGCTTACCGGCTTCAATCTTAGAAAAATCAAGGATGTCGTTGATGATCCCTAGCAGGTGATGCGACGACTGCTGAATCTTGGACAGGTAGTCCTGCTGGCGCACATCCAACTGGGTGCGCAAGGCCAAATGGGTCATGCCCACAATCGCGTTCATCGGAGTTCGGATCTCGTGGCTCATGTTGGCCAGAAAGTCTGATTTGAGCCGCGAGGCATCCTCAGCCACGCTTTTGGCCTCACGCAACTCAGACTCCTGCGACTGCAGACGGACATTGGCGTCAGCCAGTGCGGCAGTGCGCTGGGTCACCCGCTGCTCTAACGTTTCATTGAGGGCACGGATATGGTCCTCGGCGATTTGCCGCTCAGTCACGTCGCGCAAAATTACGGTCAGCAGGTCTTCTCCGGCAATCGCCATGCGCGCGATCGACACTTCGGCCGAGAACTCGGTCCCATCCCCACGCTGGCACACCACCATCACGCGTTGGCTGGTGGGCGAGCCGTCGTCGTAAAAACGGCGCAACTCAAGCGCCTGCTTTTCACGAAGGCGCTCGGGCATCAGCGTCAGAATCGAGCGACCCACCAAGCGCTGGCCAGCTTCACCAAACATACGCTCCCCAGCTGGATTCAGCATGTGGATACGGTGTTGCAGGTCAATCGTGACGATGGCGTCGATAGCCGCACTGACGATGCCAGCGATGTGAGCGGCGCTGGCTTCGACCTCAGTGCGCGCTTGTCGCACCCGTTCCGTCATCTGATTGAAACTGCGGGCCAGTTGCACCACCTCGCGAGGGCCCTGCTCCGGCGCAGGTTGGCTCAAGCGGCCGGCCTGGGCAAATTCGACGCTGGCAGCCTCGAGCTGGGCCAGGGGCTCGGTCACGTTTCGTCGCAGGACCCAAGCCATCAGCGCCATCAAAATCAGACTCAGGCCCAACTGGCGCCAGAGCTGGTGCAACTGCTCGTGCTCGGCCAGGGTGCGCTCATGGTTCAGGTCAAATTCGAGGTAGATCACGCTGCGCTCGAAGCTGCGCAGCTTGGCCTCATCGGTGCGCACATCGAAGGGTGTCATCACCGACAGCCTCGATTCATCGGGTGGTGACTGCACGTTATGCTGCTTAGCCCTGGCGACGCGCCGCAGCCTCTCTGCGTCCAAGCCAGGGATCACATCCACCGCCAGGCGCCCGCGCAGGGCAAGCCGACTTGCCTCCTGGACCACCCCATCCGAATCGATCAGCGCCAGCAGCACGATGCGCTGGTTGGCCGACTCGATGGCAATGTCGGCGGCCACCATCGCCCGAGCGGCGGGGTAAGACCGTTCCGCGCTCAGCGCAACTTGTTCAGTTGCAATGACGGCGTCACGGATGCCGTCAACATAAATCATGTGCCGCGCACGTTGCACTGAGTCGAGCGTTGACAAAGCCAACGCCAATGCGAGCATGACCACAATCACCAGCGGCAAGGAATAGCGAATCGGGAGACGGGAAAGCAAAGTGCTAGCCCGCTCAAACAGGCAAAAATTGGGTGTCGATCAACGACACCGTTGGCACCGCCTGGCGCAACACACCCGCAGCCAAAAACACCCGTTGAATCACTTGCACCGACTGCTCCAGCAGCCCTCCAGATCGCAACATGTTGCGGTTCTCGGCAAGATCGGGCAGCAGCAGACCCCGGTAAGCGGCGGGCACATCGGCCACAGGCAGTTGCAAGCGCGGCGCAATCAGCGCCCATGACTCGGCGGGAGCTGAAAAAAAGCGGCGTCGCCCTTCAAAATGGGCGGCTACCAACTGCTTGATGGCCATGGTCTGAGTTGGAATGACGTCTGCACGCACGGCAAGCACGTCCAAGATGCGGTTTGGGATCGCCTTGCTGTCAAACAGGCGAAAGGCGCCCCTATCTTCAAGGCGCTTAACCCAAGGCTCAAAGGTCACCAGTGCATCAACCTGACCGCTGTCGTAGACCTCGATACTGCGGTTGACCGTGATCGGTACCTTGCGGACCTGGTCCAGCCGCAGCCCGGCGGCGCTCAGCAGCGCATCGAACATCATGACGCCCATGGCGCCGTCTTCAACGCCGATGCGTTTGCCGGCCAGATCAGACAAACCACGAACATAGGGCCGCACCATAACCGCGTCAGCCCCAGCCGAGATATCCAGAACCAATACCACGCGCAGGTCAAGGCCATCCGCCTGTGCGGTCAGCACTTCATCCAGGGTAAGCGTGGCCGCCTGCAAACGACCGGCCGCCAGCAGCCGCAGGTTGTCGGTGCTGGACAGCAATTCAACCAGCCGAATACCGGGCTCGGGCAAGAGCCCCTGCTCACGGGCCAGAAACAGCAGTTCGTAGCCTGGAAAGACAATAGTCCCCACGTTCAGCGGCGTCGGTGGATCACTGCAGCCAGCCAGCCAAGGTAGCGCGGCTACAGACGCCAGGTAAGACAGGCTACGACGACGATTCACAGGAAATGGCAAATTTGACAGTTCACATGCCATCATAGACCGAGGCCGACGTCAGCCGACCACTGCACAGCGGCCTGGCCTGGTTATTTCTTGACCATCGTCAAGCTTTCATGAAAATCAAGCGGCGACGGTAAATCGGCTGAGAAAAGCTTCAGTCGTCTGCGGCGGCATCCAGGCCAGGAAACAGCACCGAGGTGAAGCCAAACTGAGTGAAGTCGTGCACCCGCATGGGGTAAAGCTTGCCTTGCAAGTGGTCGCACTCGTGCTGCACCACGCGCGCATGAAAATCCTCTACGGTCCGCTCAATCGGATCACCAAAAGGATCAAAACCGGCGTAATGGATGCGCTGACAACGCGGCACCTTGGCGCGCAGACCGGGCACTGACAGGCAACCCTCCCAATCGTCAACCCACTGGGGGTCCGCGTCACCCGGTGCCGCCAGCGGGGTGATGACGGGATTGATCAGGACCGTGCGCGGCACGGGGGGCGCCAGCGGGTAACGCGGGTTGGGCGCATTGGTGCCAAAGATCACCAGCTGCAGGTCAACCCCTATTTGCGGAGCTGCCAGCCCGGCACCATTGGCCGCATGCATGGTGTCGAGCATGTCACTCACCAGCAGGTGCAGCTCATCGGTATCAAAAGCCGTGACCGGTTTGGCCACGCGAAACAGGCGCGGGTCGCCCATCAGCAGGATGTCACGTACCGCCATTCAACAACTCCTTCAGTCCGTTTTCGTCAATCACAGCCACCCCCAGCTCCAGCGCCTTGGCGAGCTTGCTGCCGGCATCAAGGCCCGCCAGCAGGTAGTGGGTCTTCTTGCTGACCGAGCCAGCCACCTTGCCGCCGGCGGCTTCGACCAGGTCTTTCGCCTCGTCCCGACTCAGCGTCGGCAAAGTGCCAGTGATCACCAGGGTTTTGCCCGCCAGCGGGGTGGGTAGACGCTCAGCCGGGGCGCCCTCCGCCCAATGCAGGCCGCAGGCGCGCAGCTGGGCCACCACCTCCCGGTTGTGGGTCTGTTCAAAGAAAGTACGCAGACTTTGCGCCACCACCGGGCCGATGTCGCTCACCTCCAGCAGGCGCTCCAGCGGCGCGTCCATGATGGCGTCCAGGCTACCGAAATGCCGTGCCAGGGCTTTGGCGGTCGCCTCGCCCACATGGCGAATACCCAGACCAAACACAAAGCGCGGCAAGGTGGTTTGTTTTGATTTTTGTAGCGCATCCACGATGTTCTGCGCCGATTTGTCGGCCATTCGGTCCAAGGCGGCAAGCGATGTCAGGCCCAGCCGGTACAGGTCTGGCAGGGTGCGGATGACACCGCTGTCAACCAATTGTTCCACCAGTTTGTCGCCCAGGCCCTCCACCTCGACCGCCCGGCGCTGGGCAAAGTGCAGGATGGCCTGCTTGCGCTGGGCGCTGCAGAACAGACCGCCACTGCAGCGGTGGTCGGCCTCGCCCTCCTCCCGCACAGCCGCGCTGCCGCACACGGGACACTGGGTCGGCATGGCAAACACCGTTGCATCAGGCAAGCGCTTCTCGGGCAGCACGGACACCACTTCCGGAATGACGTCGCCAGCACGGCGCACCACCACAGTGTCACCCACGCGCACGTCCTTGCGCCGGGCCTCGTCCTCGTTATGCAGGGTGGCGTTGGTGACGGTCACGCCGCCCACAAACACTGGCGCGAGCTTGGCCACTGGGGTGAGCTTGCCTGTGCGGCCCACCTGGACGTCGATCGCCAGTACTGTGGTGAGTTGCTCTTGCGCCGGGAACTTGTGGGCCACCGCCCAGCGCGGCTCGCGGGTCACAAAGCCCATGCGCTGCTGGAGCGCCAAACTATTCACCTTGTAAACGACGCCATCGATGTCAAAGGGCAGCGCGTCACGCTGGCGCGCAATGCGCTCGTAGTATGCTACTAATTCAGTAGCGCCTAAGGCAATGGTAGCAAGGCTTGAGACCGGAAAACCCCAATATTTTAAGGTTTGGAGCAAGCCGTGGTGGGTGGCAAAAACCGGGCCTCCTGCCTCGGCCGGCGTGACCTCGCCCAGCCCATAGGCGAAAAAACTCAAGGGGCGTTGCGCTGCAATGGCAGGGTCAAGCTGGCGTACCGCACCGGCGGCGGCATTGCGCGGGTTGACAAAGGTCTTCTGGCCGACAGCCCGTTGACGCTCATTGAGCGTTTCAAAATCGGCGCGTCCCATGTAGACCTCGCCCCGTACCTCCAGCACCGGCGGTGCTGCCAGCGCCCCAGGCACGGCAGTGTCCAGACGCAGCGGAATCTGCCCGATGGTGCGGATGTTTTGCGTCACGTCCTCACCCAATTCGCCGTCGCCCCGGGTAGCCGCCTGCACCAGAACACCCTGCTCGTACCTCAGGCTCATGGCCAGGCCATCGAACTTGAGCTCTGCCACGTATTCGACCGCCGGCGAAGCCTCGGTCAGCGCAAGTTCCCGACGTACCCGGACGTCAAAATTAAGCGCACCAGAGGCCTCGGTATCGGTCTCGGTACGGATGCTTAGCATGGGCAGGACATGCCGCACACTGGCGAAGGCTGGCAGCGGTGCTGCACCCACCCGTCGCGTCGGCGAATCTGCACTGACCAGTTCCGGGTTCGCTGCCTCGACCGCCTGCAAGGCGCGAAACAGGCGGTCGTACTCGGCATCGGGAATGGTGGGCGAATCCAGCACGTAATAGCGGTGCGCATGCTCATGCAACTGCTGACGCAGATGGGTCAGCGCCGCCATATCGACCGATTCTGGCTTGGTGTCAAATAAATCAGGGGTCTGCATGGCCGATGGCACCTTTACGCGGCCTCATGAAAACAAACGCCGTGCCAGACTGGAGCCAGCGCCCAGCTCACGCTGAGCCAGCGTGTCGTAGAGCTGGGTCAGGTCGGCGGCAATCCCGTCCAGTGCCGACGCACCGAGGGGCACGCCCTGGTGGTCCATCAACAGGCCGTCCATGCTGACAGCCAGCGCCAGGGCCGCCTCGCGCATACGCTCAAAGGGCTGCTCCTCGCGATCCACCTGCGGCACATCCAGGCTGAGCGCCAGCTCCCGTATTGCCGACTGCGCCGGGTCTTCGGCAAGTGCCGCCCGCGTGTCAAAACTCAGAACCAGCACCGGAGGCAGGCCGGGCGTGGCCGCAGCGATCACCATGCGGCCTGGAATCGCCCCAGCCACAAAGCCGAGCCGGGCCGCGCTTTGCTGCACGTAGCCGGGGCTCCAGGCCGCGTGACGTGCGCGAAGCACAAAGCCCAGCTGGGCATCATGTTCGCTGGCAAATTGGTCCAATTCACGCGCTCGCGCGACCTCCTCCTGCATTTCGGGAAACTCCGGAGTGCCATTGACAGCATCGCAAAAAGACTGGGTCTTTACGACAAATTCGGAGTACTCGATGTCGTTGAGCGCGCCGGCACGGTTGGCCAGTTGTACGCCGGCTTGAAACGCGCTGTAGCGTTCGCCCGGCACCGGCACCTCCCAACGCTGCGCCGATTCGTTATAGCCCTCGATCGCAAAGGGCTTGCTGCCCACGCGGCGGGTCGGTGGCATTGCTGCCAAGGCGGCGTCGCCCGAGACCGGGCTGTCCAGATTGACGCTGGCCAGTACATCGATCAGCGCATCCAGCAGGGGCTTTTTTTCAGGCGAGGGCAGCGGAAAATGCGACAGCTCAAAGGCGGCTGCGTCCAAGGCCGGCTCGACCCCTTCGCCTGATGCGACGGGCGCGCTGGCGGTCTCATTCGAAGCCTGCCGCGGCGCGTGACGGCGCGACACCCACACGCCATGCAGCGCAACCGCCAGCACCAACACCGCGCCCGCCAGCGCCAACCCAATCTGCAGTGGACTGAGGTTCATCAGACGGCCTCCGCTAACGAGACTGCGACATCCATGTCCACCGCCACGATGCGTGAGACACCCTGCTCCTGCATGGTCACGCCAATTAACTGCTCGGCCATTTCCATGGCGATCTTGTTGTGGCTGATGAACAGGAACTGGGTCTCGCGGCTCATGCTGGTCACCAGGCGGGCGTAGCGCTCGGTGTTGGCGTCGTCGAGAGGGGCGTCGACCTCGTCAAGCAGGCAAAACGGCGCCGGATTGAGCTGAAAAATGGCGAACACCAGCGCAATCGCAGTCAGCGCCTTTTCGCCGCCTGACAGCAGGTGGATGGTTTGGTTTTTCTTGCCCGGTGGCTGGGCAATGACCTGCACGCCAGAATCAAGAATCTCGTCGCCGGTGATGACCAGGCGCGCGTTGCCGCCGCCAAACAGCTCCGGGAACATCTTGCCAAAGTGCTGGTTCACCGTGTTAAAGGTGCCCGACAACAGTTCGCGGGTCTCACCGTCAATCTTGCGAATAGCGTCTTCCAGCGTGGTCATGGCCTCAACCAGGTCAGCCGACTGGGCATCAAGAAACTGCTTACGCTCACGGGCCACGCCGAGTTCGTCCAACGCTGCCAGATTGACCGCACCCAGCCCCGCAATCTCACGGTTGAGCCGGTCGATCTCTGGCTGCAAACCGGTCAGACGCACGGGGCCGGCCTCAACCGAGGCTTTCAGGGCCAGCAGGTCGGCCTGGGCATCGGCCAGCAACTGCGCATACTGCTCAAAACCCAGGCGGGCCGCCTGCTCGCGCAGCTGGAATTCGGTGATGCGCTGGCGCAAGGGTTCAAGCTCGCGCTCGATCTGCATGCGCCGTTCGTCACTGGCCCGCAGCCGAGCCGTCAGGTCGTCGTATTCGCTGCGGCGGGCGCCCAGCGCTTGCTCGCGGTCGACCTTGACCGCCAGCGCGTTTTGCAGGCCGCCCTGGGCAGCTGCATCGCTCAGGCGGGTCAATTCATCTTGGGCTCTTTGGGCTTCAGCCCGCACAGAATCTGCCTGTTGTGCTGCAGTTTCTATAGCACGGTTGAGCTCAGCCCGGCGCGCGTCCAAGCTGCGCAGGGCAAAGGCGGCCTCTTGCGCCCGCCGCTCCAGGCTGCGCTGCTGCTCGCGGCTTTCAGCCAGACGGCGCTCAGCCAGCAGCACCCGCTCGTCGAGCCGGGCATGGCGCTCCTGCGTGTCCGCCAGTTGCATATCGAGTTCATCAAAGCGGGCTTCGGCCGTGACACGGCGCTCCTGCAGTTCGTCGAGCGAGGCGTCCACCTCAGCCCGGTCAGAGGCAATCTGGGCGCTGCGGGCGCGCGCCTGGTCGGCCAGCTGCGTCAGGCGAAGGGTTTCTACCTGCAGGTCGTGCGCCCGGTTTTGGCCCTCAGAGGCCTCGCGTCGCAGGACCAGCAGCCGCTGCGAGGCGTCGGTGTGAGCCGCCTCGGCGCGCACTAGCGCCGCGCGTGTCTCATCCGTGATGAGCGTCTGAGCGCGCAGTTGCTTGTCAAGGTTGTCGATCTCCTGAGCCCGCGCGAGCAAGCCAGCCTGTTCAGAGTCCGGCGCATAAAAGCTCACACTGTGCAGCCCGACCGCATGCCCTGCCTTGACAAATATCAGCTCTCCCGGGGCCAAATGGGTGCGCCGGGCAAGGGCCTCTTCGAGGCTGGTCGCGGTGTAGCAACCGCGCAACCAGTCGGTTAACACCGCACGTTGGCCAGCATCATTCAGCCGCAGCATGTCTGCCAAGCGGAGTAAGGCGCCCGCTGGCTCAGGCGCTGCGGCCAATGGTAGACTGACAAACGCCAATTTAGTCGGGGGCGCATCATCGGCAAAGGCGCGCACCAGATCGAGCCGGGACACTTCCAGCGCACCCAAGCGTTCACGCAGCGCCGCCTCCAGTGCACTTTCCCAGCCTGGCTCAACCTGAATGCGGCTCCAAAGGCCTTGCAAGTGCTCCAGACCGTGGCGCAGCAGCCAGGGTTGCAGGCGGCCATCGGTGCGCACTTTTTGCTGCAGGGCCTTAAGCGCCTCCAGCCGTGCCGACAGCTCAGCTTGACGGGCCGAGGTCTCAATAACCTCTTGCTGCTGACGCCGACGCTGGGCTTCCAGCTCGGGCAGCACATCCTGTAATTCCTGCAGACGGGCTTGCGCCAAGGCGGCCGCCTGGCTGGCCTGTGTCAGTTGGTCCTCCAAGTGGCGGAGGCGGGATTCATCGGGCGCGGCCAGCGCATTGCGGTCGGCTTGCAAGCGTTCACGCCGGCTGCCCAGCTGACGCGCCTGCTCTTCGATGTTGCGTTGCTCGGCAGCCAGCACCTGGATCTGCTGCTGCCCCTGCGCGACGCTGGCCCGCTGGTCGTTGGCACTGCGCTGCGCCATCCGAAAAGCATCTTCGAGCTCGGGCAGCTGCCCGGCCTGGTCTTCCACCTGTGCAGCCAACAGCTCAGACCGCTCGGCGCTGGTCAAAGCTTGATCGTCGAGCCCGGCCAATTCAGTCTCAGCACTCTCGCGGCGGGTGGTCCATTGCAGGGCCTGGTCGGCCAGCGTCTGCAGCCGCTGCTCGACCCGCTGACGTCCCTCCACCACGAAGCGGATCTCTGCCTCGAGCCGACCGACTTCGGTACTGGCCTCATACAGCAGGCCCTGGGCCTGGTTGACCTGGTCGCCTGCCGCGTAGTGGGCCTGGCGCACCGTCTCTAGTGCCGCCTCGATCTGCCGCAGATCAGCCAGCCGACTCTCCAGCGCCAGCATCGCGCCCTGCGCCTCCGCCTGCACCCGGGCCTGGTCGGTCTCGGACTCGGCGCGGCGCAAAAACCATAGCTGCTGCTGCTTGAGCGTGGCGTCGGCCGTCAGCCCGTTGTAGCGCTGGGCCACTTCAGCCTGCTTTTCCAGCTTGTCAAGGTTGGCGCTGAGCTCACGCAGGATGTCTTCAACGCGGGTCAGGTTCTCGCGCGTGTCGGCCAAGCGGTTTTCGGTTTCTCGCCGGCGCTCTTTGTATTTAGAGACGCCAGCGGCTTCCTCCAGGAACAGCCGCAACTCCTCGGGCTTGCTCTCAATAATGCGGCTGATGGTGCCTTGCCCAATAATGGCGTAAGCGCGAGGCCCCAGGCCAGTGCCCAGGAATACGTCCTGCACATCGCGCCGGCGCACCGGTTGGGCATTGATGAAGTAGCTGCTGGTGCCGTCGCGGGTGAGCACCCGCCTGACCGCAATTTCGCCAAACTGGCTCCACTGGCCGCCGGCCCGGTGGTCGGCGTTGTCAAATACCAGCTCCACACTGGCGCGGCTGGCAGGCTTGCGGGTGGTGGTGCCATTGAAGATGACGTCCTGCATGGATTCGCCACGAAGCTCCGAGGCGCGCGACTCGCCCAACACCCAGCGGACCGCGTCCATGATGTTGGATTTACCGCAGCCATTTGGCCCAACCACCCCCACCAGCTGCCCAGGCAACATGAAATTGGTCGGCTCGACAAAGGACTTGAAGCCAGAGAGTTTGATGGAATTGAGACGCACGGGAGACTGGGGCTGCTAAAGCGGTCGGAAGAGCGGGGCCTGTCACGCCCTCATGATAACCGGCCACCGGTACCCTGGGTCGGGCCAGTTTTTGGGGTAGGCGCCCGGGTCACCAACAGTACACCAGGCAGGATCAGCGCGCCGCCGCCCAGGTGATGCCAGCCCAAGGGCTCGCCCAACACCACCCAGGCCGCCACCCCGGCGTACAACGGCACCAAGTACAACGCCACTGCGACCCGGCTGGCGCCCAGCACTTTTTGGGACCAGCCATACATCCAGTAAGCGCCCAGACCGGGCAGCAGTGCGGCCGTCACGCCCAGGCCCGTGGCGCGCCAGCTCCAGGCCGGCGTGCCGGGCAAGCCCGCCTCCCACCAGGCAAACGGCAACAGACACAGCACGCCAATGCCCCCGCACCACGACGTGCATCACCCCGACGAGTGACAACAAAACGCCCAAAATCTGCCTGACCGACAGCCGGTCCCCCAGAAAAACCACTGCGCCAACGGCAATCAACACCGGTGACGCGGTGTAAATCAGGGCGATGTTCATCGCCGACGTGGTCTGCGCGCCCAGGTACACCCAGGCGCCACAAACCAACATGCCCAAGGCCCCCAGGACCAGGTATTGCCAGAAGACGTCACGCAAGTGGCGCCGGTGTCGCCACAAATCGGCGCGTGCCAGCAGCAGCAAGACCAGGCCCGCCAAGCCCCAGCGCGCCAGCGCCAGCTGATGTGGCGCCACCACCCCGGGCGCCAGCCGCGCCACGATGTAGTTGACCGCCCACAGAGCCGGCATCACCCAAAGCAGGGTCAGCGCCAACCTTTCCTGGGGATCAGGCTTGGACACTTTGTTCTCCACGTGCCAGAGCCATCACCTCCCGCGGGTCCCGCGCCTTGAGTCGGTGATCGCTCCAGACCTGGCGCCAGCGCCGTGCGCCTGGCAGCCCATGGCGCAGGCCCAGCATGTGCCGGGCAATCGGGTACCAGGGCGTGCCAAATTCGCTGGCCTGGCGCAGCATGTAGGCCACCATGTGTTCCTCGATCTGCTCTCGGGTGCTCTCAGACGCTACCTCGCCATAAAACAGCGCGTCCCATTCGATCAGCCACCAGGGGTTGTGGTAGGCCTCGCGCCCGATCATGACGCCGTCCACCTGCTGCAACTGGGCCTGCACCTGCTCATTGTTGGTCAGGCCGCCATTGATCTCGATCTGACAACCCGGGAAATCAAGTTTGAGCTGATGCACCAGGCTGTAGCGCAGGGGCGGCACTTCTCGGTTTTCTTTGGGGCTGAGGCCCTGCAACCAGGCATTGCGCGCATGCACGATGAAGGTGTTGCAGCCGGCCTGGTGCAGGGCACCCACAAAGTCACGCACAAAGTCGTAGCGCTCGGCTCGGTCAATCCCAATGCGGTGCTTGACCGTGACCGGGATGCCCACCACATCGAGCATGGCCTTGACGCAGTCAGCGACCAGCGCCGGCTCGGCCATCAAGCAGGCGCCAAAGGCACCCCGCTGCACCCGCTCGCTCGGGCAACCGCAATTCAGGTTGATCTCGTCGTAGCCCCACTGCTCACCCAGGCGCGCACAGTGCGCCAAATCGGCCGGCTCGCTGCCGCCAAGTTGCAAGGCCAGCGGGTGTTCCTCAATGTTGTAACGCAAGTGCCGCGGCACATCACCATGAAGCAGCGCACCGGTGGTCACCATCTCGGTGTAAAGCAGAGTTCGCCGGCTGAGTAGGCGGTGGAAGTAGCGGCAATGGCGGTCGGTCCAGTCCATCATCGGCGCGACGGAGAGGCGCCCGGGTCTGGATGTCAGTGGTGCAGTGCGCGGGGACATGCGGGCAATTATCCCCGCCAGCCCCTACCAGTTCCAGAGCGTGCCGTCATGCGCCAGTCGGTTGACCGGCAAATAAGCCCGCTGGTAGGGGTACTTGGCTGCCAAGGCCTCATCGATGTCAACGCCGTGGCCAATTGCTTCGCCACAGTGCATCAAGCCTGCTGAAAAGCTGTAGGCGTGAGGGAATACCGCGTCGGTCAACTCGGTGTGGCGCATGTACTCTTGAATGCCAAAATTAGGCACCCAGGTGTCAAAGTGCAGCGCCGCGCCCATGCACACCGGCGACAGGTCGGTGGCACCATGGCAACCGGTACGCACTTGGTGGAGGGCTGCAAAGTCTGCGATACGGCGCAGGTGGGTGATGCCGCCAGCATGGACCACCGTGGCGCGAATGTAGTCGATCAATTGGTTTTGAATCAGGTCCTTGCAGTCCCACAGGGTGTTGAACACTTCACCCACCGCCAGAGGTGTTGTGGTGTGCTGCCGGATCAGCTTGAAGGCTTCCTGGTTTTCGGCCGGGGTAGCGTCCTCGATCCAGAACAGGTGATGGGGCTCGAGTGCCTTGCCCAAGCGGGCGGCCTCGATGGGTGTCAGGCGGTGGTGCACGTCATGCAGCAAATGCGTATCTGGCCCCACGGCCGCACGCACGGCTTCAAACAGCTTGGGGGTGTGCAGCAGGTACTTTTCAGAAGACCAGTCGTGTTCGCTGGGAAGGTCGGCATCTGCGGGCTCATAAAACATATTGCCCTTGCCAACGCCGTACACCTTGTCCAGGCCCGGCACCCCGCTTTGAGCGCGAATCGCCAGATAGCCCATGGCCTTGTAGCGCAGCACCTCGTCGACGGTCTGTTCAATGTCTGCGCCATTGGCATGGCCATAGACCATGACGCCAGTGCGACTGCGCCCACCGAGCAATTGGTACAGGGGCATATTGGCGGCCTTAGCCTTGATGTCCCACAGCGCAGTGTCCACGGCGGCGATGGCACTCATGGTGACCGGCCCGCGACGCCAGTAGGCGCCACGGTACAAAAACTGCCAAATGTCCTCGATCTGGTGGGCATCCCGCCCGATCAGGCAGGGAATCACGTGGTCGGTGAGATAGCTCACCACCGACAGTTCCCGGCCGTTGAGCGTGGCATCGCCAATGCCGGTCAGCCCCTCATCGGTCTCGATCTTGAGCGTAACAAAGTTGCGGCCAGGGCTGCAAACAATCACGCGGGCGTTGGTAATTTTCATGGCTTGCGCTTTCTTGCGATGGTATGGGACACCCGGCACCCCCGTCAGATCATAGACTGGCCGCCGAGCCAAACACCGGTGAGTTGGGGCACCACCATCGTCGTGTCCCAGTTGAATCGAATCAGGTCAGCGGCTTGGCCCGGCGCCAGCAGGCCGCGCCCGCCGACCCACCGGCCGGGCTGTGCCGTGGCGAGCCCCAGCGCCTCTGGCAGACCCAAACCGGCTTCGCGGACCAGGGTCGCCACGCCAGCCAGCAAGGGCAGTGCCGCGCCTGCCAGGTACTGGTCACTGCCATCGTTCATGCTCAACCGGCCACCGGCACTCAACGTGACGGCGCCACCAATGGAGGCTTGGTAGTGGCCGGCCGGCATTCCGCCCAGCGCCGTCGCATCAGACACGATCATGGATTGCCCCAAGCCCTTGCTGCGCAACATGACCTTGAGCAGTTCGGGTGCCAGGTGGTGGCCATCTGCAATGAAGGAGGCGCAGAGCCGGTCATCCGCCAACTGGGCCCAGAATGGGTTCCGCCGGCGATTGATCATGGCATGCATGCCGTTGCCCAAATGCGTGGAGATTCGAGCCCCGGCACGAACGGCCATGGCAATCTGGTCTGGGCTGGCGTCGGTGTGCCCGAGCGCCACATGCACGCCAGAGCCGGCCAAGTGTGAAATATAGGCCGCAGACTCAGTCCAGTGCGGCGACAGGGTGACCATGCCTACCACCGAGCCGCTGGCCTGCTGCCAACGCTCAAATTCAGCCACGCTCGGCGGGCGAACATGCGCGGCCGGATGCGCGCCACGCGGACCGTCCTCAGGCGCTATGGCCGGGCCTTCCACATGCACGTAAGGCACCATGTTTGCCACGACAGGGTCCAGGCGCCGCGCCGCCTGTATGGCAACCAGTGCCCGTGTCAGTTGCGACTCAGACGCTGTGATCAGGGTCGGTAAAAAAGTGGTGACTCCGCTGGCCAGCATGGCCCGTGCCAGCGCCTGCACGGTCTCAGGGGTGACCTGGTCATCGTTGAGGTCATACCCGGCGTAACCATTGACCTGCAAATCAATCAGGCCTGCCGCCAGCCAGCCCTGTCCGGTTGCTGGCACAGCCGCTTGCGCCCTGTGCACCGCTTGAATCAGTCCGCCTTTGACCTCGACTGTCAGTGCCTGGCCCGTTCCCGGCTCCAGGCCATGGACCGTGGTGGTTGCTGCCAGCGCCACGCCTCAGAGCCTCGACGCCGGCCGTTGTAACAGGCCGCTGGCTGCCGCAGCATCGAGCAAGATCGTGCAATTGGGGTGGATCTGCACGATCGACGCCGGACAGGCCGGGTCGACTGGGCCTTCGACCGCCCGCTTGACGGCTGCGGCCTTGCGCTGGTCAGGGATGGTCAGTAACAGGGTGTTGCTGCGCATGATCTGCTTGATCGACATGGAGATCGCCTGCGTGGGAACCGCTTCCAAGCTTGGAAACCAGCCCTCGCCCCACTGCTGGCGGCGGCAACCTTCGTCCAGATTCACCACGATATAGGGGTCCTGCACCTCAAAATCCGCCGGGGGGTCATTGAATGCCAGGTGCCCGTTTTCGCCGATGCCGGCAAAACACAAGTCTACAGCCCGACCCTCCAACAAATGGTTTAGGCGAGCCAACTCGGCCGTCAGGTCCGGCGCATCACCATTCACGGGAATAAATGTGGGCTGCACAGCCAGGGGTGCCAAGAAGCGTTGGCGCAAATAAAGCCTGAAACTGGCTGGGTGTGTCTCTGGCAAATTGATGTATTCATCCAGATGAAAGGCCGTCACACGCGACCAATCGATATCGGGTTCGCGCACCAGAGCCTCTAGCAAGGCAAACTGGCTAGCCCCAGTGGCCACGATGATCGTGGCTTCACCGCGTCGCGCCAAGGCCTCCCGTATCACCGCCGCACCAAATTTGGCAGCTTCACGGCCCAGGTCACCGGCCTTGTCGATCAGTTGAATTTGCACGATGCGTATCTCTCTTTATTGGGTTGGGGTCGTCTGCTTGACCCGGCTGACCAACTGCGTCGGGTTGACAAACCGCAGCGCAATCAGCAACCACAGCAGCGTGATGATCATGTAAATAACAGCCATGGCGTCAATTGATTGGACGGCACGCACACCCGATGCGAACACGGCGTAGTACAGCGCCACCACCAGCGTCTGACTGGTCGGGCCAGCAGTCAAAAACGTGAGCTCAAACATCGCTATTGTGCGAACCATGACCAGCAACAGTGCCGCCAGCACACCAGGCGCCAGCATCGGGACGAGGACCCGGATAAACAATTGGAAGGTGCTGGCGCCAAACACCCTGGCGGCTGATTCAATTTTGGGGTCGATCTGCTCGATGAACGGAATCATCACCAAAATCACAAAAGGAACGGTGGGCACCAGATTGGCCAGGATAACGCCCCAGATCGTGCCCCCAGGGCCTAATTGATAGAGCACCGTGGCCAGTGGGATACCGTAAGACACGGGCGGCACCATCAGAGGCACCAGAAAAAGCAGCATGACCCAGCGCTTGCCAGGGAACTCTCGGCGCGCCATAGCGTAGGCTGCCGGCACCCCCAATAATCCCGCCAGCAGGGCCACCGCCGCCACAACCGCAAATGTGGTGATCAGGATGTCGCCCAGCTGAAATTCAGCCCAGGCGGACGAGTACCAGCGTAGGGTCCATCCTTCGGGCAACCAGGAGCGCAACCAACGGGTGGCAAAGGAGCTGACCACCACGCTGCTTATCAGCGCCAACAAATTGAGCACAAACCACCCAACGAGGGCCCAGACCGCATACACCCACAAGGTCGCGCCGGTGCTTCGCAGGCCTTGGAAGGCCCTGAATTGGCCCAAGAACGCGCGCATCAGCCCTTGCCTCCGACCACCGGCCCGCGGTACACCAGTGAGCGCAGGGACAGTACCGCCACCACCACACCGAGTTGCACGACGCCCATCAGCATTGCAATCGCAGACGCCATGGACTCGTCATACTCTTCAAATGCCGCATGATAGGCGGCCAAGGAAATGACCCGGGTGGCATCGGCCGGCTCGCCCACCAACACGGCCGACGGGAAGACGGAAAAAGCCTGAACAAAAGACAGGCAAAAGGTCATGCTCAGGCCGGGCAACAGCAGGGGTAAAAAAATATGCCGGAAACGCGCTGCCGGCCGGGCGCCCAGTGTGGCCGCAGCGTGTTCCAGAGCCGGGTCAATACCCGTCACATGGGAGAGTGTCAGCAAAAAGGTGAGCGGAAAGCCCGTGATCAGCAGAGACAGCAGGACGCCCCAGTAATTGTGGGTCAGCTTGACCTGGCTGCTCAGCAGGCCCAACTCCATCAGGGTTCGATTGAACCAGCCTTGCGGACCAAAATAGCCCAGCATGCCTTGCGCGACGAGCACGGTGCCCAGGGTCATGGGCAAGACCAGCAAGGTCGTCAAAAGCCGTTGCCGCTGCATCAACCGGACCCGCATGGCAACAGGCACAGCCAGCAACAGACTCAAAATCGTCACCGGAAACGCCAGCGCCAGCGTTTTTCCCAGGGTATCGAACAAGAAGGGGTCGCCGAAAAAGCGCTGGTAGTTGGACAGCCAGCCCCCCACTTTGGGTTGAAAAGACAGCACCAGACCATAGACAAATGGGTAAACAAACAGACCCAGCAGCAGCAGCAGGGCGGGCAGCACCAGCAGGGTACTGCCGTCGATACCCTGACGCGCCAGCCGCTGCGGCCAAGGGGTCGATGGCGTTGTCATGCCGGGTAAACCAGGGCCCGGTCAGGGTTGCTGGCCAAGGTGACTGGCTCGCCGATGCGAACCGCGTGGTCGACCGAAAAATACACCGTCTGCCCGTCGGCGGTCTTGCCCGTGGCCTGGAAACCCCGACCCCGGTACTCGGTCATTTCAACCACGGCTGAGATTCCGGGTAACCCTTGCGGCTGAACGGTGAGATCGTCCGGCCGGACAGCCAGGACCACGCGGTCCCCCAAACCGCCATGGCGCGCGCGCCCCATCAGCGACTCGGTCGCGCCGCCGGCACCACTCACCGCCACGGTGACCCGCTGGCCCTGCTGCATCTGCACCCGGCCAGTCAATCGGTTACGGAAACCCATGAAATCAGCGACCGCCAGGTCAACCGGCAAGTCATACAAGTCGGAGGGGCTGCCAACCTGCTGCACCTGGCCGTCACGCATCACGACGATCCGGTCGGCCAGGGACAGGGCCTCCTCCTGATCGTGGGTGACATAAACGGTGGTCGCATGCTGCTGCATGTGGATACGGCGGATCTCTTGGCGCATCTCCAGGCGCAGCTTGGCGTCAAGGTTGGACAGGGGCTCGTCCATCAGCACCAGAGACGGCTCGATCGCAATGGCGCGGGCAATCGCAACCCGTTGCTGCTGGCCGCCCGACAACTGGCCGGGCAGCTTGTGGGCCTGCTCCTGCATGCGCACCAGAGCCACAGCGGCTTGCACCCGCCGGTTCAGTTCGGCCCCGGGCACGCCACGCATGCGCAAGCCAAAGCCGATGTTGTCGCGCACCGTCATGTGGGGAAAGAGCGCATAGTTCTGAAAGACCATGCCAAATCCCCGGTCCTCGGTTTTCAGCAGGTCAATGCGCTGGTCGTCAAGCCGAATGGTGCCACCGGTCATGGGCAACAAGCCCGCAATGCAATTCAGTGCCGTCGACTTGCCACAACCCGACGGCCCCAAAAGCGCAACAAATTCCCCCCGCTGGATATCGAGCGTGATCCCATTGAGCGCCTTGAAGTCGCCAAAGGTCCGCGCCATGCCCTCAATGTGCAGCGTGCGAAAGTTTTGTCCGGTCTGCAACATCATTTGGCGCGTTTTGCCCCCACCAATTGATCCCACATCCGGAAAGCCACCACCATTTTGGTGGTGTCGAGTGGCAATTCAATCGGGTTGTTGGCAATCAAGCTGGCGTATTCAGGACGACCAAACTCACGGATCACGTCCTGACTGCGCTTGGGTGCCAGGCTCAAGGGCACGTTTTTGACCGCTGGCCCCGGGTACAGGTAACCCTCGTCGTAAGAAATAGCCTGCATTTCGGGCTTGAGGATATGCGCCATGACGTCCAGCGTCACAGCCAGCCGATCGTTCGTGATGCCTTTGGGAATGCACATGAAGAACGCGTCTGAGACCCAATGGAAGCCCTTGAGCGTGCCGATGGCAGCTGATTTGGGCACGATACCCAGGGCGCGTGGATTGATGTCCCAGCCGGTGGTTGTGATGATGATGTCGCGGGAACCCTCACCAAACTCCTTCATGGTGGCACCCGTACCACCGGGGTAGTACTCCACATATTTGCCCAGCTCTTGAAGGTAGGCCCAGGTTTTTTCCCATCCGGCCACGGGGTCTGACGGATCTTTGTCTTTGAGCAGGTAGGGCAGGCCCATCATGAAGGTACGCCCGGGGCCGGAGTTGGCCGGTCGGGCATACATGAAGCGGTTGGGGTTGGCCTTGGCCCAGGCCAAGAGTTCCTCGGCGGTGGTCGGTACATTTTTAACGCGCTCAGGCGCGTACTCAATCAGCGGGCCCGAAGGGTAGTAGTTGCACACCACGCCAAAGCCTCGGCCCTGAACTTTGTGCAGCCTCAAGGCAGCCGGCTCATAATTTGCCTCTAGGTTAGGAAACTTGACGTCGTGCTCGGGCAGGATCTTGAGCCACAGATCTTGCTCCAATCCCGAGGCGAGGCCGTCACTGCCAGTGAGCACCAAATCAATGTCCAAACGCCCAGCCGCCTGCTGCACTTTGAGTTTGCTCGCCAGCTCGGGGGCCGGCGCCTTGATAAAGCCGATCCGCGACACATACTGGCCCCGGGTGTTTTTGTAGTCTTCAAACGCTGGCTGAATCAAGGCTAGGGCACCGCCTACGTCCATTATGTTAATGGCCACCGGCTGCTTGGGCAGGTCCGGGCTGGCCGCGTGGGCCGCCATGGGCATGCCAACAACGCCGGCCAAAGCGCCGCCGGACAGGCCACGCAAGAAATTACGACGATCGAATTCACTGGAAAAATCAGTCATTAACCATCTCCTGAAAAGGATAAACGCCACCATGCTCTGCATCCGAATTGACGCATCGCCTAAGATTTTAGAACCAGTATGTTTTTAAATCAACCTCCAATCGTTGAACATGGGGTTTATCCTTATGTCAGCTACTTTTGCATGAAATTTCAACCTTAAAAAACGCAGTGGTCTTAAAATTTAAGGATGCCCAAACCGTCCCAGCCGCCGCCGTTACAGGCTACCCCCCGGCTGGGGCAGGCGGGCGAGACGTTTGAGGCGCCGGCCTGGTTTGGCTGGTTGGAGATGAGCGGCCAAGGCGGTGCAATTCTGGCGTTCATGTCCATCTTGATGGGGGTCGCCACGTCAAGAATAGCCATCTCCAAACATCTGCGGGTGCGATCAACCACCGTGTCAGCCTGGGTTGGCGCCATGGTCAAAGCCCAATTGGTCACCGAATTACCCAGCAAGCCTGGGGGTCGTGGGCGTCCCCTGGGACAGTTGATCGCCAACCCCAACCGCCTGGCCGTGGCCGTCCTGATGGTGCACAGCCAAGCGCTGCACCTGGTCACCGTCAACCTGCTTGGGCAGGAGATCTGGCACGACAGCGCTGTGGTCGACCCTCAGGGTGACAACGCAGCCATGGACGCCGCGTTAAAGGGGCTCCAGCAACGTGCCCTGGTACGACTCCCGCAAGGCACACACATGGTGGGCATCAGCTATGCCTTGTCAGGGTTGATCAACGTCGACGCAGCCAGTTGGGTATTCGCTGCGCGCTGGCCCGGCATCAGAAACCTGAAGCTGACAGCGCTACCCATGCCGGCCGGGGCCGCCTTGCAAGTTGTCCGCAACATGGACGCCCAACTGCAGGCCCGCTGCATCCGCCGAGGAACTGTCGGCACCTCGGAGCGCACCCTGATGCTGCATTGGGGTTATGGCATTGGCGCCGCCTTCAGCGTCAACCATGGGGCCAGTGTCGACAACACCACCGGCTTTGGCGAGGTCGGCCATTGGCAATTGTCAAATCAGAGCCTGCGGTGCAGGTGCGGCCACAGCGGTTGCCTTGAGACCGTGGCTGCACTTTGGGCCATCGGACCCGCCTTACTGGGTACCCGCTTCGGCCATGCGATGGACGAAACACAAGCCGCTGAACTGCTGCGCACGATGCCGCTGACCGAGCACCCCGTCTTCAGCCAGGCGCTGCAAGAGGTGGTGTTGGCAGCCTGCAACCTCTGCCGGGTATTTTTCCCGAGTCACCTGGTCATCACAGGCCCTTTTATTGAAAACCCGGGCGCATGGGCAGCCTTCACCGAGGCGTTTTCCAAGCGCGGCCTGCTGGTCGATTTGCCCTTGCCCCGGTTGGAGGCCCAAAGCAGCGGCCATCAGTTGGAGCAGGAGGGTGCGGCGGTGCCACTGCTGCTGGATGGTCTGCTGCAGCTGCTTGAACCAAGCGCGGTATGAGCGCGGATCCAAAGACTCAAGTCCTGCCAAGCTTCGCGCTGTGTGGGCCAGACGGTGCAGAAGCTCGCATCCTCCTCCAGGGCGCTCACCTGCTGTCCTGGACACCCGCCGGCGCCGGCGAGCAGCTCTACCTGTCACCCGCCTCGGCAGTGGCAGCAGGCCGCCCGGTGCGCGGTGGCGTGCCTGTGGTGTTTCCCCAGTTTGCCAAGCTAGGCCCTCTGGGCCAGCATGGGTTTGCGCGCACCCTGCCCTGGCAACTGAACGCCGCCAGCAGCGACGCCACGACAGCCGTACTGAGCCTGAGCGACGATGACAGCACGCGGGGGCTGTGGCCGCACCAGTTCTCCCTGCAAGTGCGCATTCAGGTTTTCGGGCGACGCTTGCACCTGGAACTCAGCTGCCTGAACACAGGGACGACCACCTTCGATTTCACCAGTGCACTGCACACCTATCTGGCGGTGACCGACATCAACCAGGCGAGGATCCTTGGTCTCGAGGGCCTGCCTTACATTGATGCGGTCGACCAGCAGGAAAAAATGCAATCCGAAGCCCTGTTTGCGACCACAGACCAACTCAACCGCGTCTATCGACAGTGCCAGCCGGACCTGCTGCTGCACGAACAACAAGGCGAGGCAGTACGCCAAATCGCCATCCGCCAGCAGGGTTTCTCAGACGTCGTGGTCTGGAACCCGGGGGAAGCCTTGTGCGCCACGCTGCCGGACATGACACCGCAGGGCTACCGGAATATGCTGTGCATTGAGGCGGCCCAACTCAGTCGCCCTGTGCACCTTGACCCGGGACAACGCTGGATTGGCTCGCAAAGCCTGCAGTTGCTGTAAACCTTGTCGCAACCAGCGACCGCTCACCCCACCACGCACCAGGGCGCGGCGTTATGGGCCAGTCCCATCCACAGGGCCCACGCCGCACTACCGGCCAGCGCCAAGCCAGCCAATCGCACACCCCAGTCGCCACCTGCACGACTTGGAGCACCTGGTCCTGCCCCGCCAAGGCCACTCAGACGCAGCCAGAGCCAGGGCCCCAGCAACATCGACACGCCGCTGCCCAGGGCAAAGAGCGCCATCACACCCGCGCCCTGCCAGACCTGTCCGGTCAGCGCCGCCACCAGCAGGGCTGAATACAGCAGGCCACAGGGCAGAAATGTCCATAAGGCGCCCACGACCACCGGCATACCCCGACCTCCACCTGCGGCCAATCGGCGCGCGCCTGCCCAAAGCCTGCGCCCGGTACGCTCCAGCCAAACCGGTTGCTGCGCTTTAAACAGCAGCATAAGCCCAAGCACCAAGGCGCCGACGTGCAACAGACTCCAAACCGGCCTCAGCGCCGCCGATTGCACTGTCAACCAGCCCAGTCCCTGCATCGAAGCCGGTGAAAGCCCGCCCAGAGCGGAATAGCCCAACACACGACCGGCCTGAAACCCCCACAGTGCCCTTGCCCGGTGCGGGCCCGCCGCTTGGGCGATGCCGGCACAGGCGGCACCGCACATGGCAACACAGTGGGGTCCGCCGGCCAGGCCCATCAGCAAGGCCGTCAAGGCCAGCGAACTTTGCATGAAAAAACGTCAAATGATGCGGGAAAAGCGCGTCCGGTTGCGGTCAGACTGCAGGTATCGGTCAAACACCATGGCTACGGCACGCACAAAATACCAACCGGTGGCCGTTACTTGGATGCTGCTGCCGTCCAAGGTCACCAAGCCTTGCTCGACGAGTGTTTGCAGGGCAAACAGCTCAGCGGCAAAGTAGCGACCGAAATCGACCAGCCAAGCCAGTTCGATCGACTCGAACTGCACTTGCCCCTGGCACATCAGCGCCATGATGACCGCACGGCGCAGCAGATCATCGCGCGACATGGCCAGACCCCGGACCACAGGAAAGCGACCCTGGTCAAGCAGATCGCAATACTCTGACATGGTCTTGGCATTTTGGCTGTAGGTGGCGCCGATCCGGCCAATTGACGAGACGCCCAGCCCAATCAAGTCGCAATCGGGCTGAGTGCTGTAGCCCTGAAAGTTGCGGTGCAAGCGCCCCTGCCTTTTGGCAACGGCCAGTGCATCCTCGGGTAAAGCGAAGTGGTCCATACCGACATACACGTAGCCCGCAGCCTGGAACGCCGCCAGTGAGCGCGACAGCATGGCCACCTTGGCGGCCGCATTGGGTAACTCGGCGGTGATGATGCGTCGCTGCGGTTTGAAACGCTCCGGCAGATGGGCGTAGGCGTACAAGGCGATGCGGTCCGGTTGCAGCGCAGCCACCTGTGCCAGCGTCCGATCGAAGGACTCCGGCGTCTGCTGCGGTAGCCCATAGATCAAATCAAGGTTGACCGATTCGAAGTTGCGCTGGCGCGCCGCCTCAACCAGGGAAAACACCTGTTCCGCTGGCTGGATTCGGTGCACCGCCTTCTGCACCGCAGGGTCGAAGTCCTGCACCCCAAAGCTGAGCCGGTTGAAGCCGAGCTCAGCCAGGGTGTCAAGTCGGCCCGGGTCCATCGTGCGCGGGTCGATCTCAATGGACTGTTCGGCGCTGGGCGTGAGCGAAAAACTGCGACGCAACATACCCATCAGTTCACGCAACTCGGTGTCGTTCAAAAAAGTTGGCGTACCGCCGCCCAAATGGAGTTGCGACACGGCCTGCCCGGGACCCAGCTCGGCCACATGCAGGTCGATCTCGCGGCCCAGGTAACGCAAATAGGGGGCGGCCCGCTCATGGTGCCGGGTGATGATCTTGTTGCAGGCGCAGTAGTAACACAGGGACTCACAAAACGGGAGGTGCACATAAAGGGACAACGGCAGCGTCATGCCCGCGGCGCCGGCGCGTCGCAGTTGCAAGGCCTGGGCGTAGTCCGTAGCGGAAAATGCTTCAACAAAGCGATCTGCGGTAGGGTAAGAGGTGTAACGCGGGCCCGACACGTCATGGCGGGTCAGGAGTTCAGGGGTCATGGGCAGGGTCTGAGTGGCGGCGGTCTTCATGAATATCCAAGTTGTAGACCCAATATGCCCAGATCAACGACCGATTTGATTGACGCAGGTCAAATGCGAGCGATATCGGGTCAGAACGGCATTGATCTGAGTCACAGTCCTGGCGCGATTGGTGCCAAAATCCGGAACATGAACCCACACACCATCAAAGTTGCCTGCTCCAACTGCAATCTGCGCGAGCTGTGCATGCCCATGGACCTGACCGCTGAGGAGCTAGACCGGATTGACGCGGTGGTCGGTGTCAGACGCAAGGTGAAGCGCGGCGCCACCCTGTTCAGAAACGGCGAAAAATTCACCAGCCTTTACGCCATCCGCACCGGCTTCTTCAAAACCTGCCTGATCGCCGAGGACGGACGGGACCAAGTCACAGGCTTTCAGATGGCCGGGGAGGTCATCGGGCTGGATGGCATCGTCAACGACCGGCACGCCTGCGACGCGGTAGCGCTGGAGGACGCGGAGGTCTGTGTCATGCCATTTGACCGGATCGAGGAGCTGTCACGCGAGATTAATGCGCTGCAACACCACGTGCACAAAATCATGAGCCGCGAGATCGTGCGTGAACACGGGGTGATGCTGCTGCTGGGCAGCATGCGGGCTGAGGAACGGCTGGCCGCTTTTCTGCTCAACTTGGTGCAGCGCCTGCATGCCCGCGGGTTCTCGCGGTCGGAGTTGGTGCTGCGCATGACCCGTGAAGAAATTGGCAGCTACCTGGGGCTCAAGCTGGAAACCGTGAGCCGCACTTTTTCCAAATTTGCCGAAGAGGGCATCATCGAAGTCCACCAACGGCATGTGCATATTCTTGATGCCGAGGCACTCAAGGACATCGTTAATCCCAAGGCCTGCCACTGAGCCCGGCTGACAGCAGGTAGGTGAGCGCGCTCGACAGCATCGCCGCCGCCCAGAAAACAAAAAAAGTAAGCGTATAGACGGCCTCCCGTGAGGACATAAGCTGGTGCCCCATCCAGCGCACATCCTGCGGGTCGACCAGGGCAAACACCAACAACTCCAGCAGGCAGGCGACCAAAAAGCCGGGCCAGGCAATCGCCATCAGTCGCAGTGACCATGGCGGTGGGTGTTCTGTTGCATCCATCGCTGTGGCCATCAGGGTTTAGCCACCGGGCGGGGCTCGGGAACCACTCCGGTGGCCGCATGGTTACGGGCCTGCATCGCCGGTGCCAGACTGGCATCCTGACTCGCCTGGCGCTTTTGATTGATGTTGATACCCTGCTGGTAATAGTCCTCGCTGACCACCGGATCAGGCCGGGTCACGGCCAGGTAAAGGGTAATGAAACTGGCCACCACCACCACCAGTGGGCCCGATACCACCAGCCAGACATGGCCAAATTTCCACCAGGGTGCAGGGGCGGTATCAACGTGTTTCATGGACTTCATGGCCTTATGGTTGCGGCACCAGGAACACAGAGCGTTCGCTCAGATGTCCCCCAGCGTCAAGTGAATCAATTTCAAAATGAATCGGATGGGAACCTGGCACCGCAGCCTCGGGCGGCAACTGCACCCGCACTGCAACCCAACGCGACTGGGTGGCAGCGACCGCCACCAGGGGCTCCGAACTGATGACCAGGCCCGGCAGACCAGCAACCGACAACTGGTACTGCTGTGCCGATTCGGTCGCATTCATCAGCTGCAGCCGGTAAACGTTCTCAATCCGGCCGGCACCCACGATGCGCGCCGTGACGCCACGGTCGCGCACCACGTCCACCTTGAATAGCGTGCGCAGCGACAAGCTCACCAGCATGGTCACCACAATCGCCACGAGCACGCTGGAGTAAACCAAAATACGCGGGCGCAGCACATGGCGCAAGGTCTGCGCCCGCGTCCAGCCTCGGCTCAAGGCGTTCTCTGTGGTGTATTTGACAAGGCCACGCGCATAGCCCATTTTGTCCATCACCGTGTCGCACACGTCGGCGCAGGCGCCGCAGCCAATGCACTCGTACTGCAAGCCACGCCGGATGTCAATGCCGGTAGGGCAAACCTGAACACACAAACTACAGCCAACACAAGCGCCCAGGTTCAAGGCCGCCAGGTCAGCCTTGCGCGAGCGCCCACCGCGCGGCTCACCGCGGACTTGGTCGTAAGTGACGATCAGCGTGTCCCGGTCAAACATAGCGCTTTGGAACCGGGCGTACGGACACATGTGCTTGCACACCTGTTCACGCATGAAGCCGGCGTTTCCGTAAGTTGCAAAGCCGTAAAACAGGGTCCAGAACAGCTCCCAGGCGCTCAGACCCAGCTGCAGCGATTCGCGCGCGAGTTCGCGCACCGGCGTGAAGTAGCCGACAAAGGTAAAGCCGGTCCACAGCGCCACCGCCAGCCAGAGGCTGTGCTTGGTGCCCTTGCGCCACAGCCAGTCCACTGACCACGGCTCGGCGTCACGGCGCATACGCGCCGAGCGATCACCCTCGACCTGCTTCTCTATCCACAAAAAGATCTCGGTGTACACCGTCTGCGGGCAGGCATAGCCGCACCACAGGCGCCCTGCCACCGCCGTGAAAAGAAACAGCGACAGCGCCGAGATCACCAGCAGACCGGTGAGGTAGATGAAATCCTGTGGGTAGAGCACCAGTCCGAAGATGTAAAACCGTCGCGCGCCCAGGTCAAACAACACGGCCTGACGTTGGCCCCACTCCAGCCAAAGCAAGCCATAGAACACCAACTGGGTCAGCACCACCATAGCCCAGCGCCAGCGCGAAAACAGGCCAGAGACGCTGCGCGGGTAAATGGTCTCGTGCGAGGCGTAGAGCGAAATCATCTCGCCATCCACGCCCCGGGCACCCTCGCCTGTCACCGCCGCTGCCATGGGCTTCGGCCGGATGGGGATCACCTTGCGCTCAGGCGGCATCACTTGGTCGCAGCCACGCCCTTGTTGGAGAAACCCCACACATAAGACGCCAGCACGTGAATCTGGGCCTCGGTCAGCTTGTCGGCCTGAGCCGGCATTTGGTTCACCTTGCCGTTGTTGATCATGGTCAGAATGGCAGCCTCGCCATAGCCATGCAGCCAGACATCATCGGTCAGGTTGGGTGCACCGAGGGCCGGGTTGCCCTTGCCATCAGCGCCGTGGCAGGCGGCACAAACCGCAAACTTGGGCTTACCCAAGGCGGCCTTCAAGGAGTCATGGGGACTGCCTGACAGGCTGAGTACATACTGCGCCACATTTTTGACGTCGTCAGCGCCACCCAGTGCTGCCGCCATGGGCGGCATATTGCCCAAGCGGCCCTTGGTCAGCGTTTCCTTGATGGTCGCTGGTGCACCACCATGCAGCCAATCTGTGTCGGTCAGGTTGGGGATGCCCTTGCTGCCACGCGCATCAGAACCATGGCACTGGGCGCAGTTGTTCATGAACAGGCGCTCGCCGATCGCCATGGCCTGGGGGTCAGCGGCCACCGCCTCCGGCGCCATGGCTGTGAATTTGGCGTACAGGGGCGCCACTTCGGCATTGCCCTTGTCGAGCTCTGACTGGTGCTGCCCGGTCGACGTCCAGCCAAGTTGGCCAGCGTAGTTGCCCAGTCCGGGGTAAAGCGCCAGATAAACCAAGGCAAAGATGACGGTCAGAACAAACAACCAGGCCCACCAGCGGGGCAAAGGGTTGTTCATCTCGCGCAGGTCGCCGTCCCAGACATGACCGGTGGTGTTGTCGCTGGCAGTCATGGCCCGGGCCTTGCCGGTGAACCACAGCAGCAGCAGGCAGGCCACAATGCTGACCAAGGTGACCACGGTCACGAAGACCGACCAGAAATTGCTTGTGAAATCGCTCATGGGTGTTTTCCTTTGGCTAGCGCGCTCAGTCCTGCTCGAAGGGCAGCCGGGCAGCCTCTTCGAAATCAGCCGCATTGCGGCGTGAATAGGCCCAGACCACGATACCAATGAAGGTCATGAAACTGAGCACAGTGGCCATGGCACGCAGGGTGTTGACATCAAAGTCCATTTTTGGCGCCTCCGGCTTACTTGACCAAGGTGCCAAGCACCTGTAGATACGCGATGACCGCGTCAACTTCGGTTTTGCCCTGCAGTTCGGCGACTGATTTGCTGATCTGGTCGTCGGTATAGGGCACGCCCACGGTTCGCAGCGCCCGCATGTGGGCGGGCATGGTGTCGGCGTCCACGGCATTCTTCAACAGCCACGGGTAGGCAGGCATGTTGGATTCGGGCACCAAGTCGCGCGGATTATTGAGGTGATCGCGCTGCCACTGGTCGCTGTACTTGCCGCCGACACGGTGCAGGTCAGGCCCTGTACGTTTGCTGCCCCACTGGAACGGGTGGTCGTAGACAAATTCACCCGCGACCGAGTAATGGCCGTAGCGAAGGGTCTCCGCACGAAACGGCCGAATCATCTGCGAGTGGCAGTTGTAGCAACCTTCTCGGGTGTAGATGTCACGCCCCGCCAGCTGCAGCGCGGTGTAAGGCTGCAGGCCCTTGACCGGCTCAGTGGTGGACTTCTGGAAGAACAGCGGCACGATCTCCACCAACCCGCCCACCAGCAGAACCAGCAGGATCAGCACGATCATCAGAAAGTTGCTGGTCTCGATTTTTTCATGCGACAAACCGCCGCCTGTGTTGTTGGCCATGGTGTTGTCTCCTTCAGGCGTGGGCGGCAGCAACCGCCGGAATAGTCACATTGACTGAGCGGCCGTTGGTCGCAGTTTTGAGTACGTTCCACAGCATGATCAGCATGCCGGCAAGGTACAACAAGCCGCCGATCAGGCGCAGCACATAGAAGGGGTAGCTCGCCTTGACCGACTCCACAAAGGTGTAGGTCAGGGTCCCGTCGGCATTGACAGCACGCCACATCAGGCCCTGCATCACCCCGGCAATCCACATGGCCGCGATGTAAATCACGATGCCGATGGTGGCGGTCCAAAAATGCACCTCAATGGCTTTGACGCTGTACATCTGCCTCTGGCCAAACAGACGCGGGATCAGGTAGTACATGCTGCCCATGGTGACCAGGCCGACCCAACCCAGGGCGCCGGAATGCACATGGCCCACCGTCCAGTCGGTGTAATGGCTCAGCGCGTTGACGGTCTTGATCGACATCATTGGGCCTTCAAAGGTGCTCATGCCATAGAAGGACAACGACACGATCAAAAAGCGCAGGATCGGGTCGTCACGCAGCTTGTGCCAGGCGCCCGACAGGGTCATGACGCCATTGATCATCCCGCCCCAGCTTGGCGCCAGCAGAATCAGTGAGAACACCATGCCAACCGACTGCGTCCAGTCGGGCAAGGCGGTGTAGTGCAGGTGGTGCGGGCCCGCCCACATGTAGGTGAAGATCAACGCCCAGAAGTGCACGATGGACAGGCGGTAACTGTAGACCGGGCGCTCGGCCTGCTTGGGGATGAAGTAGTACATCATGCCCAGGAAGCCGGCAGTCAAAAAGAAGCCCACCGCATTGTGGCCGTACCACCACTGCACCATCGCGTCCTGCACCCCGGCATAGGCCGAGTAGGACTTCATGAACCCGGCCGGCATGGCCGCGCTATTGACCAGGTGCAGCAAGGCCACGGCGATGATGAAGGCGCCAAAAAACCAATTGGCCACGTAGATATGGCGTACCTTGCGCGTGCCCACCGTACCGAAAAACACCACCGCGAACGAGACCCAGACCAGCGTGATCAGAATGTCGATCGGCCACTCCAATTCTGCGTATTCCTTACCTTGGGTGTAGCCCAGAGGCAATGAAACAGCAGCCGCGAGAATCACCAGTTGCCATCCCCAGAAAGTAAAGGCCGCCAGCTTGTCACTGAACAGGCGCACATGGCAGGTGCGCTGCACCACATAGTAGGCCGACGCAAACAGACCGCAACCGCCAAAGGCAAAGATCACCGCATTGGTATGCAGTGGACGCAAGCGCCCATAGCTGAGCCAGGGAATGCCGAAATTGAGCTCTGGCCAGGCCAGTTGCGCAGCGATGATCACGCCGACCAGCATGCCCACCACGCCCCAGACCACCGTCATGATGGCAAATTGCCGCACCACCTGGTCGTTGTAGGTGCTTGCCTGCGCGTTTCCAAAAACCATATTCACCCCTTCTTGATTCGCTGAAACGGAGTGTGTTGCGGAACGCACTCTCCTGATTTGACGCATGTCAACCGTCGGCCATATACGGTCACGGGTCCTTCAAAATTCGTTCACCCTCGCCTTCGATGTCCTCAAATTGACCGCGGTGAATGGCCCACCACAGCCCCCCCAGGATGAAAAAAACCAGCATCACTGACAGCGGGATGAGCAAGTACAGGATGTCCATCAGCTGTGCGTCTGCTCCGGCGTTTTGCCGGCGAGGCGCAGCGCATTGAGGACCACCAAAAGGGAACTGAGGGCCATGCCCAGCCCAGCGACCCAGGCACTCATCAGACCCGCCACCGCCAGTGGCACGCAAACCGCGTTGTACAGGGCCGCCCAGGCCAGGTTCTGGCGCACGACGCGCACGGTGCGCCGCGCCAGCAGCAGGGCCTGCGCTACGGCGAGCAGTTGGCTACCGGGCACCACAAAGTCGGCCTTGGCTTGCGCCAGTGGGACCGCCTGACCAAAGGCGAAGGAGACCTGGGCGCCCGCCAGCACCGGGCCGTCGTTGAGGCCGTCGCCAACCATCGCCACCCGGCGACCCGACTGCTGGGCCCCTCGCAAAAAGTCAAGCTTGTGCTGCGGCGTACAAGCGCCGGCATGGGACGCAATGCCAAGCGATTGGGCCACTCGGGCCACCGCGAGGGGCCGATCACCTGACAGCAGGTGAACCGAGATCCCAGCCGCCGCCAGGGCCTGCACGGTGGCGCGGGCGTCAGGTCGCAGGTCCTCCTGCAAGTCGAATGTCGCCAGCCAGCCTTGGGCATCCGCCAAAAAGACCTGCATCAGGCTACTCTCTGGCTGCACCAATCGACAGAATGCGGCTGAGCCCAGCCGCATCTCAATGGCGTCTCGCCCCTCAGGCGCATAACCCACCCGGGCTGAGACACCGCCGCCTGCGGTTTCGGTGACGGCCAATGCCAGCCAGTCGGTAGGGCTTGCCGAAGTTTGCTGGCTGGTGAATGCCGCCATTAACGCGCGTGACGCCGGATGCAGCGAATGCCGGGCCAGCGCCACCGCTTGGGCCAACGCCAGCGCCCCCGTCATTCCGGCACGGACCTGGGTGCCCGCCAGCGCAAGACCATCGCGGGTGAGCGTGCCTGTCTTGTCGAACATCACCGTGTCCACCGTGGCCAGCGCCTCAAAGGCGTCGAGCCGGCGTACCAACACCCCGCGCCGTGCCAAGGCACCAGCGGCCGCCAGCATGGCCGCCGGCGTGGCGAGCGACAACGCACAAGGACAGGTCACGACCAACACCGCCACCGCCACCATGAGCGCATGGCCCGGATCCTGCCGCCACCAATAAGCGCAGGCCAAAGCAGCAGCAACCAGTACCGACAGCAAAAAGGGCCGAGCCAGGCGGTCGGCCAGTCGGGCCAACCTGGGCCGGCTGGCCGAGACGCTCTCCATCAGGGCCACGATGCGGGCGTAGCGCGTGTCCGGACCAACCTGGGTCACCCGCACCTGCACGACCGACAACAAGTTGTGACTGCCGGCGATCACCGCAGCGCCAGGCCCTCGCTGCACCGGGTAGGACTCGCCCGTCAGCAGCGATTCGTCCACCCGGGTCTCGCCCAACAGCAACTCGCCATCGGCGGCAAAGGCCTCACCGGGCCGAACCTGAATCACATCACCGGGCTGTAAGCGGCGTACCGGCACCCGTTCGAAGTCGCCCTGAGGTGTAAGGCGCGCCACGCTGTCAGGCAAACGATTCATCAAGGCTTCAAGCGCGCCGGCGGTCTGGTCGCGCAGGCGTGTTTCCAGCCAGCGTCCGAATAGCAAAAAGGTCACAAACATGGTCAACGAATCAAAATAGACCTCAGCGCCAAAGATGCCATCAGGATCAAAGGTGCCGGCGCTGCTGACACCAAAGGTGATCAGCATGCCCAGAGCCGCCGGTAAGTCCATGCTCATACGGCGCTGGGCCAGATCACGCAGCGCGCTGCTGAAAAACGGCCCGCAAGAGAACAATAGAACGGGCAGCGTCAGCACCCAGGAGGCCCAGCGCAGCAGCTGCGACATTTCGGCGGACAAATCACCGGGGGCGGCCACGTAAGCCGGGTAGGCATACATCATGACCTGCATCATGCAAAGGGCGGCGACCAGCAACCGCCACAAGGCCGTGCGCGATTCGGCCAGTCGCCGGGCCCAGGCTTGAGCGTCGTTCGCCGGCACGGCCCGATAACCAGCAGCCTGCACCGCCTGCATCCAGCCCGAGGGCTGCACCCGCTCTGCTGACCACAGCACCCGGGCCCGATGGCTGGCGGCGCTGACCTCTGCCCGCAGCACACCCGGCACGGCGCGCAGCGCATCCTCCACCGTCAAAGCGCAGGCGGCGCAATGCATGCCCTCGATCACAACGCTCGACTCCCAGCAGGGTTCCGAGCCGGGTGCTGGTCGGCTGAAAGCCGACCACTCCTGCACGTCGTCCAGAATGCGCCAGTCGGCATTGGGCCCCTCTGCGATCGCGCTTGAGGCGGTGCCGCTGGCTGGCAATCGGTCAATAACGGACATGACGGGATTGATGGAAGACATGGTGGACGAGCCTACCGGGTCGGCACTTGGGTTTAATTGACGAAGATCAAGGTCAGCGCCGGTTGGTCGGCCTAAGCTACAACTTTCAAAAGCCCCAAAGACCGACCCATGTACCAAAAAATTCTTGTTGCCACCGATGGCTCAACCCTGTCCAAAAAGGCCGTCAGCCACGCCATCGCCCTGGCCGCGCTCGCCAATGCCGAGTTGGTGGTCATCAAGGTGGTCGCGCGGTATCCCCAAAGCTATTTCGAAGGTGGCCTGGCGCTGCAGGCGGCCGAGGTAAGCCGCATTGAAAAGCAGTGGACTGAGGCGGCTCAAGGGGTAGTTGATGCCGTGAAGAAATCGGCAGAAGCCAAGGGGGTCAAAACCCGCGCGATCACCGTGAAGTCAGATCTGGTGTCTGACGCGATCATCGCTGCAGCTAAAAAACAGAAGTGCGACCTGATCGTGATGGCCTCACACGGCCGCCGTGGCGTGAAACGTTTGCTGCTGGGCAGCGAGACGCAACAGGTGCTCACACACTCACAGGTTCCGGTGCTGGTGTTGCGCTAGCAACCCGCCGGGCTCAGGGCTAGTCCGCAAAGCGCTCGCGTACAGCCAGGACGTTGTCCCATTCACTGAGCAATGCGGCAATACAGTCTGGGTCAAAGCTGGTTCCGGCACCGGCCTGGATGTGCTGCATCGCCGGTTCCAACGCCCAGGCGGTTTTGTAAGGCCGCTGTGATGTGAGCGCGTCGAAGACATCGGCCACCGCCACAATCCGGCTAAACACAGGAATATCATGGCCCTGAAGACCCCTGGGGTAACCCGTGCCATCAAATTTTTCGTGGTGAGTCCAGGCAATGATGGCGCCAGCCTGCAACACCCGGGACAGGCTGCCGTCCAGGATCTGATGGCCATACTCTGCATGTTTTTTCATGATGTGAAGCTCATCCGGGCCTAGACGACCGGGCTTCAGCAAGATCGCGTCTGGTATGCCGACCTTGCCGACATCGTGCAGCGGTGCGGCGAGAAGCAGCAACTCCTGGTCCGCCTCGGGCAGGCCCATGCCGCGGGCGATCAGGGCAGCGTAATGCGCCATGCGAAGAATGTGCGCACCGGTTTCGGGGTCGCGGTATTCGGCGGCCTTTGACAGGCGCACCACGGTCTCGCGTTCTCGCTCCAGGATATCGGCCGTCGCCTTGCGGACCTCATCGGCCAGCCAAGCAGCCCGGTCCGCCAGCTGTCGGCGGCTCTCGCTCAGCGCGAGCATGTTTTTAACCCGTGCCAGGAACTCGATGCGGTCAATCGGCTTGGTCAGAAAATCAGTTGCGCCAGCGTCCAGCGCCTCGTAAAGCACCTGCTTTTGCTCGTTGGTAGTGATCATCAAGATCGGTACGGCCTGTTTGCTCGGCGTCTGGCGCAAGCGCTGGATGAACTCGATGCCATCCAGCGCAGGCATCATGTAATCCACAATCACCAAGTCGACCTCATGGGTTTGCGCCCAAGCCAATCCAGCCTGTGAATCCAGAAAGGTCACCGGCTCACAACCGCCGAGCTTCTTGATCAGGGTGTCAAAAAGAACCAGGTTGATCTCGGAGTCATCAACAATCAAGACCTTCGGCGTCATGGCCGAGCCTCCGCTGCGACGCAACGGCCGGTGCTGACCAAGGCAGCCAGCAGGCTTGTCACCTCACGCGTGAGGGCGACCATCAGGTGGTCGACGCCGCTGTGCTCGTTGTTAGCCGCCAGCAATTCGATCTGACGGGCCCATTCGATCGGCGGGGTGGCGCCAAACATGGCGAGGATGCCTTTGAGCGCATGGGCCGTGTGCAACAAGGGTTGCAGGTCCCGCTTGGCGATCGCCTGCTGCATCTTCAAAAGATCAATCGGCCACTGAGCCACAAAGGTGTCGCTAATGATCTCCACCACATCTTGGTCGACTTGAGCCAGCGCGGCCGCATAGTCAAAGCCGCTCGGTTCGGCCTGGCTTTGCGCTGCTTCGACCCGGACGAGTGCCTCAGCTTGCCACACCTGCAAGGTTGGCCGGGGGGAATGGCGTCGCAGCATGGCTTGTAATTGGGCGATGTCGATGGGCATCGCCACATAGTCATCCATACCAGCCGCCAGGCACATGTCGCGGTCGCCTTGCACAGCTCCCGCGGTCATGGCCACAATGGGCGTGCGCAACCCCAGTTCAGTGGCGCGAAAACGGCGCGTCACCTCCAGGCCGTCCATCACCGGCACCATCACATCCATCAGTACCAGGTCAAAACGACGCTGCGCCAACAGCGCCAAGGCTTGCTGGCCATCGACGGCCAGCGTCACCTGGTGCCCCCAACGCCGCAGCAAAGTGACGGCAAGCTTCTGGTTGACGACTTGGTCCTCGACCAACAACACGTCGAGTCCGAACTGCGGGGCAGCGCCGACACCCACCGAGGTGGATTCCGGGCTGGCGATCGGCAAAACCTTCGGCTGCTGCGTCTCGGGCATGACTGCCTACCGCGTCTGATGTGAGCAAGACCACGGGGACCCCGTCACACTGCACCAGCCTCTGCAAGTGGCCCGCCCTGCTCGAGCTCTCCAGCGCCGGGCCAAGGATATCGGTCAGGATCAGGTCAAAAGCGGGCGGGTGCCGGGGTTCCGGCCCCAGCAGCGTGACGACCTCTTCGACCGAAGCCGCCTCTTTCGCCAAGACGCCAACGCCAGTGAGCACCCGGGAAATCGCCCGCCGGCTGGCGACATGGGCGACCAAGACCAGAACGCGTAGTCCCACCAGCGCGGCAGTGTCAGTAGGCTTCGCCGTACCCCGGCGATCACGCTCCAGCGTCACGGAGAAATGAAATTGACTACCTTTGCCGACTTCACTGGCCACCCTGATCTGACCTCCCATGGCCTCGACCAGGCGGGCCGAAATGGTGAGGCCCAAACCGACGCCGCCATAACGGCGGGTAATCGAGCCATCTTCTTGCGCGAACGGGTCAAAAATCGAATTCAGCTTGGCCGATGGAATGCCTATCCCGGTATCCTGGACCGTGAACTGGACCTCCTGACGCCTGTCATTGCCAGAGACTGAGTCCAGGCTCAGGACGACTTCACCTTGGTGGGTGAACTTGATCGCATTGCCGATCAGATTATTCAGCACTTGCGCCAGCCGCCCAGGGTCTCCCAGGACGGCTTGTGGGATCGTGGTGTCGAGTTCACACACCAGCGTCAAGCCCTTGGCACGGGCTGTAGCAGCCAGTCGCTTGACCGCGTCTCCTACAACAACACCCAGATTAAAAGGAACTTTTTCGGGCAGGATGTGGCTTGACTCGATCCTTGAAAATTCCAAGATGTCATTGATGACTTTGAGCAAGGACTCCGAGGACGATTTGACCATCGTCAGGTAGTCGCGCTGCTCCTCGTCCAGCGCCGTCGCCAGGGCCAGTTCTGTCATGCCAATGACACCATTCATCGGGGTGCGAATCTCATGGCTCATATTGGCCAGAAAATCCGCCTTCGCACGTTGGGCCAGCTCAGCAACTTCAACGGCCTGGCGCAGTTCCCGCAGCAGGCCAGCCTCACGCTCGTGAGCCTGCGCCCGATGTGCCTGGGCGGCCTGCTCGCTGGCGGTGTATGCGGCATCCACTTGGGCCAAAAAGTCGCCCAATCCCCCCAGCACTTGCGCCGCATCCGAACCAAGCGCACCGGTCAACGCTTGGGCCCCTAACCCCTCAAGCAAGACCCTCAACGCCGGCGGGGCCGCACCAAACGCGGCCTGCACCTGATCGGCAAGCAAGGGACTCATTAGCACCAGTTTAGCCGGGAGCGCCATAGCGTTGCCGCAACAAATTTTTTTGCACCTTGCCCATCGCATTGCGCGGCAACTCTGGCACCAGCAGGCACTGCTTGGGCACCTTGAAATTGGCCAGCCGGTCTTTCAGGATGGCCAAGATGGCCGCAGGCTCTGGCGCTGCGCCCGGCTTGGCGATCACCAGCGCCAGCCCGACCTCACCAAAATCGGCGTGCGGCACGCCGATCACAGCACTTTCGGCCACGCCCAACAACTCGTTGATGTAGCCCTCGATCTCGGCCGGGTAGACGTTGTAGCCGCCACTGATGATCAGGTCTTTACTGCGCCCGACGATCGTGACATAACCGTCGGCATCGATGCGGCCGACGTCGCCAGTCTTGAAAAAGCCATCAGCACTGAATTCTTCGGCGGTTTTCTCCGGCATGCGCCAGTAAGCCTTGAACACGTTGGGGCCAGCCACCTCTATGCCACCCGTCTCACCCATGGACACAGGCTGGCCCTGGTCGCTCATCACACGCAGGCGCACGCCGGGCAGCGGTCGACCCACCGTGCCGCCGCGTCGTTCGCCCGCGCTGGCGAGGTAGGGGTTGGAGGTGAGCATGACGGTCTCGCTCATGCCATAGCGCTCCAGGATGGTGTGGCCAGTGCGGCGCTGCCACTCGGTGAAGGTCTCGATCAGCAGCGGGGCCGAGCCAGCGATGAACAAGCGCATGCCGCGCGCCACCTCGGTAGTGAGGCCAGGCTCGGCCAACAGCCGCACATACAGGGTGGGCACGCCCATGAACACCGTGGCGCGAGGCATGGCCGCCAGCACCTGGTGCGGCTCGAAGCGGGCCAGCCAGATCATCTTGCTGCCATTGAGCAGTGCCGCATGGATGGCCACAAACAGGCCGTGCACATGAAAAATCGGCAGGGCGTGGATCAGCACATCGCCGCCCTCGGCCGCGCTGCGCCAGCCCCAGCTGGTCTTGAGCACCTGGGCGTTGCTGAGCAGGTTGCCGTGCGTCAGCATGGCGCCCTTGCTGCGGCCGGTGGTGCCGCTGGTGTACAGAATGGCCGCCAAGTCGTCGGCGCGGCGCGGCATAAGAACCTGATGGTCGGCGCAGTGGGCGGCACGGACCAGCAGCGAGCCGGTGCGGTCGTCGTTGAGGGTAAACACATGCCGGGTGCCAGCCTGAAAGGCGATTTTGCTGACCCATCCGAAGTTTTTGCCAGTGCAAACCACCACCGCCGGCTCGGCGTTGTCAATGAAATACTGGATTTCCGCACTCTGATAAGCCGTGTTCAAGGGCAAAAATACCAGACCGGCGCGCAGCGTGGCCAAGTAGAGCAGCATCGCCTCGACCGACTTTTCGACCTGCACCGCCACCCGGGCCCCCTCGGGCAGCTGCAAGGACACCAGCAGGTTGGCCAGCATGGCGCTGGCGCGGTCCAGGTCGCGCCAGCTGTAGTGCAGGCCGTGGTCGGTTTCGACGGCCACGCTGTCAAGATCGGCTGGAAACGCCGTGCGCAGGGCGAAATACAGGTTGCCCGTGGCCGGGTTGGGGGAGGATGGGGCGTTGGTCATGGGCATGGCGTGGAGAGGTCACTGGGCGGGTCGGGGTCTGGCCGGCGCCAGTCGGCGCTGACGCAGCTTCAAAAAGCTGGTTTTCGTTTGTCTAGGAACGCATGGACACCTTCCCGGTGCTCGGCACTGGCCGCATAGGCATAGGGATCGGCTGCCGAAATTGCTTCAGTATTTATAGCAATACCATCAATCACTACGGGGGTTAGAGCCGGATTTGACATTAAAGTCCTCAGGGTCTGCTTATTAAGTCGGGCCGCCTGAGGCGCCAGTGCAGACACCCGATGAGCGGTGGCTTGGGCTTCCGCGGCCAGTTCATCATCGGGTAGAACCCGGCTCAAGAATCCACGGGTCAGCATCTGCGGTGCGTCCAGCACGGCGGCCTCCAGCAGCATCCCACGCGCCGTCAACAACCCGGCTTCGCGCACCACCAGCGCCGCCTCGCGCGGTGCCATCGGGAACCCAAGGCGGGCAATCGGCGCGCCAAAGCGGGCGCTTGCCGCTGCAAGCCGCAGGTCGCAGCAACTGGCAATCTCTAGCCCGGCGCCCATGCAGTTGCCGGCAATTTGCGCTACCAGCGGCACGTCGCAATCAAGCATCGCCTGGAGCGCCGGCCAGACCTCACCCTCATGAAACTGCCTCAGGCTCGCAGCCTCGAACCGGAAAGCCGGGTATTCGGAGATATCGCCACCGGCGCAGAAGTGCGCCCCCTCCCCGCTTACCAGCACACAGCGCAAGTTAGGCTGTCCCTTCAATTCGTCAAAAACGCGTCGCAAATCCCGCCACATCTGACGAGTCATGGCATTCAATCGCATCGGATGACTCAGGGTGACACGCGTCACGCCGCCCTGCAGCGACACACCAATACCGACTTGCATGCCCGAAGCGGCCTTTAGTCGAGCTTGGCGCCCGAGGCCTTGACCACCTCCGCCCAGCGCTTGATCTCGGCGCTGACAAAACCGCCAAATTGCGTCGGCGACAGATTGCCAAAATCAGCACCATTACTGGCCCAGATGGCTTTGAGTTCATCGGTCGCAAAGGCTCGGCGGCTCTCTTCGACAATGCGCGCCTGAACATCGGCAGGCGTGCCTTTGGGTGCCCACAGACCGTACCAGGTGGTGACGGTGTAGTCAGGCAGGCCCAGCTCGGCCGCGCAGGGCACGTCAGGAATAGCCGGGTTGCGCTTGACCCCTGACACCATCAGCGCCTTGATGCGCCCACCCTTGATGTGGCCGGCCGAAGAGGCCAGGCCGTCAAACATCATGTCCACCTGGCCGCTGATCAGGTCGCGCAACGCTGGGCCGGCGCCGGTGTAGGGGATATGGGTGATTAAGGTTCCGGTCTGCTGCTTGAACAGTTCGCCCGCCAGGTGGTGCGAGGTACCTGTGCCGGCAGAGCCGTAGTTCAGCCGTCCTGGGCTGGCCTTGAGCTGAGCCAAAAAGGCCTTGAAATCACCGGTAATGCTCTTTGGATTGACCACAACCACATGCGGCACATTGGCCATCAAGACCAGCGGCACAAAGTCTTTTTCAATATCGTAGTCCAGCTTGGGGTACATCGACGGCGCGATGGTGTGGTGCACCGCGCCCATAAACAGGGTGTAGCCATCCGGCACGGCCTTGGCGGCTACGCCGGCGCCGAGCGTACCACCGGCGCCGCCCCGGTTGTCGATCACCATGGTCTTGCCGGTTTGCTTGGCGAACTGCGCCGAAAATGGACGGGCAAAGGTATCAGTGCCGCCACCGGCAGGGAAAGGCACGACCAGATTCACGGGTTTGGTCGGCCAGCTCGACTGAGTGCGACCCGCCAGGGGTAACGTCAATGCACCGGCCGCGGCGGCCAGGCGCAGCACTTGACGTCGATTGGCAACTAATTGTGCTTGCTCGAACATGCTTGTCTCCTGTTGTTATAAAAATTTTGCTATATATTAAATAGCATTAAGCCCAATAGCGACGGGGCTCGGCGACCTATTTCATACTCTATTCCCGACGGTGTACAGCCCACCACCAGAGGCCCGCCCCGCCCACGATCATCGGCAAGCACAGCCACTGGCCCATGCTCATGCCCAGTGACAGCACGCCCAGGTGCGCATCCGGCTCGCGGAAAAATTCGGCTACAAAGCGCAACACACCGTAGCCCAACAAAAACAGGGCTGCCACGGCACCGAGCGGGCGCGGCTTGCGCGCGTACAGCCAAAGGATCACAAACAAGAGCAGGCCTTCCAGCAAAAACTGGTAGACCTGCGAGGGGTGCCGCGGCAGCTGTCCAGCCCCCCGAAACACCATGCCCCAGGGCAGGTCCGGGCTGCATAAGCGGCCCCAGAGCTCACCATTGATGAAGTTGCCAACGCGCCCGGCCGCGAGCCCAGTCGGCACACAGGGCGCGACGAAATCGGCCACCTGCAGCCAGGGTTTGCCGCGCGACCGCGCGAACCACACCATGGCGGCGATCACGCCCAGCATACCGCCGTGAAAACTCATGCCGCCTTGCCAGACCGCCAGCACTTCCAGCGGATGCGCCAGGTAGTAGGCCGGCTTGTAGAACAGGCAGTAACCGAGCCGCCCGCCCGCCACCACGCCCATCACGCCCAGGAACAGGATGTCCTCCACGTCTTGCCGCGACCAAGCCTGCTTTCCGGTGAGCGAGGCAAACGGCTGGTGCCGCAGTCGGCGCAGACCCAAGGCCATGAAAAGACCGAAAGCCGCCAGATAAGTCAGTCCGTACCAGTGCACGGCCAGCGGGCCCAGCTGTAGCGCTACCGGATCGATGGAGGGATGCATCAACATGACGCCATTGTGCCTGCGTTCGCAGTCGCCTCGGGCTTTTGTCCGACGCGTGACCGAGCCAAGGCCGAGGGCTAAAATCCGCCCACCTCAACCGTCCGATCCCCTACAGCCATGAGCGATTCAAAAGTTATCCCGGTGCACGCCATCAACTCGCGCAGCAAAAACATCACCGAGGGCAAGTCCCGCGCGCCGAATCGCTCGATGTACTACGCCATGGGCTACGAGGCCGACGATTTCAAGAAACCCATGGTGGGCGTGGCCAACGGCCACAGCACCATCACGCCCTGCAATTCAGGCCTGCAAAAGCTGGCCGACGCGGCGATTGCCGGCATTGAAGAGGCTGGCGGCAACGCCCAGGTGTTTGGCACGCCCACCATATCTGACGGCATGGCCATGGGGACCGAGGGCATGAAGTACTCGCTGGTCAGCCGCGAGGTCATCTCGGATTGCATCGAAACCTGCGTCCAGGGCCAGTGGATGGACGGCGTCGTGGTGGTGGGCGGCTGCGACAAGAACATGCCGGGCGGCTTGATGGGCATGCTGCGGGCCAATGTGCCGGCCATTTACGTCTACGGCGGCACCATCCTGCCGGGGCACTACCAGGGCCGCGACTTGAACATCGTCAGCGTCTTTGAGGCGGTGGGCGAAAACGCCGCCGGTCGCCTCAGCGATACGGACCTGCTGGAAATCGAACGCCGGGCAATTCCGGGCACCGGTTCTTGCGGCGGCATGTACACGGCCAACACCATGTCCTCGTCCTTTGAAGCGCTGGGCATCTCGCTGCCCTACTCCAGCACCATGGCCAACCCGCACGACGAAAAACTCAACTCGGCTCGGGAGTCGGCCAAGGTGCTGGTGGAAGCCATCAAGAAAGACATCAAGCCGCGAGACATCGTGACCCGGAAGTCGATCGAGAACGCAGTCGCCGTGATCATGGCCACAGGCGGTTCCACCAATGCCGTGCTGCACTTCCTGGCGATCGCCCACGCCGCCGAGGTCGAATGGACGATTGACGACTTTGAGCGTGTGCGCGTGAAAACCCCCGTGCTGTGCGACCTCAAGCCAAGCGGCAAGTACCTGGCGGTGGACCTGCACCGCGCCGGCGGCATCCCGCAGGTGATGAAGACCCTGCTGGCGGCAGGCCTGCTGCACGGCGACTGCCTGACCATCACTGGCCAGACCATTGCCGAAGTGCTCAAAGACATTCCGGATGCCCCTCGCGCTGACCAGGACGTGATCCGCCCCATCAGCAACCCGATGTACGCCCAGGGTCACCTGGCGATCCTCAAGGGCAATCTGTCGCCAGAGGGCAGCGTCGCCAAGATCACCGGCCTCAAAAAACCAGTCATGACCGGCCCGGCCCGCGTGTTCGAGGACGAGCAGTCGGCTCTGGCCGCCATCCTGGCCAACAAAATCGTACCGGGTGATGTGATGGTCTTGCGCTACCTGGGCCCCAAGGGTGGCCCGGGCATGCCCGAGATGCTGGCGCCGACGGGTGCGCTGGTGGGTCAGGGCCTGGGCGAGTCAGTGGGGCTGATCACCGACGGCCGTTTTTCCGGTGGAACCTGGGGCATGGTGGTGGGCCACGTGGCCCCTGAAGCGGCGGTGGGCGGGACGATTGCCTTCATTGAGGAAGGAGATTCCATCACCATTGACTCGCACCAGCTACTGTTGCAGCTCAATGTCAGCGACGATGTGATTGCCAGCCGCCGTGCTGCTTGGACAGCACCGGCGCCGCGTTACACGCGAGGTGTTCAGGCCAAGTTTGCCTTCAACGCCTCCACAGCCAGCAAAGGTGCCGTGCTGGACAATTACTGAACCGTTACACTGAAAGCCCTCGTTGTGTCGGGCTGACGCCATGATTCTTACAATTCAGGCGCACAGATGAAATCGACACTGAAAGGAAAATTAATGCTGCGTCGCAACCTGTTTCTGTTGGTTACCGTCGTCCTTTTGTCTGGCTCGGCACTTGCTGACCAGGCCTTGGCGGCAGCCAAGAACTGCATGGCCTGCCATGCCATTGACAAAAAACTGGTGGGCCCCTCTTACAGAGATGTCGCAAAAAAATACGCCGGCCAAAAAGACGCTGTGGACAAACTTGCCACCAAAATCACCAAGGGCGGCTCCGGCGCCTGGGGCGCCATCCCGATGCCTGCCAATCCCCAGGTGAATGACGCCGACGCCAAAAAACTGGCCGGATGGGTGCTTGCACTTTAAATCTGCTCAGCCCGCAGAGTGCGGGCGGCAGATCAACAGCTCAGTAGGCCTGGCCGAGTTGGCTCAAAATTGCCGGGTTTTCCAGCGTTGACGTGTCCTGTGTGATGGTCTCTCCCTTGGCCAGTGAGCGAAGCAACCGACGCATGATCTTGCCCGAGCGGGTCTTGGGCAGGTTCTCGCCAAAGCGAATGTCCTTCGGCTTGGCAATCGGGCCAATTTCCTTGGCCACCCAATCGCGCAACTGCTTGGCGATGACTTTGGCCTCGTCGCCACTGGGCATGGGGCGTTTCAGCACCACAAAAGCACAGATCGCCTCGCCCGTCAGGTCATCGGGGCGGCCGACGACAGCGGCCTCGGCCACCAGGTCAGTTTTGGCCACCAGCGCCGATTCAATTTCCATGGTGCCCATTCGGTGGCCAGACACATTCAACACATCATCAATTCGCCCGGTGATGCGGAAGTAGCCCCGGTCGACACTGCGTACCGCACCGTCACCGGCGAGGTACAAGCGGCCGCCCATTTCTTCCGGGAAATAGCTCTTCTTGAATCGTTCGGGGTCATTCCAGATGGTGCGGATCATTGAGGGCCAGGGGCGCTTGATGACCAGCAAGCCGCCTGAACCATTGGGTATATCCCGGCCGGACTCGTCCACAATGGCTGCCATGATCCCCGGCAGGGGCAAGGTACAACTGCCAGGCACCAGCGGGGTGGCGCCGGGCAGCGGCGTGATCATGTGACCACCGGTTTCGGTCTGCCAGAAGGTATCCACAATCGGGCAACGCTCGCCGCCCACATGTTTGTAGTACCACATCCAGGCTTCGGGGTTGATGGGTTCGCCCACCGAGCCCAGAATCCGCAGCGAGCTCAGGTCGGACCGGGCTGGGTGCACTTTTTCGTCCGCCTCGGCCGCCTTGATCAGGGAGCGGATGGCGGTGGGCGCGGTGTAGAAGATGCTGCACTTGTGGCGCTCAATCATCTGCCAGAAGCGGCCGGCGTTGGGGTAGGTCGGCACGCCCTCAAAAATGATCTGGGTCGCCCCGGCCGCCAGAGGACCGTAGGCCACATACGCGTGTCCAGTGATCCAGCCAATGTCAGCGGTACACCAGAACACATCGTCGCTGCGCAGGTCAAAGGTCCAGTCCATGGTCAGCTTGCTCCACAGCACAAAGCCGCCAGTGGCATGCTGCACACCCTTGGGCTTGCCGGTGGACCCCGAGGTGTACAAAATGAACAGGGGGTGCTCAGCGCCAACCGGCACCGGCGCGCAATCTGTGCTTTGGCCGGCCAGCGCCTGCGCAAATGTCTGATCACGTCCGGCCACCATGTTGCAGGCGGTGGCTGTGCGCTCGAAGACAAAAACGTTTTTGATGGACTCGCAGCCACCCAGCCCCAGGCCCTCATCCACAATCGCTTTGAGCGGCAACTCCTTGCCACCGCGCATCTGGTAGTTGGAGGTGATCACGGCCACAGCGCCAGCGTCGATGATGCGTTCCTGAAGCGCCTTGGCCGAGAAGCCACCAAACACCACACTGTGGGTCGCGCCGATGCGGGCGCAGGCCTGCATGGCAATCACCCCTTCGAGCGTCATCGGCATGTACACCAGCACCCGGTCACCCTTGTTCACGCCATTTGCCTGGAGCGCATTGGCAAACTGGCTAACGCGCGCCAACAGCTCACGGTAGCTGGTCTTGGTGACGGTGCCGTCGTCTGCCTCGAAAATCACGGCGGTCTTGTGCTCGTTGGGGGTCCCCATGTGCTTGTCCAGGCAGTTGGCCGATGCATTGAGCTCACCGTCGTCAAACCACTTGTAGAACGGGGCATCAGACTCGTCCAGAGTGCGGGTGAACGGCTTGGTCCAGCTCACGTTTTCGCGGGCCAGGCGGGCCCAGAAGCCCTCAAAATCCTGTTCGGCTTCAGTACACAAAGCGTTATAGCCGGACATGCCGGAAATTCGAGCGGCCTTTGCCATCGCCTCGCTGGGTGGGAACACGCGGTTTTCGACCAGCATCGACTGCATGGCAGATTTGGATTCACTCATGAACTGTCTCCTCTAATGATTCGAAACTGGGCCCGACTGTCGACGGTCGCACTTACATGCCACTGACTGGCTTCAAGCTTACAACCTCGACAACGCGACCTCAGACTTTACAGCCTTGGGCAGACCCCTACAATCCCGGCACACGAGCCTGAAAGACCGACAATGACCCCCACGCCTCCGACCAAACCCCGCCGCATGCGCCCGCTGCCCGCCTTTATATTTGCCAGTCGCTGGCTGCAGTTGCCGCTGTATCTCGGCCTGATTGCCGCACAAGGGGTCTATGTGTTCCATTTCTGGGTGGAGCTGGTGCACCTGCTGGAGGCCGCCTTTGGCAGTCAAACCGCCTTACAGGCCCTGATCTCGAGCATCGGTTACAAGGAAACTGCGGTCACGACCGGCCTGAATGAAACCATCATCATGCTGGTGGTGCTGGCGCTGATCGATGTGGTAATGATCTCCAACCTGCTCATTATGGTGATTGTGGGTGGTTATGAGACCTTTGTCAGCCGCATGGACCTCCAGGACCACCCCGACCAGCCCGAATGGCTGAGCCATGTCAACGCCTCGGTGCTCAAGGTCAAACTGGCAACAGCGATCATTGGCATCAGCTCCATTCACCTTCTCAAAACCTTCATCAACGCTGCCAACTACGACGAAAAAGTTTTGATCGCGCAAACCGCGATCCACGTCACCTTTTTGCTGTCCGCCATGGCCATTGCCTACACCGACCAGCTGATGTCACGCCCCGACGCTGGGCATTGAGGCCTTGGCTTGCCGGCGGCCAGCAAAACCAGCATTGCCGGCGGTTACGAGTGCCTTCGAGGCTGATGCGAACTCAGCTTGCGGCATCTCGCGCCAAGTGCGTTTGGGGTCGGTTGGTTAAACTCAAAGGCGTTTTCATCCCATTCCCTGTACCCGAACACCGAGGCTTTGCCCCCTATGAGCACCATCCGCCAGGCTGATCTGATCGAGTCCGTCGCCGCCGCCCTGCAGTACATCAGTTACTACCACCCGGCCGACTACATTGCCCATCTGGCCCGAGCCTACGAGAGGGAGCACAGCGCCGCAGCCAAAGACGCCATTGCACAGATCCTGACCAACAGCCGGATGAGCGCCACCGGTCACCGGCCAATCTGCCAGGACACTGGCATCGTCAATGTGTTCCTGAAGCTCGGTATGGGCGTGCGGCTGGAGGGATTCACCGGCGGGCTGGACGACGCCATCAACGAGGGCGTACGCCGTGCCTACAACCACCCGGACAACACCTTGCGTGCCAGCATCGTGGCCGATCCGGAGTTCGCGCGCAAAAACACAAAGGACAACACGCCGGCGGTGATCTTCACCGAGATCGTGCCGGGGGACACGCTGGAGGTGACGGTAGCAGCCAAAGGCGGCGGCAGTGAGAACAAAAGCAAACTGGTGATGCTAAACCCCGGCGACTCGGTGGTGGACTGGGTGCTCAAGACCGTGCCGACCATGGGTGCGGGTTGGTGCCCGCCCGGCATGCTGGGCATCGGCATTGGTGGCACCGCCGAAAAAGCCGTCTTGATGGCCAAGGAGAGCCTGATGGAGGACCTTGACATGTACCAACTGCAGGCAAAAGCCGCAGCCGGCGGGGCGCTGAGCAAGACAGAGGCGTTGCGCCTGGAACTGTTTGAGAAGGTCAACGCCTTGGGCATTGGCGCTCAGGGTCTGGGTGGCCTGACCACGGTGCTGGACGTAAAAATCAAGATGTACCCCACCCACGCGGCCAGCAAACCGGTGGCCATGATCCCCAACTGCGCTGCAACCCGCCATGCCCATTTTGTGCTGGACGGTAGTGGCCCAATCTACCTCGATCCGCCCTCACTCGACCTGTGGCCCAACGTAGCATGGACCCCTGACTACGTCAAAAGCAAAAAAGTCAACCTCGACACTCTCACTCCGCAAGAAGTGGCCAGCTGGAAGCCGGGCGACACCCTGCTGCTGAACGGCAAGATGCTGACCGGGCGCGATGCCGCGCACAAGCGCATCCAGGACATGCTGGCCCGTGGCGACAAGTTACCGGTGGATTTCACCAACCGCGTCATTTACTACGTGGGCCCGGTCGATCCAGTCAAGGACGAGGCCGTGGGCCCAGCTGGCCCGACCACCGCCACCCGCATGGACGGTTTCACCGAGATGATGTTGCGCGACACCGGCTTGATCGCCATGATCGGCAAGGCCGAGCGCGGACCGGTGGCAATCGAGGCCATCCGCAAGCACCAGAGCGCCTACCTGATGGCCGTGGGCGGCGCGGCCTACCTGGTCAGCAAGGCGATCAAAACCGCCAAGGTGGTCGGTTTTGCTGACCTGGGCATGGAAGCCATCTACGAGTTCGACGTGGTCGACATGCCTGTCACGGTGGCGGTAGACGCCGGTGGCACCAGCGCCCATATTACCGGTCCAGCCGAGTGGCAAAAACGCATTGCCAGCGGTGAGTTCAAGGGGATCGCGGTCAAGTCAAACTGAGAGTCTCTTGGGGGTTCGCGTCGGGTCGTGGTATTCGGCTTGCGATCGCGATTGCGGGATCAGGGCGGCGGGGCATTCGGCTCCGCGGCTGTCCTCCGCCCTGCGGGCTCCCCCTTGATGCCGCTGCGCCGAACGCCCCACCGCTC
>CAMELV010000021.1 GCA_945925985.1 Comamonas sp. lk | reverse complement strand
CACATCACCACCCAGGCCCATGACCAGCGCCTCAATGTCGGCAAACTTGATATTGCTGGCCGTTGGCTTGGCGAATAGGGCCTTGAGCGTCTTGGCGTGCTTGCGGTTCATGCTTTCAATTATCGCAAAAGACTAAATTTAAGCAATCATTAATTGATAGCACAAATGATACACAAACCCTTAGTCCATGCCGCGCCTCCCGGCCGCCTAAAAGGCCGTGGCCGCATAACGCAGGATGGCCTTCTGCACCGGCAGCAGCAGCTCTTTTTGCCGGTAGCCGGTAAAGCCGGCGTAGTGCAGCGGGTCAAACGCCAGCTCTCGACCCATCGTAAACGGTGGCGTGGGCAGCAGTTTGGGCTGGCCCATTTGGATCAGGTGAGCTTCGGTCAGCGACCAGGCTGGCGCCTCCACGCCGGACGGCCAGCCGTCGGTGATGACGACGTCGATGTCGGTGGGGCAGGCCTCGGTGAATTGCACCCCTGGCGTGGCTTGGTGAAAGGCCGCGTCACAAGCATGGGTCAGCTGCAAGCCCAGCACCGCCGCCAGTTCGTGCCAGGAGCGCAGCACGTTGGTCGGCGGGCCCCAGAGGCAGACCCGAGCCCCCGCCAAAGGCCGCAGCTCGGTTTCTACGTAATAGGCATCGGTCAGCACCTCGCAGGGGTGGCCGTCACTGGACATGGCGTTGATCACCGGGCGCCGGCTGGCAGCAGCAAACTCGGCCAGCCGCGCGGGGTTGGACTCTCGCACCACGTACATCGCATAGAACGGGTCCAGGTAGCCGGCCAGGTCACAGGCGCGCTCACCGGTCTTCAAAAAGCCGGGTAGCTCGGTGAAGGCCAGGCCCAGCTCGCGAAAGGCCTGGATAAAGGTGGTGCGGGTGCGGATGCCATAGCCCTCAAACGACCAGGCCACCGTGCCGGCCATGGGCTCGGCAGGCTGGCCGACCAGGCCCCAGATGTGGTGCACGTCGGCAGAGCTGAGGTCTGCCAGGCGGATCAGGTTCATGCAATAGCCTTGCGGATAGGGTTGAGCCAACCACTATAGCGGGCAAGCCGGGGCCTAAACTCAAGGCTTAGCCACCTCCGCGAAAGCCACCATGTTTTTTTCTGCCAATGCCAGCGCCGTGACACAAGGCATCCAGTTGTCGCTGGCCCCGGTATTTCTACTCACGGCGGTGGCGGCCATGATCGGCGCAGTGACCGGGCGGCTGGCCCGCATCATCGACCGGGCGCGGACCTTGGAAGAGCGTCTGGACGCGCGACCTGATGCTGCGCCCACAGCGGCGGTGTACGCCGAGCTGGACGACCTGCGCAAGCGCGGCTGGCTGGTCAATGTGTGCGTGGCGCTGCTGACTTTTTGCTCGTTGCTGATCGGCCTGACGATCGTGACGCTGTTTCTGGGCGAGACCACCTCAATGGAATTTTTACGCCTGCCCACCATCTGCTTCCTGTCGGGCGTGATCTGCTTTTTGCTGGCGCTGCTGTGCTTTTTAGCCGAGACGCTGCTGGCGACCCGGGTGCTGCGCTTTAGGCGGCCACGCTGAGCTGGTCGTGGCCGCTCAGGCCGACCGAGCCACCCGGCTCAACCGGTCGGGCGACAGGGCCCGCGGGTCCAGCCCCTCTTGCACCACTTCCGCCGGCAGTGCGGCGCCGCGCAGCAGCGAGTCGGCCAGCGCACTGGCGCCCACGGCGCTCTGGATGCCGTAGCCGCCCTGCGCCGCCAGCCAGAACAGGCCAGGGGTGTCGGCATCAGGGCCGATCACCATCTCGCCGTCGGGCACAAAGGAGCGCAGGCCGGCCCAGGTGCTGGCCGGTCGGCGGATGCTGAACTGGGTCACGGCTTCGATCTGGGCAATGCCCTGCGCAATGTCCAGCTCTTCGGGCTGCACGTCGTGGGGTGTTGTCGGGTCGGCGTTAGCGGGCGAGCCCAGCATGTGGCCGGCATCGGGCTTGAAGTAGTAACTCTCATCCACGCCGATCACTGCCGGCCAGCCGGCGCCATCCAGGCCGTCGGGCAGCTTGAAGGTGAAGGCGCTGCGGCGATGCGGCAGCAACCCGATCGGGCGGGCGCCCAGCAGGGCACCGAGCTCGTCGGCCCAGGCGCCAGCGGCGTTGACCACCGTGGTGGCCTGCAGCGTTTGGCCGTCGGCGAACTGCAACTGCCAATGGTGGCCGTCATGCCGGGCACTGGTCAGGTGGGCGTCGGTTCGCAGCGCGCTGCCGGCAGCTTTACCGCGCTGCAAAAATCCGCGCAGAAAGCCCTGGTGAATGGCGTGCACATCCATGTCCTCGGCGCTGGCGTCGTACAGGCCGGCCAGCACCTGGTCGGCGCGTAAACAGGGCACGCGGGCCAGGATTTGCGCCGCATTCAGCGTCACCAGGCCCGGGCAGGTGGGCGCCAGGTCTTGCCGAAGATGGTCCAGCAGGGCCTCTTGTCCCAGCGTGGCCAGGTACAGCGCACCGCGCGGCTTGATCAGGGGGCTGTCCGCAAAACCGGCTGGCGGCTGCTCGTAGAAAGCGCGGCTAGCGCGGGTCATGGCGCGCACCGCTGGCGGGCCGTAACTTTCAAGGAACAGCGCGGCCGAGCGGCCGGTCGAGTGATAACCGGGCTGCGACTCGCGCTCGAGCAACTGCACTCGGCCGTGATCGGCCAGCCGCCAGGCCAGCGAAGCGCCCGCGATGCCGGCGCCAAAAATCGCAATGTCACAGTCGTTCATAGGCACATTCTGTCATGCGGACGGGCGCGCCAGCCAGCCCGCCAGCGCGGCGTTAACGGCCCCGGCTTGCTCCAGTGTGCTCATGTGGCCGCAATCTTCCACGATGCACAGCTGCGCGCCAGCAATGGCCTGCGCCATTTGCGCATGCTGCTCGGGCGGGCTCCAGGCGTCCTGGCGGCCGGTCAGCACCAGCGTGGGGCAGCTGACAGCATGCAACTGCGGCGCGGCGTCGGGCCGGTCCAGCAGGGCCTGAATTTGCGCGGCGAACTGGGCTGGGCTGCTGCGCGCCAACATGACCAGCATGGCCTCATACAAGGGCGTGCCGGCCACGTTCGGGTGCACCATGCCGCGCAGCCACTGCTGGCCCATGGCCCGCATGCCCTGCGCCTGCGCCACGGCCAACAACGCCATCCTGCCAGCGCGCTCCTTGTCGCCCGCTGCGCCCGCAGCCCGTGGGTGAGTACCGGTATCCAGCAGTGCAAGGTGCGTAACGCGCTGGGGCGCCAGGCGCAGCACCTCCAACGCCACCCGGCCACCCATCGAGTGGCCGGCCAGGGCAAAGCGCTCTTCCGGAGCTTCGTCCAGCACCTGCTGCGCCATGGCGGTGAGTGAATCGCGCAGGCCATAGTCAGGCACGTGGCATCGAGCCTGCGGCGACAGCGCCCCCACCTGGGGCGCCCAGACGCTGGCGTCGCACATCAGACCAGGCAATAAAAGCAAGCTTGGCATCAACACAGTCCTTTAGGTAAATTTATAAGAAATAGGGCTCTAAGCCTTGTCGCCGTTGATAAGATAGCTATTATTTACATAGCATTATCTGGCAGGGTCACCGTCACCTCCAGGCCGGGCGCGGCGTTACGCAGGCGCAGGCTTCCGCCATGGGCCTCTGCCACCAAGCGGCACAGGTACAGCCCGAGTCCAACACCGCCGTCGCTGCGGCTGCGCGCCGCGTCGGGCCGATAGAAAGGCTGAGCCAATTGCGACAGCTGTGCCTCGGGCACGCCCGGGCCGTGGTCGCGCACCGTCAGGCGCAGGCCGGGGACGGCGCCACTGTTGGCCGCGGGCTCCACTTGCAGCGTCAGCACAGGCGGCTGGGCCTGGCCCTGGCTGTAGCGCAGTGCGTTGTCCAGCAGGTTGCGCAGCAGCAGGCGCAGTCGGCTGCGGTCCAACGCCAGCAGCGGCAGGCCGGGGGCCAAGACCAGCCGGACTGGCGGGGCACCGGCCAGCCCGGCCACCACCTCGGTGGCCAGCTCAGCCAGGTCGGTCGACTCACGCTGCAACGCGGCATGGGGGCTGGCCAGCCGCTCGCTCTCCAGCAGGTCACTGATCAGGTCGCGCATCTGGGCCAGATCAGCCAGCAGTGCACTGCGGCTGGCCTGCAACTCGGGGGTGTCAGGCAGCAACTCGGTGTTGAGGCGGGCGCGCGTCAGCGGGCTGCGCAGCTCGTGGCTGATGGCCAGCAGCAGCGCGCGCTTGGCGTCCAGCATTTGCCCGATGTCCGCGCCCATGGTGTTGATGGTGGCAGCCAGTTCGCCCAGTTCGTCGGGCCGCTGCGGCTGCCGCACCGGAATCGGCTGGGCAAAATCGCCCGCGCCAAAGCGCCTCGCACCGGCGCGGATGTCGTCCAGCGGGCGCAGCATGCGCCGCACCCGGGCGTAGGCCAGCGCCGTCAGCAACAGCAGCGCCGCCAGGGTGGCCCAGCCGATGATGCGTGGCCGGTCGTGCCAGGCCTGCAGGTTCAGCCCAAAGCGGATGCGGTGGCCGTCGGCGGTGCTGCGCTCAAAAAAACGTGGTGCCCGGCCGCTCCAGGGGTCGTCGGGCGATTCGTAGTGTTCTCCCGCGTCGGGCTGGCTGCGCCAGTTCACGAGCGGGCCTTGGATGCGGATGCTCAGCGGCAGGCTATCCACCAAAGCTTGCGCCCGCGCCACGCTGGGCGGGCTGCCCAGGTCAGCAGCCAGCCGGCCCACGTAGTCGGTGACCAACGGCCGCGCGGCATCGCGCCAGCCAATGCCCAACGCGTATTGCATGCCCACCAAAAAAGTGCCCGCCATGCCGAGCGCCAGCAGCAGAAACAGCGCCACCAGCCGCACCCGAAGCGAGTGCGCCAGCGCGTGGCGGGCGCGTCGGTGCCAGCTGCGGCCCGACGAGTCAGCGGCGGCGCTCATGCCGGCAGGCGCGCCAGCGCCAGGGCGTAGCCGGCGTGGCGCAGGGTCTTGATGGCCTCCAGCGGTTCCAGCTTTTTGCGCAGGCGGCTGATCAGGATGTCCACCGCGCGGCTGTACAGATCGGCCTCATGACCCCGCAGCTGGTTCAGGATGTCGTCGCGGTGAAACACGCGGCCGGCGTCGCGCGCCAACAGGTGCAGCAGGTCAAACTCGGTGCTGGTCAAGGCCACGGGCTGGCCCAGGCGCTGGACGCTGCGCGTGGCCGGGTCAATCAGCAGCCCGTCAAACAGCAGCCGGCCTGCGGTGTCGGGCCGAGCGGCCGGCAGGGGTGGCGGCGCGGCGACACGCCGGCGCAGCACGGTTTGCAACCGGGCCACCAGCTCACGCGGCTCAAAGGGCTTGGGCAGGTAATCGTCGGCGCCCAATTCCAGCCCAACCACCCGGTCCATCACCTCGCCGCGCGCGGTCAGCATCAGGATCGGGATGTCGCTGTCGCGGCGGATGGTCCGGCACAGGGCAAAGCCATCCATCTCGGGCAGCATCACGTCCAGAATCACCGCATCCACCCCACCCTGCGCCAGCCGGGCCAAGCCGGCACTGGGGGTCAGCGCGCAATCCAGCGCCAGATCGAAGCGCGCCAGGTAGGCCGCCAGCGGCGGCCCCAGTTGGGCGTCATCGTCAATCAGCAGGATGCGGTGCATGGTGGCGGGGGGTTGCCGCATTGTCCCACCGGGAATGGCGTGGCGCGACCGGCGGGCACACGATCAGCTGCGCCAGAACCAGCGGCCCCGGCCGTCCATGACGTCACGCAGTTTTTGCTGCTGGGCCGGATTCAGGCTGTTGTAAAACAGGGCCATCGCGGCGATCACCTCGGGGCTCTTGCTTTGCAGTACGGTGGTTTTGTCGGTGATCAGGGCCTGCGCGCGCACGGCGTCAAACTTGTCGCCCGCCACCAGTGCTTTCATCTCAGCGCGCGGGTCTTGGGTCTGGCCGATCAGGGCCGTGCGCTGCGCGTACAGCGTGTCGCCCAAGTTTTGCAGGTTCTTTTTCTGCTCTGCGTTCAGGTCGAGCCGCCCGGCTACTTTGTCGACCATCTTGTCGCGTTTTTGCGTGTACTTCTCAGGGCTCATGCTGGCGCCGAACTCGTGGTCGCGGTGGCCGCAGGCGGCCAAGCCGCCTAACAACACAGAGGTGCCCAGCAGGGCGAACAGACTGCGTTTGATCCAGGTTTTCATGACAGGGTTTCCTTTTCAGAAGTGGTTGAACAAGGCTGTGATGGTGCCGGGCTGCGGCAGGGCCTGGGTGTCGTGGCGGTGTCGCTTTGTTTCGCTTTGTTTCAATGCGGTGCCGCAGGCAACACGCAATGATCTACTTATAATAAGCATAGCTTACTAATTAAACACCACCCAGTACCCTGAACATGACGCCAAAGCAAGACAGTCTGGGTTTCCTTGTCGCCGACCTCGCTCGCCTGATGCGCCGCGCCTTTGAGCAGCGGCTGCAGGGGGGCACCTTGACGCTAGCGCAGGCCCGCACACTGATCCACGTGGCACGCCGCGAAGGGGTGCGGCAGATCGACCTCGCCGACGCCATGGAACTGCAGCCCATCACACTGGCGCGGCTGATTGACCAACTGGCTGCGGCCGGGCTGGTGGAACGCCGCGCCGATCCGGCAGACCGACGGGCCTACCGGGTCTACCTGCTGCCAGCCGCCCAAAACGAATTGGCCACCATCGAGCGGGAAGCCGCCGCGATACGGGCGCGCGCGCTGCAAGGCCTGGACCCCGCCCAGGCCGACGCCGCCTTGGCAGCGCTGCGCGCCATGCAAGGCAACCTCAGCGGGCGCTGAAGCCCGCGCGCCCCAGACCAGAGCCCCAGCACCATGTCTGACACGACCGAACCCAAAACTGACGCTGCGCCGATGCTTCATACACCGCCACCGTCCCCAGCGCCGCCCTCCACCCCGGCCCACAACCCAATGAAGCTGGTGCGGGTGCTGCTGTTGCTGGTGGTCCCACTACTCGCTTTGGGCGTGGGCGCAGTGGTTTACCTTAAGGGTGGGCGCAGCGTGGGCACTGAAAACGCATACGTCAAGGCGGACAAGCTGCCCGTCAGTGCCGAAATCTCGGGCTTGGTGACGGAGGTTCTGGTCCAGGACAACCAACTGGTCCAGGCAGGGCAAGCCCTGTTCCGGATCGACACCGCGCCATTCCAGGTGGCGGCCAGCAAAGCAGAAGCTCGGCTGGCCCAAGTACGTCAGGAGCACGCCGAGACCCAGGCCAGCTACCGCGAGAAACTGGCCGACATCGCGCTGGCCCGCTCCAAGCACGCCTTTGCGCTGCGCGAGCAACAACGGATGGCCGACCTGGTCGCCAAAGGCTTCGTCTCGACCGCCCGTTTTGACGATGCGCGCAACAACGCCGACATCGCCGAACAACAGATCCGGGCGCTGGAGCAGGGGCTTCGGCGCATCGCTGCGGCGTTGGGCGGCGGGCCCGAAACGCCCGCCGACAAGCTGCCGAACTACCTAGGGGCAATGGCCGAGATGGCGCAGGCCCGGCTGAACCTGGCGCACGCCGAGGTGCGCACGCCCACCGCCGGCACAGTAAGCCGGCCGCCCAAGCCTGGCCAGTACCTGAGCGCCGGCACCACGGCCATGGCGCTGGTGGTGGGCGGCAACTTGTGGATTGAGGCCAATTTTCCTGAGACTGACCTGACCCATGTGCAAGTGGGCCAGCGCGTCAACATCCGCATTGACACCTACCCGGACCACCGCTGGCAAGGCGTGGTCGACAGCCTGAGCCCGGCCACTGGGGCCGAGTTCTCGGTGATCCCCGCGCAGAATGCGACAGGCAACTGGGTCAAGATCGCCCAACGCGTCACCGTGCGCATCCGGATAGAACCCGCCGCAGATGCGCCACAGCTGCGGGCCGGTCTCTCGGCGGGGGTGGAGATCGACACCCGGCAGCGTCGCCAGTTGTTGGGCTTCTCGCTTTAACGCCGCCATGGCTGCGACAGCACCGATTGGGCAAACCGACCGACGCCGCGGGTTTGCTGCTGTATCGGTCATGCTAGCGACCATCATGCAAGCGGTGGACACCACCATCGCCAATGTGGCGCTGCCCCACATGCAGGGGGCGCTCGGCGGCACGCAAGACCAGATCGCCTGGGTACTGACGTCCTACATCGTGGCCGCCGCCATCTGCATGCCACTGACGGGCTTGCTGGCAGCCCGGTTCGGCCGCAAGCGCGTGTTCATGACCGCAGTGGCCGGCTTCACGCTGGCCTCGATGCTGTGCGGTGCGGCACAAAACCTGTCGCAAATCGTGCTGTTTCGCATGATGCAAGGGGTGTTTGGCGCCTGCCTGGTGCCACTGTCACAGGCGGTCATGCTCGACAGCTACCCGCCACACCGGCGGGCCGCCGCCATGGCGCTGTGGGGCATGGGCGTGATGATTGGGCCCATCGTCGGCCCAATGCTGGGCGGCTGGCTGACCGAACACTACAACTGGCGCTGGGTGTTCTACATCAACCTGCCGGTCGGCCTGCTGGCCTGGTTCGGCATGGCGGCCTACCTGCAAGAGACACCGATAGACCGCACCCGCCGCTTCGACCTGTTCGGCTTCACGCTGCTGGGTCTGGCCCTGGGCGCCTTGCAGATGATGCTCGACCGTGGCCACTCGCTGGGTTGGTTCGACAGCCCCGAAGTGATCGCCGAGGCGTTGCTGGCTTGGCTGGCTGCCTATCTGTTCCTGGTGCACACGCTCACCAGCAAGCAGCCGTTCATCGACCCCAGTCTGTTCCGCGACCGCAACTTCGCCACCGGGCTGGTGCTGATCTTCATCATTGGCGTGATGCTGTTGGCGACCCTGGCGCTGTTGCCACCGTTTTTGCAAAGCCTGATGGGCTACCCGGTGGTTGATGTCGGCCTGCTGCTGGCGCCACGCGGCGTTGGCACCATGTTCGCCATGATGCTGGCCGGCAAACTGGCTGCGCGGGTGGACGCGCGGCTACTGATCCTCACGGGCCTGCTGCTGGCAGGCGCCTCGCTGTGGCAGATGACCTTGTTTACCACCGACATTGGCGCCGGGGCGATTGTCAGCAGCGGCGTGCTGCAGGGCCTGGGCCTGGGCCTGATCTTCGCGCCACTGTCTAACATTTCTTTCGCCACGCTGGCGCCACACTACCGCAACGAGGGCACCGCGATCTACAGCCTGGTGCGCAGCATCGGCAGCAGCGTCGGCATCTCCCTGGTGATCACCTACCTGGCGCAGCAGACGCAGGCCAACCATGCGGCACTGGCAGGCTACGTGGATCCGCTGCGCCTGGCCATGTCACAGGCCGTGGAGGCCGGCACGGTCAACCTCAGCACCACCCAGGGCCTGATGGCGATCGACGCCGAGGTCATGCGGCAAGCGTCAACCCTGGCCTATTTGCAAGATTTTCGACTGATGATGTGGATCACCCTGAGCGCCTTGCCGCTGATCCTGCTGCTACGACCCGTAAAGCGAGTAGCCACGGCTGCTGAACCCTCGCGCAGCAACACCTCGGCGTGAATCTCCCGCTGTGAGCCCGGTTAAAGGTCTTTATTCAGCCACCATCGTGCTTCTCTGGATCAGTTCGTCAACAGTGGAAGGCACTTCACCCCGCTCCAGCATGCGTTTAAACACTTCGTACACATCGGTGCGGCTGCCTTCTTTGCGAAGCGTGTCCTCATCGTTCAGCCAGACATAAATGACCACGGCCAATCGGATAGACGCAAACATAAAGAACAGCCGGTAGCGCTGGGGAAGCCCCTTTTTGACGCGTCGCCAGTTGCCATGGCTTTTGCCCAATGTGTGCCCCAACCGGAACACCGGGTCTGCGGGGTTGGTGGGCACGGTGACAGTCATCGACTGGTAAACGGAAGCCAGCAGTTTGGTTTTGGGGTGCTGTTTGTAGCCAACGGGGTCAGCCTGGGCCAGGCGGGTCACATCTTGCGTCAATGTTTGCAGCCGCTGTGCAAATGGTTTGAACTGAAACAGGTTCCATCCGTTTTTTTGCATCAATCAGGCTCCACGCCTTCGATCAGGGCGGCGATGTGGGCCATCTGGGCCTCAGTCACTGGCTCAATCAGCTCCGGATGCGCGGCCATCTGGCTTGCCAGAAAACTCAGAAATGCCTGCATGACCGGATTGCCCTCTTCATCCTGCAGCTCTGGCGCCTGCTCACCCGTGGGCACGACCGACACCAGCATCTGCCCTGGTGCCAGCACGGTGCCGCGTACCTCACCAAAAAACTCAGGGTTGGCCTTGAACAGAGCTGAATCAAACCTGAAACCATTGGAATTGCCGATGGCAGTGCTCTTGCCGCTAAACGATTGGTGGCTCATCATTCACTCCGTAAGTACAAATGAGCCTACATTGTAGAACTTGGCTGTCTTTTGGACAACGTAGGCCGGCTTGCATAGGCCGACTTGCGGTTTATGCTTACTGCGACAGAACCCGTTTTCAGCCCATTTGCTACTGCCCTCGTGCATGGCATGACGGTGGTCACCCGCAACGTCGCTGATTTCAAGCCCGCGGGAGTAACCCTCATCAATCCGTGGGGGGAGTCGCAGTGACTGCCAGGGCGCAACCGGCATCGCATCTTGCCCCCTTGACTATCGGCGTATGTGCACACATAATAAGTGTAATTTTATGGGTCATTGCAAATGAACATCACGCTTTCAGTTGACGAACAAGTCGCACAACGTGCCCGAGAGGCCGCCCAAAAGATGGGTAAGAGCCTGAACCAAGTCGTTCGCGATTACTTGGAGCAACTTGCCGGTGGTGCGCTCCGTGGTCAGCAATGGTCGCAGTTTGAAGAGCGCTGCTTAAACTCTGGGGCCAAACTCGATGGCTGGAAATTCGATCGCGACGAAGCGAATGAGCGCTAGGATGACTTCTCGCAGCTTTATCGATACAAATGTCTTGGTCTACGCCGAGGCCAGTGACGCCCCCTACAAGCAGCGGTCCGCCCTAGATCTTCTAAAGCGACTTTACGAGCAGGGGCTCGGTGTAGTGTCCACCCAAATTCTGCAGGAATATTGCAACGTGGCCCTCAAGAAGCTCAAACTCCCAGCTCAATATGTGCGATCTCAGCTCGATCTCTATGAACAGTTTGAAGTGGTGCAGGTCACCCCCACCATCATTCGTGCTGGTCTGGACCTGCACCAAACGCGCAGCGTTGCCTTCTTTGATGCGATTGTGCTTGCCAGCGCCCGCGCTGCAGGCTGCAGCGTGTTATGGACTGAAGACATGAACGCAGGCGAAGTCGTCAATGGCGTTCGCATCTCGAATCCATTTTCATCACCTGGGCCAACCTAGCAAAGGCAAAGGTTGTATCTCGAAGCAAGCAGGTGAATTGGTGGAGCAATCTATGCGGCTCATTCTAGGAATGGGTGTTCCATGTTGAGCAGGAATCATCGACTACTGCCGAAAGGTGCTCTCTTGAGCCGCGTCGCAAACCAGCTCAGGCCATGTCAAAAATAGCAAAAATAGCGATCACGGTTGTGCTCTACCTGATTCTTAAGGCCTGCACAGAGTATGTTTGGCCGGCCTGAAGCTGGCCTAAATCGGTAACAGCCCCGCCAGTGCTTGCCCCGTGTGGGTCCGCAGCCGGACCACACCTTCGGGCGTATCGGCAGCCACCACCCGGCCACCAGCCTTGCCGCCATCGGGCCCGAGGTCCAGCACCCAGTCGGCCTCGGCGATCACGTCCAGATCGTGCTCGATCACCACCACGCTGTGGCCACCGTCCACCAGCCGGTGCAGCACCTTGATCAGCTTGTCGACATCGGCCATGTGCAGGCCCACAGTGGGCTCGTCCAGCACGTACAGGGTGTGCGGCGCCTTGTTGCCGCGCCGGCCAATGTCGTCACGCACCTTGGACAGCTCTGTCACCAGCTTGATGCGCTGCGCCTCGCCGCCGCTCAGCGTGGGCGAGGGCTGGCCCAGGGTCAGGTAGCCCAGGCCAACATCCTGCAGCAGCTGCACCGGGTGGCTGATATTGGGCATGGCGGCAAAAAACCCCACCGCCTCGTCCACCTCCATCTGCAGCACCTCGCCGATGTTTTTGCCACGCCAGGTCACGGCCAGGGTTTCGGGGTTGAAGCGGGCGCCCTTGCAGGTCTCGCACAGCACCTTCACATCCGGCAAAAAGCTCATGGCCACAGTGCGGATGCCCTGCCCTTCGCAGCTTGGGCAGCGGCCCTCGCCGGTGTTGAAGCTGAAGCGGTTGGCGGCATAACCCCGCGCCTTAGCCTCCAGCGTGTCGGCAAACAGCTTGCGGATGATGTCCCAAAAGCCGATGTAGGTGGCCGGGCAGCTGCGCGGCGTCTTGCCGATCGGCGTCTGGTCTACCTCCAGCACGCGGTCGATGCCCTCAAACCCGGTGACGCCTGAGCAGCCGGTCCAGGCCAGTGCCTCGCCTGCCGCAAGCGCATCCCGCCCGGCCTTGGTACTGCGTTTTTGCACCGCCATTTGTACGTTGGCCAGCAGCACATCCCGCGCCAGCGTGGATTTGCCCGAGCCCGAGACGCCAGTCACGGCCACCAGCCGCTGCAAGGGGATCTGCACGCTGAGGTCCTGCAGGCTATGCAGCTTGGCACCATTGACGCAAAGCCATTTGGGGGCCGCGTTTGTGTCATCCTCGGGCTTGACCCGGGGATCCATGGATTCCTGATCGGGTCGGGAAAGACCCACCATCACCTGCCGCCTCGGGTGCAGCGGGTGCTGCATGGCCTGCAGAAGGTAGCGGCCGGTTTGCGACTCGGCCGCCGCCTGCACATCGGCCACCGAGCCCTGCGCCACCAGCCGGCCGCCACGCTTACCCGCGCTGGGTCCAATGTCAATGATGTGTTCGGCATGGCGAATGGTGTCCACATCGTGCTCCACCACCACCAGGGTGTTGCCCTTGTCGCTCAGGCTTTGCAAGGCATCCAGCAGGATGCGGTTGTCACGCGCGTGCAGGCCAATGGTGGGCTCATCGAGCACGTAGCACACGCCCTGCAAATTACTGCCCAGTTGGGCCGCCAGCCGGATGCGCTGCGCCTCGCCGCCGCTGAGCGTGGGTGCACCCCGGTCCAGCGTCAGGTAACCCAGGCCCACCTGCTCCAAAAACGCCAGTCGGCTGCTAATTTCGGGGATCAGATCGCGCGCGATATCAGTCTCGCGCTGGCTTAAAGTGTCCCCTTGTAGCGTTTGCACCCACTGCCGCACATCGGTCACGCTCAGCGCTGCAATGTCAGCAATGCCAACCCCGGCAAAACGCACGGCGCGGGCCGTGGCATTGAGCCGGGCACCGGCGCAGGCGGGGCAGGCGGCATCTAACAAGTCTTCCACATCAGGCTCGGCAAAGGTCTGCTCGCGGCCGTTATGGTCGTCATCGCGCACCGAGTCGTCAAACACCTTGCGCTGCGCCCTGTTCAGCTTGACGCCGGTGCCGACGCACTCCGGGCACCAGCCGTGCTTGCTGTTGTACGAGAACAGGCGCGGGTCCAGCTCGGCGTAGCTGGTGCTGCAAACCGGGCAGGCGCGCCGGCTCGAAAACGCGTGCAAGCGGCCAACGCCGGCGGTGGGTTGGCCAGCTTGCATCGCGGCCTGCAAACCGCCCAGGTCGCTGAGCACATGCAGCACGCCCTTGCCGTGGGTCAGTGTGGTGGCCAGCGCCTGGCGCAGCTGCGCCTCTTGCTCGGGCTGCACCGTGAGGCTGAACACCGGCAGCTCGATGGTGTGTTCCTTGAAACGGTCGATACGCGGAAAACCAGTGGTCGGCAAAAAATTGCCATCCACCCGCAAATGGGTGAAGCCACGCGGGCGGGCCCAGTCGGCCAGCTCGGTGTAGACGCCCTTGCGGTTCATCACCAGCGGTGCCAGCAGGCCAATGTGCTGGCCGCGAAAGGTTTTGAGCAACTGGGCAGCGATGCTGTCGGGGGTTTGCGGTGCCACCGGCGTGCCGTCGTGCACGCAGTGCTGGGTGCCCAGCTTCACGTAAAGCAGGCGTAAAAAATGCCAGACCTCGGTGGTGGTGCCCACTGTCGACTTGCGCCCGCCGCGAGACAGGCGCTGCTCGATGGCCACCGTAGGCGGGATGCCGTACACCGCATCCACCTCGGGCCGACCGGCGGGCTGAACGATGCTGCGGGCATAGGCGTTAAGCGACTCCAGGTAGCGGCGCTGGCCTTCGTTGAACAAAATGTCAAAGGCCAGCGTCGATTTGCCCGAGCCCGACACCCCGGTGATGACGCTGAACTTGCCGCGCGGAATGTCCACGCTGAGCGACTTCAGGTTGTGCTCACGCGCATTGACGATCTGGATGCTGCCGGAGCCGCTGGTGCCCAGGGCAGCAGGCAGCGTCTGACTGACAAAGGCATAGGGCGCCGCGCCCTCACGCACCGCATGCACTGCCCCCATGGCCTGCGCGTACTCGCGCAGCGCCTGCCCGGTGTGCGAGCCGGGGTGGGCCATCAGGTCAGCCGGCGTGCCGCAGGCCACCAGTTCGCCGCCAGCTTCGCCGCCCTCGGGGCCCAGGTCGATCAGCCAGTCGCTGGCGCGGATCACATCCAGGTTGTGCTCGATCACCAGCAGCGAATGGCCGGCATCGAGCAGCTTGCGCAGCGCGCGCATCAGCTTGGCGATGTCGTCAAAGTGCAGGCCGGTGGTGGGCTCATCAAACATGAACAGGCAGCCCCGCCGCGCTGTCGCCTGGCGGCTGGCGCTGCCCGCTTTGGCGGCATCGGCCAGGAAGCCGGCGAGCTTGAGGCGCTGCGCCTCGCCGCCCGACAAGGTGGGCACCGGTTGGCCCAGCTTCACGTACTCCAGCCCAACATCCACAATCGGCTGCAGGGCGCGGATCACGTCATGGTCTTTGGCAAACAGGGCGGCGGCTTCGCTCACCGTCAGGTCCAGCACATCGGCCACGTTCAGCTGCCGGTAATTGGACTCTGACCCCAATTTGCGTTCGATCACCACCTCCAGGATTTCGGGTCGGTAGCGCTTGCCGTCGCAATCAGGGCAGCGCAGGTAGACGTCGCTCAGGAACTGCATCTCAACATGCTCGAAGCCCGAGCCGCCGCAGGTGGGACAGCGGCCGTCACCGCTGTTGGCGCTGAACTTGCCGGCGGTGTAGCCGCGCTGACGCGACAGGGCGGCGTTGGCAAAGATCTCGCGCAGCGCATCCCAGGCGCCGACGTAGCTGACCGGGTTGGAGCGAGCCGTCTTGCCAATGGGCGACTGGTCAACAAAGACCACGTCACTCAGCAACTCAGCGCCCAGCAGCCGGTCATGGGCACCCGGGGTTTCGGTGGCCTTGCCAAAGTGGCGCAGCAGCGCCGGCGCCAAAATGTCCTGCACCAGCGTCGACTTGCCCGAGCCGCTAACGCCGGTAACACAGACCAGGCGCTGCAGGGGCAGCTCGACCGAGATGTTTTTCAGGTTGTGCTCGCGCGCGCCTTCCAGTACCAGGCGCGGCGTGTTGTCGGCGACCAGGCGCGCAAAGCCCAGCCCAACCTGGCGGCGCCCCCCCAGGTAGGCGCCGGTCAGGGTGTCGGCTTCGCGCAGGTCGGCGGTGCTGCCGTCAAACACAATCTGGCCGCCGCGCTCACCTGGGCCTGGGCCCATGTCGATCATGCGGTCAGCCGCCAGCATCACCGCCGGGTCATGCTCCACCACCACCAGGGTGTTGCCTGCGTCGCGCAGCCGCTGCATGGCCACAATGATCCGGTTCATGTCGCGCGGGTGCAGGCCGATGCTGGGCTCATCCAGCACAAACAGGGTGTTGACCAAAGAGGTGCCCAGGGCCGTGGTGAGGTTGATGCGCTGTACCTCGCCACCCGACAGGGTGCGGCTTTGCCGGTCCAACGTGAGGTAGCCGATGCCGACCTCGCACAGGTACTTGAGCCGGGTACCGACCTCGTCAAACAACAGTTTGAGGGTTTGCAGTTCTGCCTCGCTGGTAAGCACCACCAAGGACGTGGCATGGGCGACAAGCCGTGCCTGCATGGCCTCAAAAAACCGGCGCAGCCGGTCAAGCGGCATCAGCATCAGATCGTGCAGGCACAAGCCCGGCAGCGCTTCGATCTGCTCGCGCGACCAGCCTACGCCGGCTGGCAGAAAGCGTTGGGCTGGCGGCAGTACCGCGTCGGCATCGGCGCAGCTGCCAATGCGCCAGAGAAGGCTCTCGGTCTTCAGGCGGGCACCGCTGCACACCGGGCAGGGGGTGTAGCTGCGGTACTTGGACAGCAGCACCCGGATGTGCATCTTGTAAGACTTGGTCTCCAGGTACTCAAAAAAACGTTTGACGCCAAACCAGTGCTGGTTCCACTTGCCGTTCCACTGCGGCGAGCCGTTGATGACCCAGTGCTGCTGCTCCGGTGTGAGCTTGTTCCAGGGCGTGTCGCGCGGAATGCCAGCGGCCTCGGCGTGGCGCATCAAATCGTCCTGGGCCTCCTGCCAGGCCGGGGTCTGGATCGGCTTGATGGCGCCGGCCCGCAGCGTCAGCTTGTCGTTGGGGATCACCAGCCCGTAATCAACGCCGATGACCCGGCCAAAGCCGCGGCAGGTGTCGCAGGCGCCAACCGCCGAGTTGAAGGAGAACATCGAGGCGATAGGGTCGACGTAGCGCAGGTCGCTGTCGGGGCAGTGCAGTCCGGTGGAGAATTTCCACAGCTCGGCCACGCTGTCCCCGTCAGCGTCCAGCACATACACTGCCAACCGGCCGCTGCCACGCTTGAGCGCGGTCTCGATCGCCTCCACCACCCGGGCCCGCTCGGCCGTGGCCAGCCGAAACCGGTCTGCCACCACGTCAAGCACCTTACGCGGCCCGCTCGGGCTGGCCACCTCGCGCTCGGCCTGCACCCGGGTGAAGCCGCTGAGCGACAGCCACTGCGCCACCTCGTCAGCCGTGGCACTGGCCGGCAGCTCCACGGGAAAGGTCAGCACCACCCGCGCCTCGGCCAGCTCTGGGCCCAACGCCGCCTGGCGCGCCTGCAGCTCGGCGTAAATGCTGTCGGGGCTGTCATGCCGCACCGGTTGGGCCGTGACCCGGTCAAACAGCTGGCCGGCCCGGGCAAACAGCAGCTTAAGGTGGTCATTCAGCTCGGTCATGGTGCCCACCGTGGAGCGCGAGGAGCGCACCGGGTTGGTCTGATCGATCGCGATCGCCGGCGGCACGCCGTCGACCCGGTCCACTGCGGGCTTGTCCATGCGGTCCAAAAACTGGCGCGCGTAGGCCGAGAAGGTTTCCACGTAACGGCGCTGACCTTCGGCGTACAGGGTGTCAAACACCAGGCTCGACTTGCCCGAACCGCTGGGGCCGGTGACCACCGTCAGCTCACCGGTGCGGATGTCCAGGTCCAGATTCTTCAGGTTGTGCTGGCGCGCGCCGCGAATGCGGATAAAACCGTGGGGCATGGGGGAGTGTCTGTGCAGTGGGGGACAGACATTCTAGGCAGTTCAACCAGTGGCTGTGGATGAGCCGATTTGCGACCGTCAAATCGCGTTGCCCGATTAACTATGGGCCATCGCCTGTTGCAGCCAGGCCGGCTCCTGCGCCAGGCTCAGCGCAGCCTGCAGCGCGCGCGAGGGTCGGGCGGCGGCGTGCGACATGAAACCGATCAGTGTCTGCACCTTGGGGCTGATCAGCGGCAGGGCCTCAAGCTCACCGTAAGCGCGCACCGTGCCCACCAGAGCGCCCGGCATCACAGCGCAGACGCTGCCCGCCAGCACGCTTAGCGCCAGTGTCAGGATGGAGTTGGTCTCGATCACCGGCTGCACCCACACCCCGGCGCTGGTGAAGGCGGCGTCCACGATTCTGCGGTTGTGCATGTCAGGGGTGAGCAAACACAGCGGCAGGCGCCCGGCCTCCTGCCAGGTCATGGCTGGTCCCGGCTGCAAACCCTGCGGGTGGATTTTGGCCGCACGGCGCAGCAAAAAATAATATTCGGTGTATTGCGGCCAAGCCACCAACCGGGTGTCGCGAAGGCCCATGCGCTCGGTGTAGCCCAGCGCCAGGTCAATCGACAGGTCGGCCAGGCCCTGCTCCAACTCGCCCGAGCTCATCGACAGCACCGCTGGCCGGATGCCGGCATGGCGGGCCTGCAGCAGCGCGGCAAACCGCGCCACGATGGGCATGGCGGTGGGTACGGCGGCGATACGCACCACCCCCTGCGGCAGCTCTGGCTGGCTGCCCAGCTCTTGCTGCAGGATGGCGTGCTCATGCAACATGCGCTGGGCCGAGGCCAGCACCCGCTCGCCCTCGGGCGTGAACCCAGCAAAAGTGCGGTCGCGCTTGACGATCACCACCCCAAACTCGGTCTCCAACGCTCGCAGCGCGTTGGACAGCGCCGGCTGCGTGATGTGACAGGCCTGCGCAGCCCGGCCGAAGTGCCGGTGCTCGTGCAGCGCCAGCAGGTAGCGCAGGGACGACAGCAGGTTCATGCGCGAGCCCGGAGCGCTTGGGTTCAGGTGTCCTTGGAGATCTTGATCGACGGGAACTTGCTGGAAAAATCTTTGTTCTTGGCCGCAATCGACAGCGCCACCTTGCGTGCTACCGCCTTGTAAATAGCAGCCACTTCGCCATCCGGGTCGGACACCACAGTGGGCTTGCCACTGTCGGCCTGCAAGCGGATCTGCATGCTCAGCGGCAGCGCACCCAGGTAATCCATCTTGTAGTCTTCAGCCATGCGCCGGCCGCCGTCGGCGCCAAAGATGTGCTCCACGTGGCCGCAGTTGCTGCACACATGCACCGCCATGTTCTCTACGATGCCCAGAATCGGCACGCCCACCTTCTCGAACATCTTGATGCCCTTCTTGGCATCCAGCAGGGCAATGTCCTGCGGCGTGGTCACCACCACGGCACCGGTCATGGGCACACGCTGCGACAGGGTCAGCTGGATGTCGCCAGTGCCGGGCGGCATGTCGACAATCAGGTAGTCCAGCTCGCGCCAGTTGGTCTGGCGCAGCAGTTGCTCAAGCGCCTGGGTGGCCATTGGGCCGCGCCAGATCATGGCCTCGTCCTGCGCCACCAGGAAGCCAATTGACATCACCTGCACGCCGTAGTTCTCAAGCGGCTCCATGGTCTGGCCGTCTGCGCTCTCGGGTCGGCCGTCAATGCCCATCATCATCGGCACGCTGGGGCCGTAGATGTCCGCGTCCAGCAGGCCCACACTGGCGCCTTCGGCGGCCAGCGCCAGCGCCAGGTTGACGGCGGTGGTGCTCTTGCCCACGCCGCCCTTGCCCGAGGCCACCGCCACAATGTTTTTCACCTTGGGCAGCAGCTGCACACCGCGCTGCACCGAATGCGCCACGATGCGGCTCACCACATTGACCGACACATTGTCCACACCTGCCACGCCCTTGGCAGCGGCAATCAGCGCCTTGCGAAAGCCCGGAATCTGGCTCTTGGCCGGGTAACCCAGCTCCACCTCAAAGGCCACATCACCGTCATTCAAGGTGAAGTTCTTAACCGATTTGGACGAGACAAAGTCGCGCCCGGTATTGGGATCGATCACACTCGCGAGTGCGGCCATCACCACCTGTTCTGTCACTGCCATTGATTGCTCCTGTTGGAGGGTAGTCTAGCGAAGTGGACGGGTGACCTGACTGATGCTAAAGTAGATACGTTTTCATATCTACAGTCATTTTCGTCACCGAACTTTCAGGAGGTTCCCAGTGGAAGTTATCGCCAAGGTGTTCAGTACAGGCAATAGTCAGGCCGTTCGTCTGCCCAAAGCATTTCGCCTGGATGTGCCCGAAGTGTGGCTCAGCAAAGATGACGTCACCGGCGCAATCACCATGCGCCCCAAAAACGACGATCAGCGCAACAAAAACCTGGAAGAGCTGTTCAGGCTGATTCGCGAGCAGCCTTTCACCGAAGACTTCATACCCCCGCGCGATGACGAATATCGCACGAACCCTTTGGACGATTCGGATTCACCTGAGCCAATAAAACCAGAAACCGTTGCCACGCGTCGTCACAGCGCAGGTAAGACGTCTGCATGATTCGCTATCTGCTCGACACGAACATCGTCAGCTACTTCGTCAAAGGTACCAGCGCCGCTTTGGTGGCGCGCATGCACGCCGGCGTTGATGCCCAAGATATCGCCATCTCGGCCGTCACACGTGCCGAACTGCGCTACGGTCTTGAGATGATGGATCCATCTGACAGACGGCGCAGGCGTGTTGACCTGTTGATCACAGAACTGCCCGCGCTGCCCTGGCGCATTGACGCTGCTGATGAGTTTGGCCGCATCAGAGCCCATCTGCGGCGCAACGGAACGCCGATCGGTAAGTTTGACACCCTGATCGCCGCCCACGCCCTGTCCGAAAAACTGATTTTGGTGACGCATAACACCCGGCACTTTGAACATGTTCCAGGGCTGGTACTGGAAGACTGGATGGCATGAGCATGGCGGCTTTCTGCGGCGGATGGTTGCGTTATCCTGACCTTGAGCCCGGATGGTGTAGCCAAGCGTCCCCCGCTGACTAAAATCAGTCTCTCACCGCCTGAAAGCCCCCGCCCCATGTCGCGCCAACTGTTTGTCACCACCGCCCTGCCCTACGCCAACGGCACCTTCCACATCGGCCACATCATGGAGTACATCCAGGCCGACATCTGGGTGCGATTCCAGCGGATGCAGGGTCACGCGGTGCACTTTGTCTGCGCCGACGATGCGCACGGCGCGCCCATCATGATCGCGGCGCAAAAGGCCGGGAAGACGCCGCAGCAGTTTGTGGCCGACATTGCCGCCGGCCGCAAGCCCTACCTGGATGGCTTTCACATCGCCTTTGACAACTGGCACTCCACCGACGGCGCGGAAAACCACGAACTGGCGCAGGCCATTTACCGCAGCCTCAAGGCCAACGGCCTGATCGCCACCCGCACCATCGCCCAGTTTTTTGACCCCGAACGCGGCATGTTTCTGCCTGACCGCTTCATCAAGGGCGAATGCCCCAAGTGCGGCGCCAAAGACCAGTACGGTGACAACTGCGAGTCCTGCGGCGCGGTCTACAGCCCGACCGAGCTCAAAAACCCCTACTCGGCCCTGTCTGGCGCCACGCCTGTGCTGCGCGACTCGGAGCACTATTTCTTCCAGCTGTCCGACCCCCGCTGCGCTGCCTTTCTGGAGGCCTGGACCCAGGGCAGCAACCCCCGAGGCGTGCCGCACCTGCAGCCCGAGGTGTTCAACAAGATCAAGGAATGGCTGCTGCCCAAAGAGGACGGCCAGCGTGACCTGGGCGACTGGGACATCAGCCGCGACGCGCCTTACTTTGGCATCGAGATCCCCGACGCGCCGGGCAAGTACTTTTACGTCTGGCTCGATGCGCCCATTGGCTACCTGGCCTCGCTCAAAAACCTGTTTGTGCGCCGGGCCGGTGACGCGGTGCTGGGCGCGCAGCAGTTTGACGCCTTTTTGGCCGACCCGGTCACCGAGCAGGTGCACTTCATTGGCAAGGACATCATTACCTTCCACACCCTGTTCTGGCCGGCCATGCTGCACTTCAGTGGCCGCAAGGTGCCCGACGCCATCAATGTGCACGGTTTCCTGACCGTCAACAGCGAAAAAATGAGCAAGAGCCGGGGCACCGGCCTGGACCCGCTCAAGTACCTGAGCCTGGGCATGAACCCCGAGTGGCTGCGCTACTACCTGGCGGCCAAGCTCAACGGCCGTAATGAAGATGTCGAGTTCAACCCCGAAGACTTCATGGCGCGGGTCAACAGCGACCTGATCGGCAAATACGTCAACATCGCCAGCCGGGCGGCCGGCTTCATCGCCAAGCGCTTTGACGGCGCGCTGGGCGAAGTGTCAGCCGACGGGCAGGCGCTGCTGCACAGTCTGCGCAGCGCGCAAGACACCATCGCCCAGTTGTATGAGAACCGCGACACGGCGCGCGCCCTGCGCGACACCATGCTGCTGGCTGACCGGGTCAACGAGTACGTAGACGCCAACAAACCCTGGGAACTGGCCAAACAGGCGGACATGGACGCGCGGCTGCAAGACGTTTGCACCGTGTGCATCGAAGCCTTCCGCGTGCTGTCGGTTTATCTGAAGCCGGTGCTGCCGACTCTGGCGGCCCAGGTCGAGGCGCTGCTGGGCGTGGCGCCGCTGACGCTGCCGGATGCCACCTTGGCACTGGGCGCCGGCCACCGTATCGGCACCTACCAGCACCTGATGCAGCGCGTTGACATCAAGCAGCTTGAGGCATTGTTTGAGGCTCCAGCCCCCGTGGATACTGGAGTTGTAGCTATTGAATCCATAGCGCCAGGCGGCGAGGACATCGGCCCAGCCATCGGCATCGACGACTTTACCAAGGTCGACCTGCGCATCGCCAAAATCGTGCAGTGCGAGGCGGTCGAGGGCTCCAGCAAGCTGCTGCGCCTCACCTTGGATGCCGGCGAAACCGATGCCACCGGGCAGCCGCGGCTGCGTAATGTGTTCAGCGGCATTGCCAGCGCCTACCGGCCCGAGCAGCTGACCGGGCAGCTGACGGTGCTGGTGGCCAACCTGGCGCCGCGAAAAATGAAGTTCGGCGTGTCCGAAGGCATGGTGCTGGCCGCCAGCCACGGCAACGAAAAAGCCCATCCGGGCATCTTCATCCTCAACCCCGGGTTGGGGGCCACGCCCGGCTTGAGGGTGCGTTAGCCCCCCACCCAACGTTCAGACTGCGAGATCACCATGATTCCCTGGATCCGCGGCTGGACCGATATCGAACGCACCAGCCAGGCGAACGCTCGACTTGGTGTGACCCTGACCTTTGTTGCCGGAGCCACCAACGCCGGCGGCTTTCTGGCCGTGGGCCAGTACACCTCGCACATGACCGGCGTGGTGTCGGGCATTGCCGACGCCCTGGTGCTGGGCAACCTGCTGCTGGCGCTGGGTAGTTTGAGCATGCTGCTGGCTTTTCTGGGCGGCGCCATGTGCACCGCCGTGCTGGTGAACTGGGGCCTGCGTCGGGCTCTACGCAGCGCCTATGGCCTGCCGCTGTTGCTGGAGTCCCTGTTGCTGCTGATCTTCGGCTTGTTTGGCGGTGCCATCAACCTAGCGGGGGCCATTTTTGTGCCACTGACCGTGCTGCTGTTGTGCTTCATCATGGGCCTGCAAAATGCCGTCATCACCAAGATCTCGCACGCCGAAATTCGCACTACCCACGTGACCGGGCTGTTGACCGACTTTGGTATCGAGCTGGGCAAACTGCTTTACGTGAATGCCAGTCACGACCCGAAACCGGTGCTTGCCAACCGGCACAAGTTGGCGCTGCAGGGCAAGCTGATCGCCAGCTTTTTGGTGGGTGGCCTGGTCGGGGCCATGGGCTTCAAGCAGGCAGGTTTCATCATGTCATTGCCTCTGGCCCTGGTCTTGCTGGCACTGGTGCTGCGCCCAATCTGGACCGACCTGCGGCGGCACCTGCAGCCCATCTGACGTCAGACACTGACCATAGCAGCACTGGAATCCAGCGCAGCTTGGCGGGCCGCTAAAATAGGCCGAAAGGTCACACCCATGAGTTTCTTCTACCGCACTCCCTACCAATCTGAAGTCACCCGCTTCATCGACTCGCTCAAGGCGAAAGACCCCAAGCTCGAAGGCAAACAGCGTCAAGGCCGCGAGCTGTTGTGGGACAAGGTGGTGGATCGCAGCGCGCAGGGCGAGTACCGTGAGGGTGGCGTGGCCCAAAAGCCTTACGTCTACCAGACCGACAGCACCCAAGGCTGAGTATGGCCGAGGTGGCCGCCATGCCAGAGGTGGTCGACCACGTGGCGGTAGCGCGGCTTTATGGCGAGCCGCTGTTCGCCATGCCGCAAGACCTGTACATCCCGCCCGATGCGCTGGAGGTGTTTCTGGAGGCCTTCGAGGGCCCGCTGGATTTGCTGCTCTACCTGATCCGCAAGCAAAACTTCAATATCCTCGACATTCCCATGGCCGGGGTGACCCGCCAGTACCTGAGCTATGTGGAAGAAATCCGCGGCCGCAATTTGGAGTTGGCGGCCGAGTACCTGCTGATGGCCGCCATGCTGATCGAGATCAAGTCGCGCATGCTGTTGCCGCCGCGCAGGGTGGCCGAGGGCCAGGAGGCCGAAGACCCGCGCGCCGAGTTGGTACGCCGACTGCTGGAGTACGAGCAAATGAAGCTGTCTGCGGCCCGCCTGAATGCGCTGCCCCAGCTGGGCCGAGATTTTCTCAAGGCTCAGGTGTTCATCGAACAATCGCTGCAGCCCCGCTTCCCCGAATTGCACCTGGCTGACCTGCAAGAGGCCTGGCGTGACATCCTGAAACGGGCCCGGCTGGTCCAGCACCACCACATCACCCGCGCCGAGCTTTCGGTGCGCGAGCACATGAGCCTGGTCCTCAAAAAATTGCAGGGGCGCCGTTTTGTCGAATTTGAAGCCCTGTTTGACGCCAGCAGCGGCGCACCAGTGCTGGTAGTGACCTTCATCGCCCTGCTGGAGCTGGCCAAGGAGACTCTGGTTGAGATCACCCAGGCCGAGGCCTTCGCGCCGATCTACGTGCGGCTGGCCTACACACCGGCCTGAGCCTCAACGGCGAGGCAAGACTCAAGCCGTCTCGCCCGTTGGCTCGCGCCCCATCAAGCGTGCCACCGCGTCAGCCGCCAGCAGTTCACCGTCCAGCAGCGCCACCACCGTTTGCGCAATCGGCATCTCCAGCCCCAAGTGACGGGCCCGCTCGACTACCGTGCGGGCGCTGTACACGCCTTCGGCCACGTGACCGAGCGACGCCACGGCCTGCGCGCAGCTCTGACCGGCGGCCAGCGCCAGGCCGACCTGCCGGTTGCGGGACAGGCTGCCTGTGGCCGTCAGCACCAGGTCACCCAAGCCGCTGAGGCCCATGAAGGTGTCGGGCCGAGCGCCGAGCGCCACGCCCAGCCGCGTCATTTCAGCCAAGCCGCGAGTGATCAAGGCAGCCCGCGCATTCAGGCCCAGGTTCAGGCCATCGCACAGGCCCGTGGCAATGGCCAGCACGTTCTTGACCGCGCCGCCCACCTCGACCCCGACCAGATCGTCGTTGGCGTAGACCCGCAGCGCCGGACCATGAAAGGCCGCCACCAGAGCCTGGCGCACCGCCAAGTGCGGGCTGGCCGCCACCAAAGCCGTCGGCTGGCCACGCGCCACCTCCAGGGCAAAACTCGGGCCGCTCAAGGCGCCAGCCAGCACCGCTGGCGCCACCTGGCTCTGGATTTCATGCGCCATCAAGCCAGCACTGCCGGCCAAACCGGGCTCAAAGCCCTTGCACAGCCAGGCCAGGGGAACACGGCAGTCGGCCAGTTGCAACAGCAGACCGCGCAAGCCGGCCATTGGGGTGGCCAGTACCACCAGTTCGGCGTCAGCAGCCAGGGCTTCAACAGGGACTTGCAGCGGCCCCAGCAGGCGCAAGGCAGACGGCAGTGCGACGCCCGCGAGATAGCGGCGGTTTTCTTGTGTGGTCTGCATCGCTGCGGCCTGCGCAGCGTCGCGCGCCCACAGGGCCACCTGGTGGCGAGTCCCGGCCTGACCAGCAGCGCTCACAGCCAAGGCTGTGCCCCAGGCACCGGCACCAATTACTACTATTTTCATAGCAGACTATGCCCGCTGCACAAGGGCTAGAGGCCTAAATGATCACTGAGTGACGATGCGCGGCGCGTCGTCTGCTGCCGCTTGCTGTTGCTGCTCGTACATCGCCTGGAAATTGATTTCCGACAGATGCACTGGCGGAAAGCCGCCACGCTGAATCAGATCGGCCACATTACCGCGCAGGTAGGGGTAGACGATCTGCGGGCAGGCAATGCCCATGATTTGGCTCATTTGTTCAGCTGGCAAATTGCGAATCTCAAAGATGCCGGCCTGCGTGACCTCGGCCAGGAACACGGTCTTGTCCTTGATCTTGGTCTGAACCGTGGCGGTGACCGTGACCTCAAACACGCCCTCTGCCACGGGGTTGGCGTTCACACCCAGTTGTATGTCTACCGTGGGGGATTCCTGCTCCAGCAAGATGGCAGGGGAATTGGGTTGCTCCAGCGAGGCTTCCTTGAGGTAGACGCGCTGAATCTGAAAAACGGGGTCGAGTTGCTCTGACATGGCGATACTTTCTGGTCAAACTAAAAAGCCCGCCCTTGGCCCGTCTCGTTGGGCCCGCGGCGGGGTTAGTGAGAATTATGTCAGCAGGTCCGGCGGTGGGTGATGGCGCCGAATCGATTTAGGGATTTCACGCACAAACCAGCGGAAAATTCAGAAGGCTGCTACAACCTCAGCTTCAGCCGGTGACGGGTATCCGTCTAAAGTTATGGCATCGGCCAACACATAGCAGGCCTAACTTACAGGCCTGAGTAAGCATGGTCATCAAGAGCAAATCAAGAGGCAAAAGCGAAATTGCGGCCATCCGCTCCAGGAGTTTGCTTGACTCACGCAGGCTGTTCTACTTCTATCATGTGGCGCGGCTTGGGAGCGTCAGCGCAGCCGATGCGGCGCTTGACATTGCCCAATCGGCGCTGACGCGACACCTCCAGCAATTGGAGTCCGACCTGGGCGAACAGCTGCTGCAGCGCAATGGCCGAGGAGTGACCCTGACGGCAGCCGGCGAAATCCTGTTTCGCCAGGCGGGGGGCATTTTGCAAGACATGGCTGCTACCGTCAGTCTGATCGAGCAACATAAGGTGCAAGAGGAAGCGGGCGAGATCACGATCGCTTTTCCACCGGCCACAGCCAATATCTTCATGCCCGACGTTGTGCGACGGTTTATTGACCAGTTCCCCAGCGTGCGCCTGACGGCCCATGAAGCGCGAACAGACTTGGTCTATGACATGCTGGCGTCGGGTCAGGTTGATTTGGCGATCGTGATGCACGAAACGACGTCCCAGAAAATCACCATGCAGAAACTGCTCAGCGATCAGCTTTTTTTGGTCATGGGCGCCCAGCACCCCTTTGCAGGCCGTCCCTCCGTCGACCGTGAGGCATTGGCGGATATACAGCTGATTCTGCCCATCGCCACACATGGTACAGGTGCCAGCATTCAGTCGTATTGTGCTGATGCCGGCATTCATCTGAATGCACAACTGCGACTCGACAGCCTGAGAATAACCAAGACAGTGCTGCACGACAACCGCTTTTGCGCGATCCTGCCCAAGGTCTCCTGCGCGGCGGAAATCGAGGCCGGTGAGCTCGTCGCGCTACCCTTGGACCCGCCACTCAAACGCTCTATGTTTCTTGGTCGTCTGCGAGACCGACCAGAGACCGCCGCCATGAAAGCGCTTTCCCAAAAGATTGCAAGCGTTGTCCGCGTGCAAGCTGGGGGCTAAGGCAGCCCCTTGCGCGATGAAAGAGGTCTTGTTCACGGAACGGCCTCGATAAGTTTGCGCCCAATGAGGCGTGAACTAGGCTCGCATGAATTAACTGCGGATAACGATCAAAATTCCAACGTGGCCGAAACACCGGCCAGCCAAGTGCGCCCTGGCGCGGGTTCGAAATAGCGGCCGTTCCCTTCGTTCACGATCACAGAGCCCGCGTAGTCTTGCCCGAGCAAATTGTCCACGCGCAGGAAGCCGTTGAGTGTCCACGCCCCGACAGTCGCTAAGTAACCCATGTGGGCCGCCAGCAAGGTGTAGGCTGGCGCCGTGTCGCTGTTGGTGTCGTTCACGAAAACCTGGCTCACATGGCGCATTTCGGCGCCGCCGCGCCAACCTTGAGCCGGCGCCCAGTTCAGCGCAGCGAACAGGGACGAACGGGCCAAGCCCGGAATGCGGTTGTCGGACGGGATGACCGTGTTGGCCGCCGCGCAGGGTGTGGTCGTGCAGGTGATGAAGGTATCTCGGTAACGCGCATCCAGCAGGGTGTAAGCGAGCCGCGCGGACCAGTCGTTCTGAAAATAATGGCTCCAGCCCAACTCCAGGCCCATCCGTTGGGTGGCGCCGGCATTCTGAAACGTGGTGCGGCCACCCGAATTGGTTTGAGTGACGATCTCGTCATTGGTTTCCGTCCTGAACACGGCCAGAGTGACTTCGCCCCAAGCGGTGGAACGGGTCTTGAGCCCGAGCTCCACGCTGGTGCTGCTCGACGCCTTTAGCGCGAGGTTGAGGCCGGTCTCCCCGCCCGGGCGGTAAGCGAGTTCGTTGAGGGTGGGGGTTTCGAAGCCCCGACCGGCGGATGCATACACATGCACGTCGCTGCTGAGTGCGTAGACCGCACCGAGCACCGGCGATGTTGAGTTGTAGGCCACCGAGCCGCTGTCGTCTGGATTAGGGCCCACGACGTAGCGGTCGTTGGAGCGGAAGCGCACGTCGCTGTGCCGCAAGCCGCCAGAAAGGCTCAGATCCGAAGTGACCTTCCAGGTGCCCTGAAGGTACTGGTCGGCATTGGATACGTCGTTCCGCTCATCGCGCCGCAAGGCGCCCTGCACGCCGAGCACCGGTCCAATAAAGTTCTGAAAGCCTTGCCGCTGTTCGGCCAGGTCGTCATACGCGAGCCCGGCCACCACCGTCAGCGGCTTGTCCAGCCACTGGGTCTTCAAAGTCCAGCGCGCATCGATCCCGCGATAGTCGCGCCCCAGCGCAATCACGCCGCCAGGATGCAGCGGGCTCGCCTGCGTGCTCACGGGAATTGACTGGAACTGCTGGGTACCCCGATGCCCCAGGTAGGTCGTGAGCGCCAAGGTGTTGGCAGGATCGACGCGGCGCTCGTACACCAAGCCCGCCTGCGACTGGTCCACCGTCTTGCGGGTGTCGAAAACCAGCGCAGACGCATCCACACCGCGCGGGTTGGCATCGAACTGCGCGCGCGTCAGGCCCAGCGGATCCTGCGCGCGCGGCAGTGACATGGCGTTGGCAACCAGGGTCAGGGTGCTGTCGTCGTCCGGGCGCAACGTCAGCTTGGCGTTTGCCAGGCGCCGGTCGGCGGCACTGTGGTCGCGGTAACCATTGGCGCCAAAGCGGCTGGCACCCACCACATACCCTATGCCATCTGACGCCCCGCTAGCCTGCACACCCAACCGCGACATGCCGTCGCTGCCCGCAGCGACATCCAGGCGCAGTCGAGGCGCACCTGAGCCCTCTTCGGTGAACACCTGGATCACGCCGCCCGACGAATTGCCATACAGCGCCGAAAACGGGCCGCGAAGTATCTCGACACGACCCACCGACCCCAGCTCTACATTTGATATCTGGCCCTGCCCATCGGGCAGCGTCCCGGGTATGCCATCCAAGTACAGGCGTACGCCGCGGATGCCGAATGTGGAGCGGGCGCCGAAGCCCCGCACCGAGATCTGGACATCCTGCGCGTAGTTCTGCCGGTCACGTGCCAAGAGGCCCGGCACGCCACCCAGGCTCTCGGAGATGTTGACCTGCGCACGGCCGGCCCGGATGTCCTCGCCATCCAGGCGGTCGATGGATGCGGGCACGTCGAAGCCCAGGGCGTCCACGCGCGTCGCCGTTACGACGATCGCGCTCAACACCCGGGGGTCAGCGCTACTCTCCGCGCTGGCCTGCGCCATCGCCGCGCTGGGCAGCAGCAGGCTCGCCACTGTGAGCAACAGGGACAAGGTCGGGGGGTACCGATGCGTAACGGTCTGCATAGTGGGCTCTCGGTTATTCAACATTAGCTTGCGGGGCAGGGTGCGTCAGGATGTGCGGTTCAGGCCCAGCCGCTCGACGTTGCGCCGCTCGGCCGCATAGGCTTCGCGCAATGCCGCGGCATAGGCCTCAGGCGGCAGGTAGCTGGGTTCCTGGTCATACTTGGCAAGTTCCGCGATGTGTTGCGGATCAAACAGCGCAGCCCTGAAAGCGCTATGCAGCAGTTCCAGCGTTTGCGGTTCCAGACCGGCCGGCCCAACCAGTCCGTACGGCGACATGGCGACAATGCCATAGCCCAGCTCCTTGAGGGTCGGTACCTCGGGCCAGCGTTTGGTGCGCGCCTCGCCGAAAGTCACCAGCAGGCGCAGCCGGCCTGAATCCAGGTACGGAGCAAAACCGTTCGAGTTGACGCCGGCCATCAGTTGGCCCGAGGCCAGCGCGACCATCTGTTCGGCCGTCCCTTTGTAGGGAACGTGGATGTAGCTCAATTTCCTCTTGGCAAATAGTTCGCCCAGCACGATGTGTGGCGTGGTGCCAAGGCCGTTGGTCGATATGGTCAGCTCACCGGGTCGCGCCGCGGCGAATTGCAGCAGGTCTTCCATGCTTCTGAAGGCGCTGGCCGTCGGCACCAGCACGCCGAAGGTGACGCCGGAGATCTGAATGATGGGGGTGGTATCGCGGATCGGGTCCCAGGCGACCTTTTGCAGATGCGGCACCCGCAAGGCGGGGAAGGGCAACTGCGCCAGCATGTAGCCATTCGGCTGAGCCTGTTGCAGGATCGGCATCGCCAGAGTGCCGCCGGCGCCCGGCCGATTCTCGACCACGACGCGCTGGCCCAGGTGCTTCCCGGCGAGGTCGGCCAGCAGGCGCAGGGTCAGGTCAGTGGCACCGGCTGCCGGCCATGGCACCACCATGCTGATCGGCCTCGCCGGAAACGCTGGCTGGGCCCGCCCAGCCAGCGGTAAACACGCGCTGCCCAGCGACGCGAGCAGCACACGACGTGTCATCGCCAACAACCCTGGTTTCGCCAGACCTGCCGACAAGGTACAGTCGTTATCGGAAGAGTCTGGTGCAACTCTTGAGAGCGGACCGAGCCCTAATGGGCGGATGTGGCGGGTGTTCACGGCCCACCTCCCCGCTTGGCCAGCGCACCGAAGCCACGCTGGGGGTCATAGCCCCAGCACGCCAGCCCGAAACAGACGATTAGCGTACCCAGCACGATCCAGGGCGAGATGCCCGGGTCCTTGCCATAGAGGGCGAAACGGACCCATTCCACGGCATGCGTGAAGGGGTTGAAACGCGCCAACTGGTAAACCCATTGCGCGCCCGATTCCTCCAGCTTCCAGAGCGGGTAAAGGGCCGTGGACATGAAGTACATCGGGAAAATCACGAAGTTCATGGTGCCCGCAAAGTTCTCCAACTGCTTGATGTGCACGCTCAACAAGAGTCCCAGAGAGCCCAGCATCAGCGCGGCCGACGCGGTGGCAACCAGCACATGCAGACTCTGGCTGCCCAGCCACGGCAGGCTGGTGCCGAGCAGCGACGCAATGATGGCAAAGGCCAGCGCCTGCAGCAGCGACAACACGGCGGTGGAGAGCAGCTTGCATGCCAGTACCCACCAGCGCGGCAATGGCGCGGTCAGCAGCAGGCGCATGAGGCCCATCTCGCGGTCGTAGACCATGGCCAGCGACGATTGCATGCCGTTGAACAGCAGCACCATACCCACCAGGCCCGGCACGATGTACACGTCGTAAGAGACATAGGTGTCATATGGCTCCGTGATGGCTAAGCCGAACACGCTGCGAAATCCAGCCGCGAACACCGCCAACCACAGCAGCGGGCGTACCAACGCCGAGGCCAGGCGCCCGTACTGGCGCGAGAACTTGAACAGCTCCCGCGACACAATGGCCATCAGTGCCTGCGTCATGTGCCGCGTGCGCGAGCGAGGCTGGGGTGAGGCGTTGGGGTTCACGCGCGCTTCAGCCTTTGGTCTTGCACAGCTTCTCGCCCTCGTCGGCGCCCAGCGTGTCGAGCGTGTTGCGCGGGTGCAGCACACCGTCCAGCGGCATGGTGCCGACCACACTCTGGCCGTCGGTGAGCAGCAGCGGTTGGCGCAGCTGGCGATCCCAGGGGCGGAACTGCATGCTGATGCCTTTGGCGCCGTCCAGGTCCAGCGCCACCAGGGCCTTGGCCAGGGCAACGGGCTCGCCGCGCGGCTGGGCCAGCGCCGCCGCCACCAGCGCCTTGCCAGCCATCCATCCGGCCCAGTCATGGTCTGTCATCGGCCGCTTGGCCGCCAGCGCAAAGCGGCGGGACAGCTGCGGTGCACCAAAGCGCTCGAACTGCGGCTGCCAGGCCAGGGCCACCAGCCCGGCGTCACCCACCACGGGTCTCGGGCTGGCCGTGTTGTAGGGAAGGGTGCGCGCGAACTCGCCGTCGCTGTCCACCACCCACACCACGTCGTAGGACAGGTTCGCGGTGAGAAGCGTCGTGTTAGCCAGTGCGCGTTCACGTGGGTCGGCGGACAGCTTGAACGGCTTGTTGACCACCAGCTTGAGGCCGTAGCGCTTGATGGCCATCTGCGCCACCTGGCTGCGTTGCGCGTCCTCTGGACTGGGGCCGGTGAGCAGCAGCACTTGGCGCCACCTGCGGCCGGTCAGCGCCTGCGCTGTCGCATCGGCACGCATGCGTTCGCTGGGCAAAACGTGGTAAAGATTGGGCGCGCAATCCCGTTCACGCAGGTGGTCTGCGCTGGCGCCAATGTTGAACACCGGCACGCGCACCGCCCCCGCCACGCCAGCGACCCACGCGGCAGGCAGGTTGAGCAGCAGCACTGGTGCACCGCCCTGCACCGCCTTCACCGCTGTCTGGCGCGCTGCCTCCATGTTGGCGGCCAGCTCGGTCTTGAGATCGATGGTCAGCTGCGCCGCTTGGAGTTCGAACTGCGCATCTTCCAAGGCCACCGCCACGCTGTCGGAAGCGGGGCCGCCGGGGTGCCCCAGGTAGGCGCGTTCCCGGCGTGTGCGGCCCAGCTCCGGGTTGTCAGCCTGCTCGATCAGCGTGACCCTCCAGGTTACCGCCATCGCAGGCGCGCAGAGCGGCAGCAACGCGCCCGCGAGAAGCGCGGTTCGGAACAGAGTGCCCATACGCATCGATCGGTCCCAGCTCAGTCCAGGATAACCACACTGTGCGGCACGCGTCCCACGGGAATGGTCTTGGTGGCTTTGGCGTTGGCGACGTCAACCACGGTGATGTCGTCGGACAAGCCATTGACGACCAGCAACAGCGACTCGTCCTTGGTGAGCGCGACGTTCCATGCTCGTTTGCCGGCCAGCACGAGCTGGGTCACCTCGCGCTTGGCAACGTCCACGAAGGCGACATGGCTGGAACGGCCTAGGCCCACGAAGGCACGCTTGCCATCACGGGCCATCACCAATCCGACCGGCGTAATGTCGCTTGCGCGTGCACCCTTGAGGACGAAGTTGAGGGTCGCAATCACCCTCATCTCGCGCGTCGAAATAATGCTGAGGCTCGCCCCAAGCTCGTTGGTGACCCACAACTCGTTGCCATCGGGCGTGAGCGCCAGACGCCGCGGGCGTTTGCCCACCGGGATGTTCTTGACGATCTTGCCACTGGCCACGTCGACCACGTGAACCATGCTGGCGACCTCGGAGGTGACATACACCATCTTGCCGTCGGCAGAGGTGCGCACACCTTCGGGCTCCTTACCGACCTTGATCTCCGCGCTGCGTTTACCGCTGGCCACGTCGATGACCGACAACACGGCGTCGTCCTCATTGGAGACGTACAAGGTCTTGCCGTCTGGGGACAGGTCGAACATCTCAGGATCTTCGCCCAGTGGGATGCGCCGCAACGACTTGCGGCTGGCAACGTCGATCACGTCAGCGGTGTGGTCATTGCTGCAGACCACCAGCAGTTGCTGGCGGTCCGGCGTCAGCTGCATGTGGCGCGGCCGCTTGCAGGTGGCGATGGTGCCCTGGACGCTGAGGCTACGCAGATCGACGACGGTAATGGCATTGTCTTTCTCGCTCGAGACCAGTGCGACGCCCTGCGCCTGCGCGGCTGGTGAATGGGCCAACATCGCGCAGCACAGCAGCGCACAAGTTTGGATGAGCCTGGCGGTGGGCCTTGTAGCGAATTTCATGGGGTGGATGTCTCCTTGGTTGACGCCGCAGCCGGGGCGGTTCGGGCAATGAATCCTTGCTCCAGCGTGGCATGCCCCAGCGCCTGCGTCACGTCGGCTGGGCTGCCGACGTTGACCAGCTGACCCTGGTGCATGAGCATCACGCGGTCCGCGTCCACGGCTTCCTCGACCCAGTGCGTGGCCCACAACACGCAGCTGCCGCGCTCGCGCACGTCGCGGCGCACGGCGCTCAGCACGTCGCGCCGAGACTGCGGTTCCAGCCCCACGGTGGCCTCGTCCATCAGCAGCAGGCCGGGCCGGTGCAGCAGGGCACGCACCAATTCGACCTTGCGCCGAGTGCCTCCCGAGAGCTCACGCGCCGTGCGGTCGATGTCCGCTGTCAGGCCCAGCGCCGCGCAGTCGGTGGTGATGCGTTGCTGTGTGGTGGCGCGGCCCAGGCCGTGCAGATCGGCATGAAACTGGAGGTTGCGCCGCACCGTCAGGTCCAGGTCTAGCGCTTGCTGCTGGAACACCACACCGATACGTGCCAGGGCCGCAGCGGGGTTGCGTTGCAAGTCCATGCCGTCCACTGTGATATCGCCTTGGTCGGGTACGAACAGGCCAGTGAGCAGTTGGAACAGCGTAGACTTTCCGGCGCCATTGGGGCCCAGCAATGCGCAGAATTGCCCTTGTCGCAGCTCGAAGCTGACGTCGTCCACGGCCTTGCGGCTGCCGTAGCGTTTGGTGATGCCCTTGATAGACAGCGTGGCCGAGCCTGGCATGGTGTCGTTCATGACCTGGCGGGCTTGCCAAATGCGTGGCTTAGCGTCATGCGGAATTGACGTGATCAATTTTGATTTACGGTGCGGTTTCGAAGCCGCTGGCGGAGAAGCTGGCTCTGGCCGCCGTGCCGCGCAGGAAAACCAGCAGCCGCTTGGCCTCGTTCTCATTGGGCGCGCCGGAGATCAGCGCAGCGTCATAACGCGTCCACTGCTGCAGTTCCGCCGGCAGCAGCGCGGCAACTTGCACGTCCTTGGCAAGCAGGATCAGCGGCGTGGGGTACATGCCGATTTCGATATCGCCGAAACCTACCGGCGCCACCGGGTTGTTGCCGGAGCCAAATTGCAGCTTGGCTTTCAGTGCGTCGGTCAGGCCAAGACGCTCGACCACCGCACCCGCTTGCAGTCCCGCCGGGTTCTCTTGCGGATCGGCGTAAGACAGCGACTTGGCATTTGTTAAGGCCTGTTTCACCGCCGCTGCACTGGAGAGGTCAGGCACCTTCACGCCTTTGCGCATTGCCACCGCCAGGCCGGAACGGCCAAGCGTGGCGCGTGTAGCGGTTTGCGTCTGACCGCCCTTCTCCAAGGTGTCCATTTCCTCTTGCGAGGCGATCACCAGATCTGGATGGTCCGCGCCATGCACCTTGGCCTTCAGTTGCGAAGGGCTGGCATTCACGACCACGATGGCCTCGCCGGTTTCTGCACGGTATTTGGCCAAGGCATCGGCCAAGGCCGCCTTGACGGGGCCGACGCTAACCACAGTGAGTTCGCCCGGGCCCGCAAACGCAAGCGGGGCCACCACAGCCAATGCGGCGAGGCACAGCGCAACGGGAAGATGCCGCGGGGACACGATGTCGAAAAATGGCGTGTGCATACCCTGACCTTCAGGGCTTCTTTTCGCCGGCTACGACGTAGGCGAACAGCTCACCGATCTGTTCCTGCGACAACACGCTCTTCCACGGCGGCATGCTGTTCTTGCCGTTGCCAACCGAGGTCATGAACCTGGAACGCTGCGCGGGCGGAAACGTGAGCAGATTGAAGAATCCACCGCCGGTATCCACCATTTTTTCGCCATGGCAGATGGCACAGTTTTTTTTGTACAAGGCCGCTCCGGCGGCAATTTGCTCCGGCTTGAAAGTGGCCGCATCTTGTGCTTGCGCACCTGCGTACGCCACAGAAAGAACCAACGCACAAGCAGCTGCAAGCTGCCGCGATACGAAATTTGAACGCACTTCAAAATTCCCTTCAAAAAGTCAGAGCCGGCCGGGATGCGGCATAGCGCACCCCGGTCGGTTCAGGAGAAGCTCACTTACTCAGGGATGGCAAAGGTCCACACCGATCCACCATTAGGAACTGTGGCTGCTGCCGGTCCGACGAAACGCCGGCCTAAGCCGCCAAAACCAGACAACACGGTGACGTACTGCTTTCCCTGGTATTTCCAGGTGATGGGGTTAGAGTTGATACCAGAACTGGTCTGAAATTGCCACAGCTGCTTGCCGTCGTCCGCGTCCAGCGCAATGAACTCGCCGGTGTGGCGACCCGTGAACAACAGACCGCTCTGGGTCGCCAGCATCGAGCTCCAGTTGGCATGGTCGTTCAGCGGCACCTGCCATTTCGGCTTGCCCGTCATCGGATCGATGGCGGACATATAGCCTCGTGGCCCATTGGGCTCGTAGTCGAACTTGATGTCCTGCATGCCAGTCCAACGGTCACCCGGTTTGTGGGGCAGTTTCAGAGGCATGAGTTTTTGCGTCGACAACATGTGAATGGTGTTCGCATACAGCAGACCGGTGTTCGGATTGAACGCCGCATGTTGCCAGTTCTTGCCGCCCAGGATGCTGGGCCACAGTGCCACGTTCTCACCTGCGCGCAACTTGGCTGCCACCTCGGTTTCAACCGGCCGACCGGTGCTCAGGTCGACCTTGCTCGCCCAGTTGACCTTCTCGTAGGGGTTGGCCGCAAGCAACTTCCCATCTGCCCGGTCCAGCACGTAAGCGAAACCGTTACGGTTCAATTGCATCACCGTTTTGCGGGTTTTTCCTTCGACCTGAATGTCGCCCAATATCAGTTCGGACACGGCGTCGTAGTCGTACGTGTCGTTGGGCGTGAACTGGTAATGCCACACCATCTCGCCGGTCTTGGGGCGCACCGCGATCACTGATGCGGCGTAAAGGCTGTCGCCCAAACGGTAATTAGGGTTCCATGGCCCGGTGTTGCCGGTGCCCCAGTAGACCAGGTCAAGGTCGGGGTCGTAAGAGCCGGTGATCCAGGTGCTGCCGCCCCCTCTCTGGTAGGCGTCCGCAACGCCCCAGGTGTTGGCGCCCGGGTCACCTGGTCCGGCGGTCGTGTAACGCCGCCACAGGGCCTTGCCCGTGGCCGCGTCGTAACCCGCGATGAAGCCGCGAATGCCGAACTCCGCGCCGGAGATGCCGGTGATCAGAACACCGTCGGCCACTACCGGCGCACTGGTAATGGAGTAGCCGTCTTTCCACTCTATGACCTTGGTCTTCCAAACTTCCTTACCGGTTTTCTGATCGAGCGCCACGACATAGGCATCCAGCGTACCCCGCAGTACCAGACCGTTGTACAGCGCCACGCCCTTGTTGGACACGCCGCAGCACACAATGCGGGGGGTGTCGGGATCGAAGTCCACCGGCGTGCGCCACAATTGCTTGCCGGTTACGGCGTTGATGGCCACAGTCCACTTGGCATTGCTGACGAACATCACGCCATCAAGCACCGCGGGTTGGCCCTGCTCGCCAAAATCGTTTTCGAGCGAAAGCGACCATGCAGGCGACAACTTCTTGACGTTGCCCTTGTTGATCTGCTCAAGTTTGGAGAACCGCTGTTGCCCATACCCCATGCCGTAGGTCAGCACGTTGTCGGGATTCGCGCCGTCGCGCTTGAGATCTTCACGGGTCTGCGCCTGTACTGCAAGAGCGGCGGACAAGGCCAGTCCTGCAGCCAAGGCACTCAACATGGTTATTTTCATAGAGGTCTCCGTTGGTTGAAAAAGGCGGCCCTGCCGCTCGGGGGGGGTGATGGTTTAAAGGTCGTCTTGCCGTGCATCGCCGAACCCATGCCGATGATCACGGCCCCTTCCCACTGCGAGTGAATGCGTGCGAGATTCAGATCGTCAAAACCATGGCGGCACATTGGCGTTGTCTCGGGTTTTTGCGTGATCGGCAAGGACTGGAAGTGCCGACCACGGACATCAGCAGCAGCGGCAGACTACTCAGTTAAATTCAGCATATCAGGTATGACTTAAATCAAGTACAAGGGAAAACCCTCGCAGGTTGTTTCACCAATCTTGCTGCCTCCTACGAGGACAGAACGGTTTAAGTACACCCTGGCATATGAGATGCGAGCAGTGCGGCTGGTCGCGACAGCCCAAAAGCATGAGCCAAAGGAGACTACGTCTGACCCAATAGGTGGAGGGAACTTGTGTCACCCAATGAGGTCTGGACGAGTGACATCACCGACATCGCGACGGATGCCCTGAAGATGGCATCGTTGTGGCGCCACCTCGCTCCAGGCCTGAAACGCCATGGTCGATTTGCCAGAACGGACCCACGGACATTTTTGGGGATCGAATCACCGTGGGCAGGCTGTAAGGGCAGATCCACCCAACCCGCAGGGGGCGATGGATCAGATGATCGACTGGCTGAGGCTCAGCCGCAATTACGCAGCCTGCAGCAGGGGCAACAGCCCGCCCTGCCCGTCCAGCGCCATCAGGTCATCACAACCACCTACATGGGTCGCCCCAATAAAGATCTGGGGCACTGTGCGCCGACCGGTGATGTCCATCATCCGCTGGCGTTGCTCGGGATCAGTGTCAATGCGAACTTCTTCGATCTGCTCAACGCCGCGGGTTTTGAGAATCTGCTTGGCCCGCACGCAATACGGGCAGACAGCGGTGGTGTACATCTTGACGGCTTGCATGGCAACTTCCTGTAGAGGTTCGGTCTGGCTCTCGATATAGATCGGGGTAGCGATAGGTCAGGCTTTTTCCAAGGGCAAATTGGCGCTGCGCCAGCCAGCCAAACCACCCGCCAGCGACTGCGCCTGCTCGTAGCCCAGCTTTTTAGCCACGGCCAGAGCACGGCCCGAGCGAGCGCCGCTTTGGCAAACCAGAATCAGTGGCAGCGCCTTGTTTTTAACCAGCCCGGGCAACCTGTCTTCAAGTTGGTTGAGTGGCACATTTTTGGCGCCCACCACGTGCCCGGCAGCAAACTCTTCGGCTTCGCACACATCGACGACCACGGCTTTCTCGCGGTTAATCAACTGCACGACTTGCGTGGCGCTCAGACCGGTGACGCTCGCGCCCTGGATCGCCGGCCACAACAGCAAACTGCCCGACACCAGCGCAACGCTGATCAACATCCAGTTGTCGACAATGAATTTCATAATACCTGTGTCCAATTCTTTCAAAGCAGGCCGCATGGCCCAGCCCCAGCATTTTAGAATGGCGGGTGGCGCAGTGTAGTGCGCCTTCGTCTTGGCCACACGCCAGTGCCACGTATTCCGGCCACACAAACGCCAACTCTGTTCCGTCAGACCATGCATAAACTTGTTCTTATCCGCCACGGCGAATCGACCTGGAACCTTGAAAACCGTTTCACTGGCTGGACCGACGTCGACCTCACAGACACCGGACTGGAACAGGCCAAGAGCGCCGGCCAACTGCTGAGGGCTGCCGGCTTTGATTTTGACGTCGCCTACACCAGCGTTCTCAAACGCGCAACCCGTACCCTGTGGCATGTGCTCGACGAAATGGACCGCACCTGGCTACCTGTGGTCAACAACTGGCGCCTGAACGAGCGCCACTACGGCGCCCTGCAAGGCCTGAACAAGGCCGACATGGCGCGCCAATATGGCGAGGCCCAGGTATTGGCCTGGCGCCGCAGTTATGACGTTCCGCCGCCGCCGCTTGACCCAGCCGACCCACGCTGCGAGCGCGGCGACCTGCGCTATGCGCGGCTCAAGCCCGAGCAGGTGCCGCTTACCGAATGCCTCAAAGACACCGTCGCCCGGGTGATGCCGTTTTGGAACGAGGCCCTCGCTCCGGCCCTCAAGAGCGGCCGGCGCCTGGTGGTGGCCGCGCATGGCAATTCAATCCGGGCCTTGGTGAAGTACCTGGACGGCATGTCTGATCAAGACATCGTCGGACTGAACATCCCGAACGGTATTCCGCTGGTTTACGAGCTTGACGATGCGCTAAAGCCCGTCAGGAACTACTATCTAGGTGACGCTGAGGCCATCTCCAAAGCCGCGGCCGCCGTGGCATCTCAAGGTAAAGCCTAGGTAAATACGGAACTCCGCAAGGTCTGCGGCATCCAAACGTGTATATTGATATCGCACTGGAAAGACTATGGGACAAAAACTGAAGATCAGCGGCTGGGTGGCACTGGGCGTGATGGCGGGCGCTTTGACAACCGTGTCACTGCAAACCGTGGCACGGGGCACGCTCGCGCCACTACCGCTTGAAGAACTGCAGCAACTTGCTGCCGTGTTTGGCATGGTCAAAAGCAATTACGTCGAACCCCTCGACGACAAAAAGCTCATCACCGATGCCATTGTTGGCATGGTGTCCAGCCTGGACCCGCACTCGCAATACCTTGACAAGAAGGCACTCAAGGAGTTCAACGAAGGCACCACCGGCAAATTTGTCGGCGTTGGCATTGAGATTGCCATGGAAGAGGGTCTGGTCAAAGTAGTTTCCCCGATTGAGGGCTCGCCAGCACACCGTGCGGGGCTCAAGCCCGGTGACCTGATCAGCAAAATCGACGACACCCTGGTCAAGGGCCTGACACTCAATGAGGCCGTCAAGCGCATGCGTGGCGAGCCCAACACCAAGGTCATCCTGACCATTCTGCGCAAGTCAGAGAACCGCAGTTTCCCGGTCACCATCACGCGCGACGAAATTCGCACCCAGTCGGTACGCGGCAAAATGGTTGAGCCCGGCTATGGCTGGATCCGGGTCAGCCAGTTCCAGGAACGCACGGTAGAAGACTTTGCCCGAAAGGCCGAAGAGATCTACAAGCAGGACCCTCAACTCAAGGGCATGGTGCTTGACCTGCGCAATGACCCGGGCGGTTACCTCGATGCGGCGGTGGCGCTCTCGGCGGCCTTTCTGCCAGAGAACGTGACCGTGGTGTCGGCCAACGGGCAATTGCCAGAGAGCAAGTTCACTTACAAGGCATCGCCCGAGTTTTACCAGCGGCGCGGTGGTTCTGATCCCCTCAAGCGCCTGCATGATGTAAGCAAGGGGGTGTTCAAGACAATACCGCTGGTGGTGCTGGTCAATGAAGGCTCGGCCTCAGCCAGCGAAATCGTCGCTGGTGCGTTGCAAGACCACAAGCGAGCCACCCTAATGGGCAACCAGACGTTTGGCAAAGGTTCGGTGCAGACTGCCGTTTGTCTAGACCCCTCTTTCCGCATGGACAACTGCCCCAGCGCCGGCCTCAAGCTCACCACCAGCCGCTACTACACCCCCAGCGGCAAGTCGATCCAGGCTAAAGGGATCGTGCCTGACGTTATGCTCGATGAAACCGAAGACGGTAACCTGTTTGCGGCGCTGCGGACCCGCGAGGCTGACCTGGAAAAACACTTGGGCAGCGGACAAGGCGCAGAGGTGAAAGACGTAGCCCGCGAAAAAGCGCGTGAAGAAGCCCGCAAAAAACTCGAGGATGAGATGCAGAAGCCAGTGGCGGATCGCAAGCTGCCCGAGTATGGTTCGGACAAAGATTTCCAACTGATCCAGGCACTCAACCAGCTTAAAGGGCGCCCCGTCCTGGTCAGCAAGACGCTGATTGAACGCAAGGAAGACAAGAAGCAGGACTGAGCGCCCATGACGGACGACCAGTTGCTGCGCTACTCGCGCCACATCCTGCTCGACGAGATCGGGATCGAAGGGCAGGAGCGCATTCTGGCCAGTCGGGTGCTGATCGTGGGCGCGGGTGGCTTGGGGTCGCCAGTGGCCCTGTACCTGGGTTCGGCGGGCGTTGGCCACCTCACAGTGGCCGACGACGATGTGATCGATCTCACCAACCTGCAGCGACAGATTGCCCACACGACCGACCGCATCGGGCAGGGTAAAGCCAGCTCAGTGCGCGATGCGGTCGCGGCCCTGAATCCGGAGGTCACCGTCCGGGCCCTTCCGCTGCGCGCGGATGCCGCATTGCTGGACCGCGAGGTGGCACTGGCGGACCTGGTGCTGGACTGCTGCGACAACTTCGCCACCAGGCACGCCATCAACGCCGCCTGTGTCAGGCACCGAAAACCGCTGGTGTCGGGCGCGGCCATCCGTTTTGATGGCCAAATTTGTGTTTATGATCCGCGCGCGGAAGACTCACCCTGCTACGCCTGTGTGTTCCCCCCGGACAGTGACTTTGAGGAAACCCGCTGCGCCACCATGGGCGTGTTTGCCCCGCTGGTGGGCATCATCGGCGCCATGCAGGCGGCCGAAGCATTGAAACTCATCAGCGGCGTGGGACAGGCGCTGACAGGGCGGCTGTTGATGCTGGATGGTCGCGCCATGGCGTGGCAAGCGCTGCGATTGCCACGCAACCCGCAGTGCAGCGTGTGCGGCCCACGGCCTTGAAACTGGTACTGCGCCACTACCGACAAGGATGAGCCGTCATCGGCTGCCAATTTCAGAGCTTGGGGCAATTTCATGCTGTTAAACTCATTTTGACCTATCTCTTTTGCGCTCCGATATTGCCCCGTACCGGCTCCAACTCACGTGACAACCCATGATCAATCTGCTTGATTTGCAGTTGGAAGGCGCCCTCGCATTGCTGGGGCACGATCCATCGAGCCGATTGCCAGAGGCCAGCACATCACCCTCAGCCTTTCTGCAGAGCGTCATTGACCAGTTGTGCGAGTTGTCCCTGAAAGACCCCCTGACCGGCCTGGCCAACCGGCGTCATTTTCGTCATGTGCTGGGCCGCGAAATCGATGCGGTCGCCCGTTCTGGCGAGCCGGCGCTGTTGCTCATGCTCGACATCGACCATTTCAAGAAAATCAATGACACCCATGGCCATCTGGCGGGCGACCAGGTGCTGCAGGTGATTGCCCATTGCTTGGCAGATTGTGTGCGCCCGATGGACACAGTGGCGCGCTACGGCGGCGAGGAATTCGCTGTCATTCTGCCGTCTTGCGACGTCGCCTTTGGCCTGATCGTGGCAGATCGAATTCGCGAAGCAATCGAATCACTGCGCATCCCGCTGGTCAGCCGGATTGAGCTGCAGGTGACTGTCAGCATTGGTGGTGCTTTCGCGCCCGAGTGGATTCGCTCCACCACAGCGCTCTGGACAGGCCGGGCTGACATGCAGTTGTACCGCGCCAAGGCTGAGGGCCGCAACCGAGTTTGCATCGACGCGCAAAAGGAAATATCGGTCAGTGCAGAAGAAAAAAGTCTGCTTTTTGGGCACCTCTCGCTGGGCGATGCCGCCTGGATCGACAGTGTGGCTAACGATGCCCCGGGCCAAGCGCCACGGGCCGCGCAATGAATAAGGTGAATTGACGATGACCGATGTGCTGAACCCTCCGAAAGACCTGGCCGCGGCCAGTCCGGCGCGCCCCAAGCCCGTGGGCAAGGTGCTGGCGATCACCAGCGGCAAGGGCGGCGTCGGCAAGACCTTCGTATCGGCCAATCTTGCGGCAGCCCTGGCCAAACGAGGCAACCGCGTGCTGGTGCTTGACGCCGACCTCGGGCTGGCCAACCTGGACGTGGTGCTCAATCTTTACCCCAAACTTACGCTGCACGATGTGTTCACAGGCAAAGCCAAGCTCGAAGACGCGATCGTCCGCGCCCCCGGCGGCTTCTCTGTACTTTTAGCCGGCTCGGGCATGGTCGAGTACTCTCGGCTGAGCACCGAAGTCCGCGACGACTTTCTTCGTATCATGAATGGTCTGACGCCGCACTACGACATCGTGCTGCTCGACACCGGCGCAGGTATTTCGGATGTCGTGCTGTTTGCCGTCTCGCTGGCCTCTGAAGTGCTGGTCGTGGCCACCCCCGAACCCACATCGCTCACCGATGCCTACGCCACCATCAAGGTGCTGGCAGGCCAACAAAAGCGCCAAAGCATTCGACTGGTGGTCAACCAGACCGCACGGCTGGGCGATGGCCGTGCCATCACGGCGCAGCTGCAACAGGTGTTGGACCGCTTTGTACCCAGTGAGCCTGGTCGGCAATTGCGCCTGATCCACATGGGGGATATCCCCGCCGATCCGCAGGTCCGAATGGCCATCATGCGTCGGCAGTTGCTCATGCAGTCCATGCCAGGCAGCCCTGCCGCGCTGGCCGTTTCTCAGCTCGCGGCCAAGTTGCAAGAAGCGATCATGCGCTGATAATCCAGCCCTCCAGCGGGTCCAACGTCACCGGCAGGCCGTACGCCAAGTCCCCCTGATCCCGCCGAGCCTGAGCCCAGGCAGCCTGCATCAGGCACAGAACAGCGTCCAATGCGTCCCCGCTCGCGTCGTCCACCAGCACATCGCGTTGCGCATGTGTCAGTTTGAGCTGCAGGGCCAAGCGGGTCCGGCCGTTTTCCAACCCGGTAATGAGGTCCTTGCGCGCAATCAGGCGCTCAGGCGTCTGTTTGCTCCGGTCATCGCTCTTGTAGCTGCGCGCGCCCAGCAACTCGCGCGCCAGCAAACCCGGGTAGGCCTCCAGCGCGACTCGCCGGGCCTGCCCCTCGGCTGATCGGTCCAGCGGGTCGCCCGGGTGCAGGCCAGGCAGGCAAACACCGGCCGCCAACAGGCGCGGCACCCCGGCATGCAACATGTAGGCCACCGGTGGGTTAACCCATTTCATGGAAGGGCTTGAACCGGCAGGCCGATCGGTCGCGCGATGGGCAAACTTGCCGCCAACCGGGCGCTGCGCGCAAAAAGCAACAAACTGCTGGCGGATCTCTGGTCGGGTCAGGCTAGCGTAATGGCGCATGCATGCCTCCCACTGCAGAGGCCAGCCCAGCGCCTGCACCAGTTCACGGGGTAAACCAAAGGGCAGGTCGAAGCCGCCCACCCAGGCCAGTGGCTGCTGTAGCCACGCACTGAACGCATCGAGTGACTCCAACCGCTCCAGCCCGCTCAGTTGAACCCGGCCGCCCTGCTGGCTGCCGCGGGCAATCACAATCGGTTTTTGGCGCGAGGGGCTGCTTGAAAAGTCGCAGCCAACCAGAGCAGCAGGCTGCTGCCCATCAGCACCCGTTAGCGCAGGACTGCCAGGCCCCAAGGCCTCAGGCGCGGCCAATGATACTGGCGGTGGCCATCAGTTCCTCCAGCAGCGCCAATGACACCTTGCCCGACACCGAGTAGGGATCGAGTTCCGGTTTTTCCGCGTATTTGAGCAAAATCGAGGCGTTGATGCGAGACATGTCGACCTTCCCCATGGTCCAACCCCCAAAACGCCGCTCAGAGATTTCTTCATAGTGCAAGAGCACGACATCTTTGTGTCGGCCATCGCGCTGGATGTGCCCATAGAGCTCACTCACTGGCATGCGACCACCCTCGATCGCCTGCAGAAAAATACCACCCCCATAGCAAAGGATGCCGGTAATACCGCATTCGGGGTTATGCGAACGCGATTGCGCCAGGATGGTCTCGATCGCCTCCAGGCTGGTATCAATGGCACGACTGGCATAAAGTAAACGGACCAACATGATCAGCTCTTCCTGGGTAAAAGCGACAGAAATTCCCGGCGCAGGTTGGCATCTTTTAGAAAGCTGCCACGCATCACAGAATTGATCATCTTGCTGTCGACGTCCTTGACGCCGCGCCAGCCCATACAGAAGTGGGTCGCCTCCATCACGATGGCCAAGCCGTCGGGCTGGGTTTTTTGCTGGATCAGATCCGCCAACTGCACCACGGCCTCTTCCTGGATCTGCGGTCGGCCCATGACCCACTCGGCCAGCCGTGCATACTTGGACAAGCCGATCACATTGGTGTGCTCATTGGGCAACACGCCAATCCAAATTTTACCGATGACCGGGCAAAAATGGTGGCTGCAAGCACTGCGGACTGTGATCGGGCCGACGATCATCAGCTCATTCAGATGCTCCGCGTTGGGGAACTCGGTGACTGTCGGGCTCTTGACGTAACGCCCACGGAAGACCTCATTGAGGTACATCTTGGCCACGCGGCGGGCCGTTTGTCCGGTGTTGTGGTCGTTCTCTGTGTCAATAACGAGGCTACCGAGCACCCCTTGCATCTTGATTTCCACCTCGTCGAGCAGCTGCTCAAGCTCACCGGGCTCGATGAAATCGGCAATGTTGTCGTTGGCATGAAAGCGTCGGCGTGCCGCCTGAAGCCGCTCCCGGATCTTGACGGAAACAGGCGTTCCCTCATCGGCGTCGGTTGGGTTCATGCGGGTGGTGGTTAACATTAACATAGCCAAATGGTACCAGCCTTTAGACAATAGGGTTTCTTAGCTCTAACCCTTGTCAGACGGTCATTACTTGCTATCTATTTAATAGCGATTGCCGGTTAGAAAGAGCGCCATCCGCATCAGGCCAAAGGCCACGCGGTCCAGCAGGCGCAGGCGCCAAGACCTGTCAGCATAGGTTTTAGGCGCCACGCGCACGCCGCCCTGGTCAATCGCCTGCTCCAGCAGGGCCCGCAATTCGCAGGCGAAGGCCGGGTCTTCGACCACCACATTGGCCTCACGCGCCAGCAGCAGGCTCAAGGGATCGAGGTTGGAGGAACCCACGGTGGCCCAGCGACTGTCAATCACGGCCACCTTGGCGTGCAAAAAGCTGACCGAATACTCATGGATCTCCACGCCCGCCGCCAACAGGACGCCATAGACCGGTCGAGCCGCGTGGTACTGCATGAAATACTCATAGCGGCCCTGTAGCAACAGGCGCACGCGTACGCCGCGCTGGGCCGCGTGGGTCAGGCTGTGGCGCAACTTGCGACCGGGCAAAAAGTAGGCGTTGGCGATGATGATTTCGTGAGTCGCCTCGCCAATGGCCTTGCGGTAGGCGCGCTCGATCTGAGCCCGATGGCGCAGGTTATCGCGCAACACCAAAGCGGCACGGGCCCCTTCCGCCGCACCGGGCGCTGCTGCAGCGGGCAAGGTCAGTTGGTTGGGCCGAGCCAACGCCACAGCCTGATGCAGCGCCTGCCACGTGGCACGCAAGTCAACCTGCTGCGCCGTTCGCACCGCTTGCAGGCGCCACCAAAACTGCACCAGCTCGGCATGCACCTCCCGGACCAACGGCCCGGTCACCCGCACCGCAAAATCGAGACGGGGCAGGCTCAACGCACCATGGTTGGGGTCAAAGTAGTCGTCCAGAACATTGATCCCACCGCAAAAAGCCGCTTGGCCGTCCACCACGCAGAGCTTGCGGTGAAGCCGCCGCCAGCTGCTGGGGATCAGCAACCCAAACCGTCCCATCGGCGCAAAAATCTGCCAGGCCACGCCCGCCGCCTGAAACCGGCTGCGCCATGACTGGTCCAGCGTCGGGGTACCGACGCCGTCCATCACAAGGAAAACTTTCACCCCACGCAAAGCGGCCCGTTCCAGTGCAGCTGCCACCAGGGCGCCGCTGCCCACCACGTTGAAAATATAGGTTTCCATTCGCACTTCGTGCACACTGGCGTCGATCGCGTCGATCAGCACCGAAAAAAAGTCTTGGGCCCCTTGAAGCAACTGAAGTTGGTGCCCGAGCTGAGGTTGCGCCATTTACGCGTCCGCTCAGTCGGGCAAGCCGAACTCGGCAATCAAAGGCAAGTGGTCGGACATTTGGCCCCAGATCCGGCCACGCGGCACATGCACCGGCATAGGCAGCAGACCTCGGGCATACACATAGTCCAGCTGCACCAGTGGCAGGCGGGAGGGAAAGGTGGCCTGCCCCTTGCCACTGAAGGCGGTCAAGTTGGCCTGTGCCAGAGCCCGCTGAACCTGGTTGCCCCAGTCATTGAAGTCCCCGGCCACGATCAGGGGCGCCTGGGGCGGAATTTCACGGCGAATGAACTGCTGCAACTGGCTCACCTGGCGCACCCGGCTGGCCCGAATCAGGCCAAGATGCACGACCACGACATGAACCGAGGTACCGTGCAGCACGATCTCGGCATGCAACAGGCCACGCTGCTCAAAGCGGTGGTCTGACATGTCTTCATGCTGGTGCGACACCACCGGCCAGCGTGTCAGCATCGCATTGCCATGCTCGCCGTGCCGGGTGTATGCGTTGGTTCGGTAAACCGCCTCGTAGCCCTCCGGCGCCAGAAAGTCGGCTTGCGGCAGCTCCGGCCATTGGGTGAAATAGGCCTGCTCGCGCCGGTGCACGCGACGCACCTCCTGCAGACACACGATGTCAGCGTCCAACTGCTCCACCGCATGCCCGAGGTTATGAATCTCCAACCGGCGCCGGGGCCCGAGCCCTTGCACGCCTTTGTGGATGTTGTAGGTGGCAACCCGAATTACCCTCAAAGGCTTGCTCCGGGGGCAGCAAAGCGGGGCAGCATCAGGATCGCCTCGGCATTAGAGGGCGAGAAACAGGCGCTGGCCGCCTGCTGATACGGCAACCATTGCGCAGCCGTGTGTTCGCGCGGGCTCAGGCGTACGGCTCTGGTTTCAGGCAGGCGCAAGCCAAACAGGTGCTCGGTGTTGTGGGTCACACCCGGCGCATAACGGTGCCGCCAGCGGGGGTAGATTTCGTAGACGTTTTCGAGGCGCCAGTCCAGCAACGCATCAGCCAACTCAGTCCCCGGCGCGCAGTTGATACCGGTTTCCTCCAGCACTTCGCGCACCGCCGTCTGCACGTAGTTTTCATGAAGTTCATCTTTGCTGCCCGTGACCGACTGCCAAAAATCTGTCGCGTCGGCTCGGCGAATCAACAAGACCTCGAGCCCCGGGGTGTGAATCACCACCAGAACCGATTGGGGAATCTTGAAGGTTGGGGCCATGACAAAGGGCGCTCAAAGAGCGACCCATCATTCTGCCTTACACCCAGTCAAAAAGCTGGATCAAACCGGTTTTGCCAACTCGGTATTGCGCAACTTGATGTGCAGTTCGCGCAGCTGCTTCTCGTCCACCAGGCCAGGCGCCTGCGTCAAAAGGCACTGCGCCCGCTGGGTCTTGGGGAAGGCGATCACGTCCCGGATCGACTCGGCACCAGTCATCAGCGTGACGATGCGGTCAAGGCCGAACGCAATGCCGCCATGGGGCGGCGCACCGTATTGCAAGGCGTCCAACAAAAAGCCAAATTTGTCCTGGGCCTCTTCCGGACTGATCTTCAGCGCATCAAAAACTTTTTGCTGCACATCGGCACGGTGAATCCGCACCGAGCCGCCACCCATCTCCCAGCCGTTAAGCACCATATCGTAGCCCTGGGAGATGCATTTGTCGGGGGCGGTGACCATCCAATCCTCATGGCCCTCCTTGGGTGCCGTAAAGGGGTGGTGCACCGCGGTGTAGCGCTGCGCTTCCTCGTCAAACTCGAACATCGGGAAGTCCACCACCCAGAGTGGGCGCCAACCGGCCTCAAACAGGCCGTTTTTCTTGCCGAACTCACTGTGCCCGATCTTGACGCGAAGCGCGCCAATGGCGTCGTTCACTACCTTGGTTTTGTCGGCGCCGAAGAAAATCAGGTCGCCGTCTTGCGCATCAGTGCGCTCCAGCACCGCCGCCAGGGCCCGGTCGTGCAGGTTCTTTACAATCGGGCTCTGTAGCCCGTCGCGACCACGCGCCCGCTCATTGACCTTGATGTAGGCCAAGCCCTTGGCACCGTAGATTTTGACGAACTCGGTATAGGCGTCGATCTCGCCGCGGCTGAGGCCGCCCGTTTCACGGGCGCCGCCAGGAATACGCAGGCCCACCACGCGGCCATCCTTCATGGTAGCTGCGCCGGCAAAGACCTTGAAGTCCACATCGGCCATGACATCGGTGAGCTCGGCGAATGCCAGTTTGACCCGCAAATCCGGCTTGTCCGAGCCGTATTGGTGCATCGCCTCAGCGTAGGTCATTACCGGGAACACCCCCAGGTCGACCTTGAGCGTGCTCAAAAACACCGTCTTGATCATGTCCTGGAACAGATCGCGAATGTCCTGCTCAGCCAGGAACGAGGTCTCAATGTCAATCTGCGTGAATTCAGGCTGGCGGTCAGCGCGCAAATCTTCGTCGCGAAAACACTTGGTGATCTGGTAGTAGCGGTCAAAGCCCGCCACCATCAGCAGTTGTTTGAACAACTGCGGGCTTTGCGGCAGAGCAAAGAAATGACCATCGTGCACCCTGCTGGGCACCAGGTAGTCGCGAGCGCCCTCAGGCGTCGATTTGCCCAGCATCGGGGTCTCGATGTCCACGAAACCATGGGCGTCCAGAAACTTCCGCACCTCCATGGCCACCCGGTAGCGCAGCATCAGGTTGTTTTGCATGTACGGGCGGCGCAGGTCCAGCACCCGGTGCGTCAGGCGGGTGGTTTCGCTCAAGTTAACGTCGTCCAATTGGAACGGCGGTGTCACCGATGGATTCAGCACCTTGAGCTCATGGCACAACACCTCAATGTTTCCGCTCTTGAGTTGATCGTTGGTGGTGCCAGTCGGCCGGGCCCTCACCAGGCCCTTGACCTGGATACAAAATTCATTGCGCAGCACCTCGGCGGTGGCGAACATGTCGGGCCGATCGGGGTCACAGACCACCTGCACATAACCCTCGCGATCACGCACATCCACAAAAATAACGCCGCCATGGTCGCGCCGACGATTGACCCATCCGCACAGGGTCACAGTCTGGCCCAGCAGAGCTTCGGTCACTAGACCGCAATAATGGGAACGCATGGCCATAAACAGCTTTCAAGGTCCCGAAAAACGCCGGGACAGGTTTCAATAAAGGTCAGTGGGGAGCGGCTTTGGCCGCACCAGAGGGTGGCACCACCCCCATGGAAATCACATAGGTCAGCGCCTCATCGACGCTCATCTTGAGCTCAATGACCTCTGAGCGAGGCACCATCAGGAAGAATCCGCTGGTTGGGTTGGGTGTGGTCGGCACATAAACGCTGACCAAATCCTGCCCCAGATGCTCCGCCACTTCACCCCTAGGCGAACCGGTCTGAAACGCGATGGTCCAAGACCCAGCCCGTGGGTACTGCACCAGCAATGCAGTGCGAAAGGCATTACCGGTGCTGGAGAACAGAGTGTCCGACACCTTCTTGACACTGGTGTAAACCGTCTTGAAGACCGGGATATTGGTAAACAGCTTGTTCAGCTGCTTGAGCCACCAGCGGCCCGCCACATTGGAGACCAGCGCGCCGGTCACAAGTAGCGCAGTGAAGACCAGCACAACGCCCAGGCCAGGGATGTGGCGCAACTGCTCCAGCCGGACGCCGGTGGCGTTGGGGGTAACTGCTGACAACCCGGTCAGGACGCCACCAAAAATGCCGTCGAGCAAGCTCACCAGCCAAAGCAGCACCCAGAAGGTAATGGCCAGGGGAAACCAGACCAGCAGCCCGGTAATCAGGTATTTTTTGACATGCATAGTGAGGTCGGGGATAAGTCGCTGACAAGATCAATGACAAGCGCAAGAGGCAGCACAGCCGCTCGCGGCGGTCGGCGCAGCAGCAGCCGTCTCAGTTTTACCGCCGGTATCAGCAGGTTTGGCGCTGTCGCCGCCGCCACCGTCGCCACCACCACCACCACCGCCCTCACCACCCGATTTGCTGGCTGGTGCTGCGGTGCTGCCGCCCTTGAAATCGGTGGCGTACCAACCCGAGCCCTTGAGCTGGAAACCGGCTGCGGTCAGTTGTTTTTTGAAGCTGCCGCCACCACAGCTCGGGCAATCCGAGAGCGGTGCGTCGGACATTTTTTGCAGCACGTCCTTGGAGAACCCGCAGGACTCGCATTTATAAGCGTAAATTGGCATGGCGATAGGGCTCGGGGTCAGCTTGCAAAGCCTGAGATTATAGGGGCGCGGCAATGCCTAGAAGATTCTCAAGCGGGTCCAGAGCTGCATCACCAACAGACCCAGCACAAACCCGAAACCACCATACAGCAAACCTTGCAGTAGCCGGTTGGTGCGCTTTTGTTCGGCCAGCAAATCTGCCATCAGGTTGTCCCTCACAGGGTGGCGGCTCTTTAGAAACGCATACAGCAGCCTCGGCAACTCGGGCAACAGCTTGGCATACTGCGGCGCCTCATTGCGAAGCTCTTCGACCAACTTGGCCGGGCCGAGTTGGTCAAGCATCCACTTTTCCAGGAAGGGCTTGGCCGTGCTCCACAGGTCAAGCTCTGGATCAAGCTGGCGCCCCAGACCTTCAATATTGAGCAGGGTTTTCTGCAACAGCACCAGTTGCGGCTGGATTTCAACCGAGAAACGGCGCGAGGTCTGGAACAGGCGCATCAGCACCAGGCCCAGGGAGATTTCTTTCAGGGGCCGGTCAAAGTAGGGCTCGCACACCGAGCGGATGGCCGACTCCAGCTCATCGACCCGGGTGCTGGCCGGCACCCAACCCGACTCGATGTGCAATTCAGCCACCCGCTTGTAGTCGCGCCTGAAAAACGCTGTGAAGTTCTGGGCCAGATACTCTTTGTCTGAGCCGGTGAGCGTGCCGACAATACCGAAATCCAGCGAGATATAGCGCCCGAAGGTGGCCGGCTCAAGGCTGACCTGAATGTTGCCAGGGTGCATGTCGGCATGAAAAAACCCGTCACGGAACACCTGCGTGAAGAAAATGGTGACGCCATCACGCGCCAGTTTAGGGATATCGACCCCGGCAGCCCGCAGCCGGTCCACCTGGCTGATCGGAATACCATTCATGCGCTCCATCACGATGACGTCGGTCATGCAGTAGTCCCAGATCATTTCCGGGATCAGCACCAAGTCCAAACCGGCCATATTGCGCCGCAGTTGCGCCGCACTGGAGGCCTCACGCACTAAATCAAGCTCGTCGTGCAGGTATTTGTCAAATTCGGCCACCACCTCGCGCGGCTTCAGGCGTCGCCCGTCCGCCGAAAGGCCATCCACCCAGCCGGCCATCAGACGCATCAGGCTCAGGTCTTTTTCGATCACCTTGAGCATGCCTGGCCGCAACACCTTGACCGCCACATCGCGGCGACGCCCCTGTCGGTCCTTCAAAACCGCAAAGTGGACCTGGGCGATGGAGGCACTGGCCACCGGCTCGCGCTCAAAGGATTCAAAAATATCGCCCACTTTTTTGCCAAAAGCGCGCTCGATCGAGGCGATGGCCACGTCGCTGCCAAACGGCGGCACCTGGTCTTGCAGGCGCGCCAACTCATCGGCAATATCCAGCGGCAGCAGGTCACGACGGGTGGACAAGACCTGTCCGAATTTGACAAAAATAGGGCCCAGACGCTCCAAGGCTTCTCGAAGGCGCTGCCCTGGCGGCGCGTCCAACCGCCGCCCGATCGACAAGATACGCGCCAGCACGCGCAACCATGGCTTTTGAAAACTGGTCAGGACCAGTTCGTCCAGGCCATAGCGAAGCGCCACCCAGACAATGTAGACCCCCCGGAAGAGCCGGGTCATGTCGGGGCCTGGTGCGCGGAGCTGGACGCCTGAGGCGCTAAAAATTGCCGCAAAGCCAGGTGCAACTTGCGCGCTCCTTCGGCCAGCGCATGGGCTGGTACATCGCCGATCAGTCGCGCCAAGTCTTCCTCAAGCTCCCAACGCACATGGTCAGCCAGCCAGTTGACCTCGGCCGCCAGTTGCACATCACCCTCGACCCGAACCGCCGGCTTGTCGCCACTCAGCACCTGCCGAAGCAAGGACAGCGGCGAAGCCTCGGTCAAGACCAAGCTCAGGTCGGTGCGGGCACCGGCTGGCGCAAGGTCCAGCAAACCGGCTGGTGTCGCTATCAAAGCAATAGCTAGAAAGCGCCACTGGACGTGGACTACACGCCCTTTTTGTCTAAAAAGGCGGGCTTGCGCCTCAGGCTCTTGCAGCAGAATATGGTTCAACAAGGACACCAGTCGACGCTGGGCCTCGTCCACGGCCCAAGCGGGTGGCTGAGCCTTGGGCAAAGGCAGTTTCTGCAGGAAAGCCTCGAACAATTGAAAAGGGGACTGTGTTGCCATAGTCCCCAATTATTCACTGAATTTCCAGTCCGGCGACCGGAAGATGACCCAACCTTACAGCAGGGCTTGCACGCCAGCGACCAGCCAGCCACTTTGGCCATTTTTAGGCTTGGTCATGTTCCAGACCTCACGGAACGGGTTGGGCGCAGAAGCCGGTTCTTCACGGATCATGCCGTTGAACTCGACGCTTGCCATGTAGGCTTCACCCAGGTCCTCAATACCCAGCAACTGAGCCTCGATCTTGACGACATCGGTCTGGTTGGCGGGCACCCCGGTGTGGGCCTCGCGTTCAGCCAGTTGGGTCTTGATTTCAAGCAGCATGGTGTCCGTCATCATGGCGCGCAGGGCGTGGATGTCAGACCTGTCCCAAGCCGCCTGCAGCGTGACGAAATTGGCCTTGGCGGCGCTCAGGAAACCCTCAGTGTCAAAGCCGTCAGGCACACCCCAACTTTGGGAGCCGACCAAGGCCGAGCCGATCATCGAGCCCGACGTGCCGCCGGCGGGACTGCTGTCAAAGGCCACGCTGTTGCGCTCCCAGGGGCGGGCCGAGGCGTCGTTGCCTACATTCGCCGGGCTGTAGGTGGCGGGCGTGGCAGCCACGGGCGAAGGCGACGCACCTTGAAAAGCGAAGGGCGAGTTAGCGCTGCTATTTTGAGCTTGGGCTGCCTTCCTGGAACGGATGAACCAACCCACCGCCATCATGATGCCCAAGGCCAGCAGGCCAAACATCAGCACCTGGCCAAAGCCCTCGCCCATGCCCAGCGAACTCGCCAGCCAAGCCAGGCCAAGGCCGGCTGCCAAGCCGCCGAACATGGCGCCCCAAGGCCGTTTGGGTGCTGCCGCAGCGGCGGGCGCAGGCGCTGCCGGTTTGGCCAAATTTTGCGCAGGTGCGGCCTGGTGCTGGGTTACGTTATTCGATTGCTGGCCAACCGACTTGCCGCCACCCATGCGCTTGGCATCGGCATGGAAGCCCACCAGAGTCAGGCACAAGGCCAACACAAACGTCCAGATTTTCATACCGTCTCCTAATTAGTCGTCCAAAAATTGGAACGATGGTCAAAACCACAACCATCAGCACTTGATTCCAACATGCAAAGCCACCAGGCCGCCGGTCAGGTTGTGATAGTCCACATGGCCGAAACCACCTTTATGCATCATGGTCTTCAAGGTCTGCTGGTCCGGGTGCATCCGAATCGATTCGGCGAGGTAGCGGTAACTGGCATCGTCCCCAGCCACCCATTGGCCCAAGCGCGGCAGCACCTTGAACGAATACCAGTCGTAAACCTTTTGCAATGGCGGGGCCACCTTTGAAAACTCCAGCACCATCAACTTGCCGCCGGGCCTGAGCACCCGACGCATCTCCGCCAAGGCCGCGTCTTTGTGCGTCATGTTGCGCAGGCCAAACGCCACACAAACCACGCCAAAATGGTTGTCAGAAAACGGCAACTGCTCCGCATCACAGACGACGGTGTGCAGCGCGACCCCGGCGTCAAGCAAGCGGTCACGACCGGTGCGCAACATGGCTTCATTGATGTCGGTGTGGACCACCTGCCCGCTTCTGCCTGCTTTTTTGGCAAATGCCATGGCCAGGTCGCCCGTACCGCCTGCGATGTCCAGCACCACGTCGCCCTCATGCACGTCGGCGACCAGCACGGTAAAGGCCTTCCAGGCCCGATGCAGGCCCGCCGACATCAGGTCGTTCATCACGTCATACTTGGGCGCCACTGAGTCAAACACGCCGCGCACATGGCGCGCCTTGTCGGCCTCATCGACCGACTGGTAACCAAAATGAGTGCTCGTCATGGTCGGCGCTGTCTCAGTGGCTGGCGCAGCCGTGGCCCGCTTTTTCAGGCATGGGCGAATCCCGCTCCACACCCGCCGCAGCGAGGCGCGTTGAGTAGTCCGCCCACAGACGATCTTGCTGCGAACCCAGAAAGTAGAGGTAATCCCAGGAAAAAATACCGGTATCGTGGCCGTCAGAAAAGGCGGGTTGCACCGCATAGTTGCCCACTGGCTCCAACCCGGTCAAAGCCACCTCGCGCTTGCCGGTTTGCAGCACCTCTTGGCCGGGCCCGTGGCCCTGCACCTCTGCGGATGGCGAGTAAATGCGCATGAGCTCAAACGGAATCCGAAACGCGGCGCCGTCAGAGAAATCGACCTCCAGCACCTTGGACGCGCTGTGCACCGTGATCGACTGCGGCGTTGGAGCGCCCGATTGCAAACCTGCCATGTTGTGCCCGACTGGCCCCTTAGAAGCGGGCCGATAAATTAAGGTGAATTTTTTGGTCGCCAGCCTGAGGGATACCCGAGCCGGGCAACAACGGTAACACGCTTCCCGTCACGATCTGCGCCCAGTCCATGCTAAACCCATACGCCCCGCCAGCGTATCGCAAGCCCAAGCCAGCGCCCACCAGCTGGTCCGACGCCGGCTTGCCGACGGCCGCATTGGGGTTGTTATTGCCTAACCAGCCGGCATCCACAAAGCCCAGCATACGCCAACCCGCGGCCAGCTCGCCAGTGCTGACCTCAATGGTGGCAAACACGCCGCTGTCAGCCGAGAGCGGGCGCTCACTTGTCCCGCGCACCGAGCTGGCGCCGCCGATACCAAACTGCTCACCCGAGATCAGGGCATCAGGCGTGTACTGCAACTGGGTGCGCAGGCTTAACAGCCCACCGCCGCCAAGGGCTGCCGAATAATTGGCACCAGCACGCAGCAGCGTCCAGTTCACTGTGCTGATCCGGCTGGTCGTGGCGGCATTGCTGTCCTCACTCTGGTAGGCCTGTAGGTCGTTGCCCGGACCGCCTGGCAGGTTAAAACTGAGGTCGGCGTTATAACCCCACGCGACCTTGTCGGCCTCAATCCGTGCGCTATAACCCAGGGTCAGCGGCCGACTCACTCGGTCCACCTTGGTGGGGTCAGCCACACCGTTGATCAGTGCCACATTAAAGTTCTTCTGGTCTAGCCCGGCCGTTAGAAAGGCCCGCCGCCCACCACGGGGCTCCAGGTAATGGCTGTAATTGACGCCATAGGTGCTGCCGGCCCCGCTGCTGGTGAAGGCGCCAAAGCTGCCGACCACGTCCGACTGGGTATGGCTGAAACCAGCCATACCGCCCAGGGCATAAAGGGGAATACGGTAGTTCAGCCCAAGCTGGGTCACATCCTTGATGCGTTCAGGCGCGGTGGTGTAGGCCAGCGACGCCTGATGGTCCATGCCCAGCACATTGGCGTGCGCCGCCACCAGCGACACGCGGTTGTTGCCGGTGGATTCCGAGCCGGTGTTCGACAGGCTGAACGACAGGCTCGTAAGGTCGCTTTCCTTGAGCAGCAACTTGACGTCGATGCGGTCGGCCTCGTCGGACTCTTTCAGCGAGACTTGCACCTGTTTACCCGGGTTCTCATTGGCGATCGCGGTCTGCACCGCCAGGGTTTTGAAGTTGGGCGCCCGCCCCTCCTGCAGTTCGGGCAGGCTGGCCCGTACATTGGCCTCGCTGTAGCGGCTGTTGCCTTCAACAATGATCTTACCCAGGGCAAATTTAACAATCTCAAGCTTGACCAGCCCGCCCAGGTCCTGTGGCAGCAGCGACACCCGGTGAAGCTCGAAGCCGGCCAGCTTGAGCGCGTTTTCAAGTTCCTCAGTGGCCTGCTGCAGCGTGATCAGGCTGCCCTCGCCAATAAAGCTGTCAAGCACGGCGCTGATTTGAGCCTCGGAGAGCGGCACATCACCAGTCACTTCAAAGCCGCGAATCGGAAACCGACTGGTGGCGCCAGTGGCCTGGGGCATCGCCGGCGCGGCCGCTGGTTCTGCGCTGGGTGCAGGGGCTGGCTGCGCCATCAGCGAACCACCAGCCAGCAGCACCGCAAGCGAGAAGGCAGCGGGTGGCCAAGCTCCAACCTGCGCAGAAAAGCTGAACGGGGTAAGGCGGGGCCTGTGGCGGAATGGTTGGGTCATGGATCGGTCTGGGTGTGAAGCTTGTGTGCCTTCGGGTTCAACGGCACTGGTTACTGGGCTTCTCGCTCAGCTGTTTGATGACGCTTTGCGCCGCCACATTGGTATTGCCGGGCAGAGGCACTTTGTCATACTGAATGAACAAGGGGATGCTGGCAGGTCGACCGGTACGGCCGTCCGATGCAGCAAAACCGGTCTCGCCACGGCCCAGGTGAATGGTTTCATTGCGCGAGGTCACCTGCACGTGCCCATCACGGACGGTAACAAACAGACCGGGCTCATCAGGTGAGATCGCCTGAGCGGGAGCCGGTGTCGTGGCCGCACTGGTGGTGGCTGCAGTGCTGGCAAGCGTGCCGGCCGTGCCAGTCGTCGTTGTGCCAGACGCCGGGGTCTCGCTCTTGGCCTGGGTATCCGCCTTGTCGCCGGTCTTAGGCGCTGTTTTTTCGTCAGCCGGTGCCGCCGCTGTAGGGGTCGGTGTCGCCTTGGCCGCGCCAAACAACTCCTTGGTGTTGACCGGCACAGTGTCGGGGCGGGGGAGGTTCTCCAGCGTGGGTGCGGTAATGGGGCGAATCCCTGCGGCGCTCACAAACAGGCCCTGTCCCGACTGCAGCACCTGCAGGGCGGTCTGCCCGGTGGGCGTGACCGCGATCGAACCCAGCCAGGTAAAAAAGCTGCAGCTGCCCGTGCTGCCACAGTCCAGGTCAAGCCCAGTGCCTCGAATCCCGATAGTGGCTGTTGAGGTGGTGAAGTTCACATTGCGGTTGTTGGCCTTGCCTACAAAGCCGGTCAAGGCGCGCATGGTACCGGTCAGCAAGGACACAAAGAACCGACCATCTTCGGGGTTTTTTTCATCATAGACAAAATTTTCGACCACAAACCGGGTGCTGGCACCCAGAGTCAGCCGGCTGTCATCACGAAACACCAGCACGGCCCTGGCGCCGGCACCTGTCTCCACCCGCTCACCCACATAAACGCTGCCACCCACGACCAGCCGGCGGCGTGCGTCGGCAAGATCCAGCGCGGCAATATCGCCGGTTGCCACCACCAACTTGGCGCTGGCGGTCACGGCGTTGGGGCTGGCCTGCTGATTCACTTTGGACGATTCGGATTTGCAGTCCTGGCCGCACAGCCGGGCGTCAAAGTCGGTCCCCCGAATGCCGATGGTGGCTGTAGCGGTCTGTATCTTGGCCGACTCGGGCGAGCCCTTGGCAATCAACCCAGTCACAGTACGAAAACCGCCGCGCAACAGCTGCAGCACCATGCTGTTGTCTTCGGCAACGGCAGTCTCAGTGTATTTGAACGCCTGCACCACCATCTCTGAGTTGGGCCGCAGCGTCATGCGCGTACCGTCTTGCAGCTTGAAGATCACCGTAGCGCCCTCGCCGGTGGTCAAGCGGTCCCCTTCTTTGAGGGCCAAGCCCTTGCCCATGGCGCGCGGCAGTTGGGCGCCTGTCTGGGCAAAGGCCACGCCGCGAACAAACTCCACCTCGCCGGCCTGCTGCGCCAGTGCCAGGCAGGGCACACCCGACAGCAATACAAAAAGACTGAGCCACGAGGCAGAGCGCCGCGCCGCGCCATACATGGCACCAAAGATTAGCCAAAGCAAGGCGCTCATGCCGGCGTACAAGCGTTGCCGCCAATCACCACTTCAGTCTTCTCTTTTTCTTTTTCTTTTTCTTTTTCCTTCTCTTTGGCTTTTTCTTGCGTTGTTTCGGTGGTTTTCTCGCCCTTGGCTTCCGCATCGGCGGTACTGGTCTTGGCCGCTGCTGCGGGTGCGGCCACCACCACGGGCTCGCTCAGGGCTTTTTCGAACACGTCAAGGAAGGCGGTCACAAAATTGACGGGGGCCGCCACCACCACCACCGGCTTGACCAGCTGCGGCGGCGCTGTCACAGCCAAGCCATTCAACAGATAACCTACCGACTTGGCGTCGCTGCTGGCGCCTGCCCCAAAACTCAGGGCGCCACCCGATCCACCGAGGCCCGCACTGCCGCTGACGTCCAGGGCGGCACTGATGGCGCTGTTTTGTACTAAATTGCTGGCCGCAGCAATGGCCACCGATCCGCTGGTCGACACAACGTTGCCATTGATCGTGATGTTGCCTGCGCTGGTGAGGTCGGTCGCCGTCAGGTTCACATCGCCCAGCGCCTGTACCCCTGCTGTACCGACGGTCAGGGGGCTGTTGGCGGTCAGGGCGATGGCACCGCTGGGCGCCACCACCGCGCCGCTGCTGCTGATGCCGCCGGTGTTGTTGATGACGATATTGCCCAGGCTTGACAACAGCCCCTGCACATCAAGCAAGCCTGTGTTGGTGAACGTCAAGTCGCCGTTGCTGTTGGCCGAGAGGGCGTTGACACGGTTGCCCGCATCGTTAAGTACCGTCGAACCCGCTGCCTGCGTTGCCAACAGGCCAGCGGTCATTAGGGCGCCGGTCTGGCTGATGGCACCATTTTGGGCCGCGAGCCGAATGCTGGCTGCGCTGATGGCACCCACATTCAGATTACCCGTCACCTGCGTGATATCGACCGCCCCGCCCAGGTTGATGCTGCCGCCAGTTTGACTGAAGCTGGTGCTGACCGTCAGGGCGCCGGTGCCATACAGGGTGCCGCCCGTCTGGCTGTAGCTTGGGGTGCTCAGACTGTTGGCGACAGCCAGGCTACCGCCGGTCAGGTTCAGTGCGCCCGCGCTGCTCAGGCTGCGCAGCTGGGTCGCGCCAGCATCACTGTCAAACTGGACGGTGACACCAGCCGGAATGGTGACATCCAGCACATTGGCCCGATCAGGGATGGCATCCCAGTTGGCCGGGTTGCTCCAGGCACCAGTCGTTCCGGCGATCCAGGTCGAGACAGCTCGGGGCGCAATGGTGGCACTCAGCAGGCGGTTGTCGCTCAAGGTGTAGTTGCCAGCCAGACCACCACTCAGCCCACCACTCAGGCTGTCGTCGCCCAGGGTGTAGGTCGCCGTGGCGCTGCGGGCGCCTGCGTTCTTGCTGTCAAAGTTGCCGCTGGCGCTGGCGCTGACTTTCTCAGAGTCAATGAAGCCGCTTAAGGTGCCGGTGGTGATCACCGCTGTGCTGTTGCCGTCGTAGGTCTTGTTGGCTGCAGTGCTGCCGATCACGCTCAGGGCTTTGGGCGCAATGGTCGCACTCAGCAGGCGGTTGTCGCTCAAGGTGTAATTGCCAGCCAGACCACCACTCAGCCCACCACTCAGGCTGTCGTCGCCTAGGTTGTAGATCGCGGTGGTAGTGCGGGCGCCTGCGTTCTTGCTGTCAAAGTTGCCACTGGCGCTGGCGCTGACTTTCTCAGAGCCGATGAAGCCGCTTAAGGAGCCCGCCGTGATCACCGCCGTGCTGTTGCCGTCGTAGGTCTTGTCGGCAGCGCTGCTGCCGATCACGCTCAGGGCTTTGGGGCTGATGGTGGCACTCAGCAGGCGGTTGTCGCTCAAGGTGTAATTGCCAGCCAGACCACCACTCAGCCCACCCGTCACGCTGTCGTCGCCCAGGTTGTAGATCGCTGTGGTGGTGCGGGGCCCAGCGTTCTTGCTGTCAAAGTTGCCGCTGGCGCTGGCGCTAACTTTCTCAGCGCCGATAAAGCCGCTTAAGGTGCCCGCAGTGATGACTGCCGTGCTGGTGCCGTCGTAGGTCTTGGCGGCGGCAGTGCTGCCGCTCACGCTCAGGGCTTTCGGGCTGATGATCGCACTCAGCAGGATGTTGTCGCTCAAGGTGTAGTTGCCAGCCAGGCCACCCGTCACGCTGTCGTCGCCCAGGTTGTAGATCGCT
>CAMELV010000020.1 GCA_945925985.1 Comamonas sp. lk | reverse complement strand
CGGCAGCCTATGCGGGCGTTACCCCCCACGTGCTCAGCTTTGCGGAAAAAGATCCCTTGGCCCAAATAGACACTATTCTTGCTGACCTTGATGAGGTGTATATCGGCCTGCCAACGGCGCCTTGGCAGATTTACCGAGAACTGCGTAGCGCCCACACTTTGGTATCGCTCGACGGGCACGGCGCAGACGAGCTGATGGGTGGCTACCGGCAAGCCGGGCAGTCGTTGGGCTTTGCGCTGCGCAACCAAGTTGCTCGGCTTGCGCATGGGTCGGTCGCCATTCAACACGGTATCGATTGTGTCAAGCTGGCCACTCTATCGGCGCGAGGCCTGAACTTTCTCCGTGGTCACACCTTGACTGCACCTCGGCCACCTACCTTGCCCAGCGACAGCGATATCTTGCCTGCGCATTGGGGGCCATTGAACCGACGGCTCTATCGCATGTTCCACGGCACTGTGTTGCCCACCATATTGCGCAACTTCGACCGCCTGTCTATGGCCCATGGCGTCGAGGTTCGCATGCCTTTTATGGACTGGCGATTGGTCACCTTCGTGATGTCACTGCCCGACGATGCCAAAAGCGAAGATGGACGAACGAAAGCGGTTGCACGTAACGCTATGGCTGGTTACATGCCAGACAGCATCAGGATGGCGCGACGCAAGGTAGGTTTTAATTCTCCTATGCCAGAGTGGCTGAATGGCGACTTGGGAAAATGGGCCGCAAGCCTTTTATCCACGCCAGAATCCCAGTTTGATTCACTGGTTGACCGTCATGCGTTGCTGCAGCGAGTCAATTTGCTGAATGTTTCGGGTGGATGGGATTGGGAACGGTGCGGACGGCTATGGCCTTATCTGCATCTGAAGTGGTACTTGGAACAACCAGGCGTATCAAAATGACGTGTGCCATTTTGGTTTCTACTTTGAGTTTGTATGCTGGATTAATCTTAATACGATCAGACGCGAAGCGCGCGACCGCTCAAAAAAACGTCACGCGCTCGTTCGAGGGTATCAATAGCATCCTAATTAAACACAGCATTTCAGCATGAAATGGTTATATCAGGACTTTTGGCAATTCTTTAGTCGAGCATGAACGACCAGTCGCTAACACATGATCGTGCGCAATCCCTGCCGGCGCTAACTGGAGCGCTACTTTTTGCGCTCACGCTATTTGGATACCCCATAATAGGTAATTTTGTAAGTTGGCTTGAAATAGAAAGCAGAGTCATTTCCATTCCGTTTCGTGTGCTTGTAGCCGCACTTAGCATCACGGTTATTGCTGTTGCGAGCTACATAAATCTGGATAGATGGCGCTTTTTGGTGTTGCTAATTTGGTATGCCTTGGCTTTACGATTGGGATTCGATACGTGGATCGCCATCATCGACAGTGCAGAGTATGCTTTGGAATTTTTTCTTATCGCATGCGTTCTGCCAGCATTGGCAATTTGGGCACTAGACGCTTATAACCAAAAATATTATGCCAGCATAGGATTCATTGTGGCGTCAGTGGGTAGTTTAACCGCTTTGCTTGCAGATTATTATGGACTCTTGGGTGAGTCCAGTTTAACTGAGATAACCGGACGGCTATCAAGTACGGCATTAAACCCGGTGTCTTTGGGACACCTTGCCCTGAGTGGTTTTTTTTGTGGCTTGACTCTGATACGATCGGTCCCAATCTGGGTACGCGCTCCGATCGCGCTGATTATGATGGCGCTTGTTATGGTCATCATCCAAACGGGATCCAAAGGTCCGGTAATTGGACTTGTGATAATTCTCTTGATTTGGGCGAAACAACGGGCTCTAATTGCCCCTCTGATTGGACTAGGCGTGCTAGCAACCATGGCCATATTAGTATATGTCGACAACCCATTCGCTCAAAGATTGATGGCGATAGAAGATGACCCATCCACGATTGATCGTATCACCCTTATTCAGGACAGCATACGACAAATTGCTAATTCACCTTGGATCGGCAGTGCTTCAGTAGAGTTGATATCCGGATCATACCCCCACAACATTTTTCTGGAAGGTGCTTTAGCATTTGGATTGCCATTGACGATTATGTTAGCCCTGCTACTTTTTTATGGTTTTTCCAAATCTTTGAGATTATTAAAGACTGAGAATGATCTTATACCTTTGCTTTTTTTGCAGGCTATTGTTATTTCCCAAATATCAGGAGCGCTTTTCGCAGATAGCATGTTGTGGGCCTGCTTAATTTTAATCTTGGGATTGGAAACTGTTAATAATGAAAAAAACTAGCACGCAGCGTGAGCAGACATTGAAATTTATATTTCCAATGACAATATTCGTTATTAGAGGCTTTGCGCTTACGCCGCTGGTTTCAATCCTGCTTCTGAAGCCAGCCCCCCTATGTGATAGCCATCTTCCTGACGATAACGAGCAGGTGCCGTCATGAGGCTATTCCAAAATTCCGGGCTTTATCCGGCTTATATTCCACGCTTACGTGGGCTGACACAAAATTGCATTTCGTTTGTATCACAAATAGATGTTTTTCTCGGCGACCGTTTTGGAGCCTGCCATTTCTTAAAGCCTGTGCTTAATCGCGAAACCGCTGCCTTTTTCACCAACGGCGATGATGAACAACTTCAGCGACGGTGGGCGCAAGAACAGGGCATGCGCTCTAAGGTAAGTCTTGCGAGCATCCTGCTTGCACAGATTGAGAGTCACAGAACTGAAGTGTTCTACAACCTCGACCCCATGCGTTACCAAAGTGACTTTGTGCGCAGTTTGCCCGGTTGTGTAAAAAAGGCTATAGCTTGGAGGGCTGCGCCTTCACCGGGCGCAGATTTTTCAGCCTACGACTTGGTGGTGTGTAATTTTCCAAGCATCCTTGAAGGTTACCGGCAGCGCGGTTGGCACGCAGAGTATTTTTCGCCGGCACACGATCCTGAGATGGATGCTTATGCCGCGAACACTGATCGGCCAATTGATGTGCTTTTTGTCGGGGGCTATTCCCGTCACCATCGCCAGCGCGCGGTGATTCTTGAGGCCGTTTCTTCAATGCGGGAACGACTGAATGTGGTTTTCTGCCTTGATCGTTCCAGACTCACACGTTTGGCGGAGTCAGCGCTCGGCTATCTTCTGCCACTCGCAGCACATCGCCGTCCATCGAATATACGTGCAGTTAGCCATGAGCCGGTATTTGGGCGCGAGCTGTACACGATGCTTTCGCAAGCAAAAATCGTTTTGAATGGCGCGGTCGATATGGCTGGCCGGGATCGTGGCAACATGCGCTGTTTTGAGGCAATGGGATGTGGTGCGCTGTTGGTTTCTGATCAGGGCAGATATCCCGATGGAATTCAGGGTGAAAAGACTATGTTGCTTTATGAGGGGGGGGGTGGGGCCAAGGAGGTTATTCAACGTGCTTTGGCAAACCCCGTTGCGTTGGACGCAATTGCCTCGCAGGGTAAAAAAATGGTGAGTGAACACTACAGCAAGACTACGCAGTGGGCTGATTTTGTTTGTCTTGTGGGGCACTTTTAGCCTGCGATGGGAAATTGCTCTGTACTTAGTTTTGGCACCAACCTAAAGATTTTTTGGACTTAAAAGTGAATTTGCATTTCTATATCAGGCGTCTTTTGGGGCGACCTACTTGTGTGTTGGAGCCGCAATCGACGGTCTCTTCGTCAGCAAAGATTCTCAATGCCGGTCAGCATAGCTTTGGAATCCGCATTGGTCGAAATTCCCGCATCGAAGGGGAATTATTTGTTTTTGCTCATGGCGGTCAAATTCGCATCGGTAATTGGTGCTTTATTGGTCCCGGCGCACGAATTTGGTCTGCTGCGGAGATAACGATTAAAGATCGGGTCTTGATTTCTCATAATGTGAATATATTTGACTCGTTAACACATCCGATTGATCCGATTCGGCGACATAAGCAGTTCGTTGAAATTTCAACTCGCGGTCATCCTAACCATATTGATTTAGGTGGACGGCCTATAGCGATTGAAGAGGATGTATGGATTGGTGCAGGTGCGATGATCATGCGCGGCGTACGAATTGGCGCGCGTTCAATTATTGGCGCTGGGGCAATAGTTACTCAAGATGTTCCGGCTGACGTGGTTGTCGTGGGTAACCCGGCCCGCATCGTGCGCCGCATAAATGATAATCAAGAGAGTATCGATGGGAATAGAGTTTAATACTTGGGAGCAGGCCGTCCAATGGCTGCGCCAGCAGCCCGAGCAGCAGGAACTGGTGCTAGCTGCCTATTACGACGACCCCCTGCCTGCCTCGGCAGACCGCTACTCGCGCAGCGAAGAGTGGCAGGCTATCCGGGCACTGTTGCCGCCCGCACCGGGCCGGGCGCTGGACGTTGGCGCAGGGCGCGGTATTGCAAGTTACGCGCTTGCCAAAGACGGCTTTGCAGTGACGGCGCTTGAGCCCGATCCGAGCGCTCTGGTGGGTGCTCAGGCAATTCGTGGTCTGGCAGCAGCCAGCGGTTTGCCGATTGAGGTCAACCAAGAGTTTTCCGAGCGGCTGCCGTTTGCGGACGCGCAATTCGACGTGGTGTTTGCCAGGGCCGTTTTGCATCACACCAGCGATCTGGCAGCAGCCTGCCGTGAGTTTTTGCGCGTCTTGAAGCCGGGCGGCCGCCTGCTAGCGGTGCGCGAGCATGTGATCTCGCGGCCCGAAGACTTGCCGGCTTTCCTCGATTTGCATCCGCTACACAAGCTTTATGGTGGCGAAAACGCCTTCCTGTTGCAGCAGTACGAAGCTGCTATTCGCGCTGCGGGCTTTCGGCTCTCCAGAGTACTCGCGCCATTTGAAAGTGTTATCAACTACGCGCCCTACACAGAGGCCAGCCTGAAGGAAGAACTCGCAGCCCGGATTACGCGTCGGTTTCCGGGGGCCAAGGGACTGGTGGCCGGCCTGCTGGGCCAGGCTCCTCTGTGGGCTGTGGCGCGCCGCGTGTTGGGGCGCATAGACCGCCGCCCCGGTCGGCTTTACTCCTTCATCGCCCAACGGCCCTGATGATGTCGAACGTCCTTATCACTGGCGCGCACGGCTTTATCGGCAAGCACTTGGCGCGATGGCTTGCGCGCCAAGGCCATCAGGTCATGGGCCTTGGCCATGGAATTTGGCCCGCTCCGGAGGCTGCCTCTTGGGGTGTGACCCATTGGCTTAATGGCGATATCCAGTCGGGTAACTTGCGACTGCTGCAGCAAGCTGGCGGGACCCCCGACGTGGTTTACCACCTCGCTGGGGGCTCGTCAGTTGGTGTCGCCATTGCCAACCCGCGTGAAGACTTCTTTCGCACTGTGGCAACCACCGCCGAACTGCTTGAGTGGTTGCGCATCGATGCACCGCAGGCGAGGCTGGTGGCTGTTTCCAGTGCCGCAGTCTATGGATCTGGCCATGACGGCCCGATTGCCGAAGACGCCACGCTGACACCGTACTCACCCTATGGGTATCACAAACGCATCATGGAAGAGTTGTGTCGATCCTATGCTGCCAGCTATGGCTTGCGGATGACCATTGGTCGGCTGTTTTCGGTATTTGGTGCCGAACTCAAAAAGCAGCTGCTGTGGGACATTTGTGCGCGCCTCGCCACGGGTAAGCGACCACTGGTGCTCGGCGGTAGCGGCAATGAACTGCGCGACTGGACTGACGTGCGGGACGTGGTCCGCGCACTCGACTTGTTGGCCGCACATACCAGCGACTCCATAGCGGTCGTCAACGTTGGCACAGGCACAGCAAGCAGTGTGCGTCAGATTGCAAGCGGCATCGCGCGGCATTGGCAGCTGCCGGACGCTTTGGATACCTTCCATTTCTCGGGTCAGTCCCGGCCCGGCGATCCATTCAGCTTGGTGGCGAACGCCACCCGGCTCAGTCAGTTGGGATTTGCCTGGGCGGTTCCTGTCGACGACGGGATGGCCGCCTATGTAAGCTGGTTCCAGGGTCAAAGGGGAGTGTCGCCGTGATCCGAGTTGCATTTACCCTGATTGGCGGCGAGAACTGGACCGGCGGGTACAACTATCTGCTCAACCTGGTCCGGGCGCTCACCGAGCATGCGCGTGGCCGCGTGCAGCCGGTCTTGTTTTTTGGCACTGACATTGATGAAAAGTATGCGGCGCCTTTCGAGCATATCGCGGGGGTAGGTGTTGTACGCAATGCAGCGTTCAATGAAGCCAATAAAGCACGACGTTTACGACAGGCGCTGCTCACGGGCCGCGATCAGGCCGCAGCGACAGCGTTTGCTGCGCACGACATCAACGTCGTTTTTGAAGCTGCGCAGTTTTATGGTTGGCGTTTCCCGGTGCCGGCGGTGGCTTGGATTCCTGATTTTCAGCACCGCTACCTCAGGCATTTGTTCGATTTCAAGGCCTATTGGAAGCGGGAAATCGGATTTAGAGCTCAAATCCTGAGCGGTCGTCAGGTCATGTTGAGCAGTGACGACGCAAGGAAAGACTGTGAGCGGTTTTATCCCAGCACCCACGGCCGCACCCATGTTGTAAGTTTTGCGGTGCCAGCCAACGATATTGATGGGGTAGGCGCAAGATCCGTCGCGGATGGCTATGGACTACCAGAGACTTTTTTCTTCTTGCCGAATCAATTTTGGAAACATAAAAATCACGAGTGTGTCATGTATGCACTTCAGCTTTTGAAAGCGAGAGGGCGCGAAGTCGTGGTTGCGGCATCAGGAAAACAGGCTGATCCGCGTGATCCCGCGCATTTCCCCAGGCTTCGACGAATGATCGAATCGAGCGGTTTAGAGCAGAACTTTCGCTTGTTAGGATTAATTCCGCATGCTCATATTCCCCCCCTGATGCGCTCATGCGCGGCCGTGATCAATCCGTCAACATTCGAGGGTTGGAGTACGACGGTTGAGGAGGCAAAGGCAATGGGAACGCCCATGATTTTGTCGTCACTGCGAGTCCACAGGGAACAGCGGGCAGATGCCCTGTTTTTTGATGAAAATTCGCCAGATCAGTTGAGTCGTATTTTGGATGAATTTTTGCCGGCAGGACAATTAGAGCGGGAGCAAAGGGGTTCTTTTGCTGCACAGCAGGCTTCTATTCAGATGAAAAAATTTGCGCTTGAATTTGCTGCCCTGATGATGACAAGTGCGGAGTGCAAATGAAACTATCGATCATCACCGTATGCTACAACTCAGAAAAAACAATCGCCGACACGCTGCTATCAGTGCGCGCACAAACCTATGGAGACATTGAACACATTATTGTTGACGGAGGATCAACCGACCGCACATTAGCGGTTGTTGCAGCTGTAGGTGCACATGTCACCAAAGTCGTTTCGGAGCCGGACAAAGGCATTTACGATGCCATGAACAAAGGTATTGCTCTGGCCACTGGAGAGGTCATTGGCTTCATTAACGCCGATGATTTTTATCCAACTTCGGAAGTGTTGGCTTTGGTAGCGGCGGCATTTGATGCTAGCGGGGCAGATTGTTGTTACGGCGACCTGTGCTACGTTCAGCAGAACGATGTTTCCAAGACCGTGCGTTATTGGCGTTCCGCGCCATTTCTACCCGGTTTGTTTGGCCGTGGCTGGTGCCCGCCGCACCCCACTTTTTTTGTGCGCCGCGAGGTGTATGCACGCTTGGGCAGTTTTAATTTGAGGTTCAAAATTGGGGCTGACATTGAGCTGATGGCGCGTTTTTTAGAGGTGGGACGCATCAGCAACCACTACATTCCCAATGTGTTGGTGCACATGCGCATGGGGGGCACCACAAACCGCAATCTTTCAAACATAGTGAAGCAAAACCTTGAGATAAGGCGCGCCTTTTTGGCACTTGGCTTGGGATTTTCTTGGTGGCGGTTTATGGCGAACAAAGTGGTCTCCAGAGTTCTTCAGTTTTTCCGGCGGCCGACGCTTTGATGGCCTTGGCCGTTACCGGCGCGACGGGTTTCCTAGGCGCTGCCCTGATGCAGCGACTGGCCTTGCAGCAAGCGGGCCAGCCTCGAGGTGCGGCCTACAGTCTGTCGGGCATTACTCGGCATGCCCCGGCTAAAGGCATTGCCGGTGTCCGTTATGTTCCATTGGGTGACTTAACTGGGCCTGTAGATTGGTCAGCTGCGCTGTCTGGAGTGGAAGTTGTGGTGCATACCGCGGCCCGTGTGCATATGATGGCCGACATGGCGGGGGATCCCTTGGCGGAGTTCAGGCGGGTCAATGTGCAAGCAAGCTTGCGGCTCGCGTGTCAGGCCGCTGCCGTTGGCACGCGGCGCTTTGTGTTTATCAGCTCGGTCAAGGTCAATGGCGAGGCCACTTTAATGGGCCAGCCATTTACCGAGCAAGACGCCTCGGCCCCGCAAGACGGCTACGGGCTATCAAAGATGGAGGCCGAACAGGGCTTGCGCCAACTGAGCGCCGACACCGGCATGGATGTGGTCATCATCCGACCGCCTTTGGTATATGGCCCAGGCGTTAGGGCCAACTTTGCCGCTTTGATGCGCGTCGTGAAGCGCGGTTGGCCCTTACCTTTGGGCGCGGTGCAGAACCAGCGGAGCCTGGTTGCGCTGGACAACCTGGTGGATTTCATCGTTACCTGCATCACTCACCCGCAAGCGGCCAATCAGACTTTCTTGGTGAGTGACGGGCAAGACCTGTCTACCACCGAGTTGGTGCGTGGCATGGCGCAAGCGGCCGGCGTGCCAGCGCGTTTGCTGCCAGTACCCGTGTGGGCTTTGCGGGCGGGGGCCTCGTTGCTAGGCAAGGGAGATGCGGTGCAGCGCCTGTGTGGTAATTTGCAGGTGGATATTTCCAAGGCGCGCAGCGTGTTGGGTTGGGTGCCGCCGGTGTCTGTGCAAGAAGGCTTGCGGCGGGCGATGGCGGTATGAAAAGGCTTTTTGATATTTTGCTGGGTTGCCTGGCAGCACTTATCCTGTTCGTCCCAGTGTTGCTGGTGGCTGTTGCAGTTCGCCTAACGTCTAAAGGCCCCGCCTTGTATTGGTCTGACCGCGTTGGCCGAAACAACGTTATTTTTAAAATGCCCAAATTCCGCAGTATGTGGATCGGTACGCCGGCGGTGGCCACGCATTTGCTGGGTAATCCCCAAGCGTATTTGACACCGATTGGTTCTTTTCTGCGCAAAAGCAGCTTGGACGAACTGCCGCAACTGTGGAGCATTCTGGCGGGCGACATGAGTTTTGTGGGCCCCCGCCCCGCGCTGTTTAACCAGCAAGATTTGATTGCCTTGCGCACGGCTCAGCATGTGCACACTTTGGCGCCCGGTCTGACCGGTTGGGCGCAAGTCAACGGCCGCGATGAGTTGCCGATTCCAGACAAGGTCAAGCTGGATGTGGCCTATTTGCAGCGCCAGTCGATGTGGTTTGACATTCGTATTTTGTGGCTGACTTTCGTCAAGGTGCTGAGGCGGGACGGGGTGTCTCATTGATTACCGTGGGGATGACCTCGTGAAAAGTGTTCTGACGCATTTGGGCGACCGTATTCTGGCCATACCACGCTCTGGTAAACGAGCCATTGTTTTGGTGGTCGACGCGGGCCTGTGCCTGTTGAGCACTTGGTTGGCTTTTTACCTTCGCTTAGGTGCGTTCGTGCCGTGGACGGGTGAACACTTGCCGCCGTGGTTGTTGCCAGCGGGGGTTTCGGTTTTGTCAGCAATCCCCATTTTTGTGAAGTCTGGGTTGTATAGGGCCATTATTCGCTACAGCGGCTTACCCGCCATGATGGCTATTTCGCGCGCGATGTTGCTGTATGGCGTGGTGTTTGCAGCCGTATTTACCTTTTATGGCGTGCAGGGCGTACCTCGCACAGTGGGCTTGATTCAGCCCTTGCTGTTGTTTGTGTTGGTGGGCGCATCGCGTGCCGCAGCCCGTGTGTGGCTGGGTAGTTTGTACCAAAACCGGATCAAACAATCTACCTTGCCGCAGGTGATGATCTACGGGGCGGGCAGTGCGGGCCGGCAACTGGCGTCGGCCATGGCCAACAGCCAAGATATGCGCGTGGTCGGCTTTTTGGATGACGACGACCGCCTGCATGGCCACGTCCTCAATGGCTTACCCATCTACAACCCGGAAGATCTGGACGAACTGTTGACTGAAGTGGCCGTGACCGATTTGCTGTTGGCCTTGCCCTCGGTCTCTCGGCAGCGGCGTAACGATATTTTGGCCGGGTTGGCCCACCACAAACTGACGGTGCGCACTTTGCCGGGTTTGAGCGACATTGCCACGGGCAGGGTCAGTTTGAGCGATGTTCGCGACCTGGACATTGACGACCTGCTGGGCCGTGAACCCGTCAAGCCCAATGGCTTACTGCTCAACCGTAATACGCACAATAAGACGGTGCTGGTGACCGGCGCCGGTGGCAGCATCGGCAGCGAGTTGTGTCGTCAAATTCTTAAAACGAAGCCGAAAAAGCTGCTGTTGGTGGAAATGAGTGAGTTTGCTCTTTACCAAATTGACCAAGAACTTCAGGTTATCCTGGCAGGCGCGCCAACTGACCAGAACGAGAAATTGCAAATAGTTCCCTTGCTGGCATCGGTGTGTGATGAGGTGCGTATGCACGAGATTATGGACACCTGGAAGCCCAACACGGTGTACCACGCTGCGGCCTACAAGCACGTGCCCCTGGTAGAGCACAACCCCAGTGAGGGTGTGCGCAACAACGTGTTGGGCACCCGGGTCTGCGCTGAGGCTGCGGCCCGCAATGGTGTGCAAAACTTTGTGCTGATCAGCACCGATAAGGCCGTGCGGCCTACCAACATCATGGGCGCGACCAAGCGCTTGGCGGAAATGGTGTTGCAGGCACTTGCTGAGTTAAACCGGGCGGCCACCGCCGAGGGAGGCCGGGTAGTTACTGCGCGCACCTGTTTCTCAATGGTGCGCTTTGGGAATGTGCTGGGCTCCAGTGGTTCGGTGGTGCCGCTGTTTCGCGAGCAGATCAAAAATGGCGGGCCCATCACGCTAACGCACGCTGACATCACCCGCTATTTCATGACCATCCCTGAAGCGGCTCAACTGGTGATACAAGCTGGTGCGATGGGCACGGGCGGTGATGTGTTTGTACTTGATATGGGCCAACCGGTGCGCATTTATGATCTGGCGACTCGGATCGTGGAGTTATCTGGGCTGACAGTTAAATCTGAGGACAGGCCGAGTGGCGATATTGAAATCAGAGTCACGGGCTTGCGACCCGGCGAAAAACTTTATGAAGAGTTATTGATTGGCGACAATCCCAAACCGACTCAGCATACTCGCATCATGAAAGCACATGAGAAATTTTTGTCCTGGCCACAGTTGAATGAGCAGTTGAATGCGCTCAACTTGGCCGTTAGCGTGAACGATGTGCCTATAATTCGAGGCATGCTACGGCTACTCGTGAGCGATTATCAACCTAACGGGGAAGTGGTGGATTGGGTATATTTAGCCCACCAAAACGAAGTGATGGTTGATCGTAGTTAACCAGAAAATTAAATTAACGAGAGATAAGTACTATGAGCAACCTGATTGATATCCAAAGCCAGATTGAAAAACTGCAAAAGCAGGCCAATGAAATCAAGACGCGGGAATTCGACAAGACCGTGCAAGAGATCCTTGCCAAGATGCAGGCGTTTGGCATTACTGCCAAAGACCTGCAAGCCCCCAAAGGCCGGGGTACCAAGGGTAAAGTCAAGGCATCTAAGGCAGCGGGCGCGCCCAAAGTGGCCGCTGTAAGAAAGAAGGCTACCTCACCCGTGTTGGCTAAGTACAGCGGCCCCAATGGAGAAACCTGGAGCGGCCGTGGCCTGATGCCCAAGTGGATGTCGGCGCTGGTGGCACAAGGCAAGACCAAAGAAGATTTCGCCATCCACGCCTGACCTGACACCCTGCGGCAGCGCAGAGCGCAGTAGCCCAAGCCGCTGAAGTAATATGCGGGCATGACTGATCAAGTACCCGACCCCAGCCCCGTTTCGCCCCGCCAAAAGGCCGATATCTTGGCCCAGGCGCTGCCCTATATCCGCAAATTCCATGGCAAGACCATGGTCATTAAGTATGGCGGCAACGCCATGACCGATCCGGAGTTGCAGGCCGACTTTGCCGAAGACGTTGTACTGCTCAAACTTGTGGGCATCAACCCGGTGGTGGTTCACGGCGGCGGGCCGCAGATTGAAAATGCGCTGAACCGCCTTGGCAAGAAGGGCGAGTTCATTCAGGGCATGCGCGTGACCGACGCTGAAACCATGGAGGTGGTGGAGTGGGTGCTGGGCGGCGAGGTGCAGCAGGACATTGTGGGCTTGATCAACCAGGCCGGTGGCAAGGCGGTGGGCCTGACCGGGCGTGACGGTGGCCTGATACGGGCGCAAAAGCTCAAGATGATGGACCACCAGGATCCGAGCAAAGAGCTGGATGTGGGCCAGGTGGGGGACATCGTCAGCATTGACCCCAGCGTGGTCAAGGCGTTGCAAGACGATGCCTTCATCCCGGTCATCAGCCCGATTGGTTTTGGCGAAAAAAACGAAAGCTACAACATCAACGCTGATGTGGTGGCGGCCCGACTCGCTACGGTGCTCAAGGCCGAAAAGCTCATCATGCTGACCAACATCAGCGGCGTTCTCAACAAGGCCGGTGAGTTGCTGACTGACCTGACGGCCCGCCGCATTGACGAGTTGTTTGCCGACGGCACGATCTCGGGTGGCATGCTGCCCAAGATAAGCGGCGCGCTGGATGCGGCCAAAAGTGGCGTCAACGCGGTGCACATTGTGGATGGCCGCGTGCCCCACGTGCTGCTGCTGGAGATCCTGACCGACCAGGCCTTTGGCACGATGATCCGATCGCATTGACCTTAGCGCTGCCCAACGCCATGCCTCAACCCGAACCCCGGGCCACAGCCGCCAGCCTATCTCTTGACCGCGACGCTGAGAGCCCAGCCCGTAAGCGGCCCAAGCCAGGGGAGCGCCGGGTTCAAATTTTGCAGGCCTTGGCCAGCATGTTGCAGCAGCCAGAGCTCGAGCGGATCACCACGGCGGCTTTGGCGGCCCGACTGGAGGTGAGTGAGGCCGCGCTTTACCGGCACTTCGCCAGCAAGGCTCAGATGTTTGAGGGTCTGATTGATTTCATTGAGCAGACTGTGTTTGCGTTGGTGAATCAGATCGCCCAGCAGGACAATGCTTTGGCCAGCACCGGTCCGGCAACTGGCGCCCGCCAGGCTGGTCGGATTCTGGCGATGGTGATCCAGTTTGCCGAGAAAAATCCGGGCATGGCACGGGTCATGGTTGGCGATGCGCTGGTCTATGAGAACGAGCGCCTGCAACAACGCATGAACCATTTTTTTGACAAACTCGAAGCCAGCTTGCGCCAATGTCTGCGCGATGGCGCGTCGGTTGATGGGTCGGACACACCCACGGTAGATGCGCAGGTCCAGGCCTCGGTGTTGACGGCGTTTCTGGTGGGGCGGTTGCAGCGCTTTGCCCGCTCTGGCTTCAAGCGACTGCCTTCCGAGCATCTCGAGGCCAGCCTTGATCGGCTACTGAGCTGAGCGACTTCGTGCGGGGCTCGTCCGCCAATGGCAGCGCCGCGGTGGGCCCAACTTCTATCTAAAAATGGTATTGAATTGAGCGGTGACGCGTAAATCTCAGCAGAAATGTTGCAAAATAGCACGATCGTTCTATTTTTATGACCAGCTTGCTATCCTTCACCATCCCTGCCGACCCGTCGGGCCAGACACTGGCGCGCGTACGTAGCCTGCACAAAGGCCAGCAAACCAAGCAAACCATTCTGGAGGCGGCACTGGTACTGGCCTCCCAAATCGGTCTCGAGGGCCTGAGCATTGGTGCGCTGGCCGATGTCACACACATGAGCAAGTCGGGCGTGTTTGCACACTTTGGCTCGCGTGAAGAGCTGCAAATCTCGGTGATCCGCGAGTACTACAGCCGCTTTGCCGACGAGGTGTTTTACCCGGCCATGCAGCAGCCGCGCGGCTTGCCGCGTGTCAAGGCTTTGTTTGACAACTGGATGCAACGGGTGGCGGTGGAAATCCAGTCCGGCTGCATCTTCATCAGCGGCGCGGTCGAGTTTGATGATCGACCCGGCCCGGTGCGCGATGCGCTGGCCAGCTCGGTGCAGGCCTGGCTGGCCGCCCTGTACCGCGCTGTGGTGCAGGCCAAGCAAGAGGGCCACCTGTTGCAAAGCGCCGACGAGGAGCAAATGGCCTTTGAGATTCACGCCCTGATTCTGGCCCTGCACTACGAGGCTCGGTTTCTGCAAAACCCGCGCTCGGTGGGTCGTGCGCACCGAGGTTTTGACAACATCCTGGCGCGCTACGGGCCAGCGGCCGCCAAATAGACAACGTTTTTTTCACATCCAACCCATCCCCCAAGGACCCAACCCATGCCCGCCTACACCCCGCCGCTGCGCGACATGCAGTTTGTTATGCACGAACTGCTCAAAGTTACCGATGCCTTCAAAGCCATGCCCCGGCATGCCGACGTTGACGTGGACACCGTCAACGCCGTGCTGGAAGAGGGCGGCAAGTTTGCCTCCGAGGTGCTGTTCCCGCTCAATGTCAGCGGCGACACCGAAGGCTGCAGCCTCGACCCAGCCAGCCACGCCGTGACCACGCCCAAGGGCTTCAAGGAGGCCTATGCCAGTTACGTGGCCGGTGGCTGGGCTGCATTAAGCTGCGACACCGCCTTTGGTGGCCAGGGCCTGCCGCTGGTGGTGAACCAGATGTTTTACGAGATGCTCAACAGCGCCAACCAGGCCTGGACCATGTACCCCGGCCTGACCCACGGCGCCTACGCCTCGCTGCACGCCCACGGCACCGATGCTCAAAAGCAGACCTACCTGGCCAAGATGACCAGTGGTGAGTGGACCGGCACCATGTGCCTGACCGAGTCGCACTGCGGTACCGACCTGGGCCTGATGCGCACCAAGGCCGAACCCCAGCCCGATGGCAGCTACCGAATCACCGGTAACAAGATCTTCATCAGCGCCGGTGAGCACGACATGGCCGCCAACATCGTGCACCTGGTGCTGGCCCGCCTGCCCGATGCACCCCCTGGCATCAAGGGCGTGAGCCTGTTTGTGGTGCCCAAATTTTTGATCAATGCCGATGGTTCTTTGGGTGAGCGCAATGGCATTTACTGCGGCGGCCTAGAGCACAAGATGGGCATCCGCGCCAGCGCCACCTGCCAGATGGTGCTGGACGGTGCAGTGGGCGCCATGGTGGGCCAGCCCAACAAGGGCATGCAGGGCATGTTTGTGATGATGAACGCCGCCCGCCTGGGCGTGGGCAACCAGTCACTCGGCCTGACCGAAGTGGCTTACCAGAACGCCCTGGCCTATGCCAAAGACCGCATCCAGATGCGATCGCTCTCGGGCACCAAGGCCAAAGACAAGCCGGCAGACCCGATCATCGTGCACCCCGATGTGCGCAAAATGCTGCTCACCGCCCGCGCCTACGCCGAGGGCGGCCGTGCCCTCACGGCCTACTGCTCGATGCTGCTGGAGCAGGAACTTCATCACCCCGAGGACAAGGTGCGCAAAGACGCGGGCGAAATGCTGGCCATGCTGACGCCTATCGTCAAGGCCTTCATCACCGACAACGGCTGGACCGCCACCTCCACCTGCCTGCAGGTGTTTGGCGGCCACGGCTACATCAAGGAATGGGGCATGGAGCAGTTTGTGCGCGATTCCCGCATCAACATGATTTACGAAGGCACCAACACCATCCAGTCGCTCGACCTGCTGGGGCGCAAGATTTTGGGCAACAACGGCGCCACCCTCAAGAAGTTTGGCAAGCTGGTGGCGCAGCTGGTGGAGGAAGAGGGCGTCAACGAAAAAATGTCCGAGTTCATCACGCCGATGGCCGTGCTGGGCGAGCAGATGACCAAGTTCACCACCGAGATCGGCTTCAAGGGCTTTCAGAACCCTGACGAGGTGGGCGCCGCTGCGGTGGACTACCTGCGCGTGGCCGGCCACATGGTTTTCGGCTACTTCTGGGCCCGCATGGCCCAGACGGCGCTGCGCGAGATCGCCGCCGGCAACCCGGACCCGTTCTACCTGGCCAAGGTGCAAACTGCGCGTTTCTACTTTGCCAAACTGTTCCCAGAGACCGCCACCCTGATGCGCACTGCGCGCAGTGGCGCGGCCGCCCTGATGGACACCGACGCGGTGTTTGCCTGAGCCCGGGCGTGTACTTGTTTAACCTTTGTTGGAGATTCCCATGATTCGTAGCACCTTGGCCACTCTGCTGGCCCTGTCGTCCCTATCTGCCCTGGCTCAGATGACCCCCGTCGGCCTGTGGCAAACCATCAGCGATGTGGATGGCAAACCGGCGGCTGAAGTTCGCGTCATTGAAACCGGGGGCGTTGTCACGGCCGTGGTTGAGAAGGCGTTGAAACAAAGCGGTGAGCCCAACTGCGACAAATGCCCCGATGACCGCAAAGGCAAGCCCAAGGTGGGCCTGCAGATCATTCGTGACGCCAAGAAGACCGACGGCAAGGATGTTTGGGAGGGCGGCAACATCATTGACCCCGACAGTGGCACGATTTACAGGCTCAAACTCACCCCCATCGACGGCGGCAAGAAATTGGAACTGCGTGCCTTCGTTGGCGTTGCCCTGTTGGGCCGCACCCAAACCTGGGTGCGCGTGCAGTAAGCCCGCGCAGGTTCCACCATGTCTCATTTCATTGTCAAAAAAGTCGCGGTGCTGGGCGCCGGTGTGATGGGCGCGCAGATTGCGGCGCACCTGGTCAACGTCGGCGTGCCGGTCATTCTGTTTGACCTGCCGGCCAAGGAGGGCCCCAAAAACGGCATCGTCAGCCGCGCGGTCGAAGGTCTGAAAAAGCTCAAGCCCTCGCCGCTGGGCGTGCCCGAGGATGCCGCACTGATCGGCCAGGCCAACTACGAGGAGCATCTGGCGCTGCTGGCCGGCTGCGACCTGGTGATCGAGGCCATTGCCGAGCGCATGGATTGGAAGCTCGACCTGTACCGCAAAATCGCGCCGCATGTGGCGCCGCATGCGTTGCTAGCCTCCAACACCTCGGGCTTGTCGATCACCGCCTTGAGCGAGGCCCTGCCTGAGGCTATGCGGCCGCGCTTTTGCGGCATCCATTTTTTTAACCCGCCGCGCTACATGGCGCTGGTGGAGCTGATCAACACCCCCGCTACCGAGCCCGCCAACCTGGACGCGCTGGAGACCTTTGTCACTAGCGTGCTGGGCAAGGGCGTGGTGCGGGCCAAGGATTCACCCAACTTCATCGCCAACCGGGTCGGCATTGCCGGCATGCTGGCCACCATGAAAGAGGTGGCGAACTTTGGCCTGACCATCGACGTGGTGGACGACCTGACCGGCAAAAAAATGGGCCGCGCCAGCTCGGGCACCTTCCGCACCGCCGACGTGGTGGGCCTGGACACGATGGCCCATGTGATCAAGACGCTGCAGGACACCCTGAGCCTGGAGACCGACCCGTTTTATGCCAGCTTTGCCACGCCTGAGGTGCTGCAGCAGCTGCTGGCGCTGGGCCACCTGGGGCAAAAAACCAAGGCTGGCTTTTACAAAAAGCAGGGCCGCGATGTGCTGCGCTTTGACGCTGAATCGGGTGAGTACGTGGCCGCCGGTGAAAAGGCTGACGAGGTCTACGCCCGCATGCTCAAAAAGCCGGCCGCCGAGCGCCTGCGCCTGCTGCGCAACAGCGAGGGCGCACAGGGCCGGTTTTTGTGGGCCATTCTGCGCAACGGCTTTCATTACGCCGCCGTGCACCTGGCCACCATTGCCGACAACGCGCGCGACGTGGACCTGTGCCTGCGCTGGGGCTTTGGTATGAAGCAGGGCCCGTTCGAGCTGTGGCAAGAGGCTGGCTGGCTGGACGTGGCGCAGATGGTGAAAGAGGATATTGACGCCGGCCGCGCCTTGTGCAACACACCGCTGCCAGACTGGGTTTTCAAGGGCCCGGTGGCCGAGGCTGGCGGTGTGCACACACCGGCTGGCTCCTGGAACCCCAGCACCGGCCAGTTTGTGCCGGTGCGCCAACTGCCCGTGTACGCGCGCCAGCATTTCCCCGAAAGCGTGCTGGGCGCGCAGGCGCTCAAAGCCGAGGCTGCTGGCACCACGCTGCACGAGGACGAGGCCATCCGGCTCTGGACGCTGGACCAGCAGGTGCTGATTGCCAGCATCAAGACCAAGATGCACGCGCTCAGCCCCGGCGTGATCGAGGGCCTGATGCAGGCACTCGACCTGGCCGAGGCCAATTACCAGGGAATGGTGATCTGGTCACCCGACGACATGTTCTCGGCGGGTGCCGACCTGCAGGCCATGCTGCCGGCCTTCATGATGGTGGGGGTGTCGGCCATTGACGGTGCCGAGGCCGAGATGCAGCAGGCCATGCTGCGCCTGCGCTACGCCACCGTGCCGGTGATCTCGGCCGTGCGCGGCCTGGCACTGGGTGGCGGCTGCGAGCTGGCGGTGTACTCGTCACGCCGGGTGGTGGCGATGGAGAGCTATATCGGCCTGGTTGAGGTGGGGGTGGGCTTGGTGCCGGGTGCCGGCGGTCTGACCTACATTGCCCGCCGCGCGGCCGAAAACGCCGCTGCCTCTACCGGCAAAGACCTGCTGCCGTTTTTGACCGAGGGCTTTACCGCCGCCGCCATGGCCAAGGTGGGCACCAGCGCCATCGAGTCGCGCAAGCTGGGCTACCTGCTGGCCAGCGACTTGATCGTGCCGCACAAGGACGAGCTGCTGTTTGTGGCCATCAACGAGGCCCGCGCCATGTTTGCTGGCGGCTACCGGCCGCCGCACAAGCGCCAGTTTGCCGTGGCCGGCCGCAGCGGTATTGCCACCCTGAAGGGCTCGCTGGTGAACATGCGCGACGGTGGCTTCATCAGCGCGCATGACTTTCACATTGCCAGCCTGATCGCCCATGTGGTGTGCGGCGGCGATGTGGACGCCGGCAGCCTGGTGGACGAAGACTATCTGATGACGCTGGAGCGGCAGGCCTTCTGCCAGCTGCTGGTGCACCCCAAAACCCAGGCGCGCATCATGGGCATGATGTCCACCGGCAAGCCGCTGCGCAACTGACCCGGAGCTATTCATGAAACAAGTACAAGACGCCTACATCGTCGCGGCCACGCGCACGCCGATCGGCCGCTCGCACCGGGGCTCGTTCCGCAACCTGCGCCCGGACGACCTGCTGGTCAAGGCGCTGCAAGCGGTGCTGGCGCAAGCGCCAGGGCTGGACCCGGCCAGTATCGAAGACATCATTTGCGGCTGCGCCATCCCAGAAGCACAGCAGGGCCTGAACGTGGCCCGCGTGGCCGCCGTGCTGGCCGGCCTGCCGCACAGCGTGGGCGGCATCACGGTGAACCGCTTTTGCGCCTCGGGCCTGAGCGCGGTGCAGATGGCCGCCGACCGCATCCGCGTGGGCGAGGCCGATGTGATGATCGCCGCCGGCGTGGAGAGCATGAGCATGGTGCCGATGATGGGCAACGCGCCCTCGCTCTCGACAGCCATGTTTGGCAATGACGACAACATTGGCATCGCTTACGGCATGGGCCTGACCGCCGAGAAAGTGGCCACCCAGTGGAAGGTGAGCCGACAGGCGCAGGACGAGTTCGCCCTGGCCTCGCACCAGCGGGCGCTGGCGGCCATGGCGGCCGGCCAGTTCAAGGACGAGATCACCCCGGTGGAGGTGGTGGACCGCGCCCCCGACCTGGCCACTGGGCAGGTGCTGGAAACCCGCCGGCTGGTCAGCCTGGACGAGGGCGCCCGGGCCGACACCTCCATCGAGGGCCTGGCCAAGCTGCGCACTGTGTTCTCGGCGCGCGGCTCGGTCACGGCGGGCAACAGCTCGCAAACCTCGGACGGCGCCGGCGCGCTGATTCTGGCCAGCGAGAGTGCGGTCAAGCGCTTCGGGCTCAAACCACTCGCCCGCTTTGTCAGCTATGCCGCGTGCGGCGTGCCGCCGCACATCATGGGCATCGGCCCCATCGAGGCGATTCCGGCCGCGCTGCGCCGTGCCGGCCTGAAGCAGGATGCGATCGACTGGTTTGAGCTGAACGAAGCCTTTGCGGCTCAGTCTTTGGCGGTCATCAACACCCTGGGGCTGGACCCGGCCAAGGTCAACCCCATGGGTGGCGCCATTGCCCTGGGTCACCCGCTGGGCGCGACCGGCGCCATCCGCTCGGCCACCGCCATCCACGCCCTGCACCGGCACCAGCTGCGCTACAGCATGGTCACCATGTGCGTGGGCATGGGGCAGGGCGCAGCGGGTATTTTTGAGCGCGTCTGATGACCAGCCCAGTGCCGACCCTGCACCCGTTTGACCAAGCCATCGCGCTGGAGTTGCAGCCGGACGGCCACTGGCTGGGCCACACCAGCCCGGCCTACGCCAACATGGTGGGGCCTTACGGCGGCATCACGGCAGCGCAAATGCTCAATGCCGTGCTCCTGCACCCCAAGCGCCTGGGCGACCCGCTGGCGCTCACCGTCAACTACGCCGCCGGGGTGGCGGACGGGCCCTTTGTGCTGCAGGCCCGCCCGGCCCGCACCAACCGCTCCACCCAACATTGGGTGATCGAGCTGTTGCAGGACGGGCAGTCGGTCATCACCGCCACCGCCATCACGGCACAGCGGCGCGAGACCTGGGGCGTGGACGACGAGCCCATGCCGGCCTGCCCAGCGCCTGCCGACGTGCCCAGCCTGCGCGTGGCGGCGCCAGTGGTGTGGTTTGACCGTTACGAGACCAAGCCCATCGCCGGCCCGCTCCCGGTGACCTGGGACGGCAGCAGCCAGAACAGCCTGAGCCAGCTGTGGGTGCGCGACCAACCGGCACGGCCGCTGGACTTTGCCTCGCTCACCGCCCTGGCCGACATTTTTTTTCCGCGCGTCTGGCGCCGCCGCGCCACCCATGTGCCGGCTGGCACCGTGTCGATGACGGTCTACTTTCATGCCGGTGCGGCACAGCTGGCCGCCACCGGCACCGGTTTTTTGCTGGCGCAGGCCCGGGCTCAGGCCTTTCGCAGCGGCTTCTTTGACCAGACCGCCCAGCTCTGGAACGAAGCCGGCGAAATGCTGGTGAGCAGCCACCAAATCGTCTATTACAAGGCATGAACCAGGCATGAACCTCGCATGAGCGCCACCCCGGTTGCCCTGGTCATTGGCGCGGGGGACGCCACTGGCGGCGCCGTGGCACGGCGTTTTGCCCGCGAAGGCTACGCTGCCTGCGTGACCCGCCGCAGCCTGGACAAGCTGCAGCCGCTGTTGGCGCAAATCCGTGCCGAAGGCGGTCAGGCCCATGGTTTTGCATCTGACGCGCGCCAAGAGGACGCCGTGGTGGCGCTGGTGGCGCAGATCGAGGCCGACATTGGTCCCATCGAGGTCTTGGTGTTCAACATCGGCGCCAATGCGCCCAGCAGCATCCTGGATGAAACTGCCCGCAAGTACTTCAAGATCTGGGAAATGGCCTGTTTTGGTGGCTTTCTGAATGGGCGCGAGGTGGCGCGGCGCATGGTGATGCGCAGTGGCCGGCCACAGACCATCATCTTCACCGGCGCCACCGCCTCGCTGCGAGGGGCGGCCAATTTCGCGGCCTTTGCCGGCGCCAAGCATGCGCTGCGGGCGCTGGCCCAGAGCATGGCGCGTGAGCTCGGGCCGCGCGGCATCCACGTGGCCCATGTGGTGGTGGATGGCGCTATTGATACCGCTTTCATCCGCGACAATTTCCCTGAGCGCTATGCCCTGAAGGCGCAAGACGGTATCCTGAACCCTGAGCACATTGCCGACCAGTACTGGATGTTGCACGGTCAGCCGCGCGACGCCTGGACCCATGAGCTGGATTTACGCCCTTACCTGGAGAAATTTTGATGACCAAGACCGTGGACTTTTATTTTGATTTTGGCAGCCTTGCCTCTTATCTGGCCTGGACCCAGCTGCCAAAGCTGTGTGCCGACGCTGGCGCCACCCTGGTCTGGCAGCCCATGCTGCTGGGTGGGGTTTTCCAGGCCACGGGCAATCGGGCGCCCATCAGTGTGCCGCTCAAGGGCAACTACCTGTTTGTCGACATGGCGCGTTTTGCCAAGCGCTATGGCGTGCCGCTGGTGATGAACCCGCATTTCCCTATCAACACCCTGCAGCTGATGCGCGCGGCAGTGGGCCTGCAGCTGCGCGGGGACACGCGCTTTGAGATTTATTGCGCCGCCATGTTCCGCGCCATCTGGGTGGACGCGCTGAACCTGGGCGACCCAGCGGTGCTGGCCCAGACTCTAAGCGCCGCCGGTTTTGACCCGGCCGCCCTGCTGGCGCTGTGTGCCGAGCCTGAGGTGAAAGAAGCCTTGAAGGCCCGCACCGACGCCGCCGTGCAGCGCGGCATATTTGGCGCGCCCACGATGTTCGTGGGCGACCAGATGTTCTGGGGCCAGGACCGGCTGGACTTTGTGCGCGAGGCCCTGGCCGCCTGAAACCCCTTCTTCAATCGATTGCACCACTGAACGGACCCCTGCCATGAGCGACATCCTGACCGACACCAGCGCCGGTGTGCTGACCATCACCCTGAACCGGGTGGACAAGAAGAACTCCATCACCGCCGCCATGTACGCCAGCATGGCGGAGGCGCTGGTGCAGGCTGAAGCCGACCCGGCGGTGCGTGCCGTGGTGTTTCAGGGCCATGAAACCATTTTCAGCGCCGGCAATGACATTGGTGACTTTTTAAACGCCAAACCCAGCACCATGGATTCGCCGGTGTTCCGCTTTTTGCGCGGCATCAGCACCTTCTCTAAGCCGGTGCTGGCGGCGGTGTGCGGGCCGGCGGTAGGCATCGGCACCACACTGCTGTTCCATTGCGACCTGGTCTACGCGGGTGACAACGCCGCGTTCTCCATGCCCTTCGTCAACCTGGGCCTGTGTCCCGAGGCTGCGTCGAGCTACCTGGCGCCTCAGCGCATGGGCTACGGCCGTGCCGCTGAGGCACTGCTGCTGGGCGAGCCCTTTCTGGCCGAGGCCGCGCTGGAGATGGGGCTGGTCAGCCGAATCGTGCCACCCAGCGAGGCCGCGGCACTGGCGCAGCGCCAGGCGCAAAAGCTGGCGGCCAAACCCCTGGGCTCTTTGGTCGAGACCAAACGCCTGATGAAGCTGGGCCAGGTCGAGGTGGTGGCGCAACGCATGGTGCAAGAGGCGCAGAGCTTCGGCCGCATGCTGGCCGAGCCAGCAGCCCGCGAGGCCTTCACCGCCTTCATGGAAAAGCGCAAACCCGATTTCTCAAAAATTTAAAGAAAATAGGCCTCTAGCCCCCGTGGTTATTGGGGTTATAGCTATCTTTATAGTAGCAAATTTCTTTTGCTGCCAGAGCCTGCGTTCAAAGGAGATCGGATGACTTATGCCTCGGTATTTGCCCCAAATCTGTTCGCCGGCCAGGTGTTGATCGTCACCGGCGGGGGCTCTGGCATTGGCCGCTGCACCGCGCACGAGCTGGCCGCCCTAGGGGCCAGGGTGGTGCTGGTGGGTCGCAAGCTGGACAAGCTGCAGGCCGTGGCCAGCGAGATTGCGCAGGACGGCGGCCAGGCCAGCCTGCAGGTGTGTGACATCCGGCAGGAAGAGCTGGTCGAGCAAACCGTGGCCGCCGTGCTGGCCGAGCACGGCCGCATTGACGGGCTGGTCAACAACGCCGGCGGCCAGTACATCACGCCCCTAAAAGCCATCAGCGCCAAGGGCTGGCAGGCCGTGCTCGACACCAACCTGACCGGCGGTTTTCTGATGGCGCGCGAGTGTTTTTTGCAGGCCATGCAGCACAGCGGCGGCAGCATCGTCAACATCGTGGCCGACATCTGGGGCTCAATGCCGGGCATGGGCCACAGCGGCGCGGCGCGCGCGGGCATGGTCAGCTTCACCGAGACCGCGGCGGTGGAATGGGCCGGGCAGGGCGTGCGCGTGAACGCGGTGGCGCCGGGTTACATCGCCTCCAGCGGCATGGACCATTACCCAGCCGATGCAGCGCCCATGCTTCGCGCTATGGCTGGCACCGTGCCGCTGGGGCGCTTTGGCACCGAGTCCGAGACGGCGGCTGGCATTGTGTTTTTGCTCAGCCCGGCGGCCAGCTTCATCAGCGGCAGCACCCTGCGCATCGACGGGGCGCGGCCGCAGGTGCGCCTGGGCTGGCCCATGGGCGAGCCTGCCGATGCAGCCCGCCAGCGCAATGCCGTCAAACCCTTCAACGGTTTTCACCGGGCGCAGACGCCGAAGGTTTTTTCCTGATCTGTTACGGAGCCACCCATGCACTACACCCACGAGCACCTGGAAATCCAGAACACCCTCAAGCGTTTCATTGACGCTGAGATCAACCCCCATGTGGACGAGTGGGAGGCGGCAGAGATGTTTCCGGCGCACGAGGTCTTCAAAAAACTCGGCGACCTGGGCCTGCTGGGCCTGACCAAGCCCGAGGCCTATGGCGGTGCCGGGCTGGATTACTCTTTTGCGCTGGCCATGGCCGAGGCGCTGGGTCATATTGACTGCGGTGCCATCCCCATGGCGATTGGTGTGCAGACCGACATGGCCACGCCGGCGCTGGCCCGTTTTGGCAGCGACGAACTGCGCCGCGAATTTCTGGCCCCGGCGATTGCCGGCGACATGGTGGGCTGCATCGGCGTGAGCGAGCCCGGTGCGGGCAGCGATGTGGCCTCAATCAAAAGCCGGGCGCGCAAAGATGGCGACGACTACGTCATCACCGGCCAGAAGATGTGGATCACCAACAGCCTGCAGGCCGACTGGATGTGCATGCTGGTCAACACCGGCGACGGCCCCCAGCACCGCAACAAAAGTCTGGTGATGGTGCCCATGCACCTGCCGGGCATCGAGAAAGCCCAAAAGATCCGCAAGATCGGCATGCACGCCAGCGACACCGGCCTAATTCATTTCGACGAGGTGCGGGTGCCGCAGCGCTACCGCATCGGCGAAGAAGGCCACGGTTTTGTGTACCAGATGATGCAGTTTCAGGAGGAGCGGCTGTGGGCTGCTGCCAGTTGCCTGCAAAGCCTGAGCAACTGCATTCAGTGGACGGTGGACTGGGCCCAGGGGCGCCAACTGTTTGGTGCCACCCTGGCCGACCAGCAATGGGTGCAGTTCAAATTGGCCGAGATGAAGACCGAACTGGAATGCCTGCGTGCCCTCACGCACCAGGTATGCGCCCAGTATGTGCAGGGCCAAGACGTGCTGGAGCTGGCCTCCATGGCCAAGCTCAAGGCGGGCCGGCTCAACCGCCTGATTCCGGATGGCTGCCTGCAGTTTTGGGGCGGCATGGGCTTTACCCTGGAAAACAAGGTGTCACGCATGTACCGCGATGGCCGGCTGGGCTCGATTGGCGGCGGCGCCGACGAGGTGATGCTGGGCATCATCGCCAAGACCATGGGCGTGGCCAAGCGGCCGCCGCGCGGCTAGTTGCACCGGCGATGCCGGCTTTAGGCCGAAATGGCGACAGACTCGCGGATCAACACTTCAGCCGGGATATGCGGCCCCTCGCTCAGTCGCCGAATCATGCTCAGCGACAGTGAGCGTTTGTAAGACAACACCTCATACACCCGATTGAGCGGGCCAATGTAAGGGACGAGGTCTTTCACCGTCATGCCAGCCTGCTCCATGCGGAACTTGATCGCCTCAATCGGGTCCGGTGGGTCAATGGGATAGTGCTTGGCTTCGTATGCCTGCACCAGCGTACCCAGCACATCAAGTCGCTCGCCTTCGGCAGAATCGCCTTCTGGGTCCAGGTCGATGAGCGCGGACACCTCGCCCAGTGCGGCGAAGTAATCTGCTTCGGTGCGGATCGCTTTGATTTCCATCATCAGACTCCTTTGAACTGGTCAACGACAGCGGCGTCAATTTTGTCGTACTCGGCATGGGTGCCAATGAACTTCACGTTGACAAATTGCATCCTGTCATTGTCAGACAAGCCGATGCCCATCGAATCCTTGCACACGCGGTGCGAATGCCGTGTTGGCGGCGGCTCCGAGGAGGTCATGAAGGAGTTGGCCGCGCGCCAGCTCGGTCTGTGACAATTGGCGCATGACTGCCATCACCGCCAATGCCCCCCCCGTTGTGTTTGAGGACGAGTTCATCGAGGGCCTGCGTGAGCTGTGGGAGCACAAAATTGTTTTCAACCAGACGCTGGGCCTGCGTGTGGTGTCGCTGGCGCCAGGCCTGGTCACCGCACGCATCGACATGCGGCCCGAACTGGTGGGCCACTACAGTTACAACCGCATCCACGGCGGCGTCATCAGCGCTGGGCTGGACGCCATGGGCGGCCTGGCCGTGATGACCGCCATCGGCGCCCGCCATATGGACGAAACCCCCACCCAACGCCTGCACCGTTTCATGAAACTCAGCACCATCGACATGCGCGTGGACTACCTGCGCCCCGGCATTGGCGAAACCTTTGAGTTGCGCGGTGAGGTGCTGCGCCTGGGTTCACGCGTGGCCTCCACCCGCATGGAGTTTCTGGGTGCCGACGGTAAGCTGCTGTCCAGCGGGGCCGGGGCTTACATCGTGTCTTGAGCGGCTTTGACTTACACTCTACCTGTTCAATAAACTGTACAGGTTGGAGTTACCATGCGCATTGTCAGCTACACCGAGGCTCGAAACAGCCTGAAAACCGTGCTCGACGGCGTGGAGGCCGACGCCGACATTGCCATCATCACCCGCCGTGATGGGGCTGACGCCGTGGTGATGTCCCTGGCGCAGTACCAGAGCATGGCTGAAACCCTGCATCTGTTGTCCAGCCCCGCCAATGCCTATCACTTGGCCGAGTCCATTGCGCAGTACCGCACCGGCCAGGCTAGGCGCCGTGCGCTGGTGCCGGAATGAGCCGGGGCATCGCCTTTACCCCCGCCGCCTGGTCTGACTACCTGTATTGGCAGGGGCAAGACAAAAAGACGCTCAAGCGCATCAACACCCTGATCGACGCCAGCCGGCGTGACCCGTTTCAGGGCATTGGCAAGCCCGAACCCCTGCTGGGCAGCCTGAGCGGTTTCTGGTCGCGCCGTATCGACGATGTGCACCGACTGGTCTACGCTGTGGATGATGCCGATTTGACGGTGATCGCCTGCAAGGGGCATTACCAGTAGGGGCCGACGGCAAGCTGCTGTCCAGCGGGGCTGGGGCTTACACCGTGTCCTGAGCGGCCGCGGTGCCCGTTGCATCGAACGGGTTCAACACAGGTACCCCAAAGACTGCAAAGTCGGCAACGTTGCGAGTCACCACCGTGAGCTGGTGGCTGGCCGCAGTGGCGGCGATCATGGCATCTTCATACAGGGTATTGGACCGCCGATGCATCAGCCGCGCCCAGCGCCGGAATACGCTGGCGTCCATGGGCAGCACGTTGTACGACTCGGCCACGGCATCCAGCCAGGCTTCGATTTCGCGGGCTTTGGCCGGGTCTTGGTCACGCGTCAACTCAATGCCGGCCTGAATCTCGGCCAGCGTGACCACGGACAGGTACAACTCAGCGTCGTCCCGGGCTTGCAGCCAGGCCACAACCGCGCCGTGAGGCCGCGGCTTGCGAAGTTCGGAGATGATGTTGGTGTCGAGCAGGTACATGCGCCTCAACCCGCCGGCAGCACCGGCCGCCGCTGGGCGCTGCCCCGTGCTGGCACCGGCAATTCGCCGCGCGCCGCATCGGCCAGCAACAGCGCTTTGAGTGACGGCCGGGCGGCTGCTTGCATGCGACGCCATTGCTCGATCGGCACCAACACCGCAGCCTCACTGCCACGCTTGGTCACCAGTTGCGGGCCATCGGCCATGCAGGCCTCCAAAAACTCGCTGAACCGCGCTTTTGCATCTTGAATGGCCCAGGTTTGCATGTTGATTCCTTTTATGACTAGTCAGATGACTAGTTTAATGCGAAGCGGCATCTATGGCGTAGATACACCCGCTCAATGCTACTAAAACAGAAGCAAACTATCCAATATCATCAATGCCTGAAGGCATTTTTTACCCCTGTATGAGCAAGCCCAAACCCAAGCGAGTCGAAACCCAGGCCCCAGCAGTCGCTGCCCCTGCTGAACCGGCCGCGCTGCTGATGCAGATCGACACCGCGTTGCGCCCGCTGGCCGATCCGGTGCAAGCCGTGCCGATGCGGGCCTACATGCTGGACCAGTTTGCATTTTTAGGCATCCGCGCCGCGCCGCGCCGCCTGGCCTTGCGCGGCCTGCCCCGGCTGAACACCTGGACGGCCGCCGACCTGCTGTCCGTGGCCGAAGCCCTGTGGGAGATGCCAGAGCGCGAATTTCAGTATGTGGCGGTGGACCTCTTGGCCAAGCACCACCGTCAGCTTGGCGTGGACAGCCTGTCCCACCTGTTGCAGTTGGTGCAGCGCCGCGCGTGGTGGGACACGGTTGACGGGCTGGCCGGTGTGGTGGGCGATATCCTGCTGCGAGCTCGGGCCCGGCAACCCGAGGTGCAGCGCCAGATGGACGACTGGCTGGGCCACCGGAGCCTGTGGGTGCGCCGCGTGGCCATGTTGCACCAACTGGGCTGGAAAGCGCAGGCCGACCAGGCGCGCCTGTTTCGCTACGCGCTGGCATTGGCGCCAGAAACCGAATTCTTCATCCGAAAGGCGATTGGCTGGGCGCTACGCGACCACGCACGCACCCAGCCCGAGGCGGTGCGGGCTTTTTTGGCGGAGCATGCGCACGTTTTCTCCGGCTTGACGCGGCGGGAGGCGGGCAAACATCTGGGGTGAGGGGCGGTGGGGCGGCCTCGGGCGTCCAGGTCGCCCGATCAAGTCGCCTGCGGGATCAGCGCCTTCATCTCGGTGTAGCTGTAGACCCAGCTCTGGTGGGGCTCCGATCGCGCGGCGGCGACCATGGCCTGCGCAATCTCAGTGGTTCGGATCGGGCGGTATTTCGCCGGCATCAGTGGCGCGAGGAAGGACAGCACGGCGGCGAGGATGCCGGGTGTGTGGACCGAGCCGATGATCAACGAGGGTCGAAAAATGCTCACCAACGCCAGCCCCTGGTTCAGCACGGCCTGCTCCGATTCGCCCTTGACGCGGGCGTAGCGGGGCATGCCGGCTGCGCCGGAGCCGGTGGTTTTGGCCTGGTCGTCGGCACCCACGGCCGACATAAAGGCCAGATGATGGACTCTGCCGGAGTCCTTCAGGCCTTTGGCAAATGCGGCGTTCAAGTCGACATCGATGGCGCGGTGCTGAGCCAGCGACAGCTTGGCCGTGTTAGCGCCGACCCCCATCACACTGAACCCCACCGCATCGGCCACGGCGTCGGCCCCTGAGTCCGGCTCGCTGGCTTTGAGCGCGTCCACCACCGCCTGCGTCAGCGCCGGGGGCTGCATGTCAGGCACCAGGCATTCCACCAGTTTGGCCCCGGCCTCGGCTTGAGCGCCCAGTGGGCGTCGAGCGATGACGATCACCCGGGTGAATTGCGGGCACCGCAGCAGCTCTGCCAACAGCGCCCGCCCCACGGAGCCCGAGGCGCCAAGAATGATGGCGGTGGTGGCGGTGGTGGTGGTGGGCATGGTGCTGGGTGTGGTGTCGGCAGGGCCGGCGGCCCGGAGTTGGACCTGCCAAACACTATAGCTTGGCCGCCAAGCAGTCGCGGGGCGAACTGCAGCTAAACGCTACGTAAAAAATAGCAAACTATTCAATATCGACGAGCCTTAGGGGCACTTTTGATGCCAAACTTTCCCAGCCCCGAAGCCCGCCCGCCACGCGGGTGGCCGGGGCGTCGAGGATGGTGGGCAGGCGTTCGCGCCAGCGGCCTTTGCCGTTGAAGCGGGCGGCCAGCTCGGGCAGGCTGAGGCTGGCGCCGGCCTCGGCCAGCGCATCGGCCACGGCCTTGATCTGGCCGGCCAGCCCGGCGGGCCAGGCGGCGCGCGGTGTGGCATCGGTCTCGGCGTCCGTGTCCGCAGCATGCTGTGACCCAACGTTGCACAGCAACCCGCTGAGGCTGTTCCGGTTGGGTGGGGCGAGCGACTGAGTGTGGCCACGACGGTACCCAATTTGCTACAGTAAACGGAGCGTCATCGTCCAAATTGACGAGGCTTTCAGCCGCATTTGGTGTCAGAGAAAAGTGTGATGGGCAGGTGAGCTTGGTAGCGCAAAAAATCCAGGTCCAGCGTGAAGATGGGCAACTGGAGTTGTATGGCGGCCGCACAGATCAGGAAGTCGGTGTTGGAGCCTTGTACCCCTTTAGTCCGGCAGGTGTTGAAGCACTCTGCGGCCAGGTCATAGGTGCCCATGGACAATGCTAAGTCGTCAAACGCCGTCAAACTCTGACGCAGCGCCTCAAATTGGCTGACGGTTTTGACGCCGGACAGCAACTCTTGTCGGATCGGACCAATAAGTGCGGCGCGCCCATCGGCCACCAGTTCGCTCAGTGCATGGATGAAGGCCTGTTGCTCAGCGGTCAGAGGAGCGTTTGAAGGGCGGCGCAAGGCCAATGACCAGACCGATGTGTCAACCAAGACCTTCATGTCTTCGCCAGAGGCACGCGGCTTAAGTTGCGCTGGGCCTTGGCGTCAAAGCCTGGCGCGTAGTCCACAGTACCAAACAGGGCCAGCACTTGGAGCTGCTTGCGCCGCTGGATGTATTCCACCAGCGCCTGGGTCACCACGTCTTTTTTTGTGCGTTGGCCACCGAGTTGGCGGGCCTCTTCGATCAATTGGTCGTCCAAAGCCAGATTCGTTGCCATGTGTCAACTCCTACACAATTCAATGTGTTGAGTATAGCGAGCGTCGAAGCCGCGTGTTTTGCTGCAACCCTGTCTCTCAGCCCACGACAGGTTGCCGCCCGCCGTTGTCACCAAAAGCCTGTTCACGGTACAGGCCCAGCGCGCGCATCACCGGCAGGTCAGACAGGCAGAACAGGCAGGCGTCGTCGCTGGCTGACGCGTTGACATGCTCGTGCCAGGCCCAGCTGGGCACGCAAAAAATGTCGCGCTCTTGCCAGTCGTAGCGTTTGCCATTGATGATGGAGTGGCCCTGGCCCTTGGCCACGTGGTACAAAAAGCTGCCCGTGTGGCGGTGTGCCTGGGTGTGTTCACCCGGGCGCAGCAGTTGCATGGACGCCCCCAGGGTGCGCATCACCGGGCCATTGGTGGCCGGGTTGACATATTCCATCAGCACGCCGTCAAAGGGCGAGCCGTCGCTGCAACTGGCGTACTGGTTCAGCGCCTCATAGGTGCGCAGCCATTCGTACTTGAACATCGGGCTGTAGCCCTTGGTCCAATTGCCGCCGCTGGGCATCAGGCCGGGGTTGCCCCAGGTCTTGGTCATGTCGTCCACCGGATAGGTCACGGCTTGCGACAACTCGGGGTGCACCTCAAAAAAGTTAGCCTCCATGGCATTGACGAAGGGGATGTCCAGCCCGTCTTGCCAGATGCAGGGGCTCCCCTCGGGCGCCACAGCATGCTCATGCCAGGTGCCGTTGGGGGTGAGCACAAAATCATTGGCGCCCAGCGTCATCTTGTGGCCGTCGACCACGGTGTAGGCGCCCGTGCCCTCCATAATGAAGCGGATGGCCGAGGCCGAATGGCGGTGCGAATGGGCGATTTCTCCCGGGTTCATCACCTGCAGCCCAGCGTACAGCCAGCCCACCGCCGCCGACACATCGCGCCGGCCGGGGTTGTTCAGGTAGATCACGCGCCGGCCAGCCTTCTCAGGGGTGACCAGCTCCAGCGATCGCAGCACCTGGGCGCGCAGGGCCTGGTAGCGCCAGACCACCGGCACCGACTGCGACACCGGTTGCCAGGGCTCGATTTTGTTGGCCACGGTCCACAGGGCGCCAACATGGTGTTGATCCAGCTCGTCGTAGTAGGCCAGCAGCTCGGGTGTGTCTTCGACATTCGCGCGGCCCACCACGTCTTCGCGGTGGTTTTCATGCTGCCTGGCCATGGGTGAGTCCTTATGCTTTATTTTGCAGGGCGGAACAAGGCGCAGAGCTTGTTGCCGTCCGGGTCGCGCAGGTAGGCCAGGTAAATCTTGCCGGTCGGGCCTTCCCGAAAGCCCGGTGGGTCTTCGCAGGTGGTACCCCCGTTGGCGACGCCGGCCGCATGAAAAGCGTCACCCTGCTCGGCGCTTTGCACCGCGAAACCGATGGTGCTGCCATTGCCGTGCGTGGCGGAGTCGCCATTGATGGGCGTGGTGATCGCGAACGTGCCGGTCGGGCTGCGGTAAAAATAACGGTTCTTGTTAGCGAACCCTGGGCCGAGGCCCAGGGTGCCCAAGAGCGCGTCGTAAAACTTCTTCGAGACTTCGAGGTCATTGACCCCCAGCATCACGTGACTGAACATGTATTTCCTCCGTTGGCGCCCGACATCGGGCGAATTAGGAATGGTAGCGCAAGGTGGGTCAGGGTATTCCCGTGTGGGAGGGGTGTTGGCTGGTGACCCGAAGCTCTCCCGCCACCCCTCGGCATCAGCAGAACTCCTAGGGCCTGGCGGAAGTTGACGTTCGCTATTCCCGTCAAAAATTCCCCCACAGGAGATTTCTTTCAGCCTCAACGCCCAAATTCACGCAGCCTTCTCACAGCCGAGCTTCTTTTGAACCCTTTGAGTTGATGCTGGGAACTTGGCCAGCTTGGATTCCGGGCGACGAGGGCGGGTGACGAGTTCTCCGCCACAGTTCGGGCACTGGCCGGCTAAGGTGCCCTCGGCACAGGCTGCACAGAATGTGCATTCAAACGAGCAGATACGAGCTTCAACGGACTCTGGCGGAAGGTCCTTGTCGCAGCATTCGCAGTTCGGGCGTAAATCGAGCATATCGCAGTCCTCTGGTTTTTTAATGCATGCCTAACATCGGTGACGGGCACCATGTTAAAGACACTTGATGCTTCTCGAGATTCGCAATGGCTATGGAGTCATCTCACTCGATCTTGTTGGCCACGCCGGCCACATGGAAGGCGTCACCCTTTTCCGCGCTTTGCACTGCGAAGCCGATGGTGCTGCCATTGCCGTGCGTAGCGAGGTCACGCAAAGGCAAAAAAATACAACTTGCCGTCGCATCAAGAGGCGCCTTGTGATTGTGAAAGGCGTTGGTCTGAGTGCCGCGCCAGCTGGCGGATGCGACGGCAGTAAGCCACGAAGCGACTGGCGCGGCGCTGCAACCATCTCTTCCAGGCGGCCTCCGCGCTGCGCCATCGGCCCAGCCTGGATGGCAAGTACTTCATCAATCCCAACAGCCCGGCATAAAGGATCAGTTTCCCTAAAAAAACCATCAAACCGATCCACATGGGCGCCACGCCGCTCAAGGCGAGTGCCGCGATGGAGGTGCGCGGGGAGTCTGGGAACACAGCCAAAAACATCAGGCTGGCCGGTCCCCAGGCCCGCACCATAGCCAAGGCTTGGTCCCATTGCGGACCCAGAAGCTGCAGACCCAGCCATTGGGCGGGCAAACTCAGTGTGACCAGCACCAACGCCAACAGCGAAGCACTGAAAGCCGAAGCCATTGCAAACATCAGCACAATGACTTTGCCCCTCTGGGGCTGCAGGATGCCCAAGGCGATAACAAAGGCTTCTGCGGGCCACATCGGCACGAAACCATCCAAAACCGATAAAGCGGCAAGGAAAAAGATGGTTCTCGGCCTTGCGCCATGGCGTAATAGGGCAGTTTCGGCCAGTTGAAGCAAGCGCCGAACCAGTAAACGCAGGTAGTGCATGCAGTGCTAACGATTGATCATGATGGCTTCCAACTGTGCGCATGGCGCATTTGAACGCTCAGTGTTTTGGCAAAGGCATGTAAGCCGGGTTGGTTGGCGCAGAAGCACGGGCAATTGCGTTTGGGTGGGAGTGCAAGACCCGAGGTGACAAAAGCGAGACGCGTATCAGCTTGGGCAACTCAGCCGGTCCGGTGGGGCCAGCGCCGACTTATTCTCGCACCCAGGTCAGGGTCGCTCAGCCACGTCAGCACATCGCCGAAGGGCTTGGACTGTCGGCGCCTACTTAGCCCGCGGCAGGTGGCCTAGCTTGAAGTGACCGGCAGCAGTGCGAAGACGATCGCGCACGTGCGCGAGAACGGAAGAATCGTGCGCCCTCATGGCAGGGGCTAAGGGGCAGGCCGGCGAGGTCAAAAAAAAGCCACCCGAGGGTGGCTTTGTTCGGCGTGACTCTTGCCACACTCGCCGGGTTTTACTTCTTGGCAGCCTGTTTGCCAGCCGGTTTGGCCGCATCAGGCTCCATGTCAGAGTAGTACTCCGAAATCGCCTTCCATTTGCCGTCCTGGATCTGCGACAGGCGAGAGGCGTTGCTGCCCAAGCGCTTGGTTGGCGAGAAGGTGGCGGGCGCGCTGCCAAAGATGTCGGTTGGCAATGTCAGACTGTCCATCACCTTGATGAAGCTGTCTGTCGTCAGATTTTTGCCGGCCTTGGTAGCGGCGTTGGCAAAGGTGTTGATGATGACATAGCCATAGACCGAGAACACCGTGGCGTCCTCATTGAACTTGGTCTTGTACTTGTTGGCCCAGAACTGCAGTTGTGGGCTCAGGCCTTCGGTGTAGGGGTTTTGCACCGTCATGGTGGCGTAGAGCCCGTCCATGGCTTTGCCGCCCAGCTTGTGAATCAGGTCGGTGTAAGCGGCACTGGAGCCGATGAAAATCGGGTTGTAACCCATCTTGCGTGCCGTGCCAATGGTGCCAATGGTCTCGCGGATGATGGTGCCCAGCACCACCATGTCGCAGCCGCTGGATTGCAACTTGGCCACTTGCGACGAGAAGTCTGTAGCGCCGCGCTTGTAGGTGGTCTTTTCGGCGTAGTCCATACCAATGGTCTTCAGCCCGGCTTCGCCGCCTTTGTACACCTCCAGCCCAAAATCATCATCCTGGTAGAGGGTGCAGACTTTTTTGGCGCCTTTTTCCTTGGCCAGTTTGGGCACAGCTTGCCGCATCTGGTCAAAGTAGGTGGCTGCAAACGCGTATTTCAGCCGGTCAAACGGGTCATACATTTCGCGGGCCGCCGTGATCGGGAAGAAGTTGACCACGTTTTTCTCAAACTGCACTGGCATCGCAGCGAGGTTCTGGGAGGTACCGATGTGGCCCATCATCATGAAAATCTTGTCCTGGTTGACCAGCTTCTGGGCGGCCAGCACGGCTTTTTTCGGGTCATAGCCCGAGTCCTCCACGATGATCTTGAGCTTGCGGCCATTGATGCCGCCCTGCTCATTGATCTCCTCTACCGCTAGCAGCATCCCAAGTCGGGCCTGCTTGCCAAAGCCGGCAAGCGGGCCTGACAGATCCTGGATCGAGCCCAGGGTGATTTCGTTGGCCGACACGCCTTGCAGCGGCACGGACTTGGTTTGGGCCGGCGCCTGGCCAGCAAGCAGTGCCAGCGTAGCCAGCATCAAGGTTGTTTTCGTCGTCAATTTCATCTTCGGTCTCCTTAAAAAATTAATGGTACATGGCCTCAATTTGGGCCGTGTATTTCTTCTCAACCAGTTTACGCTTGAGCTTCATGGTGGGGGTGAGTTCCTCGTCTTCCGCGGTCAATTGGTTCTCTAGCAAGAAAAACTTCTTGATCTGTTCTACCCGGGCAAATTTCTTGTTGACCCGGTCCAGCTCAGCCTGGATCAGGGCCTGTACCTCAGGCGCGCGGGTCAAGCTGCTGTAGTTGCTGAAGGGTACGTCCTGGTCCTGCGCAAATTTTTCCACATTTTCCTGGTCAATCATGACGATCGCAGTCAAATACGGCCGCTTGTCGCCGATCACCACCGCATCGGTGATGTAGGGGGAGAACTTCAGATCGTTCTCCAGCTCACTCGGGGTCACGTTTTTGCCGCCGGCGGTGATGATGATGTCCTTCATGCGGTCGGTGATGCGGTAGTAGCCGTCTGAATCCACCACGCCCACGTCACCGGTGTGGAGCCAGCCATCAGCATCAATCGCTTCAGCGGTCTTCTCGGGCAGGTTCAGGTAGCCGGCAAACACGTTATGGCCGCGTACGAGAAGCTCACCGGTGACCGGGTCGAGCCTCACCTCGTTAAAGCCCGCGGCTGGGCCAATCGAGCCGGGCTTGATGCGGTCAGCCGGCACGCCGGTGACGGCGCCGCAGGTTTCGGTCATACCCCACACCTCCAGCATGGGCACGCCTAGCGCCAGGTACCAGCGTACCAGGTCGGGCGAAATCGGCGCTGCGCCGGTCACCAGAAAGCGCGCACGGTGAATGCCGATGAGTTTGCGTACATTGTTCAGTGCCAGCCACTGCGCCAGCTGAAACTTGAACTTGAGCCAGGTGCTCACCGCCTGACCAGCCAGCACCCGCTCGGCAATGGCAGTCCCCACGCCAATGCTCCAGCCGTAGGCGGCCTGCTGGACTGGGCCGGCTTCTTTCAGCGAGATCATCACGCCAGAGTAGAACTTTTCCCAGACGCGCGGTACGGCCGTGAACACGGTGGGCGCAATTTCGCGCACGTTTTCAGGGATGGTCTCGGGGTTTTCCACAAAGTTGAGGATAGAGCCGGTGTAAAGCGAAAAGTATTCCCCTCCCATGCGCTCGGCAATGTGGCACAGCGGCAGAAAGCACATGCGCTCGTCGCGCTCATCTTGCGCCACCAGGGTGTTGTAACCACGCACAGTGAACACCAGGCCCCGCTGCAAGTGCATGGCGCCCTTGGGCCGGCCTGTGGTGCCCGAGGTGTAGACCAAAATGGCCAGGTCTTCCGGGCGGCATCCGTCAATGCGTTGCTGCAGGGTTTCTGGATGTTTCGCCAGGTGCGCCCGGCCGAGCGCACGCAGGGCGTCTAGGCCGATCACGCCAGGGTCGTCTAGGCCGCGCAGGCCTTCCATGTCGAACACCACGATCTTGCGCAGCCCCGGCAATTGCGCGCGCACCTCGAGCGCCTTGTCGAGCTGTTCGTCGTCTTCCACAAACAGCACCGTGGTGCGTGAGTCTTCACACAGGTAGTGCACCTGCGACGCTGCGTCAGTCGGGTAAATGCCGTTGGAGACGCCTCCAGCAGACAGTACCGCCAGGTCGGCCCAGACCCACTCCACCACCGTGTTACCCAGGATGGAGGCGCATTCGCCGCGCTCAAAGCCCAGGCTGATCAGCCCGCCCGCAATCTCGCGCACTGCAGCTGCGGTCTGGTCCCATGTCCAGCTGCGCCACAGGCCCAAATGCTTTTGCCGCATCCAGACCTTGGGGCCGCGCTGTTTGACCGCATTCCAGAACATTGCGGGAATGGTTTCGCCTGCCAGCACGATGTCGTGGCAGGGCTGAATGTGTCGGGTGTCCCATAGACCCCGGCTTGGCTTGATGTTTATCGCCATGTTTTCTTCTTCTTCCAGCGGCGTTCGCCGCGCACGCCGTCTTCCTTGAGCCCCAGATAAAACTCCTTGATGTCGTCTTTCTCGCGCAGGCGCGCACAGGTGTCTTCCATCACGATTCGGCCGTTTTCCAGCACGTAGCCGTAGTCGGCGGCATTGAGTGCCATGTTGGCGTTTTGCTCCACCAGCAAGATGGTGGTGCCGCGCTCGCGGTTGATGCGCACCACAATCTCGAAAATCTCCTTGGTCAGCTTCGGGCTGAGGCCCAGGCTGGGCTCGTCCAGCAAGATCAGGTCGGGGTTGGCCATCAGGGCCCGTGAAATGGCGAGCATCTGTTGCTGCCCGCCCGACAGCAGGCCGGCGTCCTGGATCGCGCGCTCGCGAAGAATCGGGAAATAGGCGTACACCGCCTCGATGTCGGTGGCCACACCGTCGCGGTCCTGCCGTGTGTAGGCGCCCATCAGCAGGTTGTCGCGCACGCTCAGCAGGGGGAACACCTCTCGCCCTTCGGGCACATGGCTCAAGCCCTGCTGCACGATCAGGGCCGGGTCTTGCGCCGTGATGTCATTGCCCTTGAACTCGATGGAGCCCTTGCGCGGGTCGATGATGCCCGAGATCGTCTTCAGGATGGTGGTCTTGCCAGCACCATTAGAGCCGAGCACGGTGGCGATTTCACCGCGGCGCACCTGCAGGCTCACGCCGCGAATGGCCTTGATCGGGCCATACGCGCTCTCCACGTTGAGCAGCTTGAGCACCGGTAGGTCGCTCACGGGCGGAGGGGTGCCGCTCATGCGACGTTCCTGCGCAGCGAAGAGACATCGTCCACCGAGCCCAGATAGGCCTCGATCACGCCGGGGTCGGTCTGCACCTCGCGCGGTGTGCCCATGGCCAGTACCTCGCCCTGGTTCATGGCCAGTACCCGGTCTGACACCTTGGATACCAGGCTCATGTCATGCTCCACCATCAGCACCGTGATGCCGAGTTCGTTCTTGATGTCTTGAATCCAGAACGCCATATCGTCGGTTTCCTCGACATTCAGGCCGGACGAGGGCTCGTCGAGAAGCAGCAAACGCGGCTCAGTGCACAGGGCGCGGGCAAGCTCCACCACTTTGCGCACGCCATAGGGCAGACCGGCCACCATCGAATCACGGTGGTGTTGCAGGTCAAGGAACTCAATCACTTCCTCGGCTTTTTGCCGTGCCTGAAGCTCGGCGTCACGCGTGGCAGAGGTGAACAACAGGTCTTGCCAGAAGCCACTTTTGCGTTGGGTGTGGCGGCCGATCAGCAGGTTGTGCAGCACCGTGGCATGTTCAAACAGCTCAATATTCTGAAAGGTACGGGCGATGCCCAGACCAGCTACCGCTTGCGGCAGCTGTGCAGTCAGTCGGATCAGGCCCTCCGGGCCGTGGTAGTCGATGTCACCGGTGGTGGGGGTGTAAATGCGGCTGATCAGGTTGAACACCGTGGTTTTGCCCGCGCCATTGGGTCCGATCAGGGTGAAGACCTCGCCCTGCTGCACTTCAAAGCTGACCTTGTTGACCGCCAGCACCCCACCAAAGCGCACGCTCAGGTTGTTGGCTGACAAAATGGCATCAGACATGATTCATTCCCCCATCCCGCCCATCATTTCCGCACCCTGCGTCGACATTCCCGCACCGTGCGTCGTCATTCCCGCGCACGCGGGAATCCATGGATCCCCGGTCTTCGCCGGAGAAGACAGCACCTCCCCTTCAGGGGACAACGCAGCAGGCGCAGCGACAAGCGTGGGGGCGATCATCTCAACCGGTCCGATTTCTGGAATGATTTCTGCCGCTTGAACATGCCTTTGCGGTAGAAGGGGAACAACTGCAGGTAGGTTCGCACCTTGAGCCAGCGGCCGTAGAGGCCCATGGGTTCAAACAGCACAAAGGCGATCAGCACCAGGCCGTAAACCAGCCCTTGCAAGCCCGGCGCCTGGCCTACCGCTGCGGGCAGGTAGTCTTTGAGCATGGCGATCGCCTGAGGCATGGAAATCAGGAAAATGGCGCCTAAAAAAGCCCCATGTACCGAGCCTAGCCCGCCGATCACGATCATCAGCAGCAGGTCGATCGACTGCAGGATGTTGAATTGGTCGGGCGAGATGAACTGCAGCTTGTGCGCGTACAGGGCGCCGGCCACGCCAGCGAGTGCGGCCGAGATGGCGAACGACAGGGTTTTGTAGTGCGCCAAGTCGATGCCCATGCTCTGCGCCGAGATTTCGGAGTCACGGATGGCGACAAAAGCCCTTCCGGTAGGTGACCGCAACAGGTTCAAGACGCCCAGGGTGGCCACCACCGCAACCAGCAGGCAGAGCAGGTAGAAGGACTCACCACTGTCCAAGGTCCAACCCAGCATATTGGGTTTCTTGATGTGGATGCCGGCATTGCCCCCGGTGACTGACTCCCAGCGCGCCAGCACTTCTTCCACAATGAAACCAAAGGACAGCGTGGCCATGCCCAGGTAGATGCCCTTGACCCGAAGTGCCGGCAGGCCCACCACAAAACCCACCGCTGCCGACAAGGCTGCAGCGCCAGCAAGCGCCACAGGAAACGGGACGCCGGCGTTGGTCAATACCGCCTGGGTATACGCGCCCACCCCGAGAAATGCCGCGTGCCCCAGCGAGAACAGCCCGGTGTAGCCCGCCAGTAGCATCAGGCCCAGGCCGGCCACGGCATAAATTAGCACGAAGGTGAGCTGCGCTAGCCAGTACTCGGCCACCAGCCAGGGCGCCCCCAGTAAAAGCAGCAGCAGGGCGCCGTACCAGAACAGCTGACCGCCGTGTTTGACCAACCGGATGTCCTGCGCGTAGTCGGTCTTGAAGATGAAGCGCATGTCAGACCTTTTTGCGCAGCTTTTCGCCAAACAGGCCGGTGGGTTTGACCACCAGCATGATCAGCACCACGATGTAAGCGGCCGTGTCCTTGAAACCATCTGGCAGGTAAAACCCCGACAGTGACTCCACCAACCCAATCACCAGTCCGCCCACGATGGCGCCGGGCAGGCTGCCAAAGCCGCCCACCACCGCAGCTGGGAAGGCTTTGAGGCCAATAAAGCCCATGTTGGCATGTACAAAGGTGATGGGCGCCAGCAGCAGACCGGCAATGGCGGCCACTGCGGCGGCCAGGCCCCAGGCAATGCCATTGAGCCGCTTCACCGGGATGCCCATGTAATAAGCTGCCAATTGGTTTTGCGAAGCCGCCTGCATGGCAATGCCCAGTTTGCTGTAGCGAAAGAGGCCAAACAGCAACAGGCACAAAACGGCGGTGGCGGCAATCACCGCCATCTGCTCCACGTTCAGGATCAGGCCCGACAGTTTCCAGATCTCGTCTTTATAGGGGACGGGAAGGGTGTGGGTCTCGGTGCCGATATTGGGCACCATGGTAATCAGGCCGCGCGCCACATAGCCAATGCCAATGGTCAACATCACGATGGAGAACGCCGGCTGCCCCAAAATGGGCCGGATCACCAGGCGCTCCAGAAGCATGCCAAACACCGCCATGGCCGAGATGGCACACAGCACGGACAGCCAGTACGGGAAGCCGAGTAGGGTCATGCCCGCGAGCCCGCCAAAGGCGCCCAGCATCATGAGCTCGCCTTGCGCAAAGCTCACGGTCTCTGTGGCCTTGTAAATGAGCACGAAGCCCAGAGCGATCAGCCCATAAATGCACCCTTGCGCGATGCCGCTGATCACCAGTTGAACAAACTGCACTGTCTCTCCCTTTTGATGACCGTCCGTTTATAGCGGACATCGGCGGAAATGCCGACAGGGTTATTACCGACGCAAGCGCTCAGGAAAACCCTAAACAAAGTCCTTTCAAGCTGTGGTTTTGGGTACTTCGCGCGGCTGTCCCTGGTCGTCAATGGCCACATAGGTCAGCGAGGCCTCAGTGACCTTGATGTACTTGCCCTGCGAGCGAAAGCGCTCAGCGTAAACCTCCACCTTGACTGTGATGGAGGTACGGCCGACGCGGGTCAGCGTGGAGAAAAACGACAGGATGTCGCCTACCCGCACCGGTTGCTTGAAGATGAACTCGTTCACCGCCACCGTTGCCATGCGGCCTCCGGTGTAGCGCGCAGGGATCACCGAGCCGGCCAAATCGACCTGCGCCATGACCCAACCGCCGAAAATATCGCCATTGGCGTTGCAGTCGGCGGGCATCGGGATGACCTTGAGCACCAGTTCTTGGTCGGTCGGCAGCGCCACGGAGGGAGGCACCTTGGCGCTTGCAATTGCAGACATGGGCACAATCTGGGATTAAGTAACGATCTGGATTGTCACCCATGCGCCGTTCTGGCGAACTCAGCCCCACCCCCCAAAGCATCGCCGCATCGTCGGCCAATGATCCCACCCGCTCCGACTGGGACACACTGCGCCGCCTGTTTCCCTACCTGTGGCAGTACAAGTGGCGCGTGATCGCAGCGCTGGCCTTCATGGTTGGCGCCAAGGTGGCCAACGTCGGTGTTCCGCTGCTGCTGAAAGAGCTGGTTGACACCATGATCCCCAAGGGCGGCATTGATGCCTCGGCCCTGCTGGTGGTACCAGCCGCCTTGCTGGTCGCCTATGGTCTGCTGCGCCTGTCCACGACCTTGTTTGCCGAGTTGCGTGACCTGGTGTTTGCCAAGGCCACCGAGGGCGCCTCGCGCAGCATTTCACTGCAGGTGTTTCGGCACCTGCACGGCCTGAGCCTGCGTTTTCACCTGGAACGCCAGACCGGCGGCATGACGCGCGACATCGAGCGCGGCACCCGAGCCGTGCATTCGCTGATCTCCTACTCGCTGTACAGCATTATTCCGACACTGATCGAGGTGGCGATGGTTCTGACGCTGCTGGCCGTCAAGTTTGACGTCTGGTTTGCCTGGATCACCATCATTGCGCTGGTGTTTTATATCAGCTTCACCATCATCGTGACCGAGTGGCGCACCCAGTTTCGCAAGAAGATGAACGAGATGGATTCCACGGCGCACAGCCGGGCCATCGACTCGCTGCTCAATTACGAAACGGTCAAATACTTCAACAATGAAGAATTTGAGGCCAAGCGATACGATGAAAACCTGGAGCGCTACCGCCGCGCCGCCATCAAGAGCCAGACCACGCTGAGCCTGCTCAATGCCGGCCAGCAACTGATCATCGCCGCCGGGTTAGTGGCCATGCTGTGGCGCGCGACCCAGGGCGTGGTGGACGGCCGCATGACGCTGGGCGACCTGGTGATGGTCAACGCCTTCATGATCCAGCTCTATATTCCCCTGGGTTTTCTAGGCGTGTTGTACCGCGAGATCAAGCAAAGCCTCACCGACCTGGAAAAAATGTTCACCCTGATGGAGCGCGAGCGCGAAATTGCCGATCTGCCCGGTGCGCAGCCGTTGGTGGTGCAGGGCGCCGAGCTGCGCTTTGACCACGTGAACTTTGCCTACGACCCAGCCCGGCCCATCCTGCAAGACATCAGTTTTACGATTCCGGCCGGCAAGACGGTGGCGGTGGTGGGCCCGTCGGGCTCGGGCAAGTCCACGCTGGCGCGGCTGTTGTTCCGCTTTTACGACGTGCAGCAGGGCCGTATCCTGATTGATGGGCAGGACATCAAACAGGTCACACAATCCTCGGTGCGCCAGGCCATTGGCATCGTCCCGCAGGACACGGTGCTGTTCAATGACACGGTGGCCTACAACATCGCCTACGGCCAGCCGGGCGCCAGCCAGGCCCAGGTGGAAGAGGCCGCCCGCGCGGCGCATATTCATGGCTTCATCAGCGCCACGCCCAAGGGTTACGACACCATGGTCGGCGAGCGCGGGCTCAAATTGTCGGGGGGGGAGAAGCAGCGGGTGGCGATTGCCCGCACCCTGCTCAAAAACCCGCCGATCCTGATTTTTGACGAAGCCACCTCTGCGTTGGATTCCGCCAATGAACGCGCCATACAAGCTGAGCTGCAGAGCGTGGCGCAAAACAAGACCACGCTGGTCATCGCGCACCGCCTGTCCACCGTGGTCGATGCGCATGAGATTTTGGTGATGGATGCCGGACGCATCATCGAACGCGGCACCCATGCTGAACTGCTGGCGGCCGAGGGCCGCTACGCTGCCATGTGGGCGCTGCAGCAAAGTGCGGAGTAAGGGGCATGGACACCAAGTGGTTTGAAGATTTCGTCTCGTTGGCTGAAACCCGCAGCTTCAGCCGCTCGGCCCAACTGCGACATGTGACGCAACCGGCGTTTTCGCGCCGGATTCAGTCACTTGAAGCCTGGGCCGGCACCGATCTGGTGGACCGCAGCTCCTACCCGACGCGCCTGACGCCAGCCGGCGACACACTGTATGACCAGGCGCTGGAAATGCTGCAGGCCTTGCAAAGTACCCGGGCCATGATGCGCGGCCACGCTGCTGCGGGGCAGGACGTGATCGAATTTGCGGTGCCCCACACCCTGGCGTTCACTTTTTTTCCGGCGTGGGTCTCCGCCCTGCGCGAGAATTTCGGCCCGATCAAGAGCCGGTTGATCGCGCTTAATGTGCATGACGCCGTGATGCGTCTGGTGGAGGGCAGCTGTGACCTGCTGATTGCATACCACCACCCGGCGCAGCCTAACCAGCTCGACACCGAGCGCTATGAAATGGTGAGTCTGGGCGAGGAGGTGGTGGCCCCTTATGTCAAGCCCGGTGTCGACGGCGAGCCCCTGTACGCATTGCCCGGCAGCGCGGGGCGGCCGCTGCCCTACCTGGGCTATGCGCCCGGGGCCTACCTGGGGCAAATGGTGGAGCTGATCCTCAAGCAAAGCAGTACACCGATTCACTTTGACCGGGTTTATGAAACCGATATGGCCGAGGGCCTCAAGGCCATGGCGCTGGAGGGGCATGGCGTGGCCTTTTTGCCGTTCAGCGCGGTTGAGCGAGACCTGAGCGCCAAAAAGTTGGTCAACGCCGCGCCTGGGTTTCTGCCTGACCTACAGATCACGATGGAGGTGCGTGCCTACCGCGAGCGTCCTCAGACCAGGGAAACAGTCAAATCAAACGGACAGTTGGCGCGGGGTGCTGGGCCGGTGCCCAAGCGTCATGCCCAGGCCCTCTGGGACTATTTGCTGCGCCAGGCCGCGGCCTGAAGCCGGCGCCCCAAGCGTCCTCCGCCCTACCCGCCCCGGATTTGGGACAATCACGCTATGGACACACTATGGACACACTGACCCTGACCCGACCCGACGACTGGCACCTGCACCTGCGCGATGGCGACGCCCTGCGCACGGTGGTGCCGCACACGGCAGCCCAATTTGGCCGCGCCGTGATCATGCCCAATTTGAAGCCCCCCATCACCACGGCGGCGGCGGCCTTGGCCTACAAGGCGCGCATTCAGGCGGCCCTGCTGCCTGGCCAGGTGTTTGAGCCGCTGATGACGCTCTATCTAACAGACCACTTGCCGGTGTCGGAGATTGCCCTGGCAGCCCAAGCCGGCGTCGTGGCGCTCAAGCTTTACCCCGCCGGCGCCACCACCCACAGCGATGCTGGGGTGACCGACATCCGCAAGGTTTACCCGGTGCTGGCGGCGATGCAAAAGGCCGGCCTGCCGCTGCTGGTGCACGGCGAGGTCACCAACCCGGCGGTTGATATTTTTGACCGGGAGGCGGTGTTCATCGAGTCCCAGTTCATCCCGCTGCGTCAGGATTTTCCTGAACTCAAGATCGTGCTGGAGCACATCACCACCCGGGAGGCAGCGCAGTATGTGGCGCAGGCGGACGGATTCACTGCCGCCACGGTCACGGCGCACCACCTGCTGTACAACCGCAACGCCATCTTCACCGGGGGCATCCGCCCGCACTTCTACTGTCTGCCTGTGCTCAAGCGAGAGTTGCACCGCCAGGCGCTGCTGCAGGCGGTGGCCAGTGGCAGCCCAAGGTTTTTCCTGGGCACTGACAGCGCCCCCCATGCGGCGCACCTGAAGGAGCATGTCAGTGGTTGCGCTGGCTGTTACACCGCACACGCCGCGATGGAACTGTATGCCGAGGCCTTTGACGCGGCGGGCGCTCTGGATCAGCTTGAAGGCTTTGCCAGCTTTCATGGTGCCGATTTTTACGGTCTGCCGCGTAACACCGGCCGCATCACGCTGCAACGCCAGGCCTGGACCCCGCCCGAATCGTTTGCCCTGGGCGAGGCTGAACTCAAGCCCCTGCGCGCCGGCGAAACCCTGCCGTGGCGCCTGGTTTAGCGCAGATCGACTGGCAGGCGCCCTGGTTGGCGCCCGTGGCCGCGCTAGGCCAACAGGTGGTGGCCCATTGCCAAACCGGCTTGCTGTTGCCCCAGGCGCTGAACGCCTGTGCGGCAACAGTCGGCGCCCTGCCAGTGCGCTTTGTGCCACAGAGCGCGCTGCCGGTTGGTGAGGCCTATGAAAGCTATATTTTTCATAGCAAACAATGCCCTACCCGCGAGGGTTTGCACGACTTTTTTAATGGATTGATGTGGCACAGCTTTCCCCACACCAAGGCGCGGTTGAACCAGTTGCAGGCGGCGCAGATCGCGGCCGACGGCGTGGGGCAGGTGCGCGGCCCGGTGCGCGACGCGCTGACCCTGTTTGACGAGAACGTGGCATTCTTGCGTGCGCCTGCGCCACTATGGGAGGCGCTGCTGGCCAAACGCTGGTCGGTGGTCTTCACTGAGCTGCGACCACTGTGGGCGCAGTCACATTTGGCGTTGTTTGGCCACGCCCTGCTGGAAAAACTGGTGCTGCCCAGAAAAACCATCACCGCCCATGTGCTGCTGGTGCACCCGGCGACCGATACCCTTGCGGATTTAGACGCCTGGGTGGCCGCCGCCTTGAGCCCGGACCAACTGGCGGCCAAGCCCTTTGCCAATTTGCCGGTACTGGGCGTGCCGGGCTGGTGGCCGGCCAACGAGGCGCCCGGTTTCTACCTGGACCCAGCGGTCTTTCGGCTCCCGAAATAACCGGATTTTTTGTGGGATTTGCGGCCCGGCGCTTGATTTTCGCGCTGGCGCCCCTAACATTCCGGGCATCAGTGGGCTGTTGCTCGCCGTTTATGAAGGGTGACCATGAAGAGAATTTTATTGTTTGTACTGACCAACGTGCTGGTGGTAGCGGTGCTGGGTGTTGTGGCCAGTCTGCTGGGCGTCAACCGCTTTCTGACTTCAAATGGCCTCGACCTGGGGGCTTTGCTTGGCTTTGCTCTGGTGATGGGCTTTGGAGGCGCCATCATCTCGCTGCTGATCAGCAAACCCATGGCCAAATGGACCTCGGGTGTCCGCCTTATCAACCAACCGCAGAATGCCGACGAAGCCTGGATTGTCGAGACGGTGCGTAAGTTCGCCGATAAGGCTGGCATCGGCATGCCCGAGGTCGGTATCTTTGAGGGTGACCCCAACGCGTTCGCCACCGGCGCCTTCAAAAACTCGGCCCTGGTGGCGGTCAGCACCGGCCTGCTGCAGGGCATGACGCGCGAAGAGATTGAAGCCGTGATTGGCCATGAAATCGCCCACATTGCCAACGGCGACATGATCACCATGACCCTGATCCAGGGCGTGATGAACACCTTTGTGGTGTTTCTCAGCCGGGTCATTGGCTATGCGGTTGACAGTTTTTTGCGCAAGGGCGAAGACCGCAGCAGCGGACCTGGCATTGGCTACTACGTAACGACCATCGTGCTCGATATCTTGCTCGGTTTTGCCGCTGCCATGGTCGTAGCCTGGTTTTCCCGCCAGCGCGAGTTCCGGGCTGATGCGGGTGCCGCCCAGCTGATGAACCGCAAGCAACCCATGATCAACGCCCTGGCCCGCCTGGGTGGCATGGTGCCTGGTGAGCTGCCTAAGAGCGTGGCGGCCATGGGCATTGCCGGTGGCATCGGCAAACTGTTCAGTACACACCCGCCGATCGAAGAGCGCATTGCTGCGCTGCGGACCGCCTGATACCAGGTATGGTTGTCGTCGATCCCGGGGTTGCTGGGGTTGGCGTTTTTTGGCGTCTGCTTTTGGTGTTGGCGGGGACGGCGTACCCGCCGCCGCTCGTGTCCCCCGCCCTTCGGGCTCCTCCTTGACCGGTGCGCAAAAAAACTCAGGCAAGAGGCCCTGCACGACGGTCGGCCCTGTCGCCCTCAGACCAGCATCCGCCGTGCCACCGCTTCAGCCACCCGGATACCGTCCACGCCTGCAGACAGGATGCCGCCGGCGTAGCTGGCGCCTTCGCCGGCCGGATACAGGCCCGCGGTGTTAAGGCTTTGCAGATCATCGCCGCGGGTCATCTTGAGCGGCGATGAGGTGCGGGTCTCAACCCCGGTCAGCACCGCGTCGGCCATGTCAAAGCCCTTGATTTTTTTGCCGAAGGCCGGTAGCGCCTCGCGAATTGACTCGACCGCGTAGCCGGGCAGGGCCAGGCTCAGGTCGCCCAGGTGCACGCCAGGCTTGTAAGAGGGCACCACGTTGCCGAGCTGGCTCGAGGGGCGATTCGCCAAAAAGTCACCTACCAATTGGCCGGGCGCCTCGTAATTGCTGCCGCCCAGCACATAGGCCTGCGATTCCAGCTGCCGTTGCAGCACGATGCCGGCCAGTGGGTGCAGCGCCTGCCCGGGCATGGGCAGCAGGCCTGTGCCGGCGCCCAGCGTGGCCTCAAAAGCGGCCGGGTCCGTCGGGTAGTCGCGCGGGTCGATGCCGACCACGATGCCGGCGTTGGCATTGCGCTCGTTGCGCGAGTATTGGCTCATGCCGTTCGTCACCACCCGGCCCGGTTCGGAGGTGGCCGCCACCACGGTACCGCCCGGGCACATGCAAAAACTGTAGACCGCACGGCCATTGGCGGCGTGGTGCACCAGCTTGTACTCTGCCGCGCCCAGCAGCGGGTGGCCGGCGTGCCGGCCCCAGCGGGCGCGGTCAATCACGCCTTGCGGGTGCTCAATGCGAAAGCCAATCGAAAACGGTTTGGCTTCCATGAAGACGCCGCGCCCGTGCAGCATGGCAAAGGTGTCGCGCGCACTGTGCCCCAGCGCCAGCACCACCTGCTCGGCGGGGAGTTCGTAGCTTGACCCCCTAGCCACGTCGAGCACGGTCAGGGCGCGCACACGCTGGGTGTGGCCGCTGGCATCTGGCGAGCAGGTGCGCAGCAGCACATCAGTGACGCGTTGCTCAAACCGGATCTCGCCGCCCAGCGCGATGATCTGCTCGCGCAGGTTTTCCACCACCTTGACCAACTTGAAGGTGCCGATGTGCGGGTGCGCATCGATCAAGATCTCGGGGGGTGCCCCGGCCTTGACGAACTCCTGCATTACCTGGCGACCCAGGTGGCGCGGGTCTTTGATCTGGCTCCACAATTTGCCGTCTGAGAAAGTGCCGGCGCCGCCTTCGCCAAACTGCACGTTGGACTCGGGGTTGAGCACGTGCTTGCGCCACAGTCCCCAGGTGTCTTTCGTGCGTTGGCGCACGGTGCGACCGCGCTCGAGCACGATCGGGCAGAGGCCCATCTGGGCCAGCAGCAGGGCGGTGAATATGCCGCAGGGGCCAAACCCCACCACCACCGGGCGAACGCCTGGCGGCACGGCGGCGTGGCCCACTGGCTGGTAGTGCATGTCTGGCGTGGCGTCAATGTGTGGGTGGCCCGCCCACTGGGTGATGAGTGCAGCCTCCTGGTCCGGTTCCCGCAGCGTCACATCGACAATGAAGACCGCCAGCAAGTCGGCCTTGCGGGCGTCAAAACTGCGCTTGAACACCTGCAAGTCGGCAATTGCGTCGGGCTTGATGCCCAGGGCTTGTGCGCTCAGTCGCCTGAGCGCGGCCAGTGGATGGGCGGCAGGCGCCCGGTCGGCCTCGGTCTCAGAGGGTGCGTCGGCGGCGCGGCGGGACTCGACCGGCAGGGCCGAGAGGGGTAACTTCAGTTCGGTCAGGCGAATCATAGGGGCGGCTCGTGGTGATCAAGCAGCCGAGCATGATAAAGCACACCATACAGCGATGGGTGCCCGCCAGCACGTCCCTCCCGCCGACGTGGATCAGCTCGTCAAAAAGCCTTCCACAGACAGGTAACGCTCACCGGTGTCGTAGTTGAAACCCAACACCCGCGCGCCGGCAGGCAAGTCGGGCAGCTTTTGCGCGATCGCAGCCAGGGTCGCGCCGCTGGAGATGCCTACCAGCATGCCTTCCTCACGGGCGCTGCGGCGGGCCATCTCGCGCGCGGCCTCGGCCTCGACCTGGATCACACCGTCGAGCAAGCTGGTGTCCAGGTTTTTCGGAATAAAGCCGGCCCCGATGCCCTGGATCGGGTGCGGTGAGGGCGCACCACCCGAAATTACCGGCGATGCGCTGGGCTCTACCGCGTACACCTTGAGCTGCGGCCAGGCCGCTTTCAACACGCGGGCGCAGCCTGTGAGGTGGCCGCCGGTGCCCACGCCGGTGATCAGCGCGTCGAGCCCATCGGGGAAATCAGCCAGGATTTCCTGCGCACTGGTGCGCACATGCACCTCGACGTTGGCCGGGTTCTCGAACTGCTGCGGCATCCAGGCGCCGGGTGTGGCCGCCACCAGCTCCTGGGCCCGGGCAATCGCGCCCTTCATACCTTTCTCGCGCGGGGTCAGGTCAAAGCTGGCGCCGTAGGCCAGCATCAGGCGCCGCCTCTCGATCGACATACTGTCGGGCATCACCAGCACCAGTTTGTAGCCCTTGACGGCCGCCACCATGGCCAGGCCGACGCCGGTATTGCCCGAGGTGGGTTCGACGATGGTGGCGCCGGGCTGGAGGGCGCCACTGCGTTCGGCGTCTTCCACCATAGCCAGGGCAATTCGGTCCTTGATCGAGCCGCCGGGGTTACTGCGCTCGGACTTGATCCAGACCTGGACGCCTGGGCCAAACATGCGGTTGATGCGGACGTGGGGGGTGTTGCCGATGGTGTGCAGAATGCTGTCAGCCTTCATGGCGCGCTCCGAGAGTGGGTGGTAGGAGGTCTATTTTGAGCGGTTTGATCAATTGGCTTTGACATATGGTTATGAAAGCTCGCGATAATGAACGTGTGAAGCCGGCCAGACTGCCGCTGGTGTAATCCTGGAAACAGGGCACTGGAGGAACGTCCGGACTGCACAGGGCAACGTAGCAGCTAACAGCTGTCCATTGAAAGCCAGGTGCGCAAGCACAGGGTATAAGGTGAGGATTAGAGCAACAGAGACGAGTCGTTCCGGGGCAACCCGGGACGGGTGAAACGGGCAATCTCTACGTGCAGCAATACCAAGTAGGCACACGTTGATGGGGCCCCCGGAGTGTGCGGGTAGGTAGCATTGAGCTGTTGGGCGACCAACAGCCCAGATTAATGGCAGTCACACGGTGGGCAACCGCCGTGCACAGAATCCGGCTTATCGGCGGGCTTCACATTTTTTTAGTGTTAAAGCGGGCATGCATTTATTGAGACTCTCCTGCTGGGCCGCGCTGGCGCTGACCCTAACTTGGCCAGTAGCCAGCGCCGCGAACTCGCCGACCAAGCCGTCGGGCATAGCCTCGGCAGCGCCATGCGGCGAGCTGGTGGCAACCCTGCCCAATGTGCGCCGTGAGCTTTGCGAGTCGGCGCAACTGGTGCCTGTGGCGCGATCGGTCCGGGGACGGCTGATATACGCCCGCGACATCGTGCCGACCCAGCCGGGTTTGCGTGTGCTCGTGGTGGGCGCTATCCATGGCGACGAACTGTCCTCGGCGGCGGTAGCGCTGCACTGGATCCGGCTTGCGGGGCAGCCGCCGGCCGACACGCCCCAATCCATTCACTGGCGCTTTGTGCCTGTGCTCAACCCCGACGGTGTGCTGGCCCGCCCACCGACCCGCGTCAATGCCAGCGGGGTCGACCTGAACCGCAATTTCCCCACGCCAAATTGGCAGCGCGATGCCAGAATTTATTGGGAAAAGCGAACCTCGCGTGATCCACGCCGCTGGCCCGGGCCCCAACCCCTTTCAGAGCCCGAGTCGCGGTTCCTGCACGAGCAGATGCGCAGCTTCAACCCGCAGCTGATCGTCAGCATCCACGCCCCTTATGGCGTGTTGGACTTCGATGGACCCTCGGTACCGCCATCCCGGCTGGGCCGCCTGTACCTAGACCAGGTGGGCATTTTTCCGGGCTCGCTGGGCAATTACGGCGGCGTCCACAAGGGCGTACCGGTCGTCACGGTGGAGCTGCCCAATTCGCTGCGCACGCCCTTGGACGCCGAGATGCGCCAGATGTGGTTCGATCTGCTGCGATGGGCCACTGAGCGGCTGGGGCCAGTGGCAACGGGCGGGCGAACCCCCTAGCAAGGCAGCGGCCTTCAAAAACGCTCGTTGTGCGATAAAAACCGCCACTGACCAGCGGGCATTGCACCGAGCATGACCCGTCCGATGCGGATGCGCTTCATGCCAGTGATCTGCAGCCCGCCCTCATCACACAGCCGGGCCAGCAGGCCAGGCTGGCCACCCTTGATCGCACAGCGCAGGCGGGTTGTGCCCTCGCTGTTGCTGTTGAGGCTGATTTTGACGCCGCTCCGTGCCGGCTTCGTGCCGTCAGGCGTGCGGTTCAGGCGACGCAGCGTCTCCGGGCTGACGTCGCCGGCCACGTCCAGCATGACCTCATGTTCCGTCAGGGCCGCGTCCTCGGTCAGTTTGCGCGCCACCCGCCAGTCCTGAGTGAACACCAGTAAGCCACTGGCAGCCCATTCAAGTGGGACCAGAGAGCCCAGTCCGACCAGATGCCTTTTCAGCAGGCGTTGCACCGCCTGGTCACCGACCAGTTGCCTTGCCTGGGTCAGTAACTGCCGTGCCGGCGTTGGCCCGCCTGGTCGCGGGCGTTGGTCGTCTGGTGCCAGGCGGCCGTCGTCATGGCCAGCTGGCTTGTGCAACAGCAGGGTCGCTGACGTGGCATCCAGCAGACTGGCGTCGCGGTCCAGTGTGACCAACTGCTGCTGAACGCGACTCTGCGGCTCTTCCACAACCCGGCCATCGACACTCACCCAGCCCCCGGTGATGTACTGTTCGGCTTCACGCCGTGAGCAGGGAACCAGCGCCGCCACTCGTTTGGCCAGGCGTTCACCTTCGTCCGTCATGACAGGCTGGCCTCGATGCGAGCCACATGGGCTAGCAGGGAGCGCTTGGCGACCGGCCACATGCGCGGCGGTACATCGTCGTAGGCCCGCGTCACCCAGTCGTCGGGCGTCCCTTCGGGGTGCGCTTGCATCACCGCCAAAATCTTGGCCTCGCGCTTGAGCCGATGCGCCTTCAAATGGGCAATGGCCGCCCGGGCCTCTCCGTCATGGCCACCGATCACATACCCGTGCGCCGGCAAAATGAAATTGACGCCGTGCTGCTCCGAGGCTTCAGTCAATCGGTCCAGCGAGTCCAGGTAAGCGCTCATGTCGCCGTCGGGCGGATCAACCACGGTGGTACTGCCGTTGAGGATGTGGTCGCCACTGAACAGCAGACCGTCTTCGAGCAGCAGCAGGCACAGGTGATTGGCTGCATGGCCAGGGCTGTGGATCACCATGAGAGTATGGGTCAAATCGGCCTCTAGCCCCCGTCCAGTAAGGGTTAGTAGCTCACTATTTTGTAGCGATCTGTCTGGGCTGAAGCGACTGTTCTCGCGCGCGGTCGGCGCCGAGGGCAGGCCTAAAATCGGAGGCTGGGGCTGGCACATCGCCTGCAAGGGCCGCGCGCCGGGTGAATGGTCGGGGTGTGAGTGGGTACACACAATCAGGCGGATGTCGCCACCTGCGGCGCGCCACAGACGCTCCAGGTGCGCCGGGTCGGCCGGGCCCGGGTCAATGGCAATGTAGCCGGTATGCGGGTCGCCCACCAGGTAGCTGTTGGTGCCGGGTCCCGTCATCACGCCTGGGTTGGGCGCGGTCAGGCGCAGCAGATTTTTAAGAAGTGGCACCGGCTGCTCGCACTGCCAGTCCAGCGCGTGCGCGATCTGGCCGTCCGGGCAGACGAGTGCCAGCTCGCCATAGGGGGGCTCGTGCTCCATGTAGCGGGCTTCGCGGCCGGCTAGCAACCCGGCGCGCGGGCAACTGGTCCACTGAGGCTCCTCGGTGGCGGCGCAGGCTTGCAGAACAGCTTCGACGCTGGCATAGGTCTGAAGCCGCTCCAGCGTGCGGATGGTCGGGAAGATGATGAAAAACTGGCCAGCCGCGTGGCGGGCCAGGGCGTCGGCCGGTCGCACCCAGACCGGCTCGAACTGCTCCTGGCCGTCGGCCACTGGTGTTTGCCCGGCTGGCATCCGCGCCACCAAAAAAGGGACGTCGAAACGGCGCGGCAGGTCGCGGTCGGTCACCCAATGCGCCAGTAAGTACACCGAATCGGCAGCCAGCAGCAGGCCCCGTGCCTGGCATTGGGCGGCAAACGGCTGGTTGCGCTGCAGCGCGGCGATGTCCTGCTGGTCGGCCGGGCGACCGTCGGCGTGTTGCGCCAGCAGCACGCCAAGCTCTTCAAAGCTCTCGCGGATGGCGGCAATCGCCTGCGTCAGGTGCAAGTCGCTCTGGCCGGGCCGCCGGGTGGCCAGCGCGTGGCTGGCGGCATCAAGCGGGTCGACCCCGCCGCCCGGGAACACATAGGCGCCCGGCGCAAAGCTGGCCGTCAGTGAGCGGCGCGTCATCAGCACCTCCAGCCCCGCCGCGCCATCGCGCAGCAGCAGCACAGTGGCCGCGGGGCGGGTGGGTGCGGGGTCGCGTTGTGGGTGCAGCAGTTGAGAGGTTCTGGTCATGGCTGCATTTTGCGGCCAAAACGCGGATGTGGCCCTGCGAACGCGGCTAGATTCTCGCGTTCACTTTGGGGGAGCTGATCGTGAGTAAGCTAGCAGGCTGAGGCGCTACTGCCGCTCTCCAGTGCGTCCAAGTAAATGCCACAACTCTGGCGTAAGTCGATACGGCAACCGGTCACCGGGCCCAGGAGCGCGTGGCAGGGCAGGCCTAGCGCCTGGGCGCGCTGAACGATCGGGTCAAGGCTTTTAAACGATATCGTCAAGGCCATGGGGTGCACTGTTTGGCTGTCGGCGTCCACGTCCAGGGTCAGGCCGGCATCCGTTAAGCGCCAAAGACCCAGGCCGCTGCCATCATCGGGTGGCATGGCGCCAGCAGTTTGTAGGCGCTGTCCCCACCCTTGCAGGCCATCTGGCGGGCCTGAATAGCTCACGCCAAGCAGGGCTTGCGCCTGGTTCTGGTGCTCCAGTAAAGAAGGTGAACGCACCAGTTCGGGCGTGAGGTGCTGCACCCAGCAGATGTAGGACGGGTCCTCGGCCTGCCAGGGCGCGTCGAAAAAACAGAACCGCGCCAAGCCTTCGCACTCGGGAGTCTTGACGGGACGGGACCAGTCCAGCAGCGGTCCCACGCGCAGCTGGCGCTGCAGGCAGTCGGCATGCCAGGCGCCAGCGTCGGGCGTCCCCAACGCCAGAACATGCAGCCCGTAGCGGACCTTTAAGGCTGGCGTCAATTGGTGTCCGGCCATAGGGTCGGTGATTTGCATGAGTTCTATGTAGCCCGAATTCAACATGATCGAGTGTTGGGAGCTGCCGGCCGAAACCACCTGCCCCTGGGGGTTGGTGCGGGTGTGATCGGCTCGGTCCGTCAGGGTAAACCCGAGATCGGTAAAAAGGGCGTGGCTATTGCTGAGATCCGGAATGATGAAGCCCACGTGGTCAAGGCCAATGGTTGGTGCTTTTGTCTCGGAGGTGTTCATTTTGTATGCAATTCTTTCTATATTAATTTAAATAAGAGCATATACCGAAATAATTGCATGCAACTTTCCGGGTCATGCTACCATTTCAGAGGGAAGGCCAATTGAACGTTAAATTGAAAAGGTGCGCCATGAAATATCTGTCTCGCTTGCTGTGCTTGATCGTAGGTCTGTCGATGTGGATGGGTGTACATGCTCAAACCACGGGCCCTAGTCGCGGCGGCACCCTGACCATTGCGTTGCCGACTGAGCCGGCCCACCTCAATTCAGCGATTGACACCACGCAGCAGGTCAAGGTGGTTGCTGGGAAAATCTACAACGGGCTCATCAAGTACGACCTGAAAATGAACATGCAGCCTGACCTGGCGCAGTCTTGGAGCGTCTCGCCGGATGGCCTTCGAATTACCTTCAATTTGCGCAAAGGGGTTAAGTGGCATGATGGCCGCGACTTCACCTCCGCGGATGTGGCTTATTCCATCATGAAAGGGTTCGGCCCCAACAACGGACTGGTGCGCTCTACTTTCGCCAATGTTCAGTCGGTTCAGACACCTGACGCGCATACAGCAGTGCTTGTCATGAGCCAGTCCGCCGCGGCCCTGATGAGTGCTTTGCCGGTGGCCACTGCGACGATCTTGCCGGCGCACCTGTTTGACAACACTGATATCCGGCGCAATCCAGCCAACCTGAAGCCAGTGGGGACAGGCCCCTTTATGTTCAGCGAATGGCGGCGTGGCAACGCCATCGTTCTGGTTCGTAACCCCAACTATTTTGAAAGTAACAAACCCTACCTTGATCGAATCGTGTTCAAGGTGATTCCTGACACCCAGTCCAGGGGCGCGGCTATTGAGTCGGGCGACGTCGACATGGTTTTCCACAGCACGGTTGCCGCGTCGGATGCGCGCCGGCTTGGCGCTCTGAAACACTTGGAATTGTCCACCGACGGGTATTTCTTTGACTCCACCGTGGCTTTCATGGAATTCAACAACGAGCACCCCATCATGGGCAAGGCGGCCGTGCGCCGTGCGCTGGCCCATGCCATTGATCGCCAGTTCATTCTGGATAACGTCTGGATGGGTTTTGGGCGGGTCGCCACGTCCCCGATTCATGACAACCTGAAGCAGTTTTATACCGATGACGTTCCCCGATATGCCTATGACCTCAAACGCGCTGAACAATTGCTCGATGAGGCCGGATTCAAAAAAGGGGCTGACGGTAAGCGCTTCAAACTGGTCATTGATTACGTGCCGTTTGGTGACCAGTACCCCAAAATGGCTCAATACGTGCGGCAACAGATGATTCAGATTGGTATCGACGCAGAGATCAGAAACAGCGACTTTGCGACCTGGGTGCGGCGTATCTGGACCCAGCGCGACTGGATGGTCAATATGTCGGCCATCACCAACGCGTCAGACCCTTCGATCGGGGTGCAACGTGCCTATTGGTCTAAAAACATTGTGCCCGGCACGCCCTTTACCAACGGGACCCATTTCAAGAATGCCGAGCTCGACGACTATTTTGAAAAAGCCTCCCTGAATACCGATCCCCTGATCCGGCGCCGTCATTTTGCGGCCATTCAGCGGATTTTGGCCGCCGAGTTACCCGTCATTCCCCTTGTGTCGATTGACCAGTTCTCTGTGGTCAACAAGCGGGTGCGCAATCACTCCACCTTGGCTGATGGGGTTTATTCGGGCTACTCGGACGTCTGGATAGCGCCCAACTGAGTACACCGCGTTTGCTGAAGTCTTCGTCTTCGCGTTACCTATTGCGGCGCCTGGGCCAGGCCATCCTGGTTTTGGCGATCGTCGTGGTGCTGCAGTTCTTTCTGCTGCAGCTGGCACCTGGGGATGTGGCCGATGTGATTGCCGGCGAGGCACAGGCCGCAGATCCGGAGTTTGTCAACCGGCTGCGCTTGGAGCTCGGCCTTGATCGGCCGCTTTGGGTTCAATTGGGGTTGCACTTACAGCGGGTGGCTACCCTCGATCTGGGGCAGGCGCATTCTTTTGATGCGCCTGTGCTTGATCTGATTCTCCAGCGTCTGCCGGCAACCTTGCTGTTGATGGTGGCCTCGATTGTGATGGCCGTGATGTTGGGCACCTCGCTGGGGATCTGGGCAGCCCTGCGTGCACGGGGACTGGCCGATACCTTGGTGACTTTCACTGCATTGATCTTCTATGCAACGCCGGGCTTTTTGGTGGGCATCGGCATGATGTTGCTTTTCACGGTGCAACTGAAATGGCTTCCGATGTCAGGGATGAGTGACTTGTACAGTGACAGCCCCTGGTGGGCCCAAGCCCTTGACGTCGGGCGACACCTGATCATGCCCATGGTGTCCTTGAGCCTCTTTTACGTCGCCGTGTACACGAGGCTCATGCGCGCCTCGATGTTGGAGGTGATGCACCTCGACTATGTGCGCACGGCACGCAGCAAGGGCTTGATGCCCTTGCGCATGGTTTGGCGCCATATGGCTCGCAATGCCATGCTGCCCATGGTCACGATGCTGGGTTTGCAAGTCAGTTCCCTGTTGGGGGGCTCGGTCGTGATCGAGACGGTTTTCGGCTGGCCCGGCATAGGGCGGCTCGCGTTTGAGGCTGTTTTTAAGCGGGATGTGCCGTTGGTGATGGGCGTGCTGCTCTTCAGTTCGGTGCTGGTGCTGAGCGTGAGCTTGATGATCGACTTGATCTACACGCGGCTTGACCCGCGAATAAGCCTGCGCTGACCATGAACTCGCTTCGTCTTCGCTTGTGTCGAAGCCTGACCTTTGTCGTCGGCAGTGGCTTGCTGCTGGCCCTTTTGCTCATGGCTGCCACCGGCCCTTTGCTCTATCCGCAGGGGCCGTGGGGTATGGCCGGGCCGCCCATGACCTGGCCAGGGGATCGTGTCGGCCTCTGGTTGGGTACTGACTCGCTTGGCCGCGACATCATGGCTGGCCTGCTGCATGGGGCTCGGGTTTCGCTCTGGATTGGTGTGGCTGCCACGGTGGTCGCCTTGAGCCTGGGCATGGCCATTGGTGCAGTGACCGGCTACTACGGCGGACTGGTTGACGATGCCTTCATGCGGCTGACTGACGCGGTACAAACCATACCGCCCTTTTTACTGGCGATTGTGGTTGTCGTGATTAGCACCCCCAGTGTCGCTGCGACCATCGGCGCCATAGCCCTGATATCGTGGCCGAGCGTGGCTCGTCTGGTGCGCGCTGAATTCATGCGCCTGCGTGAGGCCGAGTTCGTCGCGTCCTGCCGCTTGCTTGGGATGAGCGATACCCGCATTATCCTGACCCAGATGCTTCCGAATGCCATGGCGCCGATTGTGGTCAGTGCCTCCATCATGGTGGCAAGTGCGATCCTCATAGAGTCGGGTTTGTCATTTCTTGGGCTGGGCGATCCGAATGTTATTTCATGGGGCAGCATGGTCGGCATGGGCCGCTCTGATTTTCGTGCGGGTTGGTACCTGGTGGTCATTCCTGGCCTGGCCATCATGGCCAGTGTGCTGGCCCTGAACCTGATGGGTGATGGGCTCAATGATGCGCTCAACACCCGCCTGCGGCATGACTGATCCGGTCTTGCTGCGCGTCGAATCCCTTCGGCTGGCCCTGCTGGATGGCGTGCCGCTGGTTGAAGACCTTGACTTCGAAATTCACGCGGGTGAAACCTTGGCCATTGTGGGTGAGTCAGGTTGCGGCAAGTCCCTGACTGCGCTGTCGCTGATGGGCCTTCTGCCGCCCGGAATTAGGCGCGCCAGTGGTCGAGTGGTCTTCCAGGGGGAGGATCTTGGCACCTGGCCTGAGGGGCGTTACCGGGATATGCGTGGACAACGGATGTCGATGATTTTTCAAGAACCTATGACCTCTCTTAACCCGGTGTTAACGATTGGCGAGCAACTGCAGGAAGTGCTGCAGCGCCACTTGAAACTCAAGGCCAGGGAAGCGTTGGCAAAAGCGCATGACCTGCTGGACATGGTTCGAATTCCAGATCCTGGCGCCCGACTGCGGTCCTATGCCCATCAGCTGTCGGGCGGGCAGCGACAGCGGGTGATGATTGCCATGGCACTGGCGTGCCCGACGCAGTTGCTCATTGCCGATGAGCCCACGACCGCCTTGGACGTGACCGTTCAGGCCGACATTTTGGCGCTTCTCGGGGAGCAAAAACGACAACGGCAACTGGCCATGCTGCTTGTGACCCATGATTTTGGTGTGGTCGCGCAGGTTGCAGATCGGGTGCTGGTGATGTACGCCGGCCGAAAGATTGAAGAGGGCCCCGTTCGTCAGGTCCTGACCGATCCCCGTCACCCCTACACCCAACGCCTGTTACGGGCTAGACCTAGCGCAAGGCAAGACCGTCTGCAGCGCCTTGCTGAGATACCAGGCTTAGTTCCTGCACCTCAGGAACGCGGCGCAGGCTGTCCATTTACATCCCGGTGTGATCAGGTGCAACCTATCTGCCGGCTGCGCCTGCCCGACTTTACCGACCACGGACGAGGGCACCAAAGTGCCTGCGTAGTTCCTGATGCGCGGTGAGCCTTTGCTGCAGATCGACAACGTGCGCTTTGCGTACGCGGGACACGGGGTCACCAAGCCAACCGTTGACGGGGTCACGCTCTTTGTTGGGCCGGGCGAAACGCTAGGGCTTGTGGGCGAGTCGGGCTGCGGAAAATCTACCCTTGCCAAAATCGCCGTCGGCTTGCTGCGGGCAGACCAAGGTAGCGTTCGCGTTTTAGGTTTGGACGTCGCTGAACCCAGCTCAGCGGCACGCCTGGCGCGAGCGCGGCAGGTTCAAATGGTGTTTCAGGACCCCCATGGCTCCTTGAATCCTCGGTTGCGTATTCGCAGCTTACTGGCTGAGCCTTTGCGCCTGCACAAGTTGACAACGCGAGACCAAGAGAAGTCGGATGTCAATGAGTTGTTGAGGCAAGTGGGCTTGTCGCCAGCAGCCAGCGAAAAATTCTCTCACGAACTATCGGGTGGACAGCGGCAGCGCGTGGCCATTGCACGTGCTCTTGCGGTACGGCCTAAGGTACTGGTATGCGATGAGCCCGTGTCGGCTTTGGATGTGTCTATCCAGGCGCAGATTCTGAACCTGCTGCGCGACTTACAGCAAGAACTGGGGCTATCCTATTTCTTTATCTCGCACGACCTGCGAGTTGTGCGCTACATCGCTGACCGCATTGCGGTGATGCATCAGGGACGTATTGTGGAAATCGGCGAGACCGACGCGGTTTGGCAAGCGCCTGACCACCCCTACACCCAAAAGTTACTGGCATCGCTGCCACCCGAACTGTGAGTTTATCGGCTCGCATCGGCTGCGAACAGGGCTCGCAGGCTTAGCACATCTCGGGCCCATCCATCGCTTGGCGTTGCCAATAGAGTCACATCGACCGGGCCGATCACACCTACGCTATCTGCACGCCAGTTCAGCCATGACCGATGGCTGCCCGGCCAGTCGCGACAGCATAAAGCTGCAAAGACCTCATGCGTGAGCAGGTCTGCATCGAGCTGCGGCTCTACCGGCCTGATCGTGGCGCGTGTGCGTTCAAACCAGGGGTGGAACAGTTCCCGGTCACGGATCTGATGCCAAAGTCGTATCAGGTATGAGCCATCCCAGTCTGGCGTCAAGGGTAGCGTGTACGCCGATGGCCAGCGTGAGCGCTCGGCATCAGTCCATAGTTTGAGTTCGCACACGGTGAGCCCCGCTGGAAGCGGCTGCTCACGAGCGCGCGCATCCGCCGCCCACTCGAGCGCTACCGCCGCACCCAGGCCTCGTCCCCACAGGCGATATGAGGGGCCGTTGAGCGACTCGATCACGGCCTGAAGGGCCTGTGCGGTGGCCGCCGGGCTCATCAAGTCTCCAGTGTCGTCGCCGTGTCCAGGGAGATCAATGGCGCACAGTGGTCCAGCGATGAGTGTACGACAGCGTTCGAGCTCACAACGCGCCGCACTGCCCGCGCCATGCAGGACCACGGTGATCGGTTTATTCGTGTCCCATCGCTCGGCCGACAGGCAGCGGCCGGCCACATAAGCGCGCCAACGGCCATCAGAGGTGGGTAAGCCATCCATCTTTGGGTTGACAGGGGCCGCTGTCGCAGATACGGCCTTAAGTTGACTAGACATCCAGTCGGCTTGCGCCACGCGCAAGGCTTCTCTGTCCTGATGGGGCAGACGATGAATTTCCAGCGATGGTTGACCTGCTGGGATGCGCTCCAGGTGAGAGAACAGTTGGTCGTCGGCAGTGGTGCCTAGCCAAGCGGGTTGGCTGAGCGCGGCCAGGGCAGCGTCGCCGTCCCACAAGAATACCCCAGGGTAAATATGCAGATGACTCTCTCGTGAGCGCAGCAATTCCATGATCTGGCTGCGATGCAGGGTGTCGGCGTTGGGCATATCCACGTCACGACGGTTGCTGAGGTGGCGCTCCGACCATGGAAAAAACATCCAGCCATCGCGGAATCGAGACCAGGCCCAGGTCAGGTGGCTCCCATCTGCCGCTGGCACGAAGCGGTACAGTTGATGCGGCAATATGGATTCGCATTCCTGCGCGTTGAACAAGGGAATACCGTCGAGCGCCAGGGCTAGCACACGCGAAGGGTGGCGACGCGCCAGCTCTGCGGCCATGGCCGCGCCAGTGTGTTGGCCGCATACACCAACGGTTTCAAGTCCCAATTGGTCCATGAACGCCAGCATCAGATCGCTCAGCGCTGCCATGCTCCAGGCCGTGTCAGGTAAGGCATCCGACTGGCCAAATCCGGGGGTGTCGATCGCGATCGCCGTGCAGTGCTTTGCCAGAAGGCGCATGAGCGGCTCCATCGTTAGCGACGACTGCGGCGTTTGATGAAACAACAAGACAGCTGGGCCCTGCCCGAGACGCCGGTAGTGGAGCCAGCGGTCCTGGACTCGGCAAAAATGTCTTTCAACTGCTAAGGGCTCTGTCATGGTGTCAGGCTGCTCGGGTCTAGCGCAAGGCCTGCATCGTCTCGGCGGTATAGGGCAGCAGTGGCGCACCGGCAAAGATGCGTGGTACGAGGTCTGCATTGGCCAAAAACAGCTTGCCAAATGCGATCAGGTCAAAGCATTTCTTTGCCACTTGCTGGGCCGCGCTTTCTGGGCTGTAGCCACCATTGCCAATCAGAACCCCTGTCCAGTGCTGGCGCAGAAAGCCGGACGATGTAGCCCCGAGCTCAGGATAGAGCTTGTCTTCCACCACGCCCGTGTGAACATAGGCGATGGCTTCGATCGCCAAGTTTTTCAGCAGGTGGACATAGGTCTCGTTGTCGCCCTCACGCCACTGCATTTCGCCAAAGTAGGCGGCCGGCGAGAGCCGCAAGCCGACCCGTCCCGCCCCCCATACCGCCAGACAGGCCCGGACGACCTCAAGAGCGAACCGGGAGCGCCCGGCGGTACTGCCACCCCAGTCGTCATCCCGCCGGTTGGTGTGTTGCCTCAAAAATTGCTCGATCAGGTAGCCGTTGGCACCGTGTATTTCAACGCCGTCAAAACCAGCATCCAGAGCGCGCTGTGCCGCGCGCCGAAACAGGTCGACGACCCCCCAAACCTCATCGCTACTGAGTGCCCGGGGCATCTCGTTGTACAGCGTGTTGGCCCCGGCTTGTCGACGAAGGATCGGATCCAGTACTGCTGATGCCGACACCGGTTGGCAGCCGCTCCAATGCGAATGTGAAATTCGCCCGGTATGCCACAGTTGCGCAAAAATCCGCCCACCACGGTCGTGGACCGCTTGGGTTACCACGGACCAAGCCGCAACGTGGGCGTCCAGAAAAAGGCCAGGTGTGTCCAGATAGCCCTGTGCGTCGGGCGTGATCAAGGTTGCCTCTGTGATCAGCAAGCCCGCGTCTGCTCGGGCAGCGTAGTAGTCGCTAGCACCAGCGGATGGCGACAGGTCAGCTGTCGCCCGGTTGCGAGTGCAAGGGGCCTGCACCACGCGGTTGTGAAGCGTCAGACCTCCTGGCAAGGTAAGAGGCTCCTGCAGCGCATAGATCCCCGAGCCACTGCGCTGGTTCATGGCTGGTCCCTGAGCGGCCTGGGCGGCAGTACGATATCAAAGTGACGCTTCAGAATGTCAGCAATATTTTCAAAGCAGGATCCGTAACGAACCACCTCCAGCGTTTCGCAGTGAAGCAGGGTTGATGAGGCTTGCCAGAGATGGTATTTCATCAGGCCGTAGTCCACCACAAGGTCGGCAATGTCAATGATCTCGGTCTCCATGTCTTCGACACGAAACTTGGTCCCGTGCATCGATAGGTTAGCCGATGATCCGAATAACAGCGTTTGCTGATCCGCGCTCAGGCGGGTGATCTCGCGATGAAATGGTCCCGCGTTAAGCAGCATGAGCAGCGTGTTGTCCTTGGTGCTGCGTTCATAGGTGTCGGGGTCCAGACTGCAGAGTAGCGGGTGGTCACTGCGACAAGGGGCAATCAAGCCAAGCGGCAGGTCGTAGTCTTGAGTAATGGCCTCAACGATCGACTTTCCGCGTTCGCTCACCACATGAAGTTCGCGGTGCAGGTCGTTATTGCCCAGCATCGCATTAAGCTTCTGCGGTGCCCGCCGCTTCGTCTTGAATATTTTCTGAAGCGCCGGCGCCGTCGCTG
>CAMELV010000019.1 GCA_945925985.1 Comamonas sp. lk | reverse complement strand
CCCAGCGCCTGCTGGGCGCGCAACAGTTGGACGCAGTGTTGGTGTCCAAACCGGAGAGCTTCACCTGGGCGACCGGGGCACCGGCCGGGGTTGCCGCTTTTTTTCGGCGTGCCGGCGCTGCAATGGCGCTGATACCGACCGCCGCCTCTGCGCCGCTGGCGGCGGTTTGCACCGAGCTGTTCGCTGCGCCGGCCCGCGCGGCGCTGGGACCGGCCCAGGTTCACACCCACCCGGATTGGGTGGAGACCGCCGATATCCGGCCCTGGCTTGACACAGACCTGGGCGCGGCCGAGCTGGCTGAGCGAGCCTTTGCCAAGGCCGCCCGCCCGGCCGGGTTTGAGCGTCCCGCCGCGTTTGACGCGCGGCAGGCCTTCTTGGCTTTGGGCGATCTCTTGAAGGCGCGCGGCCTGTCCCAGGCCCGCATCGGCCTTGATCTGGATTTTTGGCCGGTGGCCGATTTTGAGTTGCTCAAAGCCGTGCTGCCACGGGTGCAATGGCGTGATGCCAGCCAAGTTCTAGGGCAAATCAAGGCCCTCAAGTCACCGGCTGAAATTGCCCGGCTGACCCAGGCGGCGCTGATTGCCGAAGCCGGCATCCACCACGCCTTGGAGGCCGTGCATGAGGGCATCCACCGCGACGCCATTGCCGCGGCCTGGCGCGCGGGCGTTGCGCTTGAGACGAAGCGCTTGGGCGTGACGCTCAGCGGTCAATGGGAATACACCACCGTCGGGCCGCTCCCTTGGGCCGGTGGTGCCTGCTTGCAGCGTGGCGACGTGCTCAAATTTGATGTCGGCTGTGTGGTGCAGGGCTACAGCTCCGACAGTGGTCGCACCTACGCCCTAGGTCCGGCCAGGCCGCGCACGCGCGAGATCATGGCCGCTTTGAGCGACGCTTTTTCAGCCGGGCTGGAGGTGCTCAAACCGGGGCATCTGATGCGCGAGGTGCATGCCGGGGCGACGCGTGCCATGCAGCGCGCCGGCTTCAACCGGTTCAGCCGCGGCCACTTTGGCCACAGCCTGGGGCATGACACATTTTGCGAGGTCCCGCCCTTTTTGTCCTCCCAGGCCGACGAGCCGCTTGAGGCCGGGATGGTGCTGGCATTCGAAACCCCGTTTTATGTGGATGGCGAGGGGGGGTTCATCATCGAAGACCAGTTCCTGATCACCGCACAGGGCGCCCAAGCTGCCTGGTCGCTGCCGCGCGAACTGGTCTGCCTGCCCCTGTGACCAACCCCGCAATGTCGGCCTCGGCTCAGGCATCGTCAAAGCGGTAACCGACACCGTAGACCGAGCTGATACCGGCCTCGCCGGTGCCGGCCTGTTCCAGTTTTCGGCGAAGGTTTTTGATGTGGCTGTCAATGGCGCGGTCGCTGACGTCGCGCAGGTCTTCGTGCACGGTGTCCAGCAGCCGGGCCCGGGCAAACACCTGGCCCGGGCGTGACATCAGCTGGCGCATCAGGCGGAACTCAAGCGGTGTCAGCGGCAGCGGCTGGCCGCGCCAGCTGATCTGCTGGCGGGCCTCATCGACGGCAAAGGCCGCTGCAACCGGTTTGGCCAGGGCGCCTTCGCTTCGTCGCAGCAGGGCCTTGATGCGGGCCACCACCTCGCGCGGGCTGAAGGGTTTGCAGACATAGTCGTCGGCACCGGTGTCCAGGCCCAGCAGGCGGTCGATCTCATCCACCCGGGCGGTCACCATCATGATGGGCACGGTGGAGAAGCCGCGAACCGCCGCACAGACCGCCACGCCATCCAGACCGGGCAGCATCAGGTCCAGCACGATCAGGGCCGGTGGCTGCTGGCGAACCCGGGAGACAGCGTCATGGCCGTCGCCGCACACCTCGCTCGTAAAACCATGCATGAGCAGGTAGTTGGCCAGCATATCGGCGATCTTGACATCGTCTTCCACGATCAGGATGTGGCGCTTGGCGGGTTGCGCGCTGGTGGGCTGGAGCGTCGTAGGCGGTCGTGTCATGAGTGGCGTGGCTGGCGGCCCAGCGGCGGCTGCTGCGTAGGCTCCAAGGGCAGGCTGACCTGTATCGCCAGGCCGCCAAGGCGGCTGGCGCTGGCCGCCACCGTGCCGTTATGGGCCTGGGCAATGGCACGCACAATCGACAGGCCTAGGCCACTGCCGTGCTGGCCGGTGCGGGTTCGGGCACTGTCCACCCGAAACAGCGGGTCGAACAACTGGTCCAGTTGCGCCGCTGCAACACCTGGCGCACTGTCTTCCACCGTCAGATGCAGGGTGTCCTCCAGGGTTCGCCAGTGCACGTGCACCTGTCCGGGCGCGCGGGTGTAGCGCAGGCTGTTCTCCAGCAGGTTGGAGAGCAACTGTTCGATCCTGCCGAAGTCCCACTGGGTGGGTATGGCAGGTAGGGCGTGAGCACCTGGCTCAAGGGCCAGCACCAGGCCGAGCTGTGCGGCGCGGGTCTCGAACCGCCGCGCCATGCGAGTCAGTTCGGACTGGGCGTCTCCTGCCGTAAAGTGGCAGGGCAGTTGCCCCAGGTCGGCCACCGCCAGCGTGTGCAGGTCATCCACCAGCCGGGTCAGTTGGGCCACCTCTTCGCGCAAGCTGGCCATCACCGCCGGTGTGGGTTGGCGTGCCCCGTCCTCAATCGATTCCATCTCGCCGCGCAGGACAGCCAGGGGGGTGCGCAGCTCGTGTGAAATCCGGGCAATCCAGTGGCGCCGGCTGTCTTCAAGCTTGGCCAGTGCCACCACCATGGCGTTCACATCGGTCACCAGTTCATCAATTTCCATGGCACCCGAGCGGCTGGCACCTGGTGTCCCGGGCACCGCAATCCGCACGCCCTGCTCGCCGCGCGCGATGCGGTGGGTGGCCAGTTGCAGTTGGCGCAGCGGGCGGCTCCAGCGCCTCGCCACCCACCAACCCGCCAGCAGGGCTATGGCAATGGTGCTGAAGGCGGTGATCAGCATGCCAGTGGTCTGGCGCTGCAAAAAGCGCGCATCAATGCCCTCCGGTTCTGGCTCGGCAACGAGCTCGACAAAGGCCACGTCTGCGCCATTCACTTGGACGGCTCGCACCGTTCGGGCCAGGTGTGGCGGCTGCCGCCGTCCGGCCAACCAGTCGCCACGCACATCAAGGACCACAATGCGGTCGGCAATGTTGCCGGCCTCGGCGGGGCGTCGGTGCGGTGGCGGGCGACGTCTGGGCGGGGGCTCAGCAAGACCCTCGCCAGGCTCCTGTGGTCGGTCGATGCGCGGCCGAAGCGGACGGCCGCTCAGTTCGTCCATCAGGTCGCGCTGGGCTTCTCGGTTGCCGCGCAGCCAATCCATGCTCGGGTCTGCCGCAGCACGGCGTTCCAGCAGTTGTATGAAACGCGTCAATTGCGCTTCGTCGCGCTGGCGCAGGTAGTCGCCAAAACCACTGCGAAGGCTCCACAGGCTCACGCCCCCAACCGCCAGGACCGCCAGGACCACGGCGGCGGTCAGCAGCAGTGAGAGTTGATGGGCGATTCTCAGGCGCATACCAAAGCCTTGTGGTGGCAGGAGGGGTCTCTGGCCAGGTGGGTGGAGACCGAGCGGGCCGGGGTCCCAGAAGCCAGGTTCAGTTCCAGCTCACCAGAACTTCCAAAAACTTTTTTTCCCGCCGCTGGGTCGGTCGTCATCGGCGCCCAGGCCCATCTTGTCCAAGCACTCGGCGTGCTTCAGGCCTTTGACGCGCAGGTAGGCGTAGTAATACTCTTTGGGCATCTTGGGCCTGGGGTCGAATTCGGTTTTCAGGCGCTGCAGCACCATCTTCTCGTACTTGGGCCACGCCACCACATCGCCTCCGACGGCGAGGGCGCTCTTGCGAACATAGTCCATGGCGGTGTCGATCAATTTGTAATCCAAGGCGCGACCTCACACAATTGACATGTTGAGTGGCGTGATACAACCGCTCCGTGACAGCAGCGGGCGCCAAAAGCCCGCCAAATCTGCCCTTAAGGCGCAACTGGGGCATCGCTCAAGGTGTGCAAAAAGGCCACGATGTCGGCGATCTCCGCGTCGGTCAGCGCCGGCCCGGCGTTGGCGGCGCGGTTGAACGGCGCCTTCACCACCTCGATGTTGCCCAGGTACTGGGCTGGCAGGTCGTTGCTAACTGCCTGGCCGTACCAGCGAATGGGATCGCTGTTACGCGTCGAGTAAAAACGCACCACCTCAGTCAGGCTATTGAAAAAGCCGTTGTGCATGAAGGCCGGGCGTTGGGCCACGTTGCGCAGGGTCGGCATGCGAAATTGGCCACAGACGTGACTGATTGTGAAACCTGGCGCCACGCCGCTGGGCAGGGCGGGAGGCGTGCGGTTTGGTCCACACAGCCCGAGGTCGTAAAACGCCGGGTCGGCATTCTTCGGGATGGCCGGGTTACGCGGGATGCCGGTGGCGTAATAGGTGAACTCCGAAAATGGAGAGTCCTCGGGATTGCCGCTGGTGGGGTTCATCAGATGGCAGCCGGCACAGTTGCCCTTGGCCGGGTCCGCGAACAGGGCCATGCCGCGCGCCTCGGTCGGGCTCAGCGTGGCTTGCCCCCGCACCATGGCGTCGTATTTTGAGCTGAAAGGCTGGAGCCGGGCCCGCTCAAACGCAGCAATGGCCAACCCGATCGAGGTGAAGGCGGCATCTGTATCGGCAAAAATGTTGGCCCCAAACGCTTGCCTGAACTGCGCCGCATAGCGCGACTGGGCGATCTTGTCGACCACGCTCCTGCGGTTGGGGTTGTTCATCTCCAGCGGGTTGAGCAGCGGATCGAGCGCCTGCAACTCGGCTGAGTCGCCGCGGCCGTCCCAGAACAACCCGCCGACGGCCTCGGTGACACCGTCGGTGGTGACAAAGCTCAGTGGCGTCGGGATCAAGCCCAGGTAGCTGTTGGTCATGGCATTGCGGGAGCCAATCGATCCGGGCATGCTGCCCACGGCCACGCCGTTGCGGCCGCCGTGGTTGCCGGCAAAACCCATTGTGGCCTGGTGGCAGGCCGCGCAGGCGGTGCCGCGTGGCTCCGAGAGGTTGGCGTCGGTGAATATTTGCTGGCCTAGGTTGATGCGGTCGTTGGTCGCCGCTAGGGCGACGGCCACTGGGTCAGTCGGGTTGCTTGGGGTCGCTGTGGCGCCGCCGCCGCAGCCGCTCAACCCCAGCGTCAGACTCAGCAGCAGGGCCAGGGAAAGCAGCATGGCGCCAGCGCGCCGGATTGGGGTCATGGTGGTGGTGTGGTGCATGGAAGTCTCAGGTTGATTCCTGGCTCGGTTAGCCGCGGATGAGGCACTGTGCCGGTCAACTGTGGAGCAAATATGGAGGACCGGACTTTTGCGCCCCGGCCCAGCGCAGTGCGCTCAGACGGGCTGCGTCAGCACCGGCGGCGCCCAGCTAGAAAACCCCGTCGCCATTTCATAGGCATGGCCAATGCGGTACAGCAGGCCTTCGGCAAATGGCCGGCCGATCAGCTGGAAACCGCAGGGCAACCCATTGGCGGTGGCACCACCTGGCAGCGTCAGAGCTGGCAGTCCCAGCACATTGACCGGCCGCATCAGCCGGGTGATCTCATTCAGGACGCGCTGCGTGCTGGCCCCGCCTGACACGTCGACCTCGGACAGGCGCGGCACCTGGATCGGCAACACCGGCGCCAGTATCGCGTCGCATCGGCTGAAGACCTGGTCACAGAAGTCCCGCAGCAGTGGCCCGCGCAGCCGCTGGGCATTGCCATAGGCCTGGGCCGAGACGGCCAGTGTGCCTTGAATTCGGCCGCGGGTCTGGGCGGTGTACTGTTCGGGACAGTCCCGCATCCAGGGGCCATGGATGGCGAGCACGTCACCCCAAGTCAGCATCAGGCCAACCGCGTTGATGGCATCCATGTCCGGCATGTCGACCTCGACCACCGTCAGGCCGCGCTCTGACAGAACGGCAGTGGCCTGTGCCAGACGGGCAGCAACTTCTGGCCCGATGTCGCGGTCGAAATAGCCTTTTGGAATGCCGATGCGCATGCCTTGCACCGGGCCTTGGAGCTGCTGCGTGTAGTCCGGCGCGGTGCCTGCGGCGGTGGACGGGTCACGCGGGTCGTGCCCAGCCAGCACCGACAGCAAGAGGGCGTTGTCGGCCACGGTGCGTGTCAGGGGGCCCACGGTGTCGAGCGACTGCGACAGCGGCATGGCGCCGGCGCGCGACACCAGCCCGAAGGTGGTCTTCATGCCCACCAGCCCACACATGGCGGCCGGCAAGCGCACCGAGCCGGCGGTGTCCGAGCCCAGCGCGCCGTACACCACCCGGGCCGCCACCGAGACAGCCGAGCCGCTGGACGAGCCGCCAGTGATGTAGTCGGGGTTCCAGGGGTTGCGTGCATCGCCCAAAAAGGCGTTCTGGCCGGTTGGGCCGTAGGCAAACTCAGTCATGTTCAGGGTGCCGATCTGCACCGCGCCGGCGGCGTCCAGCCGTTCCAGCACACTGGCGGTGCAGGGTGCAACCCAGTCCTGGCGCAGCTTGCTGCCGCAGCTCGACACCAGGCCCTGGCGGTAAAACATGTCCTTGTGCGCCAGCGGCACGCCGTGCAGTGGGCCGCGGACCAGGCCCTTGGCCAGGTCTTGGTCGCAGGCGCGCGCGGCCTCCAGGGCCGACGCCTCGTCCAGCCTGACGAACGCGTTGAAATGCGGCTGTGCCACCCGGGCGGCGGCGATGGCCGCCTGCGTCAGTGCCACAGAGCTGACCCGGCCTTCGCGCAGGGCCTGCGTGGCCTCGGTCAGGCTGGATGGCAGCCCGGCAAGGGTCGCCGGCGCCCGCTCACCGACCGGCTGAGTGGCGCCTTGGGTCAGCTCAGACGCCCGGGTCTCCTGCAGGGTGGCGAACAGCGACAGGGTGTCGACATCAAAATCCAGCTTGGCCGCAGCCCGCTCAAAGGCCGCGTAAGCCGGTGCCGCCAGTTCGGCGATGTCTGCGGCGCGGCCTTCGGTGAGGGCCCAACCGATTCGCTCGGCCTGGCGCAAGATATCGGCTGCTGTCACTGGATGTTGCTTCATGGGGTGTTGACCTGGCCATGACAGACAGGCCCCGGAACGATGAGGGACTTACTTATACCACTGCGTCCGTCTGGCCGGGGAGCCGTGGGCGGGCGGCGGCGCAGGGCCATAATCTTCGGCCATGGACAAGCTCAAGCAGCTCGAAACCTTCGTCTCAGTGGCCTCGCGCGGGAGCCTAACGGCAGCCGGCCTGGCCGAAGGCGTCGCGCCGGCCATCATGGGTCGGCGGCTTGACGCTTTGGAGGAGCGACTGGGGGTCAAGCTGCTGGTTCGCACCACACGGCGCATCACGCTCACCCACGAGGGCAGTGCCTTTCTGGAAGACTGCCAGCGTCTGCTGGCCGATCTGGCCAATGCAGAAGGCAGCGTGTCGGCGGGCGGCGTCAAGGCCAGTGGGCATTTGCGTATCACGGCGCCCGCCGGGTTTGGCCGCAGGCACGTGGCACCGTTGGTGCCGCGTTTTCGTGAGTTGCACCCCGAGGTGACCCTCTCCTTGAACCTGAGCGACCGCGTGGTGGACCTAGCGGGTGAAGCGGTGGACTGCGCGGTGCGAGTTGGTGACATGCCAGACTCATCCTTAATCAGCGTGCGGCTGGCCGACAACCGCCGCCTGTGCGTGGCCACGCCGGCCTATTTGCAGCGCCACGGCCGGCCGCTGCACCCCCAAGACCTGAGCCGATTTGACTGCCTGACGCTGTCCAGTGACGCCTCGCAAACCCGGGGCTGGGCCTTCTCGCTGCCCAAGGGCGAGGGCCGCGAGCTGGTGTACCTCAAGGCGGCGGGGCCCCTCGACTGCTCAGACGGGCAAGTGCTGCACGACTGGTGCCTGCGCGGCCTGGGCATTGCCTGGCGCAGTACCTGGGAGGTGGAGTCAGAGGTGGAAGCGGGCACCCTGGAGGCCGTGCTGGAGGCGTTTGCCGCGCCGCCCAACGGTATTTATGCGGTGTTTGCCCACGCCAAACACCTGCCCTTGCGGGTGCGGCTTTGGATTGATTTTCTTAAACACCATTATGGGCAGCCAGGCTACTGGCAAGCTTCGTGACCACTTTGGTCACCCTGCCCGGAGCCTGCCGCTGGCATGCCCATTCTGGGCTTACTTGCTCTTGAGGCACTCGCTCATGAACTTTTTGCGCTCGTCGCCTTTTTTGTCTTTGGCCTGCTCGTTGCAAGTTTTCATTTTGTCTTGCTGCGCGGTTTTCTTGTCCGGGGCCGCGGCGGGTTTGGCGCTCAGGCAGTCCTTCATGAAGGCCTTGCGCTCATCACCCTTCTTGTCGCCGGCGTCCTTGTTACAAGTTGCCATCTTGTTTTGTTGCGGGGTTTTGGCAGCGTCTTCGGCGTGGGCAGCGCCCATATAAATCGACAGGCCGACTGCCAGAATCGAAAGGAATTTCTTCATGGTGGGTTCCTATTAAGTGGTTTTAAGCAGCGAATCCATGGCGGATTCCAGCATATAACGCTGAACTTGGCAAACACGCCGACGCGGGTTAACCCTCGATTTTTGGGCGTGAGCGGGTCGCCTGGCTGGCAGTACAGGCGCCACCCCTAAAATCCGCGCATGCAGACTGTCAAAAATGAATTGCTCGAAACTCTGGCGCGCGTGCTAGACACCCTGTTGCCGGGTGCCGGTGCCAAAGCAGCTTTCGAGTCACCCAAGGTGGCGGCCCATGGCGACCTGGCCACAACGGCTGCCATGCAACTGGCCAAGCCGCTCAAAGCCAATCCGCGGCAGCTGGCCGAAACCCTGCGCGCCGAGTTGCTGCGTACCGAGCCGTTCCAGCGTTGGGTGGACGCCTTGGACATCGCCGGGCCGGGGTTTATCAATATCCGGCTGAAACCCGCAGCCAAGCAGGCCGTGGTGCGCGACGTGCTGGCGCAAGGTGCTCAGTTTGGCGCCCAGAGCCCCCGCGGCCAGCGCCTGCTGGTGGAATTTGTCTCGGCCAACCCGACCGGGCCGCTGCACGTGGGCCACGGCCGCCAGGCCGCTTTGGGTGACGCCATTTGTAACCTGTACCAGACCCAGGGTTGGGCGGTCTTCCGCGAGTTCTATTACAACGACGCCGGCGTACAGATCGGCACTCTGGCCACCAGCACCCAATGGCGCGCCAAGGGCGTCAAGCCCGGGGACCCGGAATGGCCTGAGCAGGCCTACAACGGGGAGTACATTGGCGACATTGCGGCCGATTTTCTGGCCGGTAAGACGGTGCAGTCTGACGACCGCAGCTTCACCGCCTCGGGCGACGTCGAGGCGCTGGACGACATGCGCCTGTTCGCCGTCGCCTACCTGCGCCACGAGCAGGACCTGGACCTGCAGGCCTTTGCAGTCCGGTTTGACAACTACTACCTGGAAAGCAGCCTGTACGTGAGCGGTCGGGTCGATGACGCAGTGCGTCGCTTGCAGGAGGCCGGCCACACCTACGAGCAGGATGGCGCGCTGTGGCTTAAAACAACGGCCTACGGCGACGACAAGGACCGGGTGATGCGCAAGGGCGATGGCAGCTACACCTACTTTGTGCCCGATGTGGCCTACCACATTACCAAGTGGGAGCGCGGCTTCGAGAAAGTGGTCAACATCCAGGGCACCGACCACCACGGCACCATCGCGCGCGTGCGTGCCGGCCTGCAGGCCGCGGGCGTCGGCATTCCGCAGGGCTATCCGGACTATGTGTTGCACACCATGGTGCGGGTGGTCAAGGGAGGCGAAGAGGTCAAAATTTCCAAGCGCGCCGGCAGCTACGTGACCCTGCGCGACCTGATCGAGTGGACCAGCAAGGACGCGGTGCGATTCTTTCTGCTTAGTCGCAAGCCCGACACCGAGTACACCTTCGACGTCGATCTTGCGGTGGCCAAGAACAACGACAACCCGGTGTATTACGTGCAGTATGCCCATGCCCGCATCTGCTCAGTGCTGGCGGCCTGGGGTGGTGACCGGCAGGCGTTGGGCGCTGTGGACCTGGACCCGCTGTCCAGCGGGCCCGCGCAGGCGCTGATGCTGCTGCTGGCCAAATACCCTAACATGCTGACGGCAGCCGCCGCCGACTTTGCGCCGCATGACGTCACTTTTTACCTGCGTGAATTGGCGGCCAGTTACCACAGTTACTACGATGCGGAGCGTATTTTGGTGGACGACGAGCCTCTGCGGTTGGCGCGGCTGGCGCTGGTCGCGGCCACGGCGCAGGTGTTGCACAATGGACTGGCGGTGCTGGGTGTCAGCGCCCCGCAAAAAATGTGAATCCAACCCGGAGTGTGAAGAACATGATGCAGCAACGCGGTGGGACCCTGGTCGGGTTCGTCATCGGAGTTCTGGTGGGCCTGGGCTCTGCGCTGGCCGTGGCGGTGTATGTGACCAAGGTGCCTGTGCCCTTTTTGAACAAGGGCGAGAGTCGCGGCGCCGAGCAGGACGCTGCTGAGAGTAAAAAAAATAAGGACTGGGACCCCAACGCGCCGCTCTATGGAAAAAACCCGGCCAAGCCAGCACAGCCGGCCGCCTCGGAGCCGCTGGCTGCGGCCTCCGGAGCGGCAGCTGTGCCTCTCCCTGTAACAGCCACCCCAGCGCCGGCCGTGCTGCCCAGTTTGCCCGCTAAGGTCGAGGCCAAGTCAGCTGTCAGTGCTGATCCGCTGGGCGACCTGGCCAAGTCGCGCACGACGACCGCTGCCCCGGTTGCTGCGGCCGCTGTTGCGGGCGCAGCAGAGCCTTTTAGTTATTTCGTCCAAGTGGGCGCTTTTCGCACCCTCGAAGACGCCGAGAGCCAGCGCGCCCGTCTGTCACTCGGTGGTATCGAGACCCGGGTGTCGGAGCGCGAGCAGTCGGGCCGCACCGTTTACCGGGTGCGGGTCGGCCCATTTGACAAACGAGAAGAAGCTGAGCGAGCCAAGGAAAAACTCGATGCCAGTGGGCTGGAGACGGCCCTGGTGCGGGTTCAGCGCTGACGGGCCTGTGGAACTTCTACCCCTGGCGCGGATCAACTGATTTTGAATGGAGTAACAGAGCATGAAACGTCGTGATTTTTCTTTGGTTTGCGGTGCTGCATTGGCGGGTTCTGCCGTTTCGTCTGGGCTGGCGCTGGCCCAAGCCAAGCCGCCGGTGGCCGGGACCGACTACATGGTGCTGGACAAGCGGGCCGCGGTGGAGGCGCCTGCGGGCAAGATCGAGGTGGTGGAGTTTTTCTGGTACAGCTGCCCGCATTGCAATGCCTTTGAGCCCACCCTCAATGCCTGGATCAAGGGCGTGCCCAAAGATGTCTCGGTGAGGCGGGTGCCCGTGGCTTTTCGCGATGATTTTGTGCCGCAGCAGCGCCTGTTTCACGCGCTCGAAGCCATGGGTTTGCTTGACAAACTCCATGGGCAGGTCTTTGCAGCCATCCATGTGGACAAGCAAAAACTCGCGCGTGGCGACGAGATTGGTGACTGGGTTGGCAAGCAGGGTGTGGACAAGGCCAAGTTCATGGAGCAGTACAACTCGTTCTCGGTCTCCACCAAGGCCACTCGTGGTGCGCAGTTGCAGAACGCCTACCGGGTGGAAGGTGTGCCGGCGCTGGGTGTGGCGGGCCGCTTTTATACCGACGGTAGCCTGGCGCGCAGCATGGAACGTGCCCTGCAGGTGGTGGAATTCCTGACCGGCGAGGTCCGCAGCGGTCGCTGATGAAACTGCCCCTTGCCTGCCGCCTTGCCTTGTCGCTGGTGCCGCGGTGTTTCGAGTAGCATGCTGGTTTTTGGTGCATCTGGGTCAGATTGACGCGCGAGGTCCTCGCCAGCCAGTTTAGGCGGCCGTACAATGGCACCGACATTTACGCAAGATTCGTGCCTTATGAAAATCCCAATCCCCTTCTGGCTTTTGATTGCGGCGCTTTGTGTGTGCGCAGGATCGGCCCATGCCGAAAAAGCTGACCGTAGCAAACCGATGAATGTCGAGGCTGACGCCCTGCGTCACGACGAGCAGAAACAGACCAGTGTTTTCACCGGGAGGGTCATCGTCACCAAAGGCAGCATCCTGATCCGCGGTGCCCGTATCGAGGTGCGACAGGACGCGCAGGGCAACCAGTTTGGGCTGGTCAGTGCAGAGCCCGGCAAGCTGGCGTTTTACCGCCAGAAGCGCGAGGGGGTGGATGAATTCATTGAAGGAGAGGCCGAAACCATCGAGTACGACGGGCGTGCCGATACGGTCAAGTTCATCAAGCAGGCCCAACTGCGGCGCTACCGGGGCGCCACACTGAATGACGAGTTGACCGGCCAAGTCATTTTGTTTGACAACACAACCGAGGTCTTCAATATCGATGGTGGCTTGGCGCAAGGCACCACCGGCGCCACTGCGGGGCGGGTCCGAGCCATGCTGATGCCTAAACCCGAAGACTCAGCGCCCAACCCGCCGAAGGCGGGGACGGCTTCGCCGGCACTTCGGCCCAGTAACGCGCTGGGCGAGGCGCGTAAGTGATCGAACAGGTCACTCTCGACGCGCCCCAGGCTCGAATCAGCGCTGCTGACGGTGCTAGCCGACTCGAAGCCAGTCATCTGGCAAAGGCTTATGGCAGTCGCAAGGTGGTCAAGGATGTGTCGCTGGTGGTTCGTAAGGGCGAAGTGGTGGGCCTTCTTGGCCCCAACGGGGCGGGCAAGACCACCTCTTTCTACATGATCGTCGGTCTGGTGCGACCCAGCGCGGGTGATATCCGCATTGATGGCCAATCGGTTGAGCACATGCCGATCCACCGCCGGGCCCGGCTGGGCTTGAGTTACCTGCCGCAGGAAGCGTCAATTTTTCGCAAGCTCAACGTGGAAGACAACGTGCGGGCTGTGCTGGAGTTGCAGCGCGATACGGCTGGCAAGTCGCTGACACGCGACGACATCGACCACCGACTCGATGCGCTGCTGAATGACCTGCGGGTACAGCATTTGCGTCAGAGCCCGGCGCTGGCCCTGTCGGGCGGCGAGCGGCGCCGGGTGGAAATTGCGCGGGCGCTGGCCACGCAGCCACGGTTCATTCTGCTCGACGAGCCCTTTGCCGGCATCGATCCGATTGCGGTGATCGAGATTCAGCGCATCATCGGCTTCCTCAAAGACCGGGGCATTGGCGTGCTGATCACCGACCACAACGTGCGCGAAACCCTGGGTATTTGTGACCACGCCTACATCATCAATGATGGCCGTGTACTGGCAGAAGGCACGCCGGCCGAGATCGTCAACGATGCCGACGTGCGTCGTGTCTATCTGGGCGAGCACTTCAGGATGTGATGGCCTTGCCGCTTGCGCTTGTATTGTGGCTGCTGCCGGCTGATGCCTTCAGTGGGGGTGCGCGTTGAGGCAGGGCCTCTCGCTGCGGGCCTCGCAACATCTGGCCCTGACGCCGCAGTTGCAGCAGTCGATTCGCCTGCTTCAGTTGTCCACCCTGGAGTTGAGCTCAGAAGTCGATCAGATGCTGGACGACAACCCTTTTCTAGAGCGCGAGGTCACTGAGGCACCGCGCGAGGACTTTGGCCTGGCACAGGCCGACGCGCCGGTTCGCAGCGACGATCTGGAGGCCGAGTCTGCTACATATTCAGGAGCAGACTATCCAGCAGAGACAAGGTCTGTCGTCGAAAATGACGCTTCAACAGCGACGCTGGACGACGATGGCCAGAGTTGGGAGGGAGACGGCAGCGCTTCGCTCGCACCCGACGACAACGAGTGGGGCGGCGAGGCTCGCGCCAAGGGCAACAACCTGGACGGTGACGATGCGCTGGACGCGACGGAACTGGCCCGCGCGCAGGACTCTCTGCAGACTCACCTGCATACCCAGGCCCTGTCGCTGCGCCTCAGTGAGCATGACCGTGCGGCACTGCGGTTTTTGATCGAGTCGCTCAATGACGACGGCTACCTGGAAGACAGTCTGCCCGCGTTGGCGCATGGCCTGGCCAGCGATGACGAGGCAGAGCTTGAGGCGCTGGTGCACCATTTCACGGTGGCCCTGCATTTGCTGCAAAGCCTGGAACCGGTCGGCGTGGGTGCGCGGGATCTGGCCGAATGCCTGCAGCTGCAGTTGCAGGCGCTGCTGCGGGCCGACGGCCTGACGCCCGCCCGGCGGCGGCTGATAGAGCTCGGCTTGCGCATTTGCAGCCAGCCGCTGGACCTGCTGGCCCGGCGTGACATCAAACGGCTGATGCCACTGTGTGACGCCAATGACGTGGCCGTGCGCGAGGCCATTGCCCTGATCGGGCGGCTTGAACCCAAACCGGGGCGCCGCTTTGTGAATGTGGAGCGCAACATCGTCGTGCCTGACGTGTTGGTGGTCCAGGTCGGCAAGGGCAGCCAGGCGCGCTTTCGGGTCCAACTGAACGCCGATGTCATGCCGCGCCTGCGCGTGCACGACATCTATGCCAATGCGCTGCGCCAGCACAAGGCCGGCGGGCGCGAGGCCTCCAGCCACGCGGCGCTGCAGCAGCGTTTGCAAGAGGCGCGCTGGTTCATCAAGAACATCCAGCAACGCTTTGACACCATTCTGCGCGTCAGCACCGCCATCGTGGAGCGGCAAAAAAGCTTTTTCCAGCACGGTGAGTTGGCCATGCGCCCCCTGGTCTTGCGCGAGATTGCCGACGAGCTGGGCCTGCACGAGAGCACCATCAGCCGTGTGACCACCGCCAAGTACATGGCCACGCCGTTTGGCACCTTTGAGCTCAAGTACTTTTTTGGCTCCGGCCTGGGCACCGATTCGGGCAGCAATGCCTCCAGCACCGCGGTGCGAGCCCTGATCAAGCAGTTTGTGGCGGCCGAAAGCCCTAAAAAGCCGCTCAGCGACAGTCAGCTGGCCGACATGCTCAAGGAGCAAGGCATCGACTGCGCCCGGCGCACCGTAGCCAAATACCGCGAGGGTCTGCGCATTGCGCCGGCCTCGTTGCGCAAGGTGCTGTAGCCCGTTTTTAGGATGTTTGTTTGAACCAGCTCCAATTGTTTTTGCCTTGCGCTGCTGGCGTAGAGGAATACCTGCTGCCAGAAGTGCAACATATCACCGGCTTGGGCGGGCAAGCCGTGCAAAAACGCCGTGGTGGCGTGGCCTTGAATGGGGCATGGCGAGACGTGATGCTGCTCAACCTGCACAGCCGGCTGGCGCAGCGGGTGCTGGTGCTGCTGTCGTACACCGAATACCGCAACGAGCAAGACCTGTACCGAGCCGCCAGTGAGGTGGCCTGGGAGGCCTGGTTCACGCCGCGCCAGAGCATTAAGGTGGAGGTCACAGCCCAGCACAGCCCGCTGACCAGCCTGAACTTTGCCGCGCTCAAGGTGAAGGACGCGGTGTGCGACCGCTTCCGCGTCAAGGCCAACGGCGTGCGCCCCGACGTCGACACCCAGTGGCCCGACGTGCGCATCTTTGCCCACCTGACCACTGACGGTTGCTCGCTCTACATCGACACCTCGGGCGAGCCGCTGTTCAAGCGCGGCTGGCGAGAGGACAAGGGCGAGGCCCCCCTGAAGGAAACCTTGGCCGCCGCCATGCTCGCCGCCAGCGGTTGGCTGGCCGGCGAGGGCGACCTGCCACCGCTGTATGACCCCTGCTGCGGCAGCGGCACCATCGCCATCGAGGCTGCCCAAATGGCCTGCAACATCGCCGCAGGCAGTGGCCGTCGCTTCGCTTTTGAGCACTACCTGCCGTTTGCCCGGCACGTTTGGGATGCTATCAAAATAGAAGCTAAAGAGGCAGAGGTGACAAGGGTTTCAGGCCAAAAACCTATTATTTTTGGGAGCGATGTGGCGTTTCGAATGGTGGACTTTGCCCAGCGCAACGCCCAGCGCGCCGGCGTGGCCGACTTGATCGAATTCCGGGGTGGCGACGCATTGCAACGCCTGCCGCCCTGCGCCGAGCCCGGCGTGATGCTGGTCAACCCGCCCTACGGCGAGCACATCGAGGTGGCCGGTGTGGCCGGCGCCCAGCGCGCCGGCGGCCGGGAACAGGCGCAGGTGGCCACTCAGGTTGGCGCTGGCGGTGAGGACGGCGCTTTTTTTAGCCAACTCAGCGCCCACTGGAAAAAGAACTACCCGGGCTGGACCGCCTGGGTGCTCACGCCCGATCTGAAACTACCCGGCAAGATGCGCCTGAAAGAATCGCGTCGCGTGCCCATGTGGAATGGTCCGCTGGAGTGCCGGCTGTTCCGCTTTGACATGGTGCAGGGGTCGGCCCGCAGCAAACCGGCATGAGCGCGCTGGTGCTAGACACCAATATCGTGCTGGACTTGCTGCTGTTTCAGAACCCGCAGGTTCAGGGGCTGCAGCAGGCCCTTGCCCGGGGTGAAATGCGCTGGCTGGCGACAGTGCCGATGCGCGCGGAACTGGTGCGGGTGCTGGCCTACCCAAAAATCGCCGTTGTGCTGGCCCGTCAGGCCCACTGCGTGGCGCCGCTGCTGGCGCAGTGGGATGCGGGGGTGTCGCTGGTGGCGGTGGCGCCCCGCTGCGCCGTGCGTTGCCGCGACCCGGACGACCAGATGTTCATCGACCTGGCCGTGGCCCATCGAGCCCAATTGCTGAGCAAGGACGCGCTGGTGTTGCGGCTGGCCAAGCGGCTGCTGCCGCTTGGGGTGGTTGTGTCTGCGGGCGGTGTCAACGTACCGCCGCTGTTGATCAGAGCTGACTGAATTCAATTCAGCAGCAGCAGGGCTTTGATCTTGGCCCGTACGTGCAACATCACCTCTGAGGCCACAACGGCTTTTTTCTTGGCCTTGCGCACCTGCCAATCCAATGACTTGACCTGGTCTGACAACACAGCAGACGCCAGACCGTCGACTTCGGTCAGCACCTCAAACGGGCGTCCTTTGACTTTGGTGGTCATGGGGCAGCAAACCATTAAGCCCGTTTTGACGTTGTAACTGGCGGGGCTAATCACCAGGGCTGGGCGGTGCCCGGCTTGTTCGTGACCGGACTGGGGATCAAACTCCAACCAGACGACATCGCCTGCATCCGGGACATAGCCGCGTGCGGCCATCAGAAAGCCTCTTTGCCGACCGGTTTGCCAAAACTGAGTTCGCCGTGCGCGTTAGCTTCTGTGATATCGGCCAGTAGCGCGTCCAGGCTGTAAGTCACCTGCTCTGAGGGCTGGATCACAATGCGCCCGCGAGACACGACCAATTCCACTTTTTGATCGAGAGCGTAGCCCGTCGCCGCTGCCGGCCAATGCTGGCTGTAAATCATCGGCAGGCCTCCCAGGTCCGCCTTGAGCAGCGCGCCTTCGGGCAGCTGGGTCAGGGTCAGCTGCGCCAGCGAGCTGACTGCATAGGTGCAGCGCACGTACGCACTGCCGCTCGGCATGCTAGGGCCTGAGCGTCGCATCGTGTGTCAATAAGCGCCATAATTAGCGCCAATTAAGGAGTCATTGATGGAAGCGCTTTATGCCAACGTAACGATCAGCATGTCTGAGTTCAAGAAAAATCCGGCTGCAGTATTGCGAGAAGCCAAAAACCGGCCGGTGGCGGTGCTCAACCACAATAAGGCAGCGTTTTACATGCTTGAGCCAGCCCTGTTTGAGGCCATGCTAGAGGAGTTGTCCGACGAGAAGCTGGGTCGAACCGTGCTGGAGCGGATGAGCGAGCGGGCCCAGGCCGTCGAGGTGGATGTCGATGCCATCTGAGCCCTCGCCAGGCCGCAAAACCAAGTACCGTTTGCAGTTTGTTCCCAGTGCGTGGTCAGAATGGCAGAAGCTGGACGGCTCGGTCAAAGAGCCGCTGCGCAAGTTGCTGAAGAAGCGCTTAGACAATCCCCATGTGCCCGGGGCCGCGCTGCATGGCGCGCTGACTGGGCACTACAAAATCAAGCTGAAAAAGCAGGGCTACCGCTTGGACTATGGCGTGCAAGACGACGTGTTGATCGTCATGGTGATGGCGGTGGACAAGCGCGAAGACAGCTTGGTTTACCAGTTGGCTGCGTCGCGTGCCTTGCAAAAATGATGGCGCTCATCCAGCGGTCGTCAGCCCAAAACTCTCCGCCGCTGCCATCGGCCAATGCTGGCTGTAAATCATCGGCAGGCCGCTCAGCTCTGGTTTGAGCAGCGCGCCTTCGGGCAGCTGGGTCAGGATCAGCTGCGCCAGCGAGCTGACCTTGTGGTCGCTGCTGCGGCGCACGATGTGGTGGGCGGTGATGTCGCGCGGGTGCTGCAGGCCGGCGGCCTGCACCAGCTCTTGCAGCGCGTGCAGGGTTTGCTGGTGAAAGTGGTAGACGCGCTCGGCCTTGTCGGGCACCACCAGCGACTGCTGGCGCAGCGGGTCCTGGGTGGTGACGCCGGTGGGGCAGTGGCCAGTGTGGCAATGCTGGGCCTGAATGCAACCCAGCGCAAACATGAAACCGCGCGCGCTGTTGCACCAGTCTGCGCCCAGTGCCATCAGGCGGGCAATGTCAAAGGCACTCACCACCTTGCCCGCCGCGCCGATGCGGATGCGCTGCCGCAGCCCTGCGCCGCGCAGCGTGTTGTGCACCAGCAGCAGGCCCTCCTGCAGCGGTGATCCCACATGGTCGGTGAACTCCACCGGTGCGGCGCCAGTGCCGCCCTCTGCGCCATCGACCACAATGAAGTCTGGCGTGGTGCCGCTGGCCAGCATGGCCTTGACCATGGCAAACCACTCCCAGGGGTGGCCGATGCACAGCTTGATGCCGGTCGGCTTGCCGCCCGACAGCTCACGCAGCTGGGCGATGAACTGCATCATCTCCATGGGCGTGGTAAAGGCGCTGTGCGCTGCCGGCGACACACAATCCACCCCCACTGGCACGCCCCGCGCCGCGGCGATCTCAGCCGTCACCTTGGGGCCGGGCAACACGCCGCCGTGGCCCGGCTTGGCGCCCTGGCTGAGCTTGAGCTCGATCAGCTTGACCTGCGGGTTGCGCGCGTTGTCGGCGAACCTGGCGGGGTTGAAGCTGCCGTCGTCATTGCGACAGCCAAAGTAGCCCGAGCCGATTTCCCAGATCAGGTCTCCGCCATGGACCCGGTGGTGCGCCGAGATCGAGCCCTCGCCCGTGTCGTGCGCAAAACCGCCACGCTGCGCGCCGGCATTGAGCGCCAGGATGGCGTTGGCGCTCAGCGCGCCGAAACTCATGGCTGAGATGTTGAATACGCTGGCGCTGTAGGGCTGCGCGGTGTCGGGGCCGATCAGCAGGCGAAAGTCATGGGTGGCCAGTCGGGTGGGGGCGACCGAGTGGTTGATCCATTCATAACCAGTGGCGTGTACATCCAGTTGCGTTCCAAAGGGTCGCTTGTCAGGCTCGCCCTTGGCACGTTGGTAGACCAGTGAGCGTTGCGAGCGCGAAAACGGCGCGGCCTCGTTGTCGCTTTCGATGAAGTACTGCCGGATCTCTGGTCGGATGAACTCCAGCGCGAACCGCAGGTGGCCGATGATGGGGTAGTTGCGCAGGATAGAGCGCTGCGTTTGGCGCAGGTCGCGCACGCCCAGCGCCACCAGGCCACCAGAGAGCAGTAGCCCACCCCACCCGGTGCCAAAGACCAGCAGCGCAACCAGGCTCAGCAGCAGCGCGAAGGTGCACAGGGCCAGGGCGGTGTAACGAATTGGAATAATGGCATTGAGCTTGTACAGCATCGGGGCATCTCCTGAAGGCCCGACCATAACAGCGACAGCCGCCTTTGCCCAGCCCGCCGGTGCAAAATCTGGCGTTGCCCGAGCTCAGTCCGGGCCGTAACCCTGAGCCCTGTGATGACCGATACCCCCCTGCCACCCACTGCGACTGCCGTGCTTGTACCGCTGGCGCCCGAAGATTATGACGCGCTGGACCTGATCCTGGACGACCTTCGCAGCCGTTCCGACGAAACGCCGCAATGGGAGTTTTGCGAAGGTTTTCTGGCAGCCTTGGTGTGCTGCCGCCGCGCGATTCCGACAGCCGACTACCTGTCTGTCTTGCTGGACTTGGCGGACGAGGGTGAAGCCCCTGAGCCCCATGGCGGTGGTTTTGCCGATGCCGCGCAGCGCGAGCGGTTCATGGACCTGTGGTTGCGTCGCTGGCATGAAGTGGCTACCGGGCTCGACGCCGACGTGAAGGGCCTGGACGACGAGGCTGCTTATCACCCTGAAGTGATGGATGTGCGTGGCGCAGTGGCGGCACTGCCAGACGAGGAGCGCGCCGCGCTGGGTCAAGACGTGCTGCCCGCTTTTGGCCAAATCTGGGCGCTGGGCTTTATGTTTGCCGTGGAGACCTGGCCTGAGGAGTGGGTGCCACCGCGTGAAAAAGACGCGGCCAAGCTGTTGGACGGCGCCTTGCAGGCCATGGTGGCGCTGACCGAGGACGACACCGATGAACCCACCGTGGCCGTGTTTGACGACGACAGCCCGCCCAGCGTGAGTCTTCAACGCATGGAAGCCTTAGCAGCGGCCATCTGGGCGGTGTACGACTTGCGCGAGCTGTGGCGCCATCTTGGCCCGAGGGTAGAAACCATCTACGCCAAGCCCACCCCCGGCCGCAATGACCCTTGTTTTTGCGGCAGCGGCAAGAAGTACAAGAAGTGTCACGGCGCCTGAGTTAACCTCGGGACTGATTCTGCCGATCGACAGTATTTTTGTACAACGTTATGATGATCGATATGAAAAATCAAACCGTTGTCGTTTCACCCAAGTTCCAAGTTGTGATACCCCGTGAAATCAGGGAGGCTGGTGGCATCCTGCCCGGTAGTCGCATGAGCGTGTTTGAGATCAATGGCGTGATCCAGTTGGTGCCGGTCAAAACGCCGTCGCAGTACCGGGGTTTGCTCACGGGCCTGCGCAGCGTTGAGGTGCCCAACGAACCCGAGCGGTTCTGATGGTGCGCAAAAAGCCGACTGTGCAGCAGCAGGGGGTGGTGCTGGATTCGTCTTGCTGGCTGGAGTACTTCAGTGATTCGCCCCGCGCTGACTTGTTCGCCGAGTGCATTGCCACCACCGGTGCCTTGATCGTCCCGATCATCACCCTGTACGAGGTCTATAAAGTGGCCCTTCGAGAGTTTGGTCCTGCGGCTGCCAACCAGGCGGTAGCCCTGATGCGCGAAGGGCAGGTGGTCGACATCAATCTGAATTTGGCATTGAGTGGCGCTGCAAACGGCTTGCCCATGGCGGACGGCCTGATTTATGCCACGGCCCAGGCCCACCACGCCCTGCTCTGGACGCAGGACCAGCACTTTGAGGGTTTGCCTGGCGTCAGGTATTTTTCAAAAAACGTCCCGGTTTGATTGGCCGGCACGTCCGCTGGGGTTCTCACCATCCGTGGCAGCGCGTCTCACCAGGGCAGCACGCTGCCGTCGTGGTTGAAGAAGCCACCCGAATCAGCCGCCTGAAGGCCCTCTATCACGCCCAGCAAGCGGGCTGCAGCATGGTCTCGCGTTTGTACCTGTAGGCCGGTTTTGGCAAAGGGTGCTGACAGGTTGGTAGCCACCGTGCCCGGGTGAAGCGCCACGCACAGCGCCTGGGGCTGGCGCCGGCGCAGCTCGATGGCGGCGGTTCGTACCAGCTGGTTCAGCGCCGCTTTGCTGGCGCGGTAGCTGTACCAGCCGCCAAGCTGGTTATCACCGATGCTGCCGACCATGGCCGACAGGGTGGCGAATACCGAGCGCCCCTCACGCGGCAACAGCGGCAAAAAGTGTTTCATCAATAGCGCCGGCCCGATGGCGTTGATGGCAAAGGCCTGCGCCATCTGCACCGGGTCGAGTTGCTGCCAGCTCTTTTCGGGCTGCAGTCCTGGGCCATGCAGCAGGCCCGTGGCGTCGATCAGCAAGCGCAGCGGCACACCCAGCCCGGCCACGTGGGCGGCGGCTTGGGCGATGCTGGCCTGGTCCAGCAGGTCGAGCGCCGGTTGGCTGTGGCGCGACAGCCCCAGCACCCGGTCAAAACGGTCAAAACGGTCATCCAGTTGCAACCGAGCCAGAAGGGCGGCGCCGATGCCGCCACTGGCACCGATCACCAGCGCCAAGCCGCCGATTGGCGAAGGGCTAGGGCTGTGTGGCAGTTGCTCGGTCATGGCGCAGTGCCCGCTGCATTAACGGGCAAAAACTCGGCTAAGGCGACGGCGGTGGCTTCTGGCAACTCCTCCGGTATAAAGTGCCCGGCCGGCATGGCATGGCCGCTGACTCGGCCTGCGCACTGGGCCTGCCACAGTTCGAGCGGTTGAAACAGCCTCTGCACTACGCCGCGTTCGCCCCAAAGCACCAGGGTATCGCAGGCAATTTTTTCCCCCCGCGCGCGACTCTCGCGGTCGTGCTCAAGGTCGATGCCAGCGCTGGCGCGGTAGTCCTCGCAAATGGCATGGATGGTGCCGGGCAGCACAAAGCAGCGCTCGTAGTCGGCCAGCGCCTGGGGCTCGATGTGTGCCAAACCTCCGGTGCCCCAGCCGCCAAGCGTGTGGTGCAGGTAGGGCAGCGGGTTGCCGGCAATCATGGTCTCGGGCAGGGGCGCGGGCTGGATCAGGTGAAACCAGTGGTAATAGGCTCTGGCAAAGGCCATGTCGGTGGCAGCGTACATGTCCAGGGTGGGTGCGATGTCGATCACGCACAGGCTGCTGACCCGGCCTGGGTGGTCCACTGCCAACCGGTGCGCCACCCTGCCACCCCGGTCATGGCCGCAGACCGCGAAGCGTGCCACGCCCAGCGCATCCATCAAATCAGCCATATCTTGCGCCAGGGCGCGCTTGCTGTAGCTGCTGTGATCGGGCAGGCCCGCCGGTTTGCTGGAGTCGCCGTAGCCGCGCAGGTCCGGCATCACCAGGTAAAAGTCCTGGGCCAGTCGGGCTGCCATCCGCTGCCACATCACATGGGTCTGCGGGAAACCGTGCAACAGCAGCAGGGCTGGGCGGCCGTCAGGTGCGTCGCGTGGCACGCGGGCGTGCAGCAGGGCCTGAGGCAGCCTGAATTCACGGCGGTCAAAGGCATCAAACCAGGTTGGGGACGTCGGCGGGTGGGGCATGTTGGGTGCAGTGCTCAAAGGGATGAGCCTGAAGGGTAGCGCACTCCAGCGCCAGCGGCCAGGGAGGAGCGTGCCAGCCGCCAGTCACAGTCAGTGTGGTTTTTGGTAGTCACAATCGAATTGCAGCTCTGAACGTTGATGCAATTTTGGCGGATCAGGAACGTTCGCACATTCCCACCATCGTTCAGGCATAAAGGACAGAGTTTCTCCAGTCCCCCGAGTGCATGGCCGGCAACCTGGCTGTGTTTGCTGCACTCGGCGATGTGCTGCGACCTTATTCGCGCTTGCCTGGGCAAGCAAAGTAAGGCAGGCCGGCGTTGGCGCTACTTGATGCCAGTCTGCATAAAGCTCTGCACAAATTGCCGCTGGAACAGCAAGAAAGCAATCAGCAAGGGCCCGGATGTCATCAGCGTTGCCGCGCAAATGATGGACCAGTCAATGCCTTGATCGACTGAGGCAAATATGGCCAGTCCAACGGTCAAAGGCCGTGTCGTGACCGAGTTTGTGATGATCAGCGGCCAAAGAAAATTATTCCAATGAAAGCTGACCAACACCAGTCCATAGGCGAGGTAGATGGGCTTGCCAAGCGGCACATAAACGCGCCACAGGACACCCAGGGTCGAGCAACCCTCAATCCGTGCTGCCTCTTCAAAGTCCTTGGGAATAGCTTTGAACGTTTGCCGCAGCAGAAAAATGCCGAAGGCAGAGGCTAAGTAGGGCAGGGCAATTGCCGGAAGCGTGTCCACCAGGCCAAGCCGGCGAATGGTGATGTAGTTCTCCAGCAGCAGCACATCGGGCGCCACCATCAGTTGAACCAGCACCAACATAAACAGGGTGTCCCGACCCTTGAACTCGAACCTGGCAAAAGCAAATGCAGCCAAGGTGCACAGGACAAACTGGGCCAGCAAAATACCGGTCACCAACAACATGGTGTTCAGAAAATACCGGGCAAAGGGGGCTGATTCCCAGGCAGTGATGAAATTCTGCGCGGTGATGGGGGCCAGCAGGTCAAACTTGGCCACGTAGGCGCTGGGATGGATAGCGGTCCAGATGGCAAACAGCAGCGGCAGTATCCACAGCAAGCCCAACATCCAGGCCGCGATGGTCTCAACGACTTCGCTGGCCAGGCCTTTGTTGTCGACCATGCTCATTGGTAATGAACCCGCTTGTCGGCCAGCAAGAACTGTCCGATGGCGATGACGCCAAGGATGAGCAACAGCACAATGGTCAAGGTCGCTGCATAGGCTTGGTCAAAAAACTTGAAGCCGACCACGTAAATTTGGTACAGCAGCACGGAAGTCGCGTTGTCGGGCCCACCGCCCGTCATGACAAAAATATGGTCCACCAAACGGAAGGCATTGATCACGGCGTTGATCATCACGAACAGGGTGGTTGGCATTAGCAGGGGAAAGCTGACACGCCAAAAAAATGTCCAGCGACTGGCGCCTTCAATAGCAGCACATTCCCTTAACTCAGTCGAAATTTGCTGCAAGGCTGCCAGATAGAAAATCATGAAGAAGCCGGCTTCCTTCCAGATTCCGACCACGATCAGACACCACAGCGCAGTGCCCTGTGAGCCGAGCCAGTTGACGCCCACAACGCCGAAAGGTTTGAGCAGTTGGTCAATCAGACCATATTGCGGGTTGTAGAAAAACAACCAGATGTTCGCCACAGCGATCATCGGCAGCACCGTGGGCGTGAAATAGGCGAGTCGAAGAGCCCCTTGGCCCCGGAGTTTGCTGTTGACAAACAAGGCCATGGCCAAAGCGAGCGCAATCGATACGGGTACCGAGACACCGGCATAAAGCAGGTTATTCCACAGCGACTTCCAGAAGATCGGGTCGGCCAGCATGGCCTCGTAATTGTCGAAGCCGACAAAACGGGACGGCCGCCGCGGTTTGGGCGTTGAATAAAAACTGTGGATGAACGTGGTGATGATCGGGATGTGCGTGAAGGCTGCCAACAACACGCAGGCAGGCAGCACCAGCAGCCAGGCATGAACGGTGTTGCGTGTTCCGGTCATGGTGGCTGCTGGCGCTTTGACTGCTGACAGTTGATTACTTGAAGTCTTTCAGGATGCGCTCGCCTTCGCGTTGCGCGTCTTTCAGGGCTGCCTCGGCGGAACGTGAGCCTGTCATGATGGACTGCAGAGCGTCGTTAAACACCTTAGCCACGCGCTGGTTCTCATGGGTGGTCAGTTCTGACACGGCAAATTTGAGTTGATCACGAGCCACGATAGCCTGTGGGAAGCTTGCGGTGTAGGCCTTCATCTCGGGCGTGTCGTAGGCGGCAGCGGACGTCGCGACATAGCCTGTCTTGACCGACCACTCTGCTGCGCGTGCCGGCGTTGTCATCCACTTGATGAACTTGAATGCGGCTTCTTGCTTCACCTTGGGGACGCCCTTGAAGATGTAGAAGTTACCGCCGCCTGTTGGCGCTCCGTTTTGCCGGATGCCCGGCAGGTAGGACACACCGAAGCCGAACTTTGCGTTCGTCTTGATGTTGGTGAGGTTGCCGGTGGTGTGCCAGATCATGGCCGCCTTGCCTTCAAGAAAGTCGCGCGGCGTCGCACCCCAGGAGATCAAGCCTGACGGTTGTACGCCATCGACCTTCGACAGGTTGTACCAGCTCTGAATTGATTCGATCACCTTGGGGTCGTCAAAGGCCACTTTGTTGCCATCGGCGTTGGTCAGACGGGCGCCAGCGCCGGTCGTGATGCCGGTGAACAGCCAGGAGGTATTGCCATCAGAGGGAATCTGGACACCCCATTGGGTGGTGGCGCCTGACGCGTCCTTCTTGGTCAGCTTCTTGGCCATGTCCCGCATCTCGGCCCAGGTGGCCGGACCTTTTTCAGGGTTGAGGCCGGCCGCTTTGAAGGCGTCCTTGTTCCAGTACAGAACGGGGGTGGAGCGCTGGAACGGGATCGCGTAAGTCTTGCCCTTGAGCTTGGCGTTTTCCATGAAGGCGGGGTAAAACGTGTTCATCCATGCTGTGTCATCGGCGGTCTTGACGAAGTCGTCCATCGGCACCACGGCATCTTCGTCGGTCAACAGGAACAGGTCGGCGGCCAGCAAAATAGCTGTCTCAGGGGTGTCGCCGCCTTTGATGGCGGTCAGGACTTTGGCCACGGTCTGTTGGTAGTCGCCGGCATAGATCGGTTTGATCTTGATGCCGGGGTTTTCTTTCTCGAAACCAGCGGCGTAGTCGTCGATGATCTTGGTGACTGGCCCGCCAACGGCGACCGGGAAGTACATCCGCACTTCGACATCTGCAGCAGACGCGTTGGTGGATGCAAAACCGGCGGCCACGGCCAATGCGGTAAAGGTCCGGCGTGAAATATTCGACATCTTGCTCTCTCTCTCATGTTGCGAGCCCTTGGGCTCGGGTTGGGTGGATGTGACAGTGATCTTGTTGTGAGGGGGCGAATCTAGGCCAGCGCCGTGTGCGACTTGGTGAGCCGCATGCCTGCGGTGTCGAACAGACTTTCGTCCTGCTGGCGCCAGTGAAAATCAAGCGCATCACCAGGGCGCAGCGCCGATGCGCCAGGCAGGCGCATGGCCACGCGATGCGCCTGGCCAGTCAGTGCGGTGACGATGGTGTCAGCGCCCATGTATTCGACAGCAGTGACCTTGCCGTTTCGCACGATGTCGCCATCACCCCCTGCACCCAGATGGACATGCTCAGGCCGGATGCCTCTGACAACAGTGCCGTCCGGCACCAGATTCATGGGGGGCGCCCCCACAAAGCTGGCCACGAACGATGTCGCCGGGTGGTTGTAGATGTCAGCAGGCGCACCTGCTTGCTCAATGCCGCCGTTTCGCATCAAAACCACCAGATCAGCCATGGTCATGGCTTCTGTTTGGTCGTGCGTGACGTAAACCATGGTCATGCCCAGGCGCTGTTGCAGGGCACGGATTTCAACCCGCATCTCATGCCGAAGCTGCGCATCCAAGTTGGACAGCGGTTCGTCCATCAGGCACACCGGCTGTTCGGCAATAATGGCCCGCGCAAGGGCGACACGTTGCCGTTGCCCGCCCGACAACTGCGCGGGCTTGCGGTCAAGGTAGGGTGTCAACTCGACCAACTCTGCCACACGCTTGAGCCGCGCATCACGGTCTGCCCGACCTACTTTTCGCACCTTCAAGCCGAAGATGACGTTCTCTGCCACGGACAGGTGCGGAAACAGCGCATAAGACTGAAACACCATGGAGATCTGCCGTTCTGAGGGCGATAACTTGGTCACGTCCTGACCGTTGATCTCGACCCGGCCGGCGCTTGGTTCTTCTAATCCAGCAATCAGCCGCAAGAGAGTTGATTTTCCGCACCCAGAGGGGCCCAGTATGGCCACGAGTTGGCCTTGCGGTACAAGCAAACTGACATTGTTGACGGCTGTGTGTCCACCCCAGCGTTTGGTCAAGTTATCAATTAAGACTTGGGCCATGGCTCAAAGGCCTACCGAGCTGGGCTGCGCTGGTGCAACAAGTGTCATTGCAGTGGCCTGGCAATGCGGCCGATCCGCTTGAAGCGAGAAGAAGTCATGCGCCGCACTTTAGGCCTGAAAGATGTCGATTGCATGACAGGGTTGCGACATGAATACACCGCCAGGGGACCGGTACACGAGGTGCCACCGACTATCATCGCGATTTTGAAATGTCGCGTGAATTTAGGTTCATTTTGTGTGTCCGGGTGGACTTCTTGCCAAGCGAGGGCAGACGAAGCTCAACCACCCAGCAGGAAGGAGTGCCATGTTGTCTGACCAAGCCCAATATTCCATCTGGCTGCTTCCTCGTGCCGACCATGAAGCCGCATTGACTGCCACGGTCAGTCGGCTGTCGACCGAGCTGGGTGGTCCGTTCTTTGCGCCTCACGTGACCATTCAGGGCGATGTTGCCCTGACGCCAGACCAGTTGCGGCCAACGCTGGCGCGCATTGCCGCGCAAACACCTGTTCAGCACTGGCCGGTGGCGATGGTGGATGGCACACCGCATTTCTTCCGATGCCTGTTTCTGCGTTTTGATTTACATCAGGCGTTTACAGAGATGCAAGCCGCCACCCAGTTAATGACTGGCACGGCTCATGGTTTGTCGCCGTTTCCCCATTTGAGTCTGGCATATGGCGATGCGCTTGAAGCCTATGCCAGGCAGCGCCAGCTGCTGGCGGGTGATTTTGCGGAGCAAGCCATTGTGTTTGACCGCCTGGCGATTTGCCGGTCGTCCAGCCATGTGCCCATTGCTGAGTGGTTGGTTTTGGAGAAAATGACGCTCGCTGATGACTGACAGCCCACTGCCCCTCGCCTTCCCGGCTGAACGCAGGGATCTGGATTCCCCGGCTGGCCGGCTCAGTCTCTACGGCGCCCGGCCCGAGGGTGCGGGCAATGGGCTGCCGCCACTCCTGCTGGTCCACAGTATCAATGCCGCTGGCTCAGCGGCCGAGGTGGCGCCCTTGTTTGCCCACTACCGCCAGCAGCGGGCGGTGTATGCGTTGGAGTTGCCGGGTTTCGGTTTTTCGGATCGCAGTGACCGGCCCTACACGGTTCGACTGATGACGGATGCCCTACAGTTGGCCTTGGCCGTCATTCACGCAGAGTCGGGTGGTGTTGCCGCAGATGTGGTGGCGCTGTCGCTCTCGTGCGAGTTTGCGGCCCGCGCCAGTTGTGAGACGCCACAGCTGATCCGGCGCCTGGCCATGGTCAGCCCCACCGGGTTCAGCCGCAAGAAGCGGCGTTACGGGCCGGCGGGGTCGGTTGTCGGCCCGCCCTGGCTGCTTGCGCTGCTGCGTTGGCCGCGCTGGTCCGAGGGGGTGTACCGCACGCTGACCCGGCCGGCCGTGATCCGCTATTTTCTGGCCCGGACCTGGGGCTCAGCCGCGATTGACGAAGCCCTGTGGCGTTACAACCTGCTGACGACGCGGCAACCGGGTGCTCGCTTCGCGCCGCTGTATTTTGTGTCGGCCCAGATGTTCAGCGCTGACATCAACACCCTGTATGAAGCACTGACTGCCCCGGTCTGGGTGTCGATGGCGACGCGTGGAGACTTTACCGACTACCAGGGCCGAACGACGGTGGACGCCCGCAGCAACTGGCAGTTTCATGCCATCGAGGGCGGTGCGCTCCCCTATTTTGAAGACCTGCCGGCCTTTACCCGCCGGCTTGACCCGTTCTGGGCTTGAAGTCGTTTTACTAGTTCTCCGCCGACTACTTTTTTTACCTCCGCTGGCAGAGCGCTTTTGGTGTCGAGGGGTTTATTGCATATCAGTCTCTGCTGGGCGTACTGCCTCTGTGGATATGCGCAGTGAGGGTCGTGTGCCAGTTGACGTCTCGCCACATGCCGCGAAACTGCGGCGCGCAAAAATTCGATGTCGCAACGGCAACAAATCGGCCAGTATCCGTGGCGTGCCGAGTGCCGATGTCACAAAGTTCGATCACCCAATCCCAGTCCAGCCCCGGGCCATCCTTATAGTTGACAGTAGCCCAGCATTCTGTGCTCACCAACGGTCTCTTGGTTCGCTTAGACCAATCTGCCATGATGTCTATGGCATGGGTCAGCGCCTGCTGCCATTTTTCTGGATTGGCTCGGTAGTGACGCGGTCCGCGCGAGGCTAGCAATTCATAGCCGATTGGATCGAAATTCTGCAGGGCGTAGCCTATCTGCTGGTCGAAGTCTGTTGTGTAGGACATCCATATGTGGGGTTCAAGGAAGTCTAGAAAGCCAACATCTGCGGCCAGTTTTTGAGGGTTAAGCAAGTCTCGAGTGAATGAAAAGGTCAGATCCAGCTCAGGGGCGGACGGCCTTAGTGCAACGATGGCCTGCTCCATCCAGTTCATCGAAGCCGCACTGTGCCAATCCGCAACACGAGCACCGGGTGAGTTGTTAAAGAAAGGAGCCCAAGTTGGTATCGGCCATTCGTTGCAAAGGTCTACATAAATCAAGGTGTCTGATAGGCCGGCCCTGTCGATCAGTTCAAGTGTTCTAGCCCAGATTGCAGCGTGGTCTTGAGGGGTCTTTATTTGCAAGCGGTGGTTAAAGGTGTCTTGGCGATACCAACTTGAAAGTCCCACTCCAACATTGTGTCTGCGGCATGCTCGGAGAAATTCCATTAAAGGGTCGTGCACTTTTACTGTCAATGCATACGGTGAGCCCCAATCATGTTGCGTCCAGACCGGCAGCAGGCGATATTCGCTGTGCGGATTGACGGCGAGAAGGTGCGGATAGGGGTCGATCCGAACACTGTCGTAGCCTCTAGCCACTAGCTCCGAGAGTGCTGCGTCCCAATCTTCGAACCCGCCACCTGGCCAGCGTCGCTCTAGCCAAGAAAAGTCCCACATAGTGATAGCGCGAGGGCGAGGGGTTGCAGTAAGTCGCATTGGTGAAGCGCGTCATTCCCAACCCAAGAGTTGGATGGCTCAGTTGGCAGCGCGTTGCGCTTCATACTGTGGTGGCGCGCCAAACGCGTCCATGTAGGCCACCGGTTGAAAAAATGCTGTACCTAAATTAGCCGTTTTTTTATACCGACGCGCGTCAGTTCTCTTGTCGCTGGATGGCTCATAACATCGCAAGGATGAAATCTCAACTGGGCACGAATTGGTTATTGCGGCGTGCTGCATTCATCTCATCTTCGGCCTTTTTGAGCAGAGCTAACATTGCCAACTCTGCATCATCCGCCGACCGCGACTCTACTGCTCGCAGTACATTTTCATGCATCCGCAGGCCAATCATAGGATCGATGACGGACTTGCTTTGTAGAGAAAAAGAAAGGTCTAACACTGCCAGAACAGTTTGGCCAAGAGATCCGATGAAACGGTTGCTTGTGGCAGCAAATAGTGCATCGTGGAATACGCGATCGGCGTGGTAATAGGCGATCTTGTCAGCCTGGGCAGCTTGCATTTGCAGGAAAGCATTTCGCAGCGTCGAGATCGCCTCTGCAGTGGGATCCATAGCGGCCAAACGGGCAACCTGTGGCTCTATCATGCGGCGGAAAACCAGCAATTCATGAGCAATGTCCAAATTGAGTTCGGTGCTAGCCAGCCATCGTAGGACGTCCGGATCAAGCAGGTTCCATCGATTCAACGGCTGCACTGTGGTACCCACCCGTTGTTTGGATGCGATCAGGCCTTTTGAGGAAAGTACCCTAAGGGCTTCTCTCAGCGTGGGTCGGCTGATGCCGAATTGTTCGAGGAGGTCTATTTCCTGAGGGATGACACTGCCTATTCCCCAGTCTCCGGCCACAATGTGCAATCCCATCGTATCGGTGAGATTTTTCTGTAATCCGGCGAGGCGTTCTTGCGGGCGCGTTGCGGCGGTTCTATCTGGTAACCTACTCGTATTCATCGGGTCGCTAATAGTGGTGCATCAAGATCAGACGATCATACGAGTTAGTTCTGCCACACTTGTCTCATTGCGCTCTACATCAGCCATTTTCTCGCCCCGTGCCATGACGACGATCCGGTCTGAAATAGGGTAGACGTGGTTCAGGTTGTGAGAGATAAAAATGCTACTGATACCTTGTGCACGGAGTTGAACCACAAAATCGAGGACCTTGTTAGTTTCTTTGACAGACAAGTGATTTGTGGGCTCATCCAATATCAACATTCGTGATCGAAAATGGACAGCGCGTGCAATGGCGACGCCTTGCCGCTCACCGCCTGACAGTTCCTGTACTGGAGTCCGTGGCGATCGCAAGTGAAGGTCCACCTTGGACAGCGCGTCCACGGCGATACGATCCATGGCTTTCTGATCCAGCAGCCCGACACCTGCAATTTTTCGCCCGATTGTTAATTCTCGCCCTATGAAGATGTTGCGAGCGATGCTCATCGCTGGCACCATAGCGGTATATTGGTAAATCGTTTCGATACCCGCGTTCATTGCATCCCGCGGCGTTCGCATATTGACTTGCCGACCTTCGATGCTGATCTGCCCTTCATCCGCTCTGTGCGCTCCCGACAGTATTTTGATGAGTGTTGATTTGCCTGCGCCGTTGTCGCCGACTAGGCCGACTATTTCCGGTCCCCGGCCGAATTCCACAGAAACATCCCTGAGGGCACAAACCCCACCGTACCATTTGCTCAAGCCGCTGCATTTCACGAAAGGAGTCATTTGCGTCTCCGCATCAAAAAGGCTTGGCGCTGAACAAATCCATTCACTATGACGGACACGATAGTCAAACTGCCTAGGGCGAACTTGAACCAGTTTGCATCGATGCGAGACATCACCAATCCATTATCAATAATTCGAATCAGCAGTGTGCCTATCAATGCACCCAGCACAGTGCCCACGCCGCCTGTCAGAGCGACACCGCCAATGACGGCAGCAGCGATAGCCTGTAGCTCTATGCCATCGCCAGCAGAGGGCAGCGGCGACTCTATACGAAGCGTCTGAATTAGGCCGGCAAAGCCCGCCAGTAGTGAGCAAAAGATGAAGCACCCGATTCGGACGCCGTTGACCGGTATGCCCATGTCCTTGGCAGCCTGTAGCTGGCCGCCAGTTGCGTAAATCCAATTCCCAATATTGGTCCGCCGCAAGATCACGGCAGCTAGCACGCCGATAGCCGCAAACCAGATCATTGAGGCCCGGAACGCCCCTAGATCGGCAACAAAAAGAAAAGTTGGCATGCTATCCGGGAATGGCGGTGGAAAACCGCCACTGGCGATTACGGTCAGACTGCGCACCGCGAACATCGTACCCAGCGTGGTGATGAAGGAGGGTATCTGATAACGGATCGTGATCCAACCGTTAAACAGTCCGACGGCGCAAGCGGCCATTAAGCCAAGGATCACCGATAGTGCAAACGGCAGCTGGGCACTCACTGCCATGATGGTGATCATTGGGGTGAGTGCGAACACCGAGCCGACTGAAAGGTCGAACTCACCGGAGATTATGAGAATGGCTAGTCCTAGGGTGACCAAGCCCAACTCCGGCAAAATCAGCAGCATGTTGTGAGCGTTTTGCGCTGACAGGAATGCCGGTGACAGATAAGCAAAGATACAAACGGCGAGCAGCAGGATCAGCAGCCCCGTGGCCTCAGGTGTCTCCGAAAGACGGGTGGCCAGTTTTGGGACCAGGCCTTCGACCGACACCTTACCAGCTGAGCTGTCCTGCGCCATCAACGCACCCCTTTGCGCGCCAATTCCATCACCGAATCAACTTCGCTGGCGCTGATCACCGCGCGTCCTGTATTGACATCCCAGGCTGACAATTTGTAGTTATTCATCAAATGGAACTGGATTATGGGCAGGTAGCCTTGCAGGTAGGGCTGCTGATCCACCTGGAATTGCACATAGCCCGTCTTCATTTCGTTGAGGGCCGCCGGGACAAGATCGAAGCCCCCGATTAGAATTTTTCCGGGTGGGACGGCGCGGCTGCGCAGTGTCGTGGCAACACCAGTGTGCCATGAGCCCACATCCAGGTAACCGCTCGTATTTGGATTGGCATCGATGTAGGCCATCACACGGCTAGTGGCCTGCGCCAGGTCAGTGCTGGAATCGATTTTGTGCCACGTGATGGCACGGGTGCCACCCGCACGCTTGTATTCTTCCATGAACCGCACGATCCCTGCGGCTCGCTGCTCTGCCCACAATTGGCCTGGCGCTGAGACTCCGATCAGCAAGTGGACCGGTTTATCAGCCGGGAACTTGGCTGACATGGCGCGCGCGAGGTCATACCCCGCCTGCTCGAGATCTTGTCCCACATAGGCCTGACGCTGGTTGCCTACGCTCTTGTCGCTGATGTCTACGTTGGCAGCAATAATGGGGATATTCAGGGCCCTCGCTTGGGCCACTGCCTCGTTGTAGATCTTGTTGTTAGGCATCGGGATCACTATTCCATTCGGCTTCTGCGCGATAGCCGCCTTGAGGTTGTTCAGGTGCTCGTCCAGGTTGCCCCGTGTTTGTACAAAAAGCATCTGGCACTTGGCTTTCACCAGCGCGCAGGCCTCGTCCATGCCGATTTTGACGGTGCCCCAAAACGGTTGACCGGCGATGGCGTGTGACACAAATACATAGTTACGTTGCTCTTGCGCCTTAGCGGGCGTACTGAGGCCAACGGCCAAGGCCATTGTTGAGAGGACGCCAGCGCAGCGGGTGTAAGTCGATTTCATTAGAGTCTCCTAGTCTATAAAGCATATAATATAACATATTGAAAATTGTTTGGAAGGAAATTTTGATGACCTCGACCAAGGTGCCGGAGGTTCGATGTCTTTTGCAGTGCGGCGACGTCGTTGGTGAAAGCGCCGTTTGGTCACCTACCGATCAAACTCTTTACTGGGTTGACATCGTCGGACGGCGAATTCAGGGCTTAACTTACCCAGCGGCCGAATATCGTAGTTGGACGACGCCCGACTTCGTGACTTCCATCGGGCTATGTGTGGGCGGGGGCTGGATTGTTGGCCTGCGCCGAGACGTGTTTATCTGGGATGGTGAGGGTCAGTTCAATTGGCTGGCCCGACCAGAGCCCGAACAGCCTCGCAATCGCCTTAACGAGGGGAAGGTCGGCCCAGACGGGAGCTACTGGGTGGGCACCATGCAGGATAACTTGGCCGATGACGGCACGCCCTTGCCAATCACAGAGAGCACCGGCGCAATCTACCGGATAGACCGATTGGGGAAGGTCCAGCGAATGACGGATCGTCCGATCGGGGTAACTAACACACTAGTTTGGACCAGGGATGGTCAATTGATAACGGCTGATACGCTAACCAACCAGATATGGGCCTATCAGTGTGTGTCGGAGACCGAGGTTTTGGGTGCGCGGACAGCCTTTGGTGCGCCGTTTTCGCGTGGCCTGCCGGATGGATCGTGCTTAGACAACGAGGGCTATCTGTGGAACTGCCGGGTTGCGGGGGGGGGCTGCGTTGTACGCTTCGCGCCTAATGGGGTAGTCGATCGTGTGATCGAACTGCCGTGCAGTTGGCCCACCAGCTGTGCTTTTGGGGGCCCGGATTTGAGCACCCTATTTGTAACTTCTGCCCGATTTACCATGGCCGACGCGCACCTAGCTGCCAATCCATGGGAGGGCGGCCTGTTTGCGTTGGAACCGGGGGAGCAGGGCTGTGCCGAAACGTGTTGGAAAGGTTGATCATCATGAACAAGGCTCTTTCAATGACCATATATAAAGACTTGGCCTGCAGAAACGTACTGCTGACTGGCGCGCTGGGCACGCTTGGACAAGCGCAGGCACATGGGCTGGCAAGGCAGGGTGCGAACCTGTTTTTACTAGATCGTCTGCCACTTGAACAGGGACAGTTATGGGCTACAAGCTTGGCTGAGGCTAACGGTACTGTAGCGAGCTATGTGCAATGCGACTTAGACCAGTTACAGGCAGCACAGGATAAAGTCAAAGCACTGTCCACAGCGTGCGGCGGCATTGATGTTCTCATCAATAACGCAGCGGTCATTGTCAATCGGCCGTTCGAGGAGGTGTCCTTGTCAGACTACGAGGACCAGGTGCGTATCAATTCGTCTGCAGCATTTGCTTTGACGCAAGCAGTGGTTCCCGGCATGAAAGAAAAATCCTACGGCAAGATTATCAATTTTTGTTCGCTGACTCTCAATGGGCGATGGGATGGCTACGTGCCCTATGTCGCCTCCAAGGGAGCGCTTTATGGATTGACAAAGTCTTTGGCTAGGGAATTAGGCCGGCACGGTATACGAGTCAATGCCATTTCACCTGGGGCTGTGGTCTCGGAAGCAGAAGTACGAGTGTTTGGCGACAAGCTTGAGGCCTACAACGGCTGGATTCTCGAAAATCAGGCTATCAAGCAAAGGATCCTGCCTGAGCATATTGCCGATGTGGTGTGCTTTCTGGCGTCCACGGCTTCTGACATGGTGTCTGGCCAAAACATTGGTGTCGATGGGGGCTGGTGAACAGCGTGAACGCAAGCTCGCCCAAAAGCCTAAACCCAAATAGAAAACAACATGAAAATAACGCAGCTTGAGACTCTACGACTCGATGAATATCCCAACATAATTTGGGTGCGCCTACACACCGACGAGGGATTGGTGGGGCTTGGCGAAACCTTCATGGGTGCCGAGGCTGTGGAATCCTATCTCCATGAGTGGGCTGCAGCGCGGCTGATCGGGAAAGATCCATTGGCCATCGAGGCGCGCAACCGTGATCTGTTGGGCTACCTTGGTTGGCGGGGATCTGGGGTAGAAACGCGTGGAAATTCGTCGTTGGACATAGCGCTATGGGATATTTTTGGCAAAGCAGCCAATATGCCTGTCTACACTGCGCTGGGTGGTCAAAGTCGCTCTTCCATTAGGGTGTACAACACCTGTGCCGGTTACCAGTACATTCGTGGTAATAGAAACCAGTCTAGCTCGAACTGGGGTTTGGGAAATCCCCAAGGCCCCTACGAAGATCTTCAAGGCTTTCTGTACCATGCCGATGAGTTGGCTGAGTCGCTACTCAGTGAGGGCATAACTGCCATGAAGATTTGGCCTTTTGATGTGGCTGCGGAGCGGTCAGACGGCCAGTACATCAGCCCATCCGAGTTGAAGCTGGCCTTAGAGCCCTTCAACAAGATCCGTACGGCGGTCGGAGATAGTATGGACATCATGGTGGAGTTCCATGGGCTCTGGCGCCTGCCGATGGCACAGAAAATCGCACGGGCGCTCAAGCAGTTTGACACCTTTTGGCATGAAGACGCGATCCGCATGGACAGCTTGGATTTACTCAAGCAGTACGCGCGAGATTGTGAAGCCTTGATCTGCGCTAGCGAAACTTTGAGCTACAAGTGGGCATTCAAGGATTACCTCCAGACAGGCGTGGCCGGCGTGGTTATGCTGGATTTGAGTTGGTGCGGTGGATTATCCGAAGCTCGAAAAATTGCGGCGATGGCTGACGCGTGGCAACTGCCTGTGGCACCTCACGACTGTACTGGTCCTGTGGTCTGGACCGCTTCGACACACCTATCGTTACACGCTCCCAATGCACTCATACAGGAGAGCGTACGTGCCTTCTATTCCGGTTGGTACAAGGAGTTGGTGACATGCCTGCCGACGGTTGCCAATGGAAGCATTTCGCTGGGCGATGAACCAGGCTTAGGCTTGGAATTGCGGCCCGACTTGCATCTTCGCAAAGACGCTCACCTCAGGAAAAGCTCTTAGTGCCAGACTGCCTGCACACGGGATGTAAGTCTGTTGTTGAGCGGACCGGTGTAAAGTGTTGCTGTAGCTCAACGAATTGGCCGGCTTTACCGACCGGCTCGACCCCTGATGGGTCTGAGCCAGCACCGATCACAACAAGGATTTGCCAATATGGGCGCACAGTGGAAAGCCAAACACAAAGACCTCGCCGCCAATGCCCGGGGTCGCATCTTCGGAAAATTGTCCAAAGACATCATGCTGGCCGCGCGCAGCGGCGCTGACCCGGCCTCCAACGCCCGCTTGCGGCTGGTGGTGGAGCAGGCGCGCAAGGTCTCCATGCCCAAGGAAACGCTGGAGCGGGCCATCAAGAAGGGCGCTGGCCTCACCGGTGAGGCGGTGAATTTTGAGCACGTGATCTACGAAGGCTTTGCGCCGCACCGCGTGGCGGTGATGGTGGAGTGCCTGACCGACAACGTGAACCGCACCGCTCCGGAAATGCGGGTGCTGTTCCGCAAGGGGCAATTGGGCACGGCCGGCTCGGTGGCCTGGGACTTCGACCACCTGGGCATGATCGAGGCCGAGCCGGCCGTGGCCGGTGCCGACCCGGACATGGCCGCCATTGAGGCTGGCGCCCAAGACCTGGAGCCTGGTGACGAAGCCGGCACCACGCTGTTTCTGACCGACCCGGCAGACCTTGACCTGGTGAGCCGGGCGTTACCGGCGCAGGGCTTCAAGGCGCTGTCGGCCAAGCTGGGCTACAAGGCCAAGAACCCGGTGGACCCGGCCAGCCTGAGCCCCGAGCAATTAGAGGAAGTGGAGGCCTTTTTGGCCGCCATTGACAACAATGATGACGTGCAGCAGGTGTTTGTGGGCCTGGCCGGCTAGCCCGAACTAGCCTAGCTTTTCAGGGCCAGTGGGTGTCGGGCTCCAGCGGGTACAAGGGCACTCGGCGATGTTGGTAGGTGAAGGTCGACAGATCGGCCGAAGTCACTCCAGCGCTGGCCACCCAGATCATGGCCTTGGCAATGGGCGTCATGGCCGGCCGGGGCGAATGAACACCTTTGGCGACGATGATCTTCATGGCCGTAGGCTCAATACCCAGGGCGCGGAACTGCTGCAGGCTGGCCGATCCTGCGCTGCGTGAGGTCAACACCAGTCGGTAGCCGTCATCGGTGCGCAGCGCGCAACTGGCACCGTCATTGAAGAAGCGAAAGCCGCCGTGGGTTGGTCCGGTTTCTTCATAAGTGCCATCTGACAGTGCGGTCACCACGCCGCTGATGGCAAACGGCGTGCCGTGCAGGCTGTCACTCTTGCCCCCAACCGCCGCCGTGATGCGGCCACCCACACCGGCTGCCTGAGCCAGGGCCACCACCTCGGGGTCACACACGGCTTGCAGCAGGTCGGCAATGCCCAGCCGGCGCGCTGCATGCAAGATCAAGGTGGAGTCGCCCGGGCTGCCGCCGCCCACGTTGTCACCCACATCGAACAGCACCACCGGCCCAGCCGCTGCGGCCTGCGCCTGCTGCAGGGCCTCGTCGATGGACGCTGCGCCGTGGTTCAACTCGGCGCGCATCTGCCAAGCCGCCAGCGCCAGCGTTTGCACGACGTCCTGGGCCAGCGCGGCATCGTGGTCGGTCACGGCGATGAACGACATACCCATTTCTTGGACGTCAGCGTAGGGGTAGCCCTCCACCACGCTGACTGAGAGCACGCCGGGTCGGGCGCCTTGAGCCCGAGCCAGCTTGACCAGGTCTCGCATGGGTGCATCGTCTGTGCCCTGGCAGAGGATGTTGACCACCAGGGGCGGCATGGCAAGCGCGCAAGTAGGCTGGATACGCCCTCTGACGGTTTGCAGCACCAGTTCGGCACAGTGCCGTGCCTGTTCATAGGCGTCAATGTGCGGGTTGGTTTGGTAGACCGTGACCACGGTGGCGTTGGCGACCAACTGCGGCGCCACATTGGCATGCATGTCCAGCGCCACGCCGATCGGCACGTTTGGCCCCACCGTCTCGCGCACGCGGCGCACCAGCTCGCCATCGGCATCGCGCCAGGTCTCGGACACAGCGGCACCGTGCAGCGGCAGCAGCACCGCGTCCCACGGCCCTTGGTCTCGCAGAGCCGCAATGATCCTGTCAAAAATAAACGCTGTTGCCTCGCGCGTCATGGCCCCCATCGGCATCAGGCGGGTGAAAAAAAGTGGCACCAGTTCGACATCAGGCTCCTCCGCTGCCCGGGCAAAAAACCCGGCCAGCGTGGACTGCGAGCTGGCGTATTCGGCGCGGATGGCGTCAGCACTTTCCAGAATGCCGGACTGGCGCCATAGGTCCAAGCTGGCCGGCACCGACGAAAACGTGTTGGACTCATGCTGAAAACCAGCGGTGGCGATGCGGATCATGACGGTGTGCTCCTAGGGGGTCGGGCGGTTGCTGCCATTTTGATGGAAGGACACTGCCTCTGCCACTGCCACCCATCGCTTGGGTTGGGGGTTCCGTTTCATGCCGTGAAACATGATGGAGCACGCCGCTCGGCAAGCCTCTAGCTATTATTGAAAAGAACGTGTGATTGGGCCGTGTCTGCCCCCTAACCTTGGAAGGATGCACTGTGGCAACTCGAATCAATGAGTCAACCTTGGCCAATGAGGCCACTGTCCTTGCAGCGGAGGGCCTGCAGCGGCGCAGTCTGCTGCGCTTGGCCGTCAGCGGGGGCACACTGGCGACACTGGGGCCGCTGGCCAACGCGCAGTCAGCAACACCCAAGCGCGGCGGCACACTCGTGATCGGGGCAGACGCCGACCCGATCGGGCTGGACCCGGTCACCTTGACGGCTTATTCGTCCTACGACTTTACGGCCTTGCTGTACACGGGTCTGTTCCGCTGGAACGCAGACATGAAGGTCGAGATTGACCTGGCGGCCGGTTACATCGCGCCCAATGACACCACGTACATCATTCGCCTGCGCCAGGGCGTCAAGTTTCACAACGGCCAAGATTTCACGGCCGAAGACGTCAAGCACACCTTTGACCGAATTCTGGACCCTGCCTCGGCGAGCCCAAGTGCTACCCTGTTCTCAGGCATCAAGGCGGTCACAGTGATTGATCCGTTCACCGTGAAATTTGAGCTCAAGGCGCCGAGCGCCACATTTTTAAGCTACCTGGCGACCAACCCCAATGGGGTGATCGTGCCCAGGGGTGTTACGGACCTCAAAACCAAACCCGTCGGCACGGGACCTTTTGTGTTCGAGTCCTATGAACCCAATCAGCAGTTCACCCTGAAGGCCAACCCCAACTATTACGAAGACAAGCAGCCCTACCTCAGCACGGTGGTGTTCAAGTTTTTCAAAGACCAGGCGTCTATCTCATCGGCATTGAGATCCAAGGCGATCGACATGACCTGGTTCAAGGATCCCAAGGTGTCTGCCCAGATCGTCAAGTCTTCGCCTGATCTGGCGTCGGCGCCTGGCAAGACCTCGCGGACCTTCCCGGTCTGGATGAACATGAAAGCCAAGCCGTTCAATGATGTGCGGGTGAGACGCGCACTCAGCTTAGCGACTGATCGCAAGGCTTGTCTGCAGACCGTGTTGGGTGGCTCGGGCAAGGTTGGGGCCATGGTGCCGGAGAGTCAGGTCGGGGGGTATGACGGTGTCGGGCCCATGCCCTACTACAAAACCGATGTCCCGGCGGCTAAAAAGCTGTTAGCGGAGGCAGGCTATGCCAATGGCATCGACCTGGGTGACTACATCGTGGTGGCTGCCAACGCCCTGGATGTGCAATGTGCGCAGGTGCTGCAGCAGCAGTGGGCTGCGGCAGGTATCAAGGTCAACATCAAGCCCATGGAGACGGCGCCCCTGATTGGCCTTTGGCTTAAGGGGGACTTCGGTCTGCTGTCTATCGCCCTCAGCTGGAGCCCAGACCCCGACGCCATTGTTTCCCGCCTCTTGTCTAACGGGTTGGGTAAGGCCATAGGTATGGCGGACGCGCCGCTGGACAAACTGATTGAGGATGCGCGAGCTATTCTGGACAATACCAAACGGGCTGCCGCCTACCAGCAAATTCAGAAACACATTGCGGACCAAGCCTATATTTTGCAGATTTACCAGTACCCATTGCGCTGGGAAGCCTGGCGTAAATATGTCAAAGGTTATGTGCCCTTGGCCGCCAATATCCGGACCTTTGTCCGGACCACCTGGGTGGACAAGTAGGCCGTAGCCTGTCCTCGTTGGTCGAACGCCTGCAGGAGGCGCCTAATTGCGACGTCTGGTTCTGATCCGCCTGGCCTGGATGCTGCCCATCCTGTTGGGCGTGTCGGTGGTCGCCTTTGTGCTGATGCGAGCCCTGCCGGGCGACTTTGCCCAGGCCTCGGCCGGCACGACCGAGCTGGCACCTGAAGCACTCAACATCATCCGGCGGGATCTGGGCTTGGACCGGCCGGTTTGGGAGCAGTACTTGCGCTGGCTGGCGAAACTGCTCCAAGGGGATTTCGGAGATTCATTTACCACCCACAAACCGGTATTGGGCGAGCTCTTGCCGCGCTTGGCCGTGACGGCTGAATTGACCCTGATAGCGGGCCTGATGGCCATGGCCATGGGCGCCAGCAGCGGTCTGGCATCCGCGCGTTGGCGGGGACGCACCGACTGGCTGGTGCGCGGCATCAATGGCTTGTTCCTGGCAGTGCCTAACTTTGTGGTCGCCACCCTGATTGTTTTGCTGGCAGGTCTGTACTTCCCCGAGGTCGGGATATTCAACTACACACCCTTCTTGACCGATCCGCTGGGCAACTTGGGCAGCATGCTGTTGCCGGCGTTTTCGCTGGCACTCGCCGTGTCGGTGACGATCTCGGAGAACACCCGTGCTGCGGTTTTGGAGGTCTCCAGCCAGGATTTTGTGATGGTGGCCCGCGCCAAGGGTTTGCGTCCAACCACCATCTTGTGGCACTACCTTGTGCGCAATGCCCTCACGCCGATCATCACAGTCACCGGCCTGCAACTGGCTTCACTCCTGGGGGGAAGCATTCTGATCGAAACCATCTTTACCATCCCCGGCATGGGGCAATACCTGTTTGACGCGGTGAGCGGTCGCAACTACCCGGTGGTGCAGGCGATTGTTCTGGTGGCGGCAACCATTGTGCTGCTCGTGAATGTCTTGGTGGACGTGGCTTACGCCAGGGTGGATGCACGGGTGAGCTATGAGTGAGCGGCAGCGTCTAGGGGGCGGCAACGCCATGATGTCGATCGGCTTGCTGATGCTCGCCAGCCTGGTGGCCATCACACTCTTTGGCACGTGGATCGCGCCCTACAACCCCTCCGAGACCAGTGCCGACTCCTTGGCCGGCCCAACGGCAGCGCACTGGCTGGGGACCGACTCGATCGGCCGTGACCTGCTTAGCCGGCTGATTGTGGGTGGTCGCACCACCTTGCTGATCACCTTTGTGGCGGTGACCCTGGCGGTTTGCTGTGGGCTGGTGTTGGGTCTGTTTTGCGGTTATGTGGGTGGCCTGGCTGATCAGGTGGTGATGCGTATTCTGGATGTTGTATTCGCTTTCCCCGTGTTTTTGCTGGCCATTGCGGTCGTCGCCGCGCTTGGGCCCAGCGTGCCTAACCTGATTCTGACCATTGCCATTGTGTACACGCCGCGCCTGGCCAGGGTGGTGCGTGGTCCGGTGCTCAGCGTCAAGCGCTGGGACCATGTGGAGGCCGCCCGGAGTGTGGGGGTGAGTGAGTTCAGCATTGCCACGCGTCACGTGCTGCCGCTGATTGTTTCGCCGGTTTTGGTAGAAACCAGTCTGACCCTGGCGCAAACCATTTTTACCATCACGGCCTTGTCTTTTCTGGGTCTGGGTCCGCCCCCACCGGACCCCAATTGGGGCGCCATGTTGTCAGAAGCCCGCCAATTCATGGAACTGGCTCCGCTGGCCGTGATCGGCCCGGCGGCGGCGATTGTCTTTGCCACACTGACCTTCATCGTCCTGGCGAACGGCTTGCGCGAACGGTTGGACGTGGCAAGCCGATGATGGGTGCTCCCGCTGCGCTTTTACAGGTTCGAGGGCTCACGGCCCAGTTCAACCGTGGCGATGTGGCTTCACAGGTTGTCAAAGGCATTTCGTTTGACATCGGCGCCGGTGAGTCGGTGGGGTTTGTGGGTGAGTCAGGCTGCGGCAAGAGCGTGACGGCACGGGCGCTGATGCGCCTGGCACCAGAGGGTTCGTCGGTCGCCTGGGGCGGCACGGTGCTGTTCAAGGGCCAAGACCTGTTAAAAGTGGAAGAGCGGGTGATGCAGGATATCCGCGGGCGACGCATTGCCATGGTGTTTCAGGATCCCATGTCCTCGCTGAACCCGGTGCTAACAGTAGGCGCCCAGATTGAAGACATCGTACGCCGGCACACGGGGGCATCTGCCAGTCAGGCGCGGAAAAGGTCTGTGGAACTGCTGGACCTGGTCGGCATTCGTGACGCAGCGCGTCGCGCGGATGACTATCCCCATCAGTTTTCTGGCGGCATGCGACAACGTGTCTTGATCGCCATTGCCGTGTCTTGTCAGCCTGACCTGCTGATTGCCGATGAACCGACCACGGCGCTGGATGTGACGGTGCAGGCGCAGATCCTCCGGCTGTTGATGCGCCTGCGTCGGGACCTGGGTATGGCGCTGATGTTAATTACCCATGACTTTGGCGTGATCGCGGGAATGGTAGACCGTGTGCATGTGATGTTGGACGGCAGGATCGTCGAGACCGGCACGGTCGACGCCCTGTTTGCCAACCCCGAGCAGGCGTATACACAGGCTCTGCTCGCGGCTGTGCCGCGGCTCGACGTAGCCGGGAAGCTGGCATGACCGAAAGCGTCCAGCATCCCCTGCTGCGCGTGCGCGATCTGTCGGTGACCTTCCCGGCGCGCTCGGGCAAGGCGCCTGTGTTGGCCGTTGATCGCGTGTCCTTCGACATTGACCGCGCGCAAACCCTGGCCCTGGTGGGCGAGTCAGGCTCTGGCAAGACCACGACCGGGCGCGCTATTTTGCAGTTGCAGGCCAGCAGTGGCGGCTCGGTGCAGTTGCTAGGCCAAGAACTGGGTCAGCTCTCCCGGGATGGGCTGCGCGCCATGCGGCGTCACATGCAGTTTGTGCTGCAAAACCCCTACAGCAGCCTGCACCCGCGCATGACAGTGGCCCAGACGCTGGCTGAGCCACTGCGGGTGCACCGCTGCGTACCAGCCGAATCGGTGACCGCCCGGGTGGCGGAGTTGATGACGCTGGTGGGGCTGGATCCCGCCTTGGTGAGCCGCTATCCCCATGAGTTTTCTGGGGGCCAACGTCAGCGCATCGTGATTGCCCGTGCTCTGGCGGTCAGCCCGGACTTCGTGGTGTGTGACGAGCCTGTCTCGGCGCTCGATGTCAGTACCCAGGCCCAAATTGTCGCCCTGCTGAAATCATTGCAAACCCGGCTGGGCCTGTCGTACCTGTTCATTGCCCATGATTTGGCTTTGGTGCGTCAGGTGGCGCACCGCATCGCGGTGATGTTTGCGGGGCAGATTGTCGAAATGGGCGGGTCTGATCAGGTGTACGGCAATCCCAGCCACCCCTACACCCGCGCCTTGCTCGATGCTGTGCCGGTGCCTGACCCAGTCCTGCAGCGTAAAAAACTCTCTGAATCAGCGGCTGATGTGCAATTTCACGGACTTGTGCCGAAGGCGGGGCCTTGTGTATTTGGCGAGAACCATGCGCAAAGCGGCACAGCCTGCTGGCATGAGGTCGGAGCCGGGCACGGCGTGTCCTGCCGGTTCTGGCCAACACCCGCAGCGTAAAGCCAGCTCAGGCCGTTTGCAGCAGCTCAACCAGGCGCGTCAGCGCATGGCGCACCGTGGCCTGTCGCACCGCAGCGCGGTCACCGTCAAAGTGGCATTTTTCAGTGAGCACCTGGCCGGGCAGTGCGAAGCCGAACCAGACGGTGCCCACCGGCTTGGCCGGGCTCCCGCCACTGGGGCCGGCAACCCCGGTCACGGCCACCGCCACCTGGGCGTGGGAGTGGGCCAGCGCGCCCTCGGCCATGGCCTGTGCCACAGGGCCGCAGACTGCACCGGCCCGGCGCAGCACCCGTTCAGGCACGTCCAGCAGCTCGGTCTTGGCGGCATTGGAGTAGGTGACAAAACCGCGCTCAAACCAGGCACTTGAGCCGGCCAGGTCGGTGCAGGCGGCGGCGATCAGGCCGCCGGTGCAGCTCTCGGCAGTGACCAGTTGCAGCTGCTTCTTGAGCATCAAAACGGCCACTAGCCCGCATGAATGCTCAATAGTTTGCTCTTTATTCAATAGCATAACTGTTACCAGGCACGCCAGAGTGCGATCACCAGCAGGGTGCAACCGGCCGCCACCAGGTCGTCAAACATGATGCCCAGCCCGGCCTTGCGCCACGCGTGGCGGTCACGCACGGCGTCGAGCCGGTGGCACAGCGCGTCGGCCCAGCCCACAGGCCCGGGCTTGGCTGCGTCAAAGTAGCGGAACAGGGCAAAGGCCACCGCCTGCCCCAGCAGGCTGGTCGGCGTGACCAACCACAGCACCAACCAAAAGGCCACGATCTCGTCGATCACGATGGCGCTGGGGTCCAGCACCTGCATATGGCGGGCGGTCACGGTGCTGGCCCAGGTGCCCAGTACCAGGGTGGCGATCAGCAGCAGGGCCCAGCGGCTGTCGGTCATCCAGGGTTGTAGCGCCACAAAGGCCAACCAGGCCCACAGCGTGCCGGCCGTGCCGGGTGCCACCGGGCTCAGGCCCGAGCCAAAACCCAGCGCCAGCAGGTGGGCTGGGTGGGCAAACAGGAAGCGGGGGCCGAGTGTCCTCATGCCGGCATTATCTTGGATCGGCGGCAACCGCCCAGCGCAGCTTGGTCGAGGCCGAGCGCGGGTTGTCGCGCCGCTCCTGGGCCGAGGGCCGCAGCGCGTCGGGCGCCACCCGGGCATAGATGCCGCTGCGCTCACCGGCCTGAAACGCCTTCTTTACCCGCCGGTCTTCACCCGAGTGAAAGCTCAGGATCGCCACCCGTCCACCGGGCTTCAGGCAGCTGGGCAGCAGCGCCAGAAAGCGGTCCAGCACGCCAAATTCGTCGTTGACGGCAATGCGCAGTGCCTGAAAGGTGCGTTGCAGCGACTTGGTGGTCTCGATCTTACGTTCGGCCGCTGGCATGCGCGCGGGCAGCGCTGTAGCCAGCGTTTGCCGCACCAGCTCGGCCAGTTCGGTGGTGGTTTGCAGGTATTGGCCCTGCAGCGCGGCTGCAAGCGGCTGGGCAAAGGGCTCGTCGGCGTTGTCAGTCAGCAACTCGCGCAGGGCCTGGCGGGTCACCGACTGCAGCAGCTCCGAGGCGGACTGGCCACTCACTTGGTTCAGCCGCAAATCCAGCGGGCCTTCGGTCTTGAAGCTGAACCCGCGCGCGGGGTTGTCGATCTGCATGGACGACACGCCGAGGTCGGCCAGGATCACGTCAAAGCCGCCACCGGCGGCGGGCAACAAGGCCGCTACGCCGTCAAAATTGATGCGGTGCAAGATCAGCGCCGTGGCGTCGAACCCCAAGCCCCTCAGGCGCGCTTCTGTGCGGGCAAACTCGGTCGGGTCGACATCAACCCCGAACAGCCGCCCACCGGGGCTCAAGCGCGCCAGCAGCTCGCGTGCATGGCCGCCATAGCCCAGTGTGGCGTCCAGCCCAACTTCGCCTGGCTGTGGCGCCAACACCGCCAGGATCTCAGCCACACAAATCGGCCGGTGCATGCCCGCCGGCGTCTGGCCGCGAGCCATGACCTTGTCGATGGCGTCGGCGTGGCTGAGCGGGTCGAGTTCCTTGTACTTTTCTGAAAAGCTGCGGGGGTGGGTGCCGGCGTAGCGCACACGGCGCTGGTGGGGTAGGGCTTCGTCGGTCATGCCCGGATTGTGCGGCACCCGCTGCCGACGCCGACGCTCGGGCCTGATGCTGGCCTAGCGAAAGTGGTCAAAGGAAGGGTAGCGGTGGCTCAGCAGCTCCCCTTGCCCATCCAGCAGGCGCAAGCCTGGCAAGGCTTCGATCTGGCCAATGCGGGTGACCGGGGTCTGGCTGGCCTGCGCGGCTGCCGCTACTTCGGCGCGTGCCGATGGCGGCGCGCTGAACAGCAGCTCGTAGTCGTCGCCACCGGCCAAGGCCCAGCGGTGCCAGTCGGCCGGCGCAGGTTGAGGTTCAAATTGGCCTCCAGAGCTTGCCAGGTATGACTTTGATGCTATTAAAGATGTGGCAATATTCGCCTCCACCGTGGCGCCAACGCCAGACTGCTGGAGGATGTGGCCAAGGTCGCCGAGCAGTCCGTCGCTGACATCGATGGCCGCGCTGGCGATGCCACGCAGGGCCTGGCCCAATGCCACCCTTGGACTTGGCTTCTCAAGCCGCAGCCGCGCCGCGTCCAGTACGGCGGCAGGGACGCTGAGCCGGCCGAACAGCACGTCGAGTGCCAATGCCGCATCACCGAGCGTGCCGCTGACATAGAGGTCATCGCCGGGCCGGGCACCCGAGCGCAGCAGGGCCTGCGAGCGGCCATTGAGCACAGGCACTTCGCCAAACACGGTGATGCAGATGTTGAGCGGGCCGCGGGTGGTATCACCGCCGACCAGCTCGCAGCCATGGGCATCGGCCAGCGCCAGCAGCCCTTGTGCAAAGGGCCCGAGCCAGGCTTCATCCACTTGCGGCAGGGCCAGCGCCAACGTAAACGCCAGTGGCGTAGCGCCACAGGCGGCCAGGTCGCTCAAGTTGACGGCCAGCGCCTTGTGCCCCAGACAAAAAGGGTCAACAGTCGGCAGGAAATGGCGGCCCTCGACCAGCATGTCGCAGGAAATAGCGAGCTGGGTGCCGGGGCGCGGTTGCAAGAGCGCACAGTCATCGCCCACACCCAAAACGGCACGGCGCGCGGGGTGCTTAAAGTAACGCGCAATCAGGTCAAACTCACCGAGCTGGCTCATGGTGGATAGGACGCCTCAGCGACCACAGCGCTGCCTGGCCGGTTTCAGTGCAAGGTTCTCTGCCCGCCGCTGGAGCTCAGGGCGTCCAGCACGAACATGGGGATGTCGGTGTCAAATTTTTCGCCATCTTCGGCCACGCAAAAAAAACTGCCGTGCATGGTGCCAGTGGGCGTACGCAAGCGGGTGCCGCTGGTGTACTCAAACACCTCGCCGGGTTTGAGCAGCGGCTGTTGCCCCACCACGCCCAGGCCTTTGACGCGCTCGGTGTGGCCGTTGGCATCGTTGACGTTCCACGTGCGCGAAATGAGTTGCGCCGGCACGGCGCCCACATTGGCAATGCTCACGGTGTAGGAAAACATGTAAAGCCCCTGCTCCGGCGCCGATTGCTCGGCGAGGTAACGGGGGGAGACTTCAACCCGGAATTGATACTTCGACATGGCGCAATGCTACCTGCGAAAATGCCGATTCCGTCCACACGGTCATTTTTGAGTAGCACACCATGACTTATCGAATTGCCCCCTCCATTTTGTCCGCCGATTTTTCGCGCCTGGGTCAGGAGGTGCAGGACGTGATTGCGGCTGGCAGCGACTGGATCCATTTTGACGTGATGGACAACCACTACGTGCCTAACCTCACCTTCGGGCCGATGATCTGCAGCGCGCTCAAGCCTCACGCCAAAACGGCAGCCGGGGTGGCCGTGCCGATTGACGTGCACCTGATGGTGCAACCGGTGGACGCTCTGGCGGCGGCTTTTGCCGACGCCGGGGCCGACCTGATCAGCTTTCACCCCGACGCCTCGGGCCACGTACACCGCAGCGTCCAAGCCATCAAGGCCAAAGGCTGCCAGGCCGGGCTGGTGTTCAATCCGGCCCAGCCGCTGGATGTGCTGGACTGGGTGATCGACGACATTGACCTGATTCTCATCATGAGCGTCAACCCTGGTTTTGGCGGCCAGAGCTTCATTGACTCGGCTTTGCGCAAAATTGAGGATGCGCGCCGGCGCATCAGCGCCAGCGGCAAGGATATCCGGCTGGAAGTCGATGGCGGCATCAAGGTGGACAACATCCGGCGCGTGGCCGACGCGGGTGCCGACACCTTTGTTGCCGGCAGCGCCATCTTTGGCAAGCCCGATTACAAAGGCGTGATCGACGCCATGCGCCAAGCGCTGCAAGGCTGAACGGCGCTCAGCCGATGGCAGCGCGTCGTTAAAGTGGTTCGAATTTAGGCAAATCCAGCCGGATCGCGATCGGCCCATCCAGGCTGGCGGACAGCGCCGCGCCGGCTTTGCTCACCGATTGCAGCAGCAGGGTGTCGCTGACCTGGCTGCCGACTATGAATGGCCGTGCCGGCTTCCCATCGACCGCAATCAGGGCGTAGCCCTGGTCGTTTTTTCCAGCCACCACGCCACTGATCTTGAAGCGGCTAGCCCCAGAGTCCACCACCACTGCGCCAGGCGCGGCCGGACTGAGTTGACCCCCGCCCAGGACCCGGGCAATCAAGGTTGGCGAGGGAGCCGATGGGCTTGCCATGACCAGCTTGGCGGTGCTCGGCTCCAGCGCTGCTGAAGTCACCTTAAGACCCCAATAGCCCGCGCTGCCGGCAGCCAGGGCCGCAGTCATAAACGTGGCAATTCGAAGCCACCAGTGTGCAAAGGGAAGGATCTGCATCCTAAGATTATCAGCGACCCACGGTATTATCTGCACGAGTCTGTTTTTCCAGGAAGCCCCGCTATGTCACCCACACCTGTCATCCCGCGCCGCCTGATCCAGCGCGGTTTCACCCTGATTGAGCTGATGGTGGTGTTGCTGATCATTGGTGTATTGGCAGCGCTGATCGTGCCCAATGTGCTGGACCGCGCCGATGACGCCCGCGCCACGGCTGCTAAAACCGACGTCAGCAACTTGATGCAGGCGCTCAAACTGTACAAGCTCGACAATCAGCGCTACCCCAGCGCTGATCAGGGCCTGCAGGCCTTAATGGGCAAACCCACGGTGGACCCGGTGCCTTTGAATTGGCGGCCTTACCTGGACCAGCTGCCCAAAGACCCCTGGGGCCGGCCCTATGTCTATATGAACCCGGGCGTCAAGGGCGAGATAGATGTGATGTCTTTCGGGGCCGACGGCCAGTCCGGTGGCGAGGGCAAAAACGCAGATGTCGGCAGCTGGCAGCCCTGAGCTTCGGCCGCGCCGTAACGCCGGCTTTACCGTTCTGGAGTTGCTGATCGTGGTGGCCATTGTGGCCATGGCCTCGGCCGGTGTGACCCTGTCCCTGCGCGACGGCAAAGAGGTGCAGCTGGAACGTGAGGCCGAACGGCTGGTGGCCTTGCTCGAGGCGGCGCGGGCCCGGTCGCAGCTGAGCGGGGCGCCGGTGCAGTGGCGCCTGGAGGAGAGGGGCTTTCGGTTTGACGGTCTGGGTTCCGCGCAGCTCCCCAACCAGTGGCTAGACCCCGACACCAGTGCAGCGCCAGGGGCGACCTTATCGCTCGGGCCGGAGCCCATCATTGGCGCGCAGACCCTGACGCTGCAGTCGCGCAGCCGTCCTGGCCAAAGTGTGCGCATTGCGACGGACGGCCTGCGCCCGTTTGCGGTGCAGTCCACCTCGCCATGACGGCCGTTCGCCGCCGTGGTTTCACCTTGGTTGAGGTGCTGGTAGCGCTCGGCATTGTGGCCATTGCGCTGGCCGCTGGCATGCAGGCCACCGCGGCATTGACGCTCAATGCACAGCGGCAAACCGACGCGCTGCTGGGCCAGATGTGTGCTGAAAATGCGCTGGTCAGGATCCGACTGAGCAAACAGATGCCCGATGTCGGCGATACCGAGACCGAATGTGAACAGGCCGGGCATGCCTACCGCGTCAAACTGGTGGTACGGCCCACCCCCAACAGCAATTTCCGACGGGTCGACGCCCGCGTGCTGGACGGCGACACCCCGGTCGTGAGTCTGTCCACCGTGGTGGGGCGCAACTGATGCGCGGCAGGTCGGCGTCGGGCTTTACCCTGATTGAGCTGATGGTGGCTATCAGCCTCATGGCGCTGATGGCTGCGCTGGCCTGGCGCGGGTTGGACGGCATGACGCGGGCGCAAAACCAGATGCGCCAGCAAGCCGATGATGTGCTGGCGCTGCAGGCCGGCCTGGTGCAGTGGGGCGCCGACCTGGATGCCCTGGCGGTTCAGCCCAACACCAGTAGCTTGGACTGGGACGGGCGGGCACTGAGGCTGCTGCGGCACGACCCGGGCGGCGCCGCCCAAGGCTTGCGCGTGGTGGCCTGGACCCGGCGTGGCGCCGCCAGTGACGGTGTCTGGCTGCGCTGGCAGTCGCCGCCCCTCAGTACGCACGGCGCGCTCCAGCAGGCCTGGCAAAAGGCGGCACTCTGGGCCCAAAACCCGAGCGACGAAGACCGCCAGCGTGAGGTAAAAATTGTGCCGCTGGCGCGCTGGCAGATCTTTTATTACCGTGCCGACACCTGGACCAACCCCTTGTCGAGCGAAGGCAATGCCACCGGCGGCAGCCCCGTCGCCCCAAGCGCCGGGGCTGCTGTGGGTGCGGCCGCGGTGCCGGCCCTGCCGGATGGCGTGCGCTTGGTGCTTTCGCTGAGCCCCGGGCAGGCCATCAGCGGGACGCTGACCCGAGACTGGATGCGCGCCGACTTTGGGGGCAGCAAATGAGGCGCGGCGGTCGCGCGGCTGCATTAACCCGGCAGGCGGGCGCCGCCATCCTGACCGCCATGCTGACGGTGGTGCTGGTGGCGACGCTGGCCGCCACGGCGCTGTGGCAGCAATGGCGCGGAATCGAGATCGAGGCGGCGCAGCGCACCCGCGTGCAGTCGGCCTGGGTGCTGACCGGCGCGCTCGACTGGGCCCGGCTGATTCTGCGCGAAGATGCCCGTAAGGGCGGTGCCGATCACCTGGCCGAGCCCTGGGCCGTACCCCTGGAGCAGGCCCGTTTGTCCACCTTTCTCGCAGCGGACCGAAACGATGCGCTGGCCGCCGACGCCGCGCAAGAGGCGTTTTTGTCAGGCCGCATCATTGATCTGCAATCGCGGCTCAACGTGAGCAATCTGATGCTTGACGGTAAAGTGCACGCGCCCACCCTGCTGGCGTTTCGCCGCCTGTTTGAGCTGCTTGGCCTACCGGACCGCGAATTGGCCGCCCTGGTCAGCAACCTGAAGTCGGCGCAGGGCGATGCTGTGGCTCGCGCCCCCGGCACAGCCGCCTCGTCAGCGCCTGCCAATGCACCGGCCTTTGCCGCGAATGCCCCGCTCTGGCCGCAGGACCTGGCGCAGTTGGTCTGGCTGGGCCTTTCGGCGCGTAGCTTGGTGCTGCTGCAACCCTTTGTCACTGTGTTGTCGGTGCGAACGCCAGTCAACCTGAACACCGCGCCGGTAGAGGTGGTGTACGCCTGCATCGACGCTTTTGAACTGGCCGATGCGCACCGCTTGGTCGCAGCGCGTACGGCCACCCATTTGGCCACGCTGGACGATGCTGTCAAGGCGGGCGGCAATGTGGCCGCTCGGTTCGACTCTGCCCAGCACAGCGTCGCCACCCAATTCTTTGAAATCCTCGGGCGCCTGCAGGTGGATCAAGACGTGGTGGTGGAGCAAACACTGGTGCAACGCGAGGGTCTTGAAGTGCGCGTCCTGTGGCGCCGGCGGGGCAATTCGCCAGTGCTTGCAACCCTACAATAACGGCAGTTGATTGACCATGAGCACCCTGATCCTGACCCTGCCCAATGCCCCCGCTGATGCGGCCGACGGCTACCACTATGTCATGACGCCAGACGGACAAAGCGTGGGCGACAGCGGCCGGGCAGCACTGGCCCTGCTGCCGGCAGCGGGTGAGTTGGTGGCGCTGGTGCCGGTGCACAAGCTCTCCTGGCAGCAGGTGCAACTGCCCAAGGGTAGCCTGGGCCGTGGCATGTTCCGCGACGCTGGGCCAGCGAGGCTGCGCGCGGTGCTGGAGGGCGTGCTGGAAGACCGCGTGCTGGACGACACCGCCGAGCTACATTTCGCATTAGAGCCGTCAGCCAGTGATGAGGCGCCGGCTTGGGTGGCGGTGTGTGAGCGGGCCTGGCTAAAAACTGCCGTTGAGGCACTGGAGCAGGCTGGCCGCCCGGTCAGCCGTATCGTGCCCGAGTTTGCCCCCGACGCCAGCCGCGACGTGCTGCATGTGCTGGGCACGCCGGGCGACGCCCATTGTGTGGCCGTTAAATCCACCGGTGTGGTGGTGTTGCCGCTGTCGGCCGTCGGGCTTGCGCTGCTGGACTGGCCCGATTACCAACCCGTGGTGGCCGAGCCGGCCGTGGTGGCGCAGGCCGAGGCTTTGCTGCAGCACACCGTTACCCTGCAGCCGGGCGCACTGCGCCGCGTGCAGGCCGCGCAATCGGCTTGGGACCTGGCGCAGCTCGAGCTGCTCAATTCAAGTGGCGCCAGAAGCTGGAAGCGCGTGGCAGACGCTGCGTCGCGGTTGGCCTGGGCGCCACGCTGGCGCCCTGTGCGGCTGGCTCTGCTGGCGCTGGTCTTGGTCAACCTGGCGGGTCTGAATGCTCTGGCCTGGCGTGAACAGGCAGCCCTGCAGGCCCAGCGTCAGAACATTCGCCACATCCTCACCGGCACCTTTCCGCAGGTGCGGGTGGTGGTCGATGCGCCCCTGCAAATGGGCCGTGAACTGGCGGCACTGCAACGCGCCAGCGGCCAGGCCTCTGGGCGTGACCTGGAGGCCATGCTCAGTGCCTTTGGTGCCCAGGCCCCGGCCAGTGCTGTGCCTGATGCCCTGGATTTTGCTGCCGGTGAGCTGCGGCTTAAAGGCCTCAAGCTGACGGCCGACGAGGTGTCTGCCCTCTCCCTGCGTCTTAAGCCGCAGGCTTATGTTGCTGCTGTTGAAAGTGGCACGCTAGTGATGCGGTCAGGCGGTGAGCGATGAGCTGGCTGGCACCCTTACGCGCCCGTTGGCAGCAGGCCAGCCGGCGTGAGCAGCTGGCCCTGCTGGGCGGTGCGACACTGCTGATGCTGGCGCTGCTGTGGCTGCTGGCCGTGGCGCCGGCGCTCGCCACCCTGCGCGGCGCCGAGCCGCAGCGCCGCGCCCTGGAAGCGCAATTGCAGCAGATGCAGGGCCTGCAGGCTCAGGCCAAGGCCCTTCAGGCTCAACCTCGCTTGGCGCCGGACGAGGCGCGGCGTCTGTTGGAGGCATCGGTCAAGCCCCTGGCGCCCAGTCTGCAAATTGCCTTGGCGGGCGACCGTGCCACCGTGACCTTGAAGGGCATGACGGCCGATGCGTTGACGCAATGGCTGGCGCAGGTTCGGTTGAACGTGCGCATGCTGCCCGCCGAGGCTCGGCTGCGCCGAAACGCTGCTGGCACTTGGGACGGCACCATGGTGCTGAACCTGGGCGCACCTTGAGCCGTCACGCTTCGCCACTCACGACTGCCCCCTGGGGCTGGGCGATTTGGGGCGGCTTGGCAGGTCTGCTCGCGGCGCTGCTGCTCGGCGCGCCAGCACGCTGGCTGACGGCCGCGGTGCAACAGGCAGCGCAGGGTCGACTGCAGTTTCAAGAAGCGCGGGGCAGCATCTGGCAGGGCTCTGCGCAGCTGGCCCTTGCCGGTGGCGGTAGCAGCCAGGATTCCGCCCGTTTGCCGGGCCGGCTGGCTTGGCGACTGAGCCTGAACGGCTGGGCCCTACAGGCTGAGCTGCTGGCTGATTGTTGTATGCAGCAACCCTGGCGTGTCACTGTGTCGCCCGGCTGGGGTAGCGTGCGCGTGGCGGTCGCCGACGGCAGCGGCCAATGGCCGGCGGAGGTGCTCAGCGGCCTTGGCACACCCTGGAATACGGTACAACCGCAGGGCCACCTGGCCCTGTCGACCCAGAGCCTGGGTGCGGTGTGGGCAGCGGGGCGGCTGAGCCTGAGTGGTCGCGCCCAGGTCGATGCCATGCACATGTCGTCGCGGCTGTCCACGCTCAAGCCGATGGGCAGTTATCGGCTGTCGGTTCAGGGCGGGTCAGGTGTGGCTTTTACCCTGGAAACACTGGAAGGCAGCCTACAATTAACGGGCTCGGGTCAGTGGGTGGGCGACAGATTGCGCTTTGAGGGCGTGGCCAGCGCCCCCCCCGAGCGGCTCGACGCACTGGCAAACCTTTTGGGCATCCTTGGCCAACGCGATGGCGCACGCTCTATCATCAAATTGGGTTGAATCCGTATGACACCATCCGCTTTTCGGTCACCCATTGCCGCTATCATTTCAATAGCGATAAGTGCTTTATTGGCGGGGGCTACAGGCCCTTTTGCCACAAGTGCTCAGGCCCAGCCAGCCGCCAAGCCGCCGGTCTCCCGTGTTGCGCCGATCACACTGAGTTTTGTGAATGCTGATATCGAGGCCGTGGCGCGAACCATGGCCACCATCATGGGGGTCAACCTGGTGGTAGACCCACGGGTCAAGGGCACCATGACCCTGTTCACTGAGAAGCCGGTTAGCCGGGCCGTGGCCACCAACCAGTTTATGGCGGCTTTGCGTCTGCAGGGTTTCACCATGGTCGAGTCGGGCAATCTGTACCGCGTGGTGCCGGAGGCAGATGCCAAGCTGCAGAGTGGGACGGTTGCGGTGGGTGAGGCCGCGCCGGCCGCAGCAGTGGGTAACCAGGTCATCACCCAGATTTTTCGCCTTAACTATGAGTCAGCCAACAACCTGGTGCCGGTGTTGCGCCCCTTGATCAGCCCCAACAACACCATCAATGTCAACCCCGGCAACAACTCGCTGGTGATCACCGACTACGCCGACAACCTGCGCCGAATTGCCCTGATCATCGCCACCATGGACGTTGCTAATGCGACCGATGTCGAGGTGCTGCCGCTCAAGCACGCCATTGCATCGGACCTGGCGCCACTGGTGCTGCGCTTGATTGAATCCACGGGCGCACCGGCGGCAGCCGGGCAGGCCGACACCTCTTTCAAGACCATTCTGGTGGCAGAGCCGCGCAGCAATTCGCTGATCCTGCGCGCCGCCAACGGCGCCCGCTTGGCCTTGGTCAAGTCGCTGGTGAGCAAACTGGATCAGCCCGATGCCGGTTCCAGCAGCGACCCTGCTGGCAATATTCACGTGGTCTACCTGAAAAATGCCGATGCCACCAAGCTCGCCGCGACCCTCCGCGCAGCCATCAGTGGTGAGGCTCGCGCTGCCACAGCACCGGCGGCGCCAGGGGGTGCCGCTCCGGCCAGCAGCGCACCGGCTGTAACCTCTGGCGGCCAGGTGCAGGCCGACCCTGCCACCAACTCTCTCATCATCACCGCGCCCGAGCCCCAGTACCGCCAATTGCGTGCTGTGATCGACCGTCTGGATGCCCGGCGAGCCCAGGTCTTTGTAGAGAGCCTGATTGCCGAGGTCAGTGCTGACCGCGCTGCCGAGTTTGGAATTCAATGGCAAGGCGCCCTGGGCAGCGCAGGCAGCCCTAATATCGGTCTGCTCGGCACTAACTTTGGCGCCGGCATCAGCAACATCATCAACCTGTCGATTGCCGCGGCCAGCGGTGCGCCGGGGGTGGCGCGCGGCGCCAATATTGGCCTGGCAAATCAAACCAATGGCGTTTATGTGCTGGGTTTTCTGGGTCGATTTCTGGAAGAGTCGGGCAGTGGCAATGTGCTCTCTACGCCAAACTTGCTGACATTGGACAACGAAGAGGCCAAGATCGTGATTGGTCAAAACGTGCCTTTTGTCACTGGCCAGTTCACCAATACCGGCAACAGCAACACGGTGAACCCGTTCCAGACGATTGAGCGTAAGGATGTTGGGCTGACGCTCAAGGTGAAGCCGCAGATCAGCGAGAACGGCACCGTCAAGCTGGCGATCTACCAGGAGGTGTCGAGCGTGCTGGCCTCTACGGTCAATGCCACCAATGGACCGACCACCAACAAGCGCACGATTGAATCCAATGTGCTGGTGGAAGACGGTGCAGTGGTGGTCCTGGGCGGCCTGCTGCAAGATGAGTATTCGGGCAACCAGGAGAAGGTGCCTGGCCTGGGCGACCTGTCCTTTTTCGGCAACCTGTTCAAGAGTGAAACCCGAACCCGCAAGAAAACCAACCTCATGGTGTTTTTGCGCCCGGTGGTGGTGCGCGATGCGGCGGCTACTGAGCGGCTGTCGCTGGACCGGTACGATGTCATGCGTTCTGGCCTGAAAGAGGCACAACCGGTGCCCAGCGCGGTGCTGCCCATCAACGATGCGGTGCAATTGCCCGCCTTGCCGGCGCGTGCGACCCCTGTCCCAGCCAAACCCTGAGCCGGGTCTGGCCCGCCGCCGCCATGCGTTACCCCCTGCCATACGCCTTTGCCCGCACCCAGCAAGTGCTGCTGGAGGAGCAGTCGGGTGAGTTCACGCTGTGCGTGCACCCGGCCTCGCTGCCCGGTGGTGTCAGTGAAGTCATGCGCAAGTACCCGGTGCGCCACGTGGCGTCGCAGGCTGCCGAGGTGCTGGTGCAGCGCATCAGCGCTGCCTATGCCCAAGGCGAGTCCAGCGCAGCGGCGGTGGTGAGCGAGGTCGAAAGCGACGCCGACCTGTCGCGAATGATGCAAGACCTGCCCGCCATCGAGGACCTGCTGGAAACCTCGGACGATGCGCCCATCATCCGCATGCTCAACGCCTTGCTGACCCAGGCGGCACGCGACGGCGCCAGCGACATCCACATTGAGCCCTATGAGCGCCATTCCAGCGTGCGTTTTCGGGTTGACGGCACGCTGCGCGAGGTGGTTCAGCCCAACCGGGCCCTGCACGCGGCCCTGATTTCGCGGCTTAAGATCATGGCCGAGCTCGACATTGCCGAGCGGCGCATGCCGCAGGACGGCCGGATATCGCTGCGCATTGGCACTCGTGCGGTGGATGTGCGTGTCAGTACCCTACCCAGCGCCCATGGCGAGCGCGCGGTGCTGCGTCTGCTGGACAAGTCCGAGGGGCGTTTGAGCCTGGAGGCGCTGGGCATGCAGGGCGACGTGCTGTCGCGCTTCACGCGCCTGGTCGCGCAACCCCACGGTATTATTTTGGTTACCGGGCCGACCGGTTCTGGCAAAACCACCACCCTGTACGCAGCGCTGAGTCGGCTCGATGCGGCACACAGCAACATCATGACGGTTGAAGACCCCATCGAGTACGAGCTACCCGGGGTGGGGCAAACCCAGGTCAACGCCCGCATCGACCTGACCTTTGCCAAGGCCCTGCGTGCCATCCTGCGGCAAGACCCGGATGTGATCATGATTGGCGAAATCCGTGATTTTGAGACCGCCCAGATCGCGATCCAGGCCTCGCTCACCGGCCATTTGGTGCTGGCCACCCTGCACACCAACGACGCCACCAGCGCAGTCACCCGCCTGACGGACATGGGTGTGGAGCCCTTTCTGCTGAGCTCCTCATTGCTCGGGGTGCTGGCACAGAGGCTGGTTCGCAAGCTGTGCCGGTCCTGCCAGGGTGCCGGTTGCGCCAGCTGCGGCCAGACCGGCTATGCCGGGCGCAGCGGCGTGTTTGAGCTGCTGGTGACTGACGAGGCCATTCGGGCCCAGATCCACAGCCGCGCTTCTGAAGCCGACATCCGGGCTGCCGCGTTGGCAGGCGGCATGTGCCTGATGCGCGATGATGGCGAGCGGCTGGTCACGGCCGGCCTGACCTCGCGTGAAGAGCTGCTGCGCGTGACCCGTGATTAAGCCGGCCGGCCCCCGCCACAAGAAACGCCATGCCGGTTTATTCGTTTGAAGCGCTGAGCGCCGACGGCCAGTCCCGCAAAGGGGTGATCGAAGCCGACTCGGCGCGCTCGGCACGCGCGCAGTTACGCGCGCAGGCGCTGGTGCCACTCAAAGTGGATCTGGCTGGTGTGGCTAGCGGTGATTCGAGCTCTCAAGGCGCAGCCGGTGGGTCGGTTCGGGGCCGGCGGGTGTTCAAGTCCCTCGGCTTGATGATCTGGACCCGTCAACTCGCTGGCCTGGTGTCCTCGGGTCTGCCCTTGGAGCGTGCGCTCACCTCACTGGCGGACGAAGCCGAACTAGACGCCCAGCGTTACCTGGTGGCTAATTTGCGGGCCGAGGTCAACGGCGGAGCCACTTTTGCCCGAGCATTGGCGCAGCACCCGCGCGAGTTTTCTGCCATTTACGTGGCCGTGATCGACGCTGGCGAGCAAAGCGGAAATCTGGGCCTGGTGCTGGAGCGGCTGGCCGATGACCTCGAGGAGCAGCAGGCGCTCAAGGCCAAGCTGATTGGAGCGGCCCTGTACCCGGCGATCGTGACCTTGGTGGCCATCTTCATCGTGCTGTTCCTGGTGACCTACGTGGTGCCGCAGGTGGCCCAGGTCTTTGCGGGCAGCAAGCGGACCCTGCCACTGCTGACGGTGCTGATGATCGGCCTCAGCGATCTGGCCAGGCAGCAGGGCTGGATCCTGCTGGTGGCCCTGTTTTTAGGTGCTGTTGGCGGCCGGATTGCGCTGGCTAACGCGGGTATCCGTGAAAAATTTGACGCCTTTTGGCTGACCCTGCCGGTGCTGGGTCGACTGGCGCTGGGCTACAACGCAGCGCGGTTCGCCAATACCCTGGCGATGCTGGCCGGTGCTGGCGTGCCTATCCTCAAAGCCCTGCAAGCGGCTGCAGAGACCCTGTCCAACCGAGCCATGCGACGCGATGCGCTGGAGGCGCTGGTGCTGGTGCGCGAAGGCGCGCCGCTGGCCTCAGCACTGGCGCAAAAAAAACGTTTTCCTGGCCTGCTGGCCATGTTTGCACGCTTGGGGGAGCAAACCGGGCAATTGCCGCTGATGCTGCAGCGGGCGGCCAAGCAGTTGAGCGCCGAGGTACAGCGCCGCGCCATGCAGTTGGCCACTTTGCTGGAGCCGCTGCTGATCGTGGCCATGGGCTTGGTCGTGATGCTGATTGTGCTGGCAGTGCTGCTGCCCATCATCCAGCTCAATCAGCTGGTCAAGTAGCGCTGGTTTAAAACGATTCCCAGTCGCCGTCGTCGCTGCCTGTGGCCGTGGCGGGTTCCTTGGCCTTGGCCGGGCGCTGCGGCAGCAACTTGGCCGGGGCGGCGGCTGTTGCCGTGGCCGAGCGCGCTGCCGCACCGGTCGGTGTGCTTGTGGCCCGTCGCTCGCCGCCCTTGTAATGGGCCGCTTTGGGCAGGGCGGAGCGAACCGGCGCCTGCATCGTCTGGCTGCCGCGTTGGCCGTCTTGCCCAGTCAGTTTGAACACGGCTACCATCTGCACCAGCTCTTGGGCCTGCGACTTCAAACTGCTGGCAGCCGCCGCCATTTGCTCCACCAACGCTGCGTTTTGCTGAGTCGCCTGGTCCATCAGCGTCACCGCTTGGCCGACCTGTGCCACACCCAGGCTTTGTTCGTTGCTGGCGGCGCTGATTTCGCCCATGATGTCGGTCACCCGCCGGATCGAGCCTACCACCTCGGTCATCGTGACCCCCGCCCGGTCGACCAGCGCCGTGCCATGAGCCACACGTTCGACGCTGGCATTGATCAAAGCCTTGATTTCCTTGGCGGCTTCGGCCGACCGGCCAGCCAGGGACCGCACTTCGCTGGCTACGACTGCAAAGCCGCGCCCCTGCTCGCCGGCACGGGCTGCCTCCACCGCCGCATTGAGCGCCAGGATATTGGTCTGGAACGCAATGCCGTCAATGACCTGGATGATGTCGGAGATTTTGCGTGACGACTCGTTGATGCCCTTCATGGTGTCCACCACCTGGCTCACCACCTCCCCACCTTTGATGGCCACTTCAGAGGCATTCCGGGCCAGCTGATTGGCCTGGGCCGCACTGCCAGCGTTCTGGCTCACCTTGGAGCCCAGCTCTTCCATTGAGGCCGCGGTTTGCTGTAACGAGCTGGCCTGCTGCTCAGTCCGCATGGACAAGTCTTGGTTGCCCTGGGCAATCTCGGCACTGGCCAGCGCCACACTTTCGGCATTGGTCTTGACACCGCGCACGATGCCGGCAAAGCTGCTTTGCATGCGGCCCATGGCTGCCAGCAGTTTGATGGTTTCCTCATTGCCGGAAGGGGTGACTGTGACGGCCAGATTACCCTGCGCCAGTTGGTCGGCGATGTTGACGGCGTCGTTCATCGGGCGTGTCAGGCGCCTAGCCAGCCACAGACCGGCCCAAAGCATCACCAGGCTGGCAAAGACCAAGGCTGCCGCAATCTGGACCTTGGTTTGACCTGCTTCCGACTTGGCAAGCTCGTTGACTTCCATCACGTGTTGGCCGATGGCTTTGGACTGTTTCGCCATCTGCGTTTCCAGCGCAGCGAACAATTTCTGGAACTCAAGCGCTGCAGTTTGCGCCGCTGTGGTGTCGTTGGCTGCCAGCTTTTGGATATTGGCAGCGCTGGCGAGGTACTGTGCCACCAAGGGCAGCGTGTTGCCGATGATGGTTTTCAGCTCAGGCGTGTCAGCCGTGGCTTGCAGACTTGCCAACGACTTACTAAAGGTGGCCGCGTGTTCGGCCAGGCCACTTTCCGCCTCGGCCAGTTGGCTCGCATCCTTGGTCAGGCCGCTCAACAGTGCCAGTAAGACGTCACCACGCACAGCGTCATGCATCATGTCAGCATCCTGACTGTTCTCCATGGCCATGCCCATACGCTGCGACTCGTCGATCGCCATGGTCAGTCGATTGGCATTGAACAATCCGATGCCGCCCACCAGGCTCGCCATCAGCAATCCCAACAATCCCAGAAACAGGATTTGGTTGCGAAATTTCATGACGAAGCCTTTCTGATGAGTTGACTAGGGCGATCCGGGAATCCGGCTCGCGAGCCGCCCTGCACGGGCCATCTTATCGGATTGACACGCCTGTCTAATCGCCCCCTTGCGATCCAATGAGGCCTTGGGCGCTTTGCTACACTGCGACCATGTTCATTCACCGTATCAGCGTGACAGGTCTCAGCGACCGGGGAGCCTGGCCCTGGCGGCAGCTGCCTACCCCATCAGCCTTCGCCTGATTCAACCCTGTCCGATTGAACCGCAGCACCACCTGCTGCCCGCCTGAGTGGATCCTTGTCTCATGACAAGCGCGTCGTCAGGCCTGACCTGAAAGAGACCTGTCCGTGATTTCCGAACTCGAATTCAAAAGCCTGAGCGCCCAGGGCTACAACCGGATTCCCCTGTTGGCCGAAGCCTTTGCCGATCTGGAGACGCCGCTCTCGCTCTACCTCAAGCTGGCGCACTCGCGCGATGGTGGCAAGCACAGTTTCTTGCTGGAGTCTGTGGTGGGCGGCGAGCGTTTCGGCCGCTACAGCTTCATCGGCCTGCCAGCGCGCACGCTGTTGCGTGCCAGCGGCTTTGGTGCTGCAGCCGTGACCGAGGTGGTGACCGATGGCGCCGTGGTGGAGCGTGTCAACGGCAACCCGCTGGATTTCATCAGCGCCTACCAACAGCGCTTCAAGGTGGCCTTGCGGCCTGGTCTGCCGCGCTTTTGCGGCGGTCTGGCCGGCTACTTCGGCTACGACACGGTGCGCCACATCGAGAAAAAGCTGGTGGCCAGCTGTCCACCCGACACCTTGGGCTGCCCCGACATCGTGCTGTTGCAGTGCGAGGAGCTGGCGGTGATCGACAACCTGTCGGGCAAGCTTTACCTGATTGTTTACGCCGACCCAACACAGCCTGAGGCCTACGCCAATGCCAAGCGCCGCTTGCGCGAGCTCAAAGAGCAGCTCAAATACTCTGTCAGCGCGCCGCTGGTCAAGCCCAGCCAGGGCTACCCGGTGGAGCGCGAATTTGCCAAGGTCGACTACCTGGCGGCGGTCACCAGGGCCAAGGGCTTGATCGAGGGCGGCGACTTCATGCAGGTTCAGGTCGGCCAGCGCCTAAAAAAGCGCTACACCGAATCCCCCCTGAGCCTTTACCGGGCGCTGCGTTCACTCAACCCCAGCCCCTACATGTATTACTACCACCTGGGTGATTTTCATGTGGTGGGCGCCAGCCCCGAGATTCTGGTGCGCCAGGAAACCGTGTCGACGGGCGAGCAGGCCGAGCAAAAAATCACCATTCGGCCGCTGGCCGGCACCCGGGCCCGTGGCGCCAGCCTGGCGCAGGACCGGGCGGCCGAGGCCGAACTGATTAACGACCCGAAGGAGCGTGCCGAGCATGTGATGCTCATCGACCTGGCGCGCAACGACATCGGCCGCATTGCCAAGACCGGCAGCGTCAAGGTGACCGAGGCCTTCAGTGTGGAGCGCTATAGCCATGTGATGCACATCGTCAGCAACGTCGAAGGCACCTTGCAGGACGGCATGACCGCGATGGACGTGCTCCGCGCCACCTTCCCGGCTGGCACCCTGACTGGCGCCCCCAAGGTGCACGCCATGGCGCTGATCGACCAACTCGAGCCCAGCAAGCGCGGCCTCTACGGTGGTGCCTGTGGCTACCTGAGCTATGCCGGTGACATGGACGTAGCTATCGCCATCCGCACCGGCATCATCAAGGACCAGATGCTTTACGTGCAGGCCGCCGCCGGCGTGGTAGCCGATTCAGTGCCCGAGCTGGAATGGCGTGAGACCGAGGCCAAGGCGCGCGCCCTGCTGCGCGCGGCGGAACTGGTGGAGGAGGGCCTGGAATGAAGCTGCTGATGATCGACAACTACGACTCCTTCACCTACAACATCGTGCAGTACCTGGGCGAACTGGGGGCCGATGTGACGGTGGCGCGCAACGACGAGATCACCCTGGCCGAGATCGAGGCCCGGCTACAGACTGGGCAGCTCGACCGCCTGATGGTCTCGCCCGGGCCCTGCTCGCCGGCTGAGGCTGGGATTTCGGTGGCAGCCATCCAGCAGTTCGCTGGCAAGCTGCCCATCTTGGGGGTTTGCCTGGGCCACCAGGCGATTGGCGCGGCCTTTGGCGGGCACATCGTGCGGGCGCAGCAGCTGATGCATGGCAAGACCAGCGTCATCAGTACCACGCAGACCGGGGTATTTGCCGGTTTACCGACGCAGTTCACGGTCAACCGCTACCATTCATTGGCGATTGAACGGTCCAGCTGCCCGCCCTCCCTGCAGATCACGGCCTGGACCGACGACGGCGAAATCATGGGCGTACGCCATGCCACGCTGGATGTGGAGGGCGTGCAGTTTCACCCCGAGAGCATCCTGACCGAGCACGGCCATGCGATGCTGGCTAATTTTTTGGCCCCACGACCCTGATTTTGCTATTATTTAAGTAGCTGGATCATCAATAATCACAAGGCCTGGAGCCCAAAATGACCTCAAACACTGGCTTCCTGCGGGTTGACCTGCGCAGCGACACTGTTACGCAACCTACGCCCGGCATGCGCGCTGCCATGGCCGCTGCGCCCTTGGGCGACGACGTCTTTGCCGATGACCCCAGCGTCAACGCCCTGCAAGCGCAGATTGCCGATTTGCTCGGCTTTGAGGCCGCGCTTTTCGTGCCGACCGGCACCCAAAGCAACCTGTGCGCCCTGTTGGCGCACTGCCAACGTGGTGATGAGTACATTGTCGGCCAGATGGCGCACTGCTACCGGTGGGAGGGTGGCGGCGGCGCAGTGTTCGGCAGCCTGCAGCCACAGCCATTGAACCACCAGCCCGACGGCACCCTGGCGCTGGCTGAAATTGCCGCAGCCATCAAGCCCGACGACGCGCATTTTGCCCGTACCCGGCTGCTGGCCCTGGAGAATACCTTTGGTGGCAAGCGGCTGCCCATGGACTATGTGCAGCAGGCCACCGACCTGGCCCGCCAGCATGGCCTGGCCCGCCACCTCGATGGCGCACGTTTGTTCAATGCCGCCGTGGCGCAGGCCACTGAACTGGGTACCGATCCGTACCAGGAGGCGCGCCGCATTGCCAGTTGTTTTGACAGCGTCTCGGTCTGCTTCAGCAAGGGGCTGGGCGCGCCAGTCGGCTCTGCCCTCTGCGGTGGCCGCGAACTGATTTCACGGGCGCACCGCATCCGTAAGATGGCGGGCGGCGGCATGCGCCAGTCTGGTGGACTCGCGGCAGCGGCCTCCTATGCATTGACAAATCACGTGCAGCGCCTAGCCGACGATCACACCTTGGCGCAGCGCTTGGCCGCGGGCCTGCGCCGCCTGCCGGGTCTGGTGGTCGCGCAGCCCCAGACCAACGTGGTGTTTGTCGATCTGGAGGGCCCGGCGCGGGCCCATGCGTCAGATCTGATTCCTCAACTGGCGCGGCATGGCGTGCTGGCCACCGGCCTGTACCAGCTGCGCTTTGTGACCCACCTGGATGTCGACGCTGCGGGCATTGACCACGCGCTGGCGGTTATCGGCGATATTTTTTCCCGCTGAAGGCTGGGCGCCGTGGCAGGGATTGAGCACCTCGGCCTGTTCTTGGCAGCTGGTCTGCTGCTGAACCTGACGCCTGGGCCAGATGTGCTGTACATCGTCTCCCAAGGGCTTAAGGATGGCTGGCGGGCTGGGGTCGTCGCGGCCCATGGCATTACGGGTGGTATCTTTGTCCATATTGCTGTGGCAGCGCTCGGTCTGGGCGCGCTGCTGGCCGCCTCTCAGACAGCGTTCACCCTGCTGAAGTGGGCAGGTGCGGCCTACTTGCTGTACATCGGCTGGGGCATGCTGGGCCTGCGTCCCCCTGGGGCTGGGTCAGCATCGGTGCTTGCTATTAATAATATAGCACTAAAGTCAATGGAATCAAGGCCTAGAGGCCAATTTGACTCTATAAATATATTCCGTCAAGGTTTCTGGACCAATGCGCTCAATCCCAAGGTCGCCCTGTTCTTTTTGGCGTTTCTGCCTCAGTTCATTGCCCCAGAGGCCGAGCACAAGGCGCTCACCTTTGTGCTGCTTGGCCTGCTGTTCAATCTGAATTCCCTGCCGATCAACCTGGGCTATGCCCTGCTGGCTGCCTGGGCCGGCCAGCGCCTGCAGTCCCTGCAGCAGGGCCTGGCCTGGCTGGAGCGCCTGGCTGGCGCTTTGTTCATCGGTTTTGGCCTGAAGCTGGCCCTGACCGATCCCCCCACCCCTTGAAGAGAGCCAACATGCCCCACAGCAACAAGATCACCGCGCAAGAAGCCCTGCTACGTACCATCGAACACCGTGAGATTTTTCATGACGAGATGCTGCACATCATGCGCCTGATCATGAGCGGCGAGATGTCGCAGGTGATGATGGCCGCCCTGATTACCGGCCTGCGCGTGAAAAAGGAAACCATTGGTGAGATCACGGCCGCCGCCCAGGTGATGCGCGAGTTCTCCACCAAGGTGCACGTGGCCGACCCGACCCACCTGGTCGACATCGTCGGCACCGGCGGCGACGGCTCGCACACCTTCAACATCTCCACCTGTTCCATGTTTGTCGCCGCCGCAGCTGGTGCCCGCGTCAGCAAACACGGCGGGCGAAGCGTCAGCAGCAAGAGCGGCAGCGCCGACGTGATGGAAGCGCTGGGTGTGTACATCAACCTGGCGCCAGAGGCGATTGCCCGCTGCATCGAGGAGGTCGGCGTCGGCTTCATGTTTGCGCCCAACCACCACCCGGCCATGAAAAACGTGGCGCCGATCCGGCGCGAGTTGGGGGTGCGCACCATCTTCAACATCCTCGGACCGCTCACCAACCCGGCCAGCGCGCCCAATATTTTGATGGGCGTGTTCCATTCGGACCTGGTCGGTATTCAGGTGCGGGCGCTGCAGCGCCTGGGTGCCGAGCATGCGCTGGTGGTTTACGGCAAAGACGGCATGGACGAAGTCAGCCTGGGCGCGGCCACGCTGGTGGGGGAATTGAAAGACGGTGAAATCACCGAGTACGAGATCCACCCGGAAGACTTCGGCATGGTGATGGCCAGCAATCGTGGCCTGCGCGTGGACACGCCCGAGCAGTCCAAGGCCATGCTGCTGGGCGTGCTGGACAACGAGCCGGGCCCAGCCCGCGACATTGTGGTGCTCAATGCCGGTGCCGCGCTTTACGCCGCCAACGTCGCCCCCACCATGCAGGCTGGCGTGGTGCAGGCCCGCGCCGCCCTGGAGTCTGGTGCGGCCCGCACCCGACTGGACCAACTCGTGGCACTGACCCAAGCCCTGAAGCCAGCCGCATGACCTTGGCCCTAACGATTCTGGCGGTGATCGGCGCGTGTGGCCTTAGGGGTGAGGGGACGGCGTGTCTGCTTGCGCACGTGTCCTCCGGCCTTCAAGGCGTGACGACCATCAGCGCATGCAGCGCGGGGTAGAGGTCGGCGGCGCAGGCCACCAGCAAACCACCGCTGCGGATGCCCTCCGGCGTGAAAAAATCGTTGGCCCGTCCGCCCGCCTCGGCCACCAGCAGAATGCCGGCTGCGCAGTCCCAGGCGTTGATGTGCAACTCGGCGTAGCCATCCACCCGGCCCGCGGCCACATCAGCCAGCCCCAGGGCGCCCGAGCCACGGCGGGTGAAGGCGCATCCGGCGGCCAACAGCGCAGCTGCCTTGCCGAGGTAGTCGCCGGGCTGGCTGCGGGGAGACCAGCCCAGCTCCACCGTGGCGCCCTTGAGCGCGATGGTGCTGCGGGCCTGAATCGGCCGGCCGTTAAGCCAGGCGCCCGCCCCCAGGCCCGCGCTGTACAGCCGGTCCATGTGTGGGTCAAAGATCACGCCCAGCACCGGCTTGCCGCCCTCTAGGTAGCCGATCGAGATGCACCAGCGTGGCACGTCGGCGGCGTAGTTGGCAGTGCCGTCAATCGGGTCGACCAGCCAAAAATTGCCTGCGGCCCCGACGGCGTCCTGACCGCCCATTTCTTCACCCACAACCAGATCGCCCGCAAAGGCCCGTGCCACCTCGGCCCGAATCAGCTGCTCAACCGCCATGTCAGCCTGGGTCAGCACATCGTGCGCGCCTTTGGCGCTGATCTGCAGCTGGGCCGCCTCCTTGACGGCCAGGTCGCCACATTGGCGCGCCAACTGGATGGCAAAGTCCAGCCGGGCGGCCAGATGAGCGGGTAACAGGGATGTTGTCATGGGGTGTGGGCGACAAAGGCGTGTGTGGCGTTAGAGTTTGAGCGTAGCCGGCAGGTATTTGGCCAGCAGGTCCTCGTAATAGGGCTTGAGCTCGGCCATTACCGGCGGGTTAGGGTTTTTGGAATACAGGTCGTAGGGGTTGAACTTCTGCACCCAGGCTAGGTTCGCGTCGTCGCGGGCATCGGTCAGGTGCCGGTACTGGCCCTCTTTGTGCCAAGCGTAAAACGAGTGGTAACGGATCATGTATTGCGCTGGCTCGGGCAAATAGTTTTTGAGCAGGTGGTACAGGTATTCGTCGTGGCCCCAAGACATGTGGACCTGGTCCAGCCCGCAGCGGGCACTGTAAATGCCCAGTTCGCTGTCGTAACGCTTGTCCTGGCTGTCCGGGTTTGCGGCAAAGAACTCGGGATAGACAATCTGATGCGAATGGCGGCAGCCGACCGGAAATGTGTCACCCACCACGGCCCATTGCGGCTCGCCAAACAGGCACAGCACTTTGCCTAGGTCGTGCACAAAGCCGGTCAGCACAAACCAGTCGGGGTGGCCGTCGGCGCGGATGGCCTCTGCGGTTTGCAGCAGATGGCTGATTTGCGGCAGGTTGATGTCAGGGTCCGACTCATCCACCAGCGTGTTCAGGTAATCCAGACCCTCCCAGGGTGTCATTTGCCGTTGTTGGAATGGCAGCCACTTGTTTTTCTTTGCCAACACAAAGTCCAGGGTTTGGTAGGTGTGGTTGTTGCGGTAGAACTCACGCACCCGGTCAATGCCGGGCTGGGTGTAGTCACGGTAGGCGGCGCGACTGGGTTCATCAGCGAGGCCTTGGGGGGTGGACTGGGTGTTTGACATGGGCGTCTTCAAGGGCGTCGGGGGCAGCGGCGGCCATCGCAACTGCCCAGTGGGTCATGTTAACTCGGCCCGGCCCGGCATTCTGCGAAAATCCGGCTGGCCCGGCCTGAATACTCCGTTCGTTTGCCCGGTTACCAAGTGAGCGCCCATGTCCGATATCCTGACCCAGATCGTTGCCGTCAAACACGAAGAAGTGGCTGCCGCTCGCAGTCGCAAGCCGCTGACTGAGGTCCGCGCCGATGCCGAATCCCGCGTCCTGACCCGGGACTTCCTGGGCGCTATGCGGGCCCGAATTGCCGCCGGGCGACCGGCGGTGATCGCCGAAATCAAAAAAGCCAGCCCATCCAAAGGTGTGTTGCGGGCTGATTTTGAGCCGGCTGATATTGCCCAGACCTATGCGGAACACGGTGCCGCCTGCTTGTCGGTATTGACCGACCAACAATTTTTTCAGGGCAAGGCTGACTTTCTCAAGCAGGCGCGCGCGTCATGCCACTTGCCGGTCCTGAGAAAAGATTTTGTGGTTGACGCCTACCAGGTCTATGAGTCGCGCGTGATGGGGGCCGACGCTGTGCTGCTGATTGCTGCCTGCTTAGACGATGCCCAATTGCGTGATTTCGAAGCTACCGCCCTGAGCCTGGACATGGCGGTGCTGGTGGAAGTGCATGACGCTACCGAGCTGGCGCGGGCCCTGCGGCTCAAGACGCCGCTGATCGGCGTCAACAACCGCAACCTCAAGACCTTTGAAGTGTCGATACAGACCACACTCGACCTGCTGCGCGATGTGCCTGCCGGCCGTTTGCTGGTCACCGAGAGTGGCATTGCCACGCGTGACGATGTGCTGCGCCTGGGCGCAGCCGGCGTCAACGCCTACTTGGTCGGCGAGGCCTTCATGCGTGCCCCAGACCCCGGCCAAGCCCTGGCTGCACTATTTGCACCCGGCTGAGGCTCACCGACAATCGTCGGTGTTAACCGCCTGGCCGCCAGACACCTCGTCGGTCGCGCCAGATTGGCGCCCGCTGGTTGATCAATTTCTGGCCAGCAGCACCGGCTCGAAACTGGGCCGGTTTCTGTCGGAACGCCTGGCCGCCGGAGCCGTCGTGTACCCGCCCCAGCCATTTCGAGCCCTGGCCCTGACGCCCTTGCACGCTGTCAAGGTCGTGATATTGGGACAAGATCCTTACCACGGACCTGGGCAGGCAGATGGCTTGGCTTTCTCGGTGCCTTCGGTTGTTCGGCCGCCGCCCTCGCTGCGCAACATCTTCAAGGAAATCGCCAGGGACTCTGGTCTGGTCGCCGCCGCCTCGGCCGAGAGGATGCCGGACGCTTCGCTCGCCCGTTGGGCTCGACAGGGCGTTTTGCTGCTGAATACCTGTCTGACAGTGGAGGCGGGCGCGCCAGCCAGCCATTCCAAGCGGGGTTGGGAAGTCCTGACCGACGCCATCGTTAAAAGGCTCGCAGCGCAAAAATCACCCCTGGTGTTCATGTTGTGGGGCGCGCAGGCCCAGGCCAAACGCCTAATGATTGACAGCAGCCCCAATGCCGCGCAGCATTTGGTGCTGACCGCCAACCATCCATCGCCGCTATCGGCTTTGCGGCCGCCAATTCCTTTCATCGGGTGCGGCCATTTTGGCAAGGTGAATGCCTTTTTCCAACAGCGTGGACAAGCGACAGTTCACTGGGAGGAGTAGAGCAGGTTTCAGTTTTGGCTAGCCAAGGGTTTCATGGCATAATCTGGGGCTCACCGCGGAGAGGTGGCCGAGTGGTTAATGGCAGCAGACTGTAAATCTGCCCTCTAACGAGTACGCTGGTTCGAATCCAGCCCTCTCCACCAGTGAAAATGCACGAGTGAGTTATAGGGCGAATTGTGGGGCGAATTGTGGGGCGTTTGGGGTTGACAGGTTCAACTTCGATGCGGGAGTAGTTCAATGGTAGAACCCTAGCCTTCCAAGCTAATGACGCGGGTTCGATTCCCGTCTCCCGCTCCAGCCTCGCAAAGCGTGTGAGTGAATGAGTTAGAAATTTTTGGGTTTAACGGTGCCCGGCAGCGTTGAACAAGGCCCATTTGGCTCAGTGGCAGAGCACTCCCTTGGTAAGGGAGAGGTCGCGGGTCCGATTCCCGCAATGGGCACCAGTTTGGGGCGCGTTGACAGTCCTTTTTTGACTGCCAGGCGCTGAATGTTTTTTGCATTGACGGTCAAGTCACTTTTCGGAGAACTGAAAAATGGGAAAAGAAAAATTCGCACGTACCAAGCCCCACGTCAACGTGGGCACGATCGGGCACGTTGACCACGGCAAGACCACCTTGACCGCGGCCATCACCACGGTGTTGGCGGCCAAGTATGGCGGCCAGGCCAAGG
>CAMELV010000018.1 GCA_945925985.1 Comamonas sp. lk | reverse complement strand
TCTGTGTCATAGAGACGTCGATTAGGGTATTTTTTAATGACCCGCAAAGCCCTAGCAGGCTCGACGGTTTTTTTTGACTGCATGAGGGCTCCTACAACTGCGTCCAAGGCCAGTTGCACCTTGGCGCGAAGAGCCACATTTTAGGGATTGACCCTTTCCACGCCCCCCAAGGTTTACCCTGAGAAGCCATGGAATGCCAAAGAGAAATTGGTAGGCGCGATTGGACTCGAACCAACGACCCCCACCATGTCAAGGTGGTGCTCTAACCAGCTGAGCTACGCGCCTAAGGATTAACCGAAGTAGCTTATTCTAGCAGCAAAACCTGTGTCACTTAAACCTGTCGTCACACCCGTTTGCCGGGCCCAGACCTCACCGTGCTCGGAGTGGCTCGCCGAGTCGATGCGTCATAATTAAAGTGAAAGTCAACAGAAATCACGGAGAAAATCATGGACATCGCGGGTAAGGTATTTGTCGTCACGGGAGGGGCCTCAGGGCTAGGCGAGGGCACGGCGAGGATGCTAGCGGCTCATGGCGGATTGGTGGTGATCGCTGACATGCAAGTCGACAAAGGTGAGGCAGTCGCACAGGAAATCGGGGGCGCATTCGTCAGGTGTGATGTGAGCAACGAGGCAGACGGCCAAACTGTCGTGGCAAAGGCTGCCAGCCTGGGGAAATTGATGGGCTTGGTGAACTGCGCTGGCATCGCGCCCGCCGAGAAAACCGCTGGCAAGCACGGCGCTCACAACCTCGGTGTATTTACCAAGTGCATCATGGTCAATCTGGTGGGCAGCTTCAATATGATTCGTTTAGCGGCCGACGCCATGTGCAAGAACGAACCGGAATCCACCGGGGAACGCGGCGTCATGATCTCGACCGCCTCGGTCGCCGCCTACGACGGCCAGATTGGTCAAGCAGCCTACAGTGCATCCAAGGGAGGCATCGTCGGTATGACGCTGCCAATCGCGCGTGATCTCGCCCGAAATGGCATCCGTAACATGACGATCGCTCCTGGCATTTTTGGTACGCCCATGATGTTTGGTATGCCAAAGGAGGTGCAGGACTCTCTGGCCGCCAGCGTACCCTTCCCTTCCAGATTAGGCACTCCAGATGACTACGCCAAACTGGCAATACATATTTTTGAGAATGACATGTTGAACGGCGAAGTGATCCGTCTGGACGGCGCAATTCGCCTCGCACCGCGATAAATCAGCTGGATAGTCTCGAGTGGGTGCCCGACCGGTCCCTTGCACTCTTTGGGGCTATCGCGGATAACATGGACCCGTATTTAAGGGGAGTCCGTGCGAGCAAAATTACTTTTGATTGGCTTAGTCGCCATCCTGGGGGGCTGCACCACTGCACCCACTTTTCGATATCAAGTCCCTGACCAATCCGAGGGGCCATCTGGATCCGCCGAGAAGCCAGGCTGGTCTACTCAGCGGTTCGCCGTGGCTGCAGCCAACCCACTGGCGACTGATGCGGGTTACCAGGCACTTCGCGCCGGAGGCAGTGCGGTAGACGCCGCCATTGCGGTGCAAATGGTGCTGACCCTGGTGGAGCCGCAAAGCAGCGGTATCGGTGGCGGGGCGTTCATGATGCATTTCAATGGCGTGGAGGTGGAGGCTTTTGATGGGCGAGAAACCGCGCCGTCTACCGCTGATGAGCGTCTATTCCTCGGCGCTGACGGCAAACCCTTGCCTTTTTATGACGCAGTCGTCGGAGGCCGGTCGGTCGGAACACCGGGCACTGTGCGGATGCTGGAGATGGTGCATCGGCAATATGGCACGCTGCCATGGGCAACTTTGCTAGAGCCAGCCATTGTGCTGGCCGAAGGAGGCTTCAAGGTTAGCGCCAGGCTGAACGCTCTTTTGAAAACCGAGGTTCATCTTAAAAAAGACCCGGTGGCAGCGGCCTATTTTTACAGGCCGGACGGCGCGCCCCATGACGTGGGGTATGTTCTGCGTAACCCCGCCCTTGCAGCAGTACTCAGAAAAATCGCAGCCGGGGGATCCAAAGCCCTGCATGAAGGGGAGATTGCGCAGGCCATCGTCAACAAGGTGAGACTGCACCCGAGCAACCCTGGTCAGCTGAGCATGTCTGACCTGTCCAACTACAAAGCTATCAAGCGCGCGGCCCTGTGCCATGACTACCGCGCGAATACACGCGACTACCGCATCTGCGGCTTTCCGCCCCCCAGCTCTGGCGCCATTGCCATTGGACAGATCTTAGGTACCTTGAACCAAACTAACGCGGCGCAGCTGCCTTTAGAAGCGGGACTTCCGGGCACTCAATGGCTACACCTTTACACCGAAGCAGCTCGTTTGGCATTTGCCGATCGAGCCCAGTATCTCGGAGACCCTGATTTTGTGGCGCCGCCCGCTGGCAACTGGTTGAGCCTGCTGAATCCAGACTACCTGGCCGAGCGCGCCCGGCCAATCGGCCAAAACCCTGGCGCGCCAAGTATGAAAACCGCCAAACCTGGAAGCCCCAAGGGTGCTCCGACGGCCTTTGCACCTATGCCTGAGCAAGTTGAGTACGGCACCTCCCATATATCCATCATCGACGGTAATGGGCGGGCCGTGGCCATGACCACCACCATAGAAGATGCTTTTGGCTCACGCCAGATGGTCAATGTGCAACACGGCTTGGTCGGGGGCTTTTTGCTGAATAACGAACTCACGGACTTCAGTTTTTCACCGCGTGATGGCGCCGGCCTCCCAGTGGCGAACCGGGTCGAGCCGGGTAAGCGTCCACGCTCCTCGATGGCACCGACCCTTGTGTTTGACAAAGGCACTGGTGCAGTGCTGATGAGCGGCGGAAGCCCAGGTGGCGCCCTGATCATCCACTTCGTCGCAAAAACGCTTTACGGCGTGCTGAACTGGGGACTGACACCGCAGACGGCGATCAATCTGCCCAATTTCGCATCCCTGAATGGGCCGACGGTGCTGGAGGAGAAGCGCTTCCCCACCACAACCATCGATGCGCTAAGGGCGCGAGGGCATGAGGTGCGTGAGGCGAATATGACCAGTGGCCTGCAGGCCATTGCGCGGGGCCAGAGCCAGGCCAAGCCGGTGTGGCTCGGTGGCGCCGACCCGCGGCGCGAAGGCATTGTGATGGGCGACTAAGGCACTACAGACACCGCTTTCACCGTGGCCATTCCCCAAACCTTTATCCAAGAGCTGCTGGCACGCGCTGACGTGGTCGACATCGTCGGCCGTTACGTGCAGTTGAAGAAAGGCGGGGCCAATTTCATGGGGCTTTGCCCATTTCATGGGGAGAAATCGCCCTCCTTCTCGGTCAGCCCCAGCAAGCAGTTTTACCATTGCTTTGGCTGCGGCAAGAATGGCAATGCCATTGGTTTTTTGATGGACCATGCCGGCATGAATTTTGTTGAGGCCGTTCAGGACCTGGCCCAGCAGTACGGGATGCAGGTGCCAGAAGACGAAGCCAGCCCGCAAGACAGGGCACGGGCCCAAGAGCAAAGGCAGAAGCAGAACACCCTGACCGATGTGCTGGAGAAGGCGGGCGAAGCCTACCGGAAACACCTCAAGGAATCGCCCAAAGCGGTGGACTACCTGAAAGGACGCGGCTTGTCTGGCGCCGTCGCCAAGGAGTTTGGCTTGGGCTATGCGCCTCAGGGTTGGCGCTCCCTGGCCGGCGTTTTTCCCAATTACGATGAACCGCTGCTGGTGGAGAGCGGCCTGGTCATTTTGCAGGCTGAGGAAGGAGAGGACGAGAAGCGTTACGACCGCTTTCGCGACCGTATCATGTTTCCGATCCGTAACGTCAAGGGTGAATGCATTGGTTTCGGCGGGCGCGTGCTTGGCGACGAAAAGCCTAAATACCTCAATTCTCCCGAAACGCCGGTGTTCAGCAAGGGCCGCGAACTGTATGGTTTGTTTGAGGCACGTCCGGCACTGCGCGAAGCAGGTTATGCCCTGGTGACTGAAGGCTACATGGATGTGGTGGCTCTAGCGCAATTGGGGTTTCCACATGCAGTAGCCACCCTGGGCACCGCCTGCACGGCCGAACATGTGCAAAAACTATTTCGTTTTACAGACTCAGTGGTGTTTAGCTTCGACGGTGATGGTGCCGGACGGCGTGCTGCGCGTAAGGCGCTGGACGCGGCACTGCCCTTTGCCAACGACGAGCGCACCGTCAAATTTTTGTTTCTACCAGCCGAGCATGACCCAGACAGCTTCATCCGCGCGTTCGGCCGGGAAGCATTCGCCCGCCACATCAGCGATGCCGTTCCACTGAGCCGATTTTTGATCGACTCAGCCCGCGATGGCTGCGACCTAAATACAGCCGAGGGCCGCGCGCAACTTGCTGGTCGAGCCAAACCCCTTTGGCTGCAACTTCCAGATGGCGCACTAAAGCGGCAACTGCTCGGTGAAATAGCCGATTTGGTGCAACTGGCCGCACGCGAGCTGACCGAGCTGTGGACACCCAAGGCAGCCAAGGGTAAATCCGGAAAAGTCAAAAGCTATTCAATTGATAGCAATAACACTAGTGATACCAAGGGTTACAGGCCATTCTCACCATTAAAATCTACCCATCCGCCGCGTTGGGGAGGAAGGGCGCTACCGGCGAGTCGAGCCGATCATGCAGTGCGCCTGCTGATGGGCAACATGGCAGGACTCGCCGCATTGTCGGCAGAAGAGCATGCCATGCTGTGTGAGCTCCCCGCGCCGCATGGCGCCCTGTTTGTTTGGCTGGAAGGTCAGCTTCAAGAGCATGGCCACCAGCCTTGGGTCGCCTTGCGCGAAGGCTTACGTGGCCATGAGTTGGAAGAACTCGGGGTACGCCTGATGGGTAACCAGGAGCTAGATGGCCCGCAATTGGCGGAGGAGTCCAGCCACGAGCTCAGACAATTACTCGACCGGCTGCTGGTGGAGCGTTTGAAAGCGCAGGAAACCGAGGCTATTGAGGCCGCGCGGCGTGACCCTAGCGCCCTGGTTCGTTACCGAGAAATTCAAGCACGACGCAGGCAATTGGAATTGGCGGGCGAACGTGCCGACACCGCCGCTCAAATCCCTTGAAAGATCTACGGTGCCGGCGCATCGCCCATTGAAAAAAGGTATAATCCAACTTCTCTGACGGCAAGCGCGACAGCAGCACCTCCGGATCAGGCCTAGCGATGACTCAGTTCACGACCGGCCAACTCACCGCAAGGACTGCATACCAAATGTTCGCCCAAACCACTTGCTCTGAGTCATCTTGTTGCCGCAGCAGCCCTTGCGAATCATTGCGGTAACGTCACCTGCTCATGTTCTTTGATGTCCCGAGGTTTTTAGATGCCTACTAAAAAGTCCGCCGATTCCGTCGTTCCCAACTCAAAAACCGTTAATCCGGCTGCCCCGAAAGCAGCCGGTAAGCCAGTTACACCCGCTGCCACCGGCAAGGCCAGCAGCAAGGCAGCAGTGGCGCTAGCAGCCGGAAAAGTCAAGTCAACCGTAGAACCGAATACGACGCCCAAAGCGCCCTCAAGCAAAGCGAAGGCTGCCGCGGGCCTGTCGAACGACGCTGACAGCCTGACGAAAAAAAAGGCTGGACGTCCTCCGAAACCGGGGATTGCTGAGCTCGACGGGGCTCAGCCAGACAGCCTAAAGCGGGGGAAAAAAACAACGACTACGCCAGCCGCTGATCCGGTCGAAGATATCGATATGACCGACATCGAGGCGGACCTGGTGGGGGAGCCAGTGGCCGCTGGCGAAAAGGTCAAACCGCTCCGCATGAAGATCAGCAAGGCGAAAGAGCGAGCCTTGATGAAAGAGTTCGGTCTGGACGAGGCGGTTTTGTCTGAAGAAGACATGGCCAAGCGTCGCCTCCGCCTGAAAGCCCTGATCACCATGGGCAAAACCCGTGGCTACCTGACCCACGGCGAAATTTCGGACCACTTGCCCGACAAGTTGGTGGATGCCGAAACCATGGAAGTCGTGATCACCATGTTGAACGACATGGGCGTTGCAGTCTACGAACAGACTCCGGATGCAGAAACTCTGCTGCTGAACAACAACGTCTCCACTGCCGCCACGGTGGAAGAAGCCGAAGAAGAGGCCGAGGCGGCGCTGTCCACCGTCGACAGCGAGTTTGGTCGCACCACCGACCCGGTACGCATGTACATGCGGGAGATGGGCACGGTTGAGTTGCTGACCCGCGAAGGCGAAATCGAGATCGCCAAGCGCATTGAAGGCGGCCTGATGGCCATGATGGAGGCGATTTCAGCCTCGCCTGCCACCATTGCTGAAATCCTGCGTTTAAGCGAAGACATCCGCGAGAACAAGGTGGTCATCACCACCGTGGTCGATGGCTTCTCCAACCCCAATGAAGCCGACGATTACGTGGCCGAGGAAGACTTTGACGAATTTGACGCGGCAGACGACGACGACGGCAAAGGGGGATCAAAGGCTCTGACTAAAAAGCTGGAAGAACTTAAACGCGAAGCACTGAGCCGATTCGACACCCTGCGCGATCTGTTTGAGAAAGTGCACAAGGTCTATGACAAGGAAGGGTACGGCACACCAACCTATGTCAAGACACAGCGAGCCCTGTCAGACGAGTTGATGTCGATCCGTTTTACCGCTAAAACGATCGAGAAATTGTGCGACATGGTGCGGGCCCAGGTTGATGACATTCGCAAGAAAGAACGTGAACTGCGCCGCATCATCGTCGATAAGTGCGGCTACCCTCAAGAGCACTTCATTGCCGAATTCAGTGGCCGCGACAAAAACCACAACAAGGTGTCCAGCCAGTTGCTCAATCTGAAATGGATTGAGAAACAAGCTGTTTCAGGTAAACCTTGGAGTGCGATCATGGCGCGCAACATTCCACCAGTGCAGGACTTGCAGCAAAAGCTGACAGACCTGCAGTCACGGGTGGTGGTGCCCCTGGACCAGCTCAAAGACATCAACAAGCGCATGAACGAGGGGGAGGCCTCTTCACGCGCTGCCAAAAAAGAAATGATCGAGGCTAACTTGCGCCTTGTGATCTCGATTGCCAAGAAATACACCAACCGCGGCCTGCAGTTTTTGGATCTGATTCAGGAAGGCAACATCGGCCTGATGAAGGCGGTAGACAAATTCGAATACCGGCGCGGCTACAAGTTCTCAACTTACGCCACCTGGTGGATCCGCCAGGCAATCACCCGGTCTATCGCAGACCAGGCCCGTACCATTCGGATTCCGGTGCACATGATCGAGACCATCAACAAGATGAACAGGATCAGTCGACAGCACCTTCAGGAATTCGGTTTTGAGCCAGATGCCAGCGTACTCGCGGCCAAGATGGAGATCCCCGAGGACAAAATCCGCAAGATCATGAAAATCGCCAAAGAGCCGATTTCGATGGAGACACCGATTGGTGACGACGACGACTCTCACCTGGGTGATTTCATCGAAGACAGTGCCAACACGGCACCCATGGAAGCCGCCATGCAGGCCGGACTGCGGGATGTGGTGAAAGATATTCTGGATAGCCTAACGCCGCGGGAGGCCAAAGTGCTGCGCATGCGTTTTGGCATCGAGATGACCAGCGACCACACTCTTGAAGAGGTAGGCAAGCAGTTTGACGTCACACGCGAGCGGATTCGGCAGATCGAGGCCAAGGCGCTGCGCAAACTCAAGCACCCCAGCAGGTCCGATAAGTTGCGCAGCTTTACCGATAATTTATGAGCTAAATTCAAGCTCAGCCCTTGCTGCGCTTGAATAGTTTGCTATACTTTTTGAAGATAAAGCTCGCGCAGTCGCTGTTGTCGAGACGCGTCCATGCCGAGTTGGTTTTGTAGATAGTGATCTACCCCGCCAAACTCGGTGTCCACCGCATGGAACGCCGCATCCAAGAAGCCCTCCTGGACTCGCCAAAGCACATTCATCACCTCTTGCGGCAGCGCAACCGGCAAAACAGTTGGCGTTTTGTAGAGGGTGTTGGTCAGTAAATAGTCTTGCATCACCACCTCTCTGGCGACGCCGAGTGCCGTCAAAATCAAAGCTGCAGCGAATCCGGTACGGTCTTTCCCAGCTGTGCAGTGAAATACCAATGGACTGTCGTCGGCCAGCAAATGAGCAAACAGCTCAGCAAAGCGAGGGGAGTTCGAGATCACAAAATCGCGGTAAGTTTGCTGCATCAGGTCAACCGTCAGTGCTGGGGTCAGGGCCTGTCCCGCATCCAAAAGGTCTTTCATTCCCTGGACGACGGTGGGTTCGATCGCCAATGAGTGCACGGTCGCCGACGGCAAGGCGCAGGCCAGCGACTCCCGTTCTGTGTTACCGCGGAAATCCAGAACTCGCTCGACACCCATGTTTTCCAGTGTGAGCGCATCCTGGGATGACAAAGCAGCCAAGTGATCAGAGCGAAAAAGGCGCCGCCACTTCACCAGTTGCCCTTGATGGCCCCTGTAGCCACCCAAATCCCGAAAATTACTCGCACCGGATAGAACGATAGAGCGCGTCAGCATAAAAATTGATCCTTCGAGTAGAGTTAAAAATCAGTCTAATGCTCGAATATGACACTGGATCGCTCTGGATCATTCTCATTTTGGCGTCGCCGAGCCATAGTCACGATGACCGGAATACGCACAACTTGTCAAAGCTACCAAAAGTACAGCCTCCCGGCTATCCAGATTGCGAAAAATCAAACCTTAAAGTCGGTCTAAACCACATCAATTACGAGGGTTAACCCTATTTTTCAGGTCTAAACCGAGGTCTGCCCCCCAGCCGCCTCAAAAAAACTCTGTATCCACCTCACCCGCCGACTGTGCCCCGTAGCGAGCACCGTGCACGGTTTGCTGGTTGATCAAGCCTTCCAGCCGGGCTAAAAGGTCGGGCGCCAGCGTAACGTCGCTCGCGCCCAAGTCATCCGCCAAATGGTCCACATTGGTGGTCCCGGGAATTGGCACTATTGATGAAGATTTATGCAGCAACCAGGCCAGCGCCAGCTGGGCCGGGCTGCAACCGGCCTCATGCGCCAAGGCCAAATAAGCAGGCATCAAACCCAGATTGGCCGCATAGTTGGCTGGCTCAAATCGCGGCATGCTGCGGCGAATGTCTTTGGCGTCTAGGGCGGCCAAATCAAGCGGCGAGTCACACAAAAACCCGCGTGCTACCGGGCTAAATGCAACAAATGCCGCGCCCAGCTCTCGGCAAGCGTTTAGTACCGCAATTTCAGGGTTACGCGTCCACAGTGAATACTCGGTCTGCACGGCGGCAATCGGGTGCACCGCATGCGCCCGGCGCAGGGTAACTGCCGATACTTCAGACAGACCAATAGCACGCACCTTGCCAGCTTTGACCAGGTCAGCCAAGGCGCCCATGCTGTCTTCAATCGGCACCGTTTTGTCCCAGCGGTGCAGGTAATACAGGTCGATCACCTCCGTCTGCAAGCGGCGCAGGCTGTCTTCGCAATTGCGCTGCAACGCCTCAGGCCGGCCATCAATGACACGCTTAATGCCATCGGCAAATGGCACGCCAGCGACGCCACCTTTGCTGGCCAGGGTAATCTTCTGGCGGTGGGGTTTGAGCACCCGGCCAACCAGCGTCTCATTGGTGCCAAAACCGTACAAGGCGGCCGTGTCAAACAGCGTCACGCCGGCATCCAGCGCGGCCAGCAACAGGCGTTCGCCCTGCTCCGCAGAAATGGGTTGGCCGTAGGCATGGCTCAGGTTCATGCAGCCCAAACCAATGGCGCTGACGTTAAAGGGGCCGATCTGTCTTTGTTGCATGTGTAGAGGATCCGTGTTGGGTTGCTTGGGTTGCTTGCGTCACTTGGGTTGGCTTAATTTAAACCGAGTTCCCAAGCGGCTTGCATTTTTATCAGCAATGGGGCCGGTATTCGGGGGTCGCCCTTGGCAATGGCCAGCGTATCACGCATGGCCTGGGCAATTTTTTGCAGTACCAATGCGGGCTGGCTGACACCACAGATGCGACGGCCAAAGTCGCACAGCTCATCGGGTGTCGGGTAGGCTTTTGTCTGATGTTTACCTGAAAAAAGCTTCAAGGCCAGGGTGCGGTCCTCAAGCTCTGGGCCGTCTTGGTATTGGGTGTACTTGTAGATGGAGGTGGTCACGACGTCAAACATGGGGGCCAGCCACAGGTCTTCGGCACTTCGATAGAGCACGCCAAAGTTCTTGAGGTGCGCATCGCCATTGCGGACCATGACCGAAAAGGCCACTTGTTCAAAAAACCTGTGCAAATTGTCACTGTGCAGTTGCAGCTGGCGCAGCAATTCCGCAATACGCTGGTAACTGCCGTGGTACTTTCGGTCAGACAGCACATCTCGCACGCGCAGGCCAGCCAGCGCCGCAATATCCTCAAAGCCCAACCGTTCCAGCGCCCCATCGGCTGTCATCACCATGTCGAATCGGTCCAGGATCAGCATCTGGCCGTCGTCAGAGACGGTGAATTCCGGTACAGGGATGCCTGCCCTGCGGGCAGCACTCAAGCACAAGTACTCATTGGCTGCAAGCCCAGGGTATGCAGCACTTGCCGCTTTGACGATGAGTGATGGGATCGGAATTGACGGGCGATCTGGCACCATAATTTTTGGTTGTACGCCGGCAATCCCAGCGCCCGTACTCAAGTAGGCCGAAACCAGTTCATTAAAAACTTCGGGGGTGTAATTGGTTTTGACCAGCTCCGCTTTGCTGATGGGTCGCGGCGCAGCGGGCTCGGATTGGCCCGCAAGTCGGTACCCGAGGCGACCGATCCCATTGCGTCCGATCAACGCCAAAAGGTGCATGGGCGTCATCGGCTGCTTGGGAAACATCTCCCGGATCTTCATGAACAGGTCGCCCTCTGGCAAGTTCTGATCCATGGGTGGAAACAAATCGCCGTCCTGCCAAGTGAGTCGCGCTTTGGGCGACATCAACAGCGCCATCGACGGCTGCACAACGTCTGGCGACAGGTAGCGAAATTCGTAAGTCGATGATTTCAGCAACTGACCGGCATTTTCTGCCTCGCCAATAGAAACCATCAGAGATCGAATTTTCTCAGGCAGCATCGTCGTCCTCCTCGTCTTGCTGAAACCGACGCGCGACTTCTTGGGCTGTTGGCAGACCGACCGGCTCCAAGCGCAGCGCCAAGCCCATGGCACCCAACACAGCCAGCAATGACGAAACGGTGGAGTCTTGACCGTCTTCCAAGCGTGAAATGACTTCACGAACTTTGCCCGCTCTGGCGGCCAGCTCAGTTTTACTCAAACTTAGTGAAAGGCGCCTGGCACGCAGCTGCAGGCCAAGTTCATCGGCCAAACGGATATTGTCAGTCATAGCTTGCAATTATTGCGGCATCTTCAATAAATGCAAGTCATAACTAGCAAAAAACTCGATCCTTGAACTGCCCTGGCCAAACTTCTAGACTTAGCGCCGCACCCTGCCCTGCACCCAACCAGGCAGCGGCAAGGCCCGGTGCAACACGTCCTCGCGCAGCCACAGGGTACTGCGCCGGGCCCGCTGAGCCACAGTGTTCAGGGGCAGCTGCTGGTAATCGTCGTTGAACACTTCGAAGCTGTAGTCACCGCGGTAGCCGATGCGGTCCAGCCGCAGCACCAGGTCGGCGAGCTCGCTGCTGTGCACGCCCTCCCCCGGAAACACCCTAAAAGTTCGCGCCGTGGCCATACGCTCTTCAAAACTCGGCGTCTCTTGCCACATGAAGTCCGACAGCTGCACCAAGAAGATACGCGTAGGGTCCAGCGTGTCAATATTGTCCAGCGGCGTCTTGGCGGCAAACACATGAAAGGAGTCCAGCCCCAGCCCAAGGTTGGGGCAATCGGCCATGCACACCAGGTCCCAAGAGGTCGTGAACTCGTTCACGGTGCGTCCCCAAGACAAGGCCTCATAAGCCACCTTGATGCCCAGGGGCACGGCCAGCATGGCCAGTTTGCGCAGGTCACGGGCAATGGCGTCCAGGTCTTGCGTGGCGTGCCTGGAAGTAGACGAGCAGGCCAGCAAAACCTCGCTGCCCAAGGCGGCACACATCTCCAGCATCGATTTGGCGATGTCCACCTTGTAGCCATGCAGGTGGCCCGACAGGCCCTCAAAGTCACGCAGCACCTGAAAACCGGTGGGCCGCAGGCCGCTGGCGCGCACCGCTGCCACCGCCGCCGGCACGCCGCCTGGGTGGCCCACAATGTCGCGCGCGCTCAGCATCACCTGGCTAAAGCCAGCGTCCACCATGGCGGCCAGCTTGGCCTCCAAGGGGCCGGCCAGGGTGATGGTGTCCATCCCGAATCCGTCAAGCATGCCCATGGCTGACCTTTCAGAGGGATTGATGAACCAGCTCAAACGACACCGAGCCCAACGCACTGCGCGTCAAGGCACCACGGTCCTCCGGGTGCAATTGGCTGGATTCGACAAATTCGACGCCCCGTGCTTTGAGCAGGGCAACCGCTGCGGCCACGTCGGGCACACCCAGACCAATGCGCTGCAGCGCCTCGGGCGCAATGTCGTCGTCCATGCCCGGGTCGGGCTCCACCAGCTGCCACAAGAATCCACCGCATGGGCTGCGCATCAGGTGGCCTTTGGGCAGAATGCCAAAGCGCTGCTGGTCGGGTATGGCGGTGAAGTCAAACATCTGCTCCAAGTAAGCCATCCAGTCGGCGCTGCGGCCAGCGCCAATGTACTGCACCAGGCCAAAGTAAGCCATGCCAGCCAGGGCCGGCGGCGCCGGGTCTGCGGTGGGGATGGGTACAAAGTCAATGTCGTAAATCGAAAAGTCTTGCCAGCGGTCGACAAAGTAAAAGCGGCTGGCGCCGGGCCCCCGGATGGCGGGTATGTGCAGCTCCATGGCCTGCGCATGGCTGGGTGCGTCCCAGGCGCCAAGTTCGATGCACCGGGCGTGGGCCTTACCGGCATCGCGCACGCGCAGCGCTACCGCTGCGATCACCGGTTGACCACCCACGGTGGCGCTGACCCGCGCGTCATCAGGGTGGGCGTTGAGGATCAGGTTCATACCGCCTTGGCGGTAGAGCGTCACTTCGCGCGAGCGGTGGCGCGCTACGGGCCTAAAGCCCATGTTCTCCAGCACCTGTCCCAGCGCCTGTGGCCGGCTGCAAACGTACTCGATGAACTCAATCCCATCGATGCCCAGCCGATTCGGCATCTCTGGCACCGCCTCCCGGCCGTGCGCAGACAGATTTAGGGGCGTTGCGTTCATGACGAATCTCCTCAGTAACTCAATTGGGCCACCGACCGCAAGGTGTCGGGGGTGGTGCTGGGTAAGCCAAAAAACTCCAGGTAGGCCGGGATCTGCTCAAACAGCATGTCAGAGCCCACCTGTACCCGGCAGCCGCGCGCCTGAGCGGCCCGCAAAAAAGCGGTGATCTCCGTCTTCATGACCACCTCACCCACAAAGGTACCGGGGGAAATGCGCGACACGTCCATGGGCATGGCATCACCCTCATTCATGCCCAGCGGCGACGCATTGACCACCAGGTCAAAGCCGTGCGGATCAGGGCTACCCACCAGCACCTGCAATGCGGGGTAATGGCGTACCAGTCTGCCCGCCAAGCCCTGGGCGGCCGCAGCTTGCACATCAAACAGGGCCAACCGGACCACGCCAGCCGCCGCCAGCGAGGCCGCGATAGCAGAGCCCACACCACCACTGCCCACCACCAGCGCTGAGGCACCCTGCAATGCCAAACCTTTGCGCAGCACGCCGCGCACAAAGCCTTCACCGTCAAACATGTCGCCCTGTAACTGACCAGCCGGACCCAACCTCACTGCGTTGCAGGCACCTGCAATAGCGGCAGTGGGCAACAGCTCGTCCACCAGGGCGGTGGTGGGCACCTTGTGCGGCATGGTGATCAGAGCACCACGAATATTGCTCAACTTAAAGACCGCACGTAAAAAAGCAGGGTAATCTGGGGCTTGGCAGCCCATGGGCACCACCACCGCATTAACGCCGGCTTTCTCAAACCAGGGGTTGTAGATCATCGGCGCCTTGAAGGCGTGGGTGGGAAACCCGATATGGGCGATCAGCTCGGTATCGCCATTGATCATTTTTTGGCGCTACCCACGGCCGCTACCGCGGCACGCAGGGCCAGCAGGTAACTGTCGGCGCCAAAGCCGCAGATCTGACCTTTGACAATCTCGGCAAACACCGACACATGGCGAAACGGCTCGCGCGCATGAATGTTGGACATGTGCAGCTCAACAATGGGGCAGGTCAGGATGGCCAGGGCATCTCGAATGCCGTAGCTGTAGTGCGTCCAGGCCCCGGCGTTGATCAGTACCGCGTCCACGCCATCCACAAAGCCCTGATGAATGCGATCGCACATGGCACCTTCGTGGTTGGTCTGGAAGGCTTCTATTTCGGCACCCAACTGTTGACCCAAGGTGACCAGACTGGCATTGATTTCGTCAAGCGTGATGGTGCCGTATTGAGCCGGGTCACGCTTGCCAAACATGTTGTGGTTGATGCCATGGAGCATGAGAATTTTCATGGGGGTTCCTGGGAGGGCTCGGTTGAACAGCTTAGGCGTTGGGTACTGGCCGGCCCGCATGAACAGGGCCGGCCCGGTGCGCTTTACTTGCGCAGCTTGGCGAGCTCAGCCATCATTTCATTGACAGTGGCGTCGCCCACGCTGGCCGAGTACTTGGCAATGACCGGCTTCATCTTGTCGCGCAGCTTGGTCATTTCGGCGGCTGGCAGTTCGGTGACTTGCATGCCGGCTTTCTTCAGATCAGCCAGGTTGCCGCTGGCGGCGTCACGGGCCACTTTGCGCTGGGTCTGGGTCGCTTCGGTGGCGGCGTCGGTAATGATTTTTTTCTCGGTAGCGTTCAGGGTATCCCAAAACTTCTTGCTGACGATGACCGACTGCGGGTTGTACACGTGGTTGGTCAGCGTGAGGTGTTTTTGCACTTCAGCAAACTTGTTGGCCAAAATCACGTTGAGCGGGTTTTCCTGGCCGTCGATGGCCTTGGATTCCATCGCACCGTAGACCTCGCCGAAAGCCATGGGTGTCGGGTTGGCGTCCAGTGCCTTAACCCAGTCCAGGTTGATCGGGTTGGGGATGACGCGAATCTTCAGGCCGGCCAGGTCATCAACCTTGTTGATGGCACGCTTGGAATTGGTCATGTTGCGAAAGCCAAGTTCCCAGTAGGCCACGCCCACAATGCCTTTTTCCTGCAGCTTGTCGTGCATCTTCTTGCCGAAGGGACCGTCCACCACGGCGTCAGCTTCCGTGGCGTTGGCAAACAGGAAGGGGAAATCGTACAGCGCGAACTCTTTGACCTGGCTGGCCAAAATACCGGAATTCAGCGAGACCATTTCAATGGTGCCGCCTTGCAGGGCCGACACATTGGGTGCATCGCCACCCAGCACGCCAGCCGGGAACAGGTTGACCTTGATCTTGCCGCCGGACTTGGCGGTGACGATCTCAGCAAACTTTTCCATGCCGACCATGATCGGGTGACCCTTTGGGTTTTGCGTGGCGAACTTGATGGTGTGCTCGCGCACGTCCTGGGCAGAGGCCAAGCCGAAAGCGGCCACAGCGGCAACAGCCACCAGCGTTTTGATCATCAGACGTTTCATGTTGTTTCCTGGAAATTTTTTCAAAGTACGCGAACAAAAAATAAGCAGGACATGGCGTACGGAACACACCCTGCAAGTAAAAAACCGACCTCAGTAAAACCAGCGTGCCGGCACCATCACCAGCTGCGGGAACAGCACCATCAAAAACATCACAGCGAACTGCGCCAGCATGAAAGGCATCACACCGCGGGTGACCATGTCCATGCTGACCTTGCCAACGCCCGCCACCGTGTTGAGCACAGTGCCCACCGGCGGCGTGATCAGGCCGATGGCATTGTTGATGATGAACAGCACGCCGAAATACACCGGGTCAATGCCGGCCGCTTTGACCAGGGGCATCAGCACCGGCGTCAGGATCAGAATGGTCGGCGTCATGTCCATGGCGGTACCCACCACAATCACCAGCAGCATGATGGCAAACATCAAGAGCCGCGGGCTGTCCAGCAGCGGCTGCAGCAACTTGATGACTTCAGCCGGCAACTGCGCCACAGTGATCAGCCAGGCCGACACCATGGCAGCAGCCACCAGAAACATGATCACGGCGGTGGTTTTGGAGGCGGCCAAAAACAAGCCGTACAAATCACTGAACTTGAGCTCGCGGTACACCAGCGTCGAAATCAAAATGGCATAGACCGCTGCCACCACAGCCGCTTCAGTGGGCGTGAAAACGCCGAACTTCAGGCCCACCACCACGATCACAGGCATCACCAGCGCAAAGGTGGCGTCCTTGAAAGCGATCCACACTTCGGGCCCTGACTTGCGTGGCGGCACGGCGACCTGCTCCTTGCGCGCCACCCACCACCAAGTGGCCCACAAAGCGCCGGCCAGCATGATGCCGGGCGCAATGCCGGCCATGAAGAGCTTGGAAATCGAGACGTTGGCGGCCACACCAAAAATCACAAAGCCGATGCTGGGCGGGATGATGGGCGCGATGATGCTGGCCGACGCCAGCAGGCCGGCCGAGCGGCCCTTGTCATGGCCGGCCGCCACCATCATGGGCAGCAGCAAGGCGGTCAAGGCCGCTGCATCAGCCACGGCAGAGCCCGACAACGCGGCCATCATCACGGCCGCCACAATGGCCACATAGCCCAACCCGCCCTTGATGTGACCCACCAGCGTGAGCGCGAAGTTAACAATGCGCCGCGACAGGCCGCCGGCGTTCATGACCTCACCGGCAAGCATGAAAAACGGCACCGCCAGCAGCGGAAAACTGTCCGCCCCATTGATGACGTTTTGCGCCAGGATCTGCGGGTCGAACATGCCCATGTGCCACATCAAGGCGGCGCCACACAAGAGCAGTGAAAAAGCAATCGGAATGCCCAGCGCCATAGCGCCCAGCAACGAACCCAGAAAAATGACAATGGTCATGGTGTTCATTGCGCTTGATCTTCGCTCATTTGCCCGGTGATCAGCCGCCAAAAGTCAGCCAGCAAAATCACCGCGCCCGAGACGGCAAACACCAGGCCGCACGCATAAAAAATAGCCATCGACACTTCCATGGCCGCGCTGGTGGTGTCCCAGTTGATCTTGACCTGATCCAGCGCGCCCTTGAAGAGCAGCCAGCAAACAAAGAGCATCAAAAGGTGACCCAGGCCCAGGCAGATTTTTTTGCCCCTCACCGACAGGCGGGACACCAGAATGTCGGTCCCCAGGTGAGCACGTTCGTGCAGGGCCACGATGCCGCCCAGAAAAGTCAACCAGACAAACAACCAGCGCGACAGCTCTTCAGAAACCGCAATCCCCGAGTTCAGGGCGTAGCGCAACACCACATTCGTGAAGACCAGCACGACCATCACCGCCAGGCTGGCCGCCATCAGCCGGGACAGCATCTGGCAGTACCTTGCAATGAGTTTCTCGAACATGGGGATTTCCTGACGTTGAATGCAGCCTGTAATGTACAAACTAGTTAGTTTTTAATAAATCAGTGGAAACCCTTAGAGTTTCCATTTCGCTGGCAGCCCGCGCTTGCAACTGTGCCCAGGTCGGCGTGCCCGTGACGCCGCCAAAGACCTCGCACTTCATGGCGGCTGCCAGGTTGGCCCACTGCACAATGTCGGGCATGGGCAAACCCTTGACCAGGCCCCAGGCGAAAGTACCGTGCCAGACATCGCCTGCACCCAGGGTGTCCACGGCTTGGATGCGGGGCGCCGACACATGCAGAACGTGGCCCGATGCCCGCGTCCACAGCAAGGCACCTTGGGGGCCCAGCGTGACGCCCACCACATCTGCCGGATTGTGTGCGGCCACGTCAAGCAGTGCCGCTTCGGGTGCCAAACCGGGCCGCACGATGTTCAGCGCCGACTCAGAAAACAGCACATGCGAAGCCAGGGGAATCATGTCGTTCAGGTCCTGCGCCGGCGCCGTGTCCGCGTCCAGAATGCCAGGCACGCCGCACTGGCGCGCCTGCCTGAGCGCCGCGACTGCGCCCTCAAGCCATCGCATGTCCACCAGCACCGCGCCCGCATCAGCGACTTTGTCCAGCGGCAACCAGGACGCATCCGGGGGGATCTTGGCGTCAAAAAACGGCACCAGAGTGCGCTCACCCTGCAGGTCCACCAGAATCGAGGAAAACGACGTCTGCACGCCCGCCAGCACACGCACCCCTTCGGTGTTGATCCCTTCGCGCAGCATTTCTTGCATGAACCGCCTGCCGGTTTCGTCGTCCCCGATGCGTGTCCACATCTGAACGCTCATCCCCAAGCGGGACAAGGCCACGGCGGCATTGACAGCCATGCCGGCAGCCCGCTGCACCGCATGCCGTGCCAGCGCTTTGACACCCGCAGCTGGAATCTGCTCCACCTGAAAAACCGTGTCCCAGCAGGCGGCGCCTACGCAAATAACGTGCTTGTTTTTCATGGCTTGGGGGGCCGGCTTTCAGCGTTTGACAAACCGCACGATCATCTCGACGATGTTGCTGCGTCTCAGGGCTCGGGCGGCGTCGGCGGCCGGGTCGTGTTTGAAGATCAAGCCGAAGGTGTGCTGGTTGGAGACGTTGAAAAACGTCAGAGCTGAAATCGAAGCGTGGATGTCGATGGCGTCCAGGCCGATGCGAAACAGGCCCTCGGCCACGCCGCGGTCATACAACTGGCGGATCGTGTCGATGGCGGTGACATTGAGTTCCTGGATGATCTTGCTTTGCGCCAGGTACTCGCCGCGCTGCATGTTTTCAGACATGACCAGCCGGATGTAATCTTGGTTGCGGAAGTGATGGTCAAAGGTGAATTCAACCAAACGGCGCAGGGCGGCTTCGGGCGGCAGGTCGCCCAGCTGCAGTTCGGCCTCGATGCTGCGCATGCGCCGGTAGGCCTCTTCCAGCACAGCCAGGTACAGGCCTTCCTTGCTGCCGAAGTAGTAATAAATCATGCGCTTGCTGGTGCGGGTGGCAGCCGCAATCTCATCGATGCGTGCGCCGCTCAGGCCCTTGCTGGCGAACTCGGCCGTGGCCACTTCCAGAATGCCGGCCATGGTCCGCGCCGGGTCGTTGGTGCGCGTGGTGGGCTTGCCAGCGCTGGTGGGTTCGTTGTCGGCGGAATGTACTAACCTGTTCATTTGCAAAGTATAGACCGATGAGCAAGCACCCCTGCCGTCATCCGCGCGCGCGCGAGGATCCACACACCGTCATCCTCGCGCACGCGGGAATCCACACACCGTCATCCTCGCAAGCGCCACTGCCGTCATCCTCGCGCACGCGGGGATCCATGGACCACGGCCAGCGTGTCGGGTTAACGCGCCTTGCGAACAAATCGCGGCCGGTTAACATAGTGGAACCTGTGCCTGCGCGCCGGTCTAGACCGTTTTTGATGGAGAAATCATGCAAACGCTTCTCAAGTTATCCCGGGCCGTGGACTGGCTGAACAGCCTGATCGGCCGGTATGTCATCTGGTTAATCCTGGCCTCGACCGTTATCAGCGCTGTCAACGCTGTCGTGCGCAAGGCCTTCAACATGAGCTCGAACGCCTACCTCGAAGTGCAGTGGTACCTGTTTGCTGCCTCGTTTTTGCTGGCTGCCGGCTATACGCTGCTCAACGGCGAACACGTCAAGATTGATGTCATCTCCAGCCGCCTGAGCAAGCGCGCCCAGATCTGGATTGATGTCATTGGCTTCACCTTGTTCCTAATGCCGTTTTGCCTGGCCATTCTTTGGTTTGGCACGCCATTTTTTCTCAAGGCGTTTTACTCGGGTGAGATGTCGTCCAACGCCGGCGGCCTCTTGCGCTGGCCCGTCTATTTGATGATGCCGCTGGGTTTTGGCCTGCTGATGCTGCAGGGCCTGTCGGAACTGGTCAAGCGCGTGGCCTTCCTGATGGGCCTGATCGACGACCCGACCAACAAGAAGGCAGAGAAAACCGCCGAGGAAGAGCTCGCCGAAGCGATTCAAAGACTGGCTGAAGAAAAAGCCGCCAAAGCCAGCGCAGCCTGATCCAGGAGACCACCATGGAATTTCTGACACACAACATCGCGCCCATCATGTTTGCGGGACTGATCGTCTTCCTGCTCATGGGCTTCCCCGTCGCCTTCAGCCTGGGTGCCTGCGGCCTGTTTTTCGGCTTTGTCGGCGTTGAACTCGGCATCCTGCCCGAGTCTTTGCTACAGGCCTTGCCGCTGCGCGTCTTCGGCATCATGCAAAACGACACCCTGTTGGCCATCCCCTTCTTTACGCTGATGGGGCTGATCCTGGAGCGCAGCGGCATGGCCGAGGACCTGCTCGATACGATTGGTCAGCTGTTTGGCCCGCTGCGCGGCGGCTTGGCCTTTGCCGTGATTTTTGTCGGCGCCTTGCTAGCGGCAACCACCGGGGTGGTGGCGGCGTCAGTCATCTCCATGGGCCTGATTTCATTGCCCATCATGCTGCGCTACGGCTATGACCGGCGGGTGGCGTCTGGCGTGATTGCAGCCTCCGGAACATTAGCGCAGATCATTCCGCCATCGCTGGTGCTCATCATCTTGGCCGACCAGCTTGGCCGCAGCGTGGGTGAAATGTACAAAGGCGCCTTCATCCCCGGCTTCATGTTGGCCGGCCTGTACGTGTGCTACATCGTCTTGCTGACCTTCATCCGCCCGAATTGGGTGCCGGCACTGCCGCCTGAGGCCCGCACCATCCGCGAAGACAATGGCCAAAGCGGGCTTCGATCCCTGCTGTTCCTGACCATCTTGTCCACCGGGGCCGCCGTTTACTTTGGTGAGCACTACGCCCAATTCCTCAGCTGGGCCAAGGGCGAACTAGTCACCTCAGTGGCCACAGATGAAACCATCGTGGTGTCGATGTGTGCCGGCGTGCTGCTCGCCTTTGTGCTGGCCTCGATCAACAAGGCGACTCGGTTGGGCCTGCTGTCGCGCATGGCCGAGCGGGTCACTTTTGTGCTGATTCCGCCCCTGCTGCTGATTTTCCTGGTGCTGGGCACCATTTTTCTGGGCATTGCCACCCCCACCGAGGGCGGCGCCATGGGCGCCTTGGGGGCCCTCATCATGGCACTGGCCAGGGGCCGCCTTAACATGTCGCTGCTTAAGCAAGCGCTGAACACCACCACCAAGCTGTCCAGCTTCGTGGTTTTCATCCTGGTGGGCTCGACGGTGTTCAGCCTGGTGTTCCAGGGGGTTGACGGCGGAAAATGGGTCGAGCATCTGCTGAGCGGAGTCCCGGGCGGTCAGTTGGGCTTCTTGATTGTGGTCAACACCCTGGTCTTCCTGCTGGCGTTCTTTTTGGACTTCTTTGAACTGGCTTTCATCGTCGTACCCCTGCTCGGGCCGGTGGCGGAAAAGATGGGCATCGACCTGATCTGGTTCGGTGTGCTGTTGGCCGTGAACATGCAAACCTCGTTCATGCACCCGCCATTTGGCTTTGCGCTGTTTTACCTGCGCAGCGTGGCGCCGGGCAAAGAGTACACCGACAAGGTCACCAAAAAACTGATCGCGCCAGTGACCACCATGCAGATTTATTGGGGCGCCGTGCCCTTCGTCATCATCCAGATCATCATGGTGGGATTGATCATCGCCTTCCCAGGCATCGTCTCCAGTGGCCTTGACAAGGCCGAGAAGATCGACCTCGACAAAGTGGTGCTCGAGGTGCAGGCCGAGCCCGTTGCTCCGGTCCCTGAAGGTGGCGCTTCAGCTGCCGAGGGTGATCAGAAGACGGCGGATGAGGATCCGATGAAGGCCATGGAGGAATCGATGGCCAAGGAGAAAAAATAAGAGAAGGGCCCCGCCCACCGTGGTCGGTGAAGAAGTCTAGTCTGCATGCCGGCCAAACCGAAAGGCCGAGAGCGTGGTTTCCATAACCCGGTCGGCAAACACCTTCTGACCAAGGTCCTGACCGGCAGCACCTGCCACCACCATCAGCGGCAGCAGGTGCTCCTCGGCGCGGGGCGGGTGCGACAGACGGGCTGACGGCGCCTGGGCCCAGTCGATCAGGCTTTGCTGGCGCTGTGCAGGTGCCGCTTGCACTGCGCCCGTGAGCCAGGCGTCAAATTCGTCTGATATTGGCCCGGAGCGTGGGTCGCCGTAGCCGCGCATATTGTGGTAACTCATGCCGCTGCCGATGATCAGCACCCCCTCCTGACGCAGGGCCTGCAGCGCCCGGCCGGCGGCCAGATGCAGCGCCGGGTCCAACGTACTGCTGAGAGACAACTGCACCACCGGGATGTCGGCGCCCGGGAACATCAGCAGCATCGGGATAAACACACCGTGGTCAAAGCCACGGCTGGCATCTTGCTGCGCCGGCAAGCCGGCGGCCTGCAACAGTGCGGTAATGCGCGCCGCCAGCGCAGGCTCACCCGGCGCTGGGTATTGCAAGGCATAGGTGTGCGGCGGGAAGCCGTGGTAGTCAAAAATCAAATCAGGCCGGGCGCCGCTGCTGACGCTGAATGCGCCCTCCAGCCAATGCGCAGACACCACCACGATGGCGCTTGGCCGCGCCGGCAAGGTGGCCGCCAGGCCCTTCAGGAACTCGGCCACGCGGTCCCAGGCATGGGGTGGATTCCAGTCCATGAAAAAACAGGGGCCGCCGCCGTGTGGGATGAACCAGGTTGGCATGCTGCTGTCCAAGGCATAAGGGGCTGGGTCTTTGACCGTCATTGGAGATCTCCTTGATAGTTGATACAACCGACTCGGTGCAACACCTTTTGTGATGCGCTCCTCCGGTTCATCGAAATCCTTGCTGTGATCGGACTTTTGCAGGAATTCTTTGACTCGCGCCTAGTCAGGCCGACAGCAAGCGCCGGGCCTCAGCAACGCAGTGCCGAGCAGTTTTCACAAGCATGGGAACAAAGCCATGCCCCGTGCGCAGCGCACTGGTCAAAACGGCCAAGTCTTCGATGTATTCGAGCACCATCTGGTTCCTGAGTCGCCGCATTTCCATCCACAGGTCCACAGATTCCAGCAGGCCCAATTTTTCTGCCTTATCCAGGTTGTCAATGGCGGGACCGACAGGCTCGGCCAGAGCGGATAGCAAGGCGGGCAGGAGCTTGTCGCCCACGGTATCCTGCAACCTACCAAAGCGCGAGACAAAAGCGTCCAGCCGTTCGGCCAAAACGGGATCGGATTGAATTTTTTCAGCCGTCTGAACGGTAAACAGATCGCCGAAAAGGCGGCTGTCCGTGTACAGCAAGTGGCGCCACTCCTTGTCTGTGACGCGCGCCAGGAATTCGAGGCGCGCGGCTTGTGCCGGCGTGATTTTCATAGGCGAACGCCTTCTTGTAGAGCAAGGGCATGGATGGGCAAGACCATGAGGTTCGGCGCCTTGATCAGGACGTCGACCTTTCGGCCGTGCATCGCACGCGATACCCGAGCAGCCAGTCGGGCGGACAACTGCGCCGGCTCATCCACCACCTGATCGCACTCCAGCAGCAAGTCCACATCGCCGCCGCGCGAATCGTCCCGGATACGTGAGCCAAACAGCCACACCCGGGCCGCACTGCCCGCGAGTTGGGCAGCACCCTCACGAATCACCTCAATTTGAGATGGGGTCAGACGCATAGCACTCCATATTCCCTCAGTTTATCGTGCCCATCCAGCCTATGCCAGCTCAAAGAAGCGAATCACCACGCGCTCGGGTTCGCGAACACCGCTGCCGACAAACAGCCGGTGATTGATCCAGCCCAGGCTGCTGGACCCGGTCTCGAACGTGGGTGTGCACCTGAAGTAGACCAGCGCGGGATCTACCGGCTTGCCGCTCAGGAGCTTGGCGGTGACCTCTGGCGACGCATGGCGAATCGCCCGGTTATGCACGTAAATGAGGTCGCCGCCGTCGGTTTCCAGCACATAGTGCGCCTCAAGCAGCGCCAGGCTGTCGCCCGCAATCAGCTGAAAATCTGCGCCGCCCGGGAGGATGCGCGCCACCCAGCCCTTGCCTTTGACTTCACCGCCGGTGATCGGTACGACGCGGCGGCGACCGCGGGGTGTTTGGCCGACCTCTAGCGGCTGGCCGACCAGTGCCGACATATCGGCAAAGAAGTTGAGTTGGGGGGTATCGGGTCCGGAGGCTTGCATCATCAATACGGGCAGTGAGTAGCACCCCATGGTAATTCGATACGGACCGGGATAGGCCCGGCCCTGGTTCGAATCGACCAAACAGGCTTTATTTTGCCTAGCTAGGGTATGCCCTATGCACCAAATTCAATATTTTGGACAAACTGTCCAAAATATTGAATTTGACCGATGTCGACCTTGTGCCAAATGCCATGAAAACAATTCTTCGCTCCGACGAGCGCATCCTGACGTCCGACATTTTTGAAAGCGAAGCACGCCCCACGCGCCAAGACTGGGGCACCTGGTGGGAGGCCGGCAGAGAAATTCCGGTTTATCACCGCTGCGATGTGCTGGTGGTGGGCGGCGGCCCTTCCGGTACCGCCGCCGCCATTGCCGCAGCCAGGAAGGGAGCCAGCGTGGCATTGCTGGAGCGCTACAACCATTTGGGCGGACTCTCCACCGGCGGGCTGGTGATCTGGATTGATCGCATGACCGATTGGCAGGGTGAGTTGGTGATCCAAGGCATTGCCAAAGAACTGATGGATCGCCTGCCCGACGACGCCATCGCCGGCCCGGCCCCAGCCGAATGGGGCTCGACCGATGAACAGCGCGCGGCCCACTGGTCGCACCGGACCGCGGCCTACCACGGTGTCGTGACTTGGTCGCCCACCATCGACCCCGAGCGGCTCAAATTGCTCTCGCAAGAAATGGTGATCGAGCAGGGTGTCAAGCTGGTTTACCACAGCTGGACCTCACTGCCCATCGTCGAAGACGGCGTCGTCAAAGGCGCGGTTTTTGAGAGCAAGGAGGGGCGCATGGCCGTCATGGCCAAGGTGGTGATCGACGCCACGGGTGACGGCGACATGTTCGCACGCGCCGGCGCCCAGTTTGAAAACGACATCGAGCAGGGTGACGTGCACCACTGCATGAACACCGCCTGGCTGTTTGCGGGGGTGGACATGAACGCCTGGCTGGCGTTCAAAGCCGGCTCGCCCCAGCAGTTTTCAGATTTCATGGCGCTGGGCCGCACGACCTGCGGGCTGTTCGAGCGGCCGTTTGTGTCCTGGCGCAATGACGTTGCCCTTTTCATGGGGCCGCGCCAGTCGGGTTATGACGGACTGAATGTCGACGACTTGACCGCGGTTGAAGTCCGCTCCCATCGCGCCATGGACGCGCATTTGGCGTTTTATCGGGCCCATGCGCCGGGGTTTGCCAACGCGTACATGATGCTCAGCGCGCCACAAGTGGGCGTGCGGCACACTCGGCGCCTGCAGGGCACGGGGGCGGTGTTGCGGTCTGATTGGCCCAACGGTGTGGCGCTTGCGGATGAGATCGGGGTTTCCCCGGCCGTCTCGCCCAAGTTCCCCAATATCTCCATTCCGTATGGCGCCCTGGTGCCCAAACAACTTGACGGCCTGCTGGCCTGCGGCAAGCACGTCTCCTGTGACAAAAATTCGCACGGCTTCATGCGCGAGATCCCACAGTGCTGGATCACCGGCCAGGCTGCGGGTGTGGCGGCGGCGTTGGCGGTGAGCGAGGGGGTTCAGCCTCGGGCTGTGGGTGTGGATGCGCTGCAAGCCGCCCTCCTGGCGCAGGGTGTCTACCTGCGGCCCCGGGTGGCAGCGTCCTCGGTGGCCGCTTAATCCAAGCCGGGTCACGGGCTAACACATGAGCACGCAACAGGCATCAGAGGCCAGCCGCACAGACACCGTCAGTGCGCTAGAGCGTGGCGTCAAACTGCTGCATTGCTTTAACGAGCAGACAGTCAGCCTGAGTGCGGCCGAACTGGCGAACCTCACGGGTATTCCGCGCCCCACGGTGATCCGGCTGGCAGCGACGCTGTGCGTTCTTGGGCTGATGCGTTTGACGGTCGCGGGTGACCGTTACTCCCTGGGCCCAGGGCTGGTGTCGCTGTCCCACGCTTTCCTGGCAGGCATAGACCAGCGGGGTCTGTTCCGTCAATGGATGCAGCCTCTGGCTGACGAAACCCAAGGCTCGCTCTACCTGGCCTTGAGGGATGGCTTGGAGATGGTGGTCATCGAAGCCTGCCGGGCCACCGCCTCCATGCTGTCCGCACGGGTGGACACCGGTACCCGCACACCGCTGGCCACCTCTGCCTTGGGGCGCGCCTATTTGTCGGGCGTCGAACAGCCGGTTCGCGATCAGCTGCTGGACCAATTGCGTCATCGGCATGCCGGGGCTTGGCCCGCGGTGGGCGAGCAACTCCGGTTAGCACTGGCTGCGGCCCAGAAAACTGGCTACTGCGTCTCGCTGGGCACTTTTCACCCAGATATCAACTCGGTCTCGATGCCCTTACGCGGCCCGACCGGTGAGGTTTTTTCTGTGAACTGTGGCGGTGCCGCGTTCCGGTTTTCTGAAAGCCGATTGATTGACGAGATCGTCCCCCGACTGACCGGCTTGACCCGTGCACTGGCGCAGGCCATGGGGGGCCACCTGATCGAAACGAACAAGGCGAGTGCTGTATGAAGCTAAGCGATATCGAACAATCCATGCTGCAAGGAGACCAAGGTCCGGCCATCGGCCGGGCCATGGACTTGCTGGTGCGTTACGGCGAGGCCCTGGGCGCCGAACGTCTGGTTGAAACCCGCAATGTTTGCGGCACCGTCGGCGCTACCACCCCGTTCATGCGGGACTTTGCCCAGGCCCGTGGCGGGATGGATGCGGTGTTTTCTGAGTTCAACCTCGACAGCGAGCAAGTGGTGAGCATTCCGCCAGTACGTGCGTTCAGCAGCCACCTGCAATTGGGCTTCGACCCGGAACAGCCTACGCGAATGGACGTGAACGAAGAGACCATTCGTTTTTACAAGACTGGCGAGCGCTTTACGGCGGGCCTGGGGGTGCAATTGCTCAACACCTGCACGCCCTACCAGGTGGGCAACGTGCCCACACGGGGCGAGCACTGCGCCTGGATGGAGTCGTCGGCTGTGATTTATTGCAATTCGGTGCTGGGGGCACGCACCAACACTGAAGGCCGAGAAAGTACGGGCGCGGCCATGCTCACCGAGCGCATTCCCTACTGGGGTTACCACCTGCCGGCCAATCGCTTAGGCACCCATCTGGTAGAGCTGGACATGGCGATCGAGGGCACCTCTGAATGGGGCCTGCTGGGCTACTTCATCGGCGATCAAGTGAAGGATCAAATCCCGGTGCTGTCGCCGCAACATCCGCTGGCTCGGGTACCGGGGCTGACCCAGCTCAAGCATTTTGGCGCCTCTGCCTCATCGTCTGGCGGCGTAGAGCTGTACCACATCGTCGGCATCACCCCAGAGGCTCAGACCCTGGAGATGGCGTTCGGGCAACGGCGGCCGCAGGAGGTCATCCACTACGGCGCACGAGAACGACGCGCCACCTATGAGCGGCTCAATGCCAACGGCAACAGCCGCGATGTCGACTATGTGATGCTGGGCTGCCCGCACTACAACATCGAGCAGCTGTGGGAACTGGCACGGATGATCGAGGGCCGCAAAGTCCACGACAACTGTGAGCTCTGGGTGTTCACACCCCGAGCCATCAAGACACTGGCCGACCAGAATGGCTACACCCGCATCATCGAGGCCGCGGGGGGCATCATGATGAGCGACAGCTGCTCGGCCATGAGTCGGGCCGTGCCAAAGGGCACGCAGGTGGTGGCTTTAGATTCAGCCAAGCAGGCCCATTACCTGCCGGCCATTCTGGGCGTTCAAGCCTGGTTTGGCACCACGCAGGACTGCGTCAACGCGGCCTGTACCGGGCGCTGGGAAGGCGGTTTGGCATGAGCAACGTGATGTTGCGCGGCAGAAAAGTGGTGGGCGGCGAGTCTGAGGGGCTGGCCCTGGTGACCACGGCCTTTATCTCTGGCTGGGGCGGCGTCGACCCGCGAACAGGCACCATCATTGAAACGCATCACCCCCTGCGTGGGCAGTCATTCAAGGGCCGCGTGCTGGTGTTCCCAGGCGCCAAAGGCTCGTCGGGCTGGTCCAACACCTTCCACATGTGCCGACTGATGGGAACCGCACCCGCGGCCTTCATCTTTACCCACATGACGACCAAAATTGCCCTGGGCGCGGTGGTGACGCACGCCCCCGCCATGACAGATTTTGACCTGGACCCCTTGACCCACATCGCTACCGGCGATTGGGTAAATGTCAACGCCGACGAAGGCTGGGTCGAAGTCCAGCCCGCTTCGGCGACCGATACAGCCAACTGAAACGCATTTGAAAGCAACCAATATGACCCGCCCCTTGCGCAGCAACTTTCCTCGTGGTTCCTACCTGTGGTCGGTGCGAAATGCCCAGTGGCAAGCACTGGGCCTCTCAGAAGCCGACTGTGAAAAGCCCAAAATCGCGGTGGTCAATTCATCTTCAGAATTGGCCAGTTGCTTCAGCCATTTGGACCGGGTGTCTGTGGTGATCAAACAGGCAATTCGGGATGCCGGCGCCATTCCGTTCGAAATACGGACCTGCGCACCCAGCGACTTCATTACCGGTGCCGGCGCGCGTGGCGGCTATATCTTGGCCTCGCGCGATCTGGTCACCAACGACATTGAAGTGGCCGTCGAGGGGGCCCAGCTGGATGGCATGGTCTGCCTGGCTTCCTGTGACAAAACCGTGCCGGGTCAAATCATGGCAGCGGCCCGTCTGAACATTCCGTCCCTGATCGTGCCCTGTGGCTACCAGGCCAGCGGCGAGTACAAGGGCAAACATGTCGACATCGAAGAGATTTTCATTGGTGCCATGCATGCTCTGACAGGGCATCTCGACAATGAAGAACTGGTCGGCATGAGCCGGGAGGCCATTCGCAGCCCAGGGGTGTGCTCTGGCATGGGTACGGCCAATTCCATGCACATTGCCACCGAAGCGCTCGGCATGGCACTGTCGGGCAGCACGCCGGTAGCAGCCATGAGCGAAGCGATGATGAACGATGTTCGGCGCGCGGGCGCCCGCATCGTGCAAATGGTGCTGGATGACCTCAAGCCCCGCGACATCCTGAGCCCCGAGGCCTTCGAGAATGCCGTCATGGCCGTGCTGGCAGTCGGGGGCTCGATCAACTGCGTCAAGCACCTTCAGGCCATCGCTACCGAAGCCAGCTTGAACATTGATGTCTATGGCATGTTCGAGCGGCTGTCTGCCCAAGTCCCGGTCCTGTCAGCGATCCGACCTGTGGGCGACAGGACCATCGAGGAGTTTGAAGCCGCGGGCGGCAGCCGTGCTTTGATGAAGCAACTGCAAGCACTGGTTCACCAGGCGCCCATGACGGTATCCGGCCTGACAGTTGGCCAGGAGTTGGCCCATGCGGTTGTGACCAACGCGGCCGTGATTCGGCCCATGACCGACCCGGTGTCCAGCCGCCCGGCCATCATGATCCTGCGCGGCAATCTGGCGCCTGACTGCGCCATTGTCAAGACCGGCATCGTCGAGCGTACTCGCCGGCAGTTTGTGGGTCCCGCCATTTGTTTTTCCACCTCCGACACGGCCTTGGCCGCTATCCGTGATGGCGTGGTGCAGCCCGGGCAAGTCGTCGTGATGCGTGGCGCCGGCGTCTGTGGCGGCCCAGCCATGGGCGGCGGCGCGTCGCGGGTGGTGTTTGCGCTGGACGGCATGGGCCTTGGAGAAGAAGTGGCCATGCTCACTGATGGACATTTGTCCGGCCTGGTTTGCAAAGGCCTGGTGTTGGCCGAACTCTCGCCAGAAGCGGCCACAGGTGGCCCTCTCGCTATGGTGAAGGACGGTGACAGCATCTGCATCGATCTGGACACCCAGCGCGTGGATCTGCAAATCACCGAGGGAGAGTGGAGCGAACGGCGGGCGGCATGGCGCTCTACGCCCCCGCTGCACGACACCGGCTGGCTGCAAATCTACCGCGCCAACGTGAGCCCGACCGGCAAGGGTGCCGTGCTCATCAAGACCGAGTGACGCATCAGATTCCTTCCCCCAACCTATTTTTTGTGTGTTTTTTTGAAAGGCAATTGATATGAAGACATTGGTTCGAGTTCTGGCCGGCGCTGCCATCGCGCTCACGGCAGCGGCCGCATTGGCCCAGGAGTTCCCCATCAAGGGCAAGCCCATCCGCGTGGTGGTGGCGTTTCCCCCTGGTATTGGGGTAGATGCCCAGGCGCGTGCTGTCACACCTAAGCTGGCTGAACTGCTGGGGGTGCCAGTGGTCATCGACAACAAGCCAGGAGCGGGCACGATCATCGCCTCGCAAGAGGTCATCAAGGCGGTACCAGATGGTCACACGATCTATTACAGCGCCTCGACCACGATGGCTCAAAACCCCCATACCCTGAAGGCCGCCACCTACGACCCGATCAAGGACTTCACGCCGATTTCCTTGGGCGCACGTGGTCCCTTGGTCTTGGTTGTAAATACCGAACTGGGTGTCAAGAACGTCGCCGAACTGGTCGCCTATGGCAAAAAGAACCCGGGCAAACTGAACTACGGCTCATTCGGGATTGGCTCTTCCGCACATATTTTTGGCCAGATTTTTGCCACCCAGACCGGCTTGACCGACATGGTGCACATCCCCTACAAGGGCGGCTCGGATATGGCTCAAGACCTGCTGGGTGGACGACTTCTGTTGGCGTTCGACGCAGCACCTGCAGCAATTCAGAACGCAAAATCCGGTAAGGTGAAGCTGTTGGGCGTGGCATCCCCGGAGCGGAACCCTTTCATGCCAGACGTGCCTACCCTCACTGAGCAAGGGCTCAAAAACCTGGACATAACCAGCTTTCTGGGCTGGTATGGTCCGGCTAACCTGAACCCTGCCGTAGTCAAAAAGCTCAACGACGCACTGAAAATCGCTTTGGCTCAGGATTCGGTCAAAGACTTCTTCAAAACCGGCGCCTACACCGCCGACTGGTCAACCCCGCAAGACCTGGCCACCCTGGGCGCTGAAGCCCTGGGTAAATGGGGTGTTCTGGTCCAGCAGGCAGGTATTGAGAAGCAATAGCCAGACCGCCGAACAAGCCACGCCGCCCGAGCCCTGACATGTCGGCAGAAGCGTCAGAGTCGTTTGACTATGTCATCGTCGGGGCCGGCGCTGCCGGCTGCCTGCTGGCCAACCGCCTCTCCAGCAACCCAAGGCACCGCGTGCTGCTGCTCGAGGCGGGTGAGGCCGACCGTTCGCTTTGGTTTCGCGTGCCGGTGGGCTACCGCAACACCATTGGCAACCCGCGCTTTGATTGGTGCTGGGAAACTGAAGCCGAGGCCGGACTGGTGGGACGGCGCGTGAAACTCCCACGCGGTAAGGTGCTGGGCGGCTCCACCGCCATCAACGGCATGGTGGCCATACGCGGCCACCGGGCAGATTACGACGCTTGGCGTGATGGTGGCCTACCAAGCTGGGGGTGGGACGATGTGCTGCCCTACTTCAAGCGGCACGAAGATTTTTTTGCTGGTGACAGCGCAGCACACGCCACCCAGGGCGAATGGCGTGTCGACCAGGCACGCGTGCACTGGCCCATCAACGACCGCATCAGTCAGGCTGCGCAACAAGCGGGCATTCCGTATTGCGATGACTTCAACCGGGGCGATGCCGACGGGGTGGGCCCGATCCATGTCAGCCAAAGCCAGGGACTGCGCTGGAGCGCTGCGGACGCTTTTTTAAAGCCGATCAAAAGCCGCCCCAACCTGTGCATCAGAACTCAGACCGTGGCAGATCGCCTGGAAATACGCGACGGGCGTGCCGTGGGCGTCCACTACCACCATCCGGGGGGGCTCCGCCTTGCCTTGGCCTCCGCGGAGGTGCTGCTGTGCGCGGGCGCTTATGCCTCACCGGCCCTGCTCATGCGGTCCGGGCTGGGCCCGGCCGCGCACCTGCAGGCGCTCGGCATTCCCTTGTGTCGCGACATCCCGGGCGTTGGGGCCAACCTGCAGGATCACCTGCAAGTGGCGATCCGCTATCAAATTGACGGCGCTGACACACTGAACAGGCACATGAATTCTCGCTGGCGCACTCTGCTTATGCTGGCGAAATTTTTGACTTTGCGCCAGGGCCCCTTGACCATGGCCCCCTGCCAGGTCGGCCTGTTTACCCACTCGCGCCCAGGGCTAAAGCGCCCCGATCTGGCCTACAACGTGTTGGCGTTTTCGCGGACCAACATGGGCAAGGTGTTTGACCCCTACCCTGGCGTCACGATGATCTCTTACGACCTGCAACCCAGCAGCCGAGGGCAGGTTCGCCTGGCGTCCAAGGACGCCGCAGCCGCGCCTCTGTTAACGCACAACTACCTGCAAACCGAGCGTGACCAGCAAGTGGCTGTGGACAGCATCCGCACCACGCGCCGCATCATGCGCCAGGATGCCTTGAAGCCTTACGCACCGCGCGAGAACTGGGCGGGCGATCAAATCCACGATTCAGACCGCGCGGGGCTGCTGCAAGTTTTCCGCGAGAACTGCGCCTCAATTTTTCACCCCGCCGGCACCGCCCGCATGGGGCTGGCGGCAGACGCCCAGTCGGTCGTCGCTGCCGACCTCAAGGTGCATGGTGTGGCGGGGCTGCGGGTCTGTGACGCCTCCGTCATGCCAACACTTGTTTCCGGCAATACCGCCTGGCCGACCTTGATGATTGCCGAGAAAGCCGCTGAAGCCATCCAGCGATCGGCCAGCGGGCGCTGAAGACGTCCACCAAGTTTTTGCAACCACACCAACTCAAGAGGAGCATTGTCATGACCACATTCACTCGTACCATCAGACGTCGCCTGCTGCCAGCCCTGCTATTTGGGCTGGCCGCCCTGGGCGTGCAAGCGCAAGAGTTCCCGATCAAGGGCAAAGCCATCCGGGTCATCGTCGGGTTCCCGCCCGGCATTGGTGTGGATGCCCAGGCCCGCGCCGTGACCCCACGCTTGTCCGAGCTGTTAGGAACGCCGGTGATTGTCGAAAACCGCCCCGGTGCCGGAACCCTGCTGGCGGCACAGGAGCTGATCAAGGCGGCGCCGGACGGTTACACGATTTTCTACAGTGCGTCGTCAACGTTGGCCCAGATTCCCCACACCCTCAAGGCCGTGACCTTCGATCCGTTCAAGGATTTCACCCCCATTTCCATGGGCGCACAGGGGCCGTTGGTCTTGGTGGTGAGCAGCAGTTTGGGCGTCAACAATGTGCGTGAACTGATCGCCTACGGCAAGGCCAATCCTGGGAAGTTGAGCTACGCCTCATTTGGCGTGGGGACCTCTGCCCATATTTTTGGGCAAATTTTTGCCAATCAGAGCGGGCTGACCGACCTGGTGCACGTGCCCTACAAAGGCGGCGCGGAGGTGGCACCAGACCTGTACAACGGGCGTGTGCAAATTGCCTTCAGCTCGGCCGCAGCGGGTATCGGCTACGCGCAGAGCGGCAAAGCCAAAATTCTGGCGGTGGGTGCACCCAAGCGAACCCCCCTCATGCCGGATGTACCCACCTTGGCAGAGTTTGGCCTCAAGAACCTGGATCTGACAAGTTTCCTGGGCTGGTACGGCCCAGCAAATATGCCACCGGCCATCGTCAAGAAACTCAATGCGGCGCTGGTCGACTCACACAGTCAGAACAGCGTGAAAGAGAATTTTAAAACCGGGGCCTACACCTCAGAGTCTTCCACACCCGAAGAACTGGACAAAATCACCCGCGACGCCTACCAGCGCTGGGGGCAACTCATCAAGGAAGTCGGCATCGAGAAAAACTGACGATGCCGGGCCTGGCCAGAACCCGGGCCTCAGCTGCCAGACAACTGCCGCTCCAGCCCCTGCAGCACCTGGTAACAGGCCAACACCTGTGCCACGCTGCTGTTGGGCTCGCGGCGCTCGCGGATGGCGGCAAAAAACTCGCGGTCTTGCAGTTCGATACCGTTCATGCTCACCGCCACCTGGCTGACGTCGATCTTTTCTTCCTTGCCAGTGAACAGGTCGTCGTAACGCGCAAGGTAGGTCGCACTGTCGCCGATGTAGCGGAAGAAGGTGCCCAATGGGCCATCGTTGTTGAAGCTCAGGCTCAGGGTGCAGATGGCGCCATTGGCGGCCTGCAGCTGGATGCTCATGTCCATGGCAATGCCGAGCAACGGGTGAATCGGCCCTTGCAAGGCATTGGCCTTCACGATCGGGCTACCGCACTGGTACGCAAACAGGTCGACCGTGTGGGCCGCGTGGTGCCACAGCAGGTGGTCGGTCCAGCTGCGCGCCTGGCCCAGAGCATTCATGTTGGTGCGGCGAAAGAAATAGGTCTGTACGTCCAGTTGCTGAATGTTGAACTGCCCAGCCCGGATTTTTTGGTTCACAAGCTGGTGGCTGGGGTTGAAGCGGCGGGTGTGGCCGCACATCGCCACCAGACCCGTCTTTTGTTGCCAGGCCACCACTTCCTGCGCGCCAGCCAGGGAGTCGGCCAGGGGGATTTCCACCTGGACATGCTTACCGGCCTTCAAACAGGCCACGGTCTGGGCGGCATGCATCTGGGTGGGGGTGCACAAGATCACCGCATCCAGCCCCGGCAAGGCCAGGCTCTCAGTCAGGTCGGTGGTCACATGACCGATGCCGTACTTGGCGGCGACCTCACGGGTTTTGTCGAGCTCACGGCCGATCAGTGACACCACCTCCACACCAGCGATGTTTTTGATACCGTCCAGATGTTTGATGCCAAAGGCACCGGCGCCAGCCAGCGCGACCTTGATGGACTTGCTCATTCAGGTGTTCTCCAGAATCAAGTGGCCGACTGCCGTGTTCGACGCCGGAACATGATAAAAACGATGCCTAAGCCTTATGGGGCTTGGGTTTTCAGCTATATCTTTCATAGCACCCCGGGCGACCAGCCACATCACCAGCTCAATGCCCTCAGACCCGGCCTCACGCACGTAGTCGATGTGCGGTATCGCGGCAGCTGCGGCTGGGTCAGCAATCAGCTTGTCAAGGAAAGCGTTGTCAAACTCACGGTTGATCAGACCGGCGCGCGGGCCCTGCAGCTGGTGGCTCATGCCGCCCGTGCCCCAGATGTGTACGTTCAGGTCTTCGTCAAAACTCTCCACGGCGCGGCGTATCGCTTGGCCCAGCTTGAAGCAGCGCTGGCCGCTGGGCACCGGGTACTGCACCACATTCACGGCAAAAGGGATCACCGGGCAGGGCCAAGCCTGGGGCTGGCCGCACATCAGGCTCAGCGGCACAGTCAGGCCATGGTCCACGTCCATCTTGTTGACGATGGTCAGATCAAAGTCCTGCTGAATTACCGACTGCGCGATGTGCGCCGCCAGCGCCGGGTGGCCCTGCACCACCGGCACCGGCCGCGGGCCCCAGCCCTCATCGGCCGGCTGGTACTGCGCGGCCGTGCCGATGGCAAAGGTGGGGATCATGTCCAGGCTGAAGGCGGTGGCATGGTCGTTAAACACCAGGATGATCACGTCGGGCTGGTTGTCTTTCATCCACTGCTTGGAGAACTCATAGCCCTGAAACAGAGGCTGCCAGTAGGGTTCGGCCGTCTTGCCCAGGTCCAGCGCCGCGCCGATGGCCGGCACGTGGGAGGTAAAAACAGAGGCGGTGATGTGTGCCATGGTGTTCAGTGTCCTGGTTTACCGGCCGCGCCCTGCGGCTGGCGGTGGGCTTGGGCGGTGCCGTCTTCGCCAACGAAGCGGTTGCCTTCGACGCTGCGACCACCGCCGACCATCATGGCGCGGTATTCGTCCTCGGTCATGCCCGTCATGCTACCGGCCATCTGCTGGAAGCTCTTGCCGTCAGTGGCACCGATCTTGGCCAAAAAATAAATGTTGCCACCCAGGGCAATGCAGCGGTTCAGATCGCGGCTCAGAACGCCCAGCTTTTGGTCTTCGGTCATCGGCCATTGGTCCAGATAGGCCCGCTCATCCGCCTTGAAGCGGTCGCGGTTGGCGGCCTGCATCAGCGACATGCAAAACTGGTTCAGGTGGTAGCCCTTGCGGCTTTGCTCGGTATCAAAAATGGTGGTGCCGGGAACGTCAAGGTAAGGTTTATCGAGTGCCATTTATTTCTCTTCGGGCCAGTAGAGGCGCATGGGGTTGGTGACGAGCAACTTGGTCTGGAGCTCGGGCGTGGTGGCGATGTGCGGAATAAAGTCGACCAGCAGGCCGTCGTCGGGCATATGGTCCTTCAGGTTGGGGTGCGGCCAATCAGTGCCCCACAGCACCCGGTCAGGAAAGCTCTCGACGATACGGCGGGCAAAGGGCAGCACATCGCGGTAGGCATGGGCCTCGCCCTGTAGCGCCTTAGGGCCGGTCAGGCTCAGGCGCTCGGGGCAGCTCACCTTGCTCCACACATTGGGGTGCTCGCGCATAAACTTTACGAACAACTCAAACTCCGGTCCGTCCAGGGGTTTGCTCACGTCCGGCCGGCCCATATGGTCCACCACCACGGTGGTGGGCAGGGTGGTGAAAAAGTCCCACAGCTCGGGCAAATCCACCGCCTCAAAATAGATCACCACATGCCAGCCCAGCGTCTTGATGCGGTGCGCAATCTCCAGCAACTCGTCTTTGGGCGTGAAGTCCACCAGCCGTTTGACAAAGTTGAAGCGCACGCCCCGCACGCCAGCGGCGTGCAGGGCGTGCAGCTCGGCGTCGCTGATGCTGCGTTTGACGGTGGCCACGCCACGCGCTTGGCCGCCTGAGGCGACGCAGGCGTCCACCAAGGCGCGGTTGTCGGCGCCATGACACGTGGCCTGCACAATCACATTACGGGCAAAGCCCAGGTGGTCGCGCAAGGCAAACAGCTGTGTTTTGGACGCGTCGCAGGGCGTGTACTTGCGCTCGGGGGCGTAGGGAAACTCGGCTCCCGGGCCAAACACATGGCAATGGGCGTCCACAGCCCCGGCCGGCAGCTGGAAGCGGGGCCGGGCCGGGCCGTCATACCAGTCCAGCCAGCCGGCCGTCTTGGTGAAATCACCCGTGGTGGGTTTGCTCATGGTGGTGGCCCGAGGTTAGTCGATGTAGCGCAGGCCGGCGGCTGCCAGCGGTTCGCGCATCTTGTACATGTCCAGGCCCAGCACGCCGGCGGCCAGCTTGGCGCGCTTCTCGCCCTCATTGGCTTCGCGTTTTTGCGCCGCCTCCAGCGTTTTACCGGCCAGCGCGGCCGGCACGCAGACCACACCGTCATCATCAGCCACGATCACGTCGCCCGGTGTGACGATCATGCCCGCACACACCACCGGAATATTGACCGAGCCCAACGTGGCCTTGATGGTGCCCTTGCTGGAAATGGCTTTGCTCCAGACCGGGAAACCAATGCGGGTGAGCTCTTTCACGTCGCGCACGCCGGCGTCGATCACCAGAGCCCGGGCACCACGCGCCTGGAAACTGGTGGCCAGCAGGTCGCCAAAGTAGCCGTCCGTGCATTCGGCGGTGATGGCCGCCACCACCACGTCGCCGGGCTGGATCTGCTCAGCCACCACATGCATCATCCAGTTGTCGCCAGGGTGCAGCAGCACGGTCACCGCCGTGCCCGACACCTGGGCACCGGCGTAAATGGGGCGCATATAGGGCTTGAGCAGACCGACACGGCCCATGGCCTCGTGCACGGTGGCCGAACCCAAAGCGGCCAGGGCGTCGGCGGTGGCGCGGTCAGCGCGCTGAATGTTGCGGTACACAACACCTAATTCGTACATGGTCAGTTTCTCCTTGATCGCTCAGTGGCCGCGCGCCTTGAGGGCCGCGTCCAGGCGCGGGAACACGCGGCGAGCGTTGCCCTCGTAAATCTTGTGGCGGTCATCCCCGACAACGATGGTCGAGGCCTCAATGTAGCGCTTGGTGTCGTCAAAATAGTGTCCAGTTTCCGGGTCGATGCCCCGCACCGCGCCGATCATCTCGCTGGCAAACAGGATGTTGTCCACCGGGATCACCTTGGTCAGCAGGTCAATGCCGGGCTGGTGGTAGACGCAGGTGTCAAAGAAGATGTTGTTGAGCAGGTGGTCCTTGAGCAGCGGTTTTTTCAGCTCTTGCGCCAGGCCACGGAAACGGCCCCAGTGGTAGGGTACGGCGCCGCCGCCGTGCGGAATGATGAACTTGAGCGTGGGGAAATCCTTGAAAAGGTCGCTGGTCAGGCACTGCATAAAGGCCGTGGTGTCGGCGTTCAGGTAGTGCGCGCCGGTGGTGTGGAAGCAGCTGTTGCAGCTGGTCGACACGTGAATCATGGCCGGAATGCTGTGCTCGACCATTTTTTCGTAAATCGGATACCAGGCGCGGTCGCTCAAAGGCGGCGAGGTCCAGTGGCCACCCGAGGGGTCGGGGTTGAGGTTGATGCCGACGTTGCCATAGTCGCGCACGCAGCGCTCCAGCTCGGGGATGCAGGTGGCCGGGTCGACACCCGGGCTTTGCGGCAGCATGGCAGCCGGAATGAAATGGTCCGGGAACAGCTGGCTGACGCGGTAGCACAGCTCGTTGCAAATGGCGGCCCAAGTGCTGGACACCTCAAAGTCGCCAATGTGGTGCGCCATAAAGCTCGCGCGCGGGCTGAAGATGGTCAGGTCGCTGCCGCGCTCGCGCATCAGGCGCAGCTGGTTGGTCTCGATGCTCTCGCGCAGCTCGTCGTCGCTGATCACCAGCTCGGCCACGCGGGGCCGGTTGGCCGGGTCATTCAAGGCGGCAATCTGCCGGTTGCGCCAGGTCTCCAGCGCCTTGGGCGCGGTGGTGTAGTGGCCGTGGCAGTCAATGATCAAGGTTTGTTGGCTCATGGGGGTTCTCTGGTCTTGGCTGATTGGGGTTCAGGCGGACTGGCCAGCCCACACCGCGGTGGGGACCATCACCTCGCCGCGCATGATCAGGCGGGCCGTACGCAGCAAGGCGGCGCGGGTCACGTTTTGCGGGTTGGCCGGGTCCAGCCCCAGCGCCACACTGAATTCACCGGTGGGGTGCTCGACCGACACCCGGGGTTCATGGCCGGCTGGCATCACTGCCACGCCCTCGCACACCGAGCCTTGGAGCACACAGGCCGTACCGACCGTGACCGCTGCCAGCACGCCAATGGCGTCGTGGCAGACGTGCGGGATGAAGCTGCGGGTGCACAGGCTGCCGCCACCGCGCGGCGGGGCGATCAGCGTCATCTTGGGGTAGTTCTTGGCGCTCACATCGCCCAGACCCATCAGCTGCCCGGTCTGGATCCGCAAGACCTCAATGCGCTGCTTGAGCGCATTGTTAGCATTGAGCTCGGCGACCGTCTCGTAGCCGGTGCAGCCCACATCTGCGGCCTGAAACATCACCAGCGGCATGCCGTTGTCAATGCAGGTCACCGGCAAGGTGAAGGGTGCAAAGCCCTCACCCGTGACGGTCACCACGTCACGCACCTGGCCGGTGGGGAGCAGGCCTGAGCAAACCGAACCTGCGGTGTCCAGGAAATTGATGGTGATCGGCGCCGAGGTGCCGGGCACACCGTCAATCCGGGCGTCACCGTCGTAGCGCACGCGCCGGCCCTGCGGCGTCATCGGGGTTTGCACGGTCACATCGCACTGCATGTCGGTGTTGAGCGTCAGCACCCGCACCGTGGTGGTGTCGCCTTGTGGGTCGATCAGGCCCCGCTCCAGCGCAAACGGCACCACGGCCGCCAGCATGTTGCCGCAGTTGGGGCTGGTATCTACCGTGTCCTTGTCCGGCTGCAACTGGGCAAACAAAAAATCCAGCGCCACACCCGGCGTACTGCTGCGGCTGACGATGCCGACCTTGCTGGTCAGCGGGTGGGCGCCCCCCATGCCGTCGATCTGGCGCCGGTCGGGCGAGCCCATCACAGCCAACAGCACCCGGTCGCGGGTGGGGATGTCGGTGGGCAGGTCGGAGGCCAGAAAAAACGGGCCGCGGGAGCTGCCGCCCCGCATGAAGAGGGAGGGAATAGCGGTCTGCATAGGCTGAATTGTCGGCGTTGCACCACCTTGGCACCAGCGATCGCCGCCACTAGCAGATATAACAAATTGGCATAATAAAGTCTTGGTTATGGCAATTTATTCAAAATGGATCTGAAGCAACTGACCTACTTTGTCCGCGTGGCTGAACTGGGCAGCTTCACACGAGCGTCATTGGCATTGAACGTGGCGCAACCGGCATTGAGCCGGCAAGTGCGTCTGCTGGAGGTGGAGCTGCGCCAGAACCTGCTGGTGCGCAACGGGCGTGGCGCCGTTCCCACCGAAGCCGGGAAACTGTTGCTGGCCCACGGCCGAGGCATCCTGCACCAAGTGCAGCATGCCCACGAGGAACTGGGCCGCCTGCGCGGCGCCCTGGCAGGCCGCGTGGCCGTAGGCCTGCCGACCAGCCTGGCCCGGGTGCTGACGGTGCCCCTGACCCGCGCTTTCCGCCAGACCATGCCCGAGGCCAGCCTGTCCATCAGCGAGGGCCTGTCAGTGGCCCTGCTCGAGTCACTGCGGAATGGCAGGCTAGACATCGTCGTGCTCTACAACGCCCAAGCCGGCGCCGATATCGACATCAAACCCCTGATGGTCGAGGAACTGGTGCTGGTACAGGCACGCCCGCCCGGTCTGGCTGAAGACCCACCGCCGGCTGCCCTGGCGCTGCGTGCCCTGGCCGATTTACCGCTGGTGATCCCCAGCCGGCCCAACGCCATTCGGATGCATGTGGAGTCCGAACTGGCCCGCATTGGCTGCCGACCCCACGTTGCACTGGAGATTGACGGGGTATCGGCCATTCTGGATCTGGTGGCGGATGGCGCCGGCAGCGCGGTCCTGTCACGCAATGCGGTGGCCAGCTCGGTGCGGCCCTCGGCGTTTTCGCTGCGGCCGATCGGCGATCCGCCCCTGCGTATTCTGGTGGCCCTGGCCACCAGTGCCCTGCGCCCGGCCACGCTGACGCAACAGGCCACGGTCAAGCTGCTGCGCCAAACGGCGGAACAGGTTACTCGAGGCGCGTCACCGACGTCGGCTTAAAACCAAAATCAGCCGCCCTGCCCTTGCGCCCGCGCACCGCACGGGCGTTGTTCAGGCTGCGGATCTCCAGGGTTTCTTCGCGCAGCTTGCCGCCGCGCCCGATACCGTCGATGCGGATGCTGCGGGTGTAGGCCGCAGCACCAGCCAGGCTGTCTTTGGCCTCCAGGTCGATCAGCATCAGGCCACGCCCGCCGCCGGCCATCTGCTTGAGCTCGGTGATCTCAAAGGTCAACACACGCCCGCCCGCCGAGGCGCAGGCCACGTGGCTGGCAGGCGGCGTCGGCACCAAACCCGCCTCAGACGCCACCACCGAAGGCCGGCACAAGGTCTCGCCCGCGTTGCAGGTCACGAAGGCCTTACCGGCCTTGAGGCGCGACACCATGTGTGCCACCGTGGCGGTGAAGCCATAGCCGCCCGAACTGCTCAGCAGCAGGCTGGCACTGGCCGGACCGGCGTGGTAGTACAGCAACTCGGTCCCCGCCTCCAATTCGATCAGGCTGGTGATGGGTTGGCCGTCACCGCGAGCGCCGGGTAGCACCGACACCGGCACCGAATAAACCCGGCCGTTGCTGCCAAAGCCCAGCAGGGTGTCCACGGTGCGGCATTCAAACGTACCGTACAAGCCGTCTCCAGCCTTGAAGGCAAAGCTGCCGGCCTCGTGGCCGTGGCCAGTGCGGGCCCGCACCCAGCCCTTTTGGCTGACCACCACCGTCACCGGCTCGTCCAGCACCTTGACCTCCAGCACGGCTTTTTTCTCGGCCTGAATCAGGGTGCGACGCGGGTCGGCAAAGGCTTTGGCGTCGCCCTCAATTTCTTTCACCATCAGGCGGCGCAGTGCTGCCGGGCTGGCCAAAATATCCTCCAGGCGTTGGCGTTCCTCGCGCAGCCCCGCCAACTCCTGCTCGATTTTGATGGCTTCTAGCCGCGCCAACTGCCGCAGGCGGATGTCCAGAATGTCTTCGGCCTGCCGCTCCGACAAGCCAAACCGCGCCATCAAGGCAGCCTTGGGTTCGTCCGATTGGCGGATGATGGCGATCACCTCGTCAATATTGAGCAGCACCAGCTGCCGCCCCTCCAGAATATGGATGCGGTCCAGCACCTTGTCGAGCCGGTGGCGCGAGCGCCGCTCGATGGTGGTCTGGCGGAATTCGATCCACTCCAGCAGCATCTGGCGCAAAGACTTTTGCGTAGGGCGGCCATCCAGCCCGACCATGGTCAGGTTGATGGGCGAGGAGGTTTCCAGGCTGGTGTGCGCCAGCAGCGTGGTGATCAGCTCCTGCTGGCTGATGCGGCTGGTCTTGGGTTCGCAGACCAGGCGCACGGCGGCGTCTTTGCTGGATTCATCGCGCACCACATCCAACACCGCCAGCAGACTGGCTTTAAGCTGGTTCTGGTCTTGTGACAAGGCTTTTTTGCCGGCCTTGACTTTGGGGTTGGTCAGCTCCTCGATTTCTTCGAGGACCCGCTGGGTGCTGACGCCGGGCGGCAGCTCGGTGATGACCAGCTGCCACTGGCCGCGCGCCAGGTCTTCAATCTTCCAGCGCGCCCGGCATTTCAGTGAGCCGCGACCACTTCGGTAGGCCTCGGCGATGTCAGCGGCCGGGCTGATGATCTGGGCGCCACCCGGGAAGTCGGGCCCGGGAATCAGGGCCAACAGTTCGTCGTCACTCAATTTGGGCGACTTGATCAGCGCCACGCAGGCGTCGGCTACCTCGCGCAGGTTGTGGCTGGGGATTTCAGTGGCCAGGCCCACGGCAATGCCACTGGCGCCGTTGAGCAGGGCGAAGGGCAGCCGGGCCGGCAACTGGCGCGGCTCAACCGTGGAGCCGTCGTAGTTGGGCACAAACTCGACCGTGCCCTCGTCGATCTCATCAAGCAACAGGCTGGTGATCTTGGCCAGCCGGGACTCGGTGTAGCGCATGGCCGCAGCGCCGTCGCCGTCGCGGCTGCCGAAATTGCCCTGGCCGTCGATCAGCGGGTAGCGCTGGCTGAAATCTTGCGCCATGCGCACCAGCGCGTCGTAGGCAGCCTGGTCGCCATGCGGGTGAAACCGGCCCAGCACATCGCCCACCACGCGGGCACTCTTGACCGGCTTGGCGCCGGTGTTGCCGTTGGCGCCGCCAAAGCCCAAGCCCATGCGCGACATGGCATACAGGATGCGGCGCTGGACCGGCTTTTGGCCGTCGCAGACATCGGGCAAAGCCCGGCCCTTGACCACGCTGAGGGCGTACTCCAGGTAGGCGCGCTGCGCATAACTGCCCAATCCGGGCGCCTCGGGACTCTCGGGCGGCGGATTGGCAAGAAAATCCAGGGGGGGGTGGTCGCTCATTGGGGACTAAGGGTCAGGCGGTGGGCTTAGCGCTAAGGCGTGGCGGGAGACGCTAACCGGGGCAGCGGCGCGGTCATTGAAGGCATCATGTTGCCGCGATTGAGGGCGCCGCCCCGGATGATCACGGGGGCCGCTGGTGCCAACGTTCGCGGCGGCTCTGGCGGGGGCGGGGGCGCAGCCACTGGCGCCGCCGGCTTAAGCGTACGATAAATCTGCATCACAGTATTGACGTAATTTTTGGTTTCTAAAAAATTGGGAATGGCATTGCCCGCAACTTGGACGGCCCCTTCGCCGGCGTTGTAAGCGGCCAGTGCCAGCTCAAGCTGGCCAGGGAACAAGTTGAAAAGATGGCGCAGGTAGCGGCTGCCGGTTGCCAGATTGATGCGAGGGTCCATCAGCTTCTTCTCAATGGTGGCGGTCCGGTCTGCGGCCACGCCAAAACGCGCTGCTGTGGCCGGCAGCACCTGCATCAAACCCACCGCGCCCTTGGGTGACACCGCGGAGGTGTCAAAGCCAGACTCGGTGGCAATCAGCGCTTGCAGTAGCTCGTGCTCGATGTCGTGTTGCGCCGACGCTTCGCGCACCTGCTGGAGCACTTGGCGGTAGGCCGGTGAGCGCTCAAAAAAAGCCGATACCCCCAGCGCCGACGCAGCCGGCTCCGCGCTCAGCGGCGGCAGCGCCTGCACCTGCAAAACCCGATCAGGCATGGGAGGGGCAACCGGGACCACGGTGTCATGGCCGCGTGAAAACAGCTGGTAGCGCGCATCGATCTGCTCGGAAGCCATGTGCGTCACCCCTCGGTCATCCACAAAGGCCCATATGTCGGCAAGCGCGGATTGCTGCAAAAAAAAGAGCAACAAACCCAGTAAATACGGGGGCTTCAGGCCAATTAGACCCTTAACGACGACAAAGCTCATGGGCCGGTTGCGCATCACACATCAATCTCGACCGAGTCGCCGTGCAGCTCCATCAGCTCACGGCGGGCGGCGGCCTCACCCTTGCCCATCAGCTTGGTGATCAGGCCCTCAGTCTGCGCAAAGTCCATGGAGCCGAGTTGCACCGGCAACAGGCGGCGGGTGTCGGGGTTGAGTGTGGTCTCCCACAACTGCTCGGCGTTCATCTCACCCAGACCCTTGAAGCGGCTGATGCTCCAAGCAGAGTCGCGCACACCCTCCTTGCGCAGCTTGTCCAAAATGGCGGTGAGTTCAGCTTCATCGAGCGCATAGGCCTTGGACGCCGGCTTTTTGCCACGCGCCGGCGCATCGACCCGAAACAGTGGCGGCCGCGCCACATAGACATGGCCGGTCTCTATCAACTTGGGAAAATGCCGGAAAAACAGCGTCAGCAACAGCACCTGGATGTGCGAGCCGTCCACATCGGCATCCGACAGGATGCAAACCTTGCCGTAACGCAAGCCACTGAGGTCGGGCGAGTCGAGCGGGCCATGCGGGTCAACACCGATCGCCACCGCAATGTCATGGATCTCGTTGTTGGCAAACAGCCGGTCGCGCTCCACCTCCCAGGTGTTGAGCACCTTGCCCCGCAGCGGCAAAATGGCTTGGCTTTCTTTGTCACGCCCCATCTTGGCGCTGCCGCCGGCCGAGTCGCCCTCCACCAAAAAGACCTCGTTGTGCGCCAGATCACGGCTCTCGCAGTCTGTCAGCTTACCGGGCAACACCGCCACACCGGAGCCCTTGCGCTTTTCCACCTTCTGCCCGGCCTTTTGCCGGCTTTGTGCCGCCTTGATCGCCAGCTCGGCCAATTTTTTGCCGTATTCAACGTGTTGGTTGAGCCATAGCTCAAGCGCCGGGCGGACAAAGCCCGAGACCAGCCGCACCGCATCGCGCGAGTTCAACCGCTCCTTGATCTGACCCTGAAACTGTGGGTCGAGCACCTTGGCCGACAGCACATAGCTGGCGCGGGCAAACACGTCTTCAGGCAGCAGCTTGACGCCTTTGGGGGCCAGTGCGTGCAATTCAATGAAACTCTTGACCGCCTGGAACAGGCCGTCACGCAGGCCGCTCTCGTGGGTGCCGCCGGCACTGGTTGGGATCAGGTTGACATAGCTTTCGCGCACCGGTTGGCCGTCTTCGGTAAAGGCCACACACCAGGAGGCACCCTCGCCGTCGGCAAAGCTGTCGTGCTGCGCATCGGCAAAGCCCTCACCCTCAAACAGCGGGATCACCGGCTCGCCATGCAGGGTCTGCAGCAGGTAATCGCGCAGTCCACCTTTATAGACCCAGCTTTGCGTCTCTTTGGCTTTTTCGTTCACCAGCGTCACGGTGACGCCCGGCATGAGCACGGCCTTGCTGCGCAGCAGGTGCACCAGCTCGGCCATGGGCAGGTTGGGGGACTCAAAGTAGCGGGCATCGGGCCAGACCCGAACCGAGGTGCCGGATTTGCGGTCGCCCTCGGCGGCCTTGCGGGTTTGTAGCGGTTCAATAACGTCGCCGCCCGAGAACGCCAACTGCGCCACCATGCCTTCGCGGTACGTGGTGACCTCCAGCCGCTTGGCCAGTGCGTTGGTGACGCTGACGCCCACGCCGTGCAGGCCGCCGGAGAAACTGTAGGCGCCGCCCTGCCCCTTGTCGAACTTGCCGCCAGCATGCAAGCGGGTAAAGACCAGCTCGATCACCGGTGCATTTTCTTCAGCATGCAGTCCAAACGGAATGCCGCGCCCGTCGTCCTCGACGCTGACGGCGCCGTCGGCGTGCAAGATCACCCGAATTTTTTTGCCATGCCCTGCCAGCGCTTCGTCGGCGGCGTTGTCGAGCACCTCCTGAATGACGTGCAAGGGATTGTCGGTGCGGGTGTACATGCCCGGGCGCTGCTTGACGGGCTCCAGCCCCTTGAGCACGCGGATCGACGATTCAGAGTATTCAATGCTGGGTTTGACGGCCATAGCCGCAGATTGTAGTGCGAAGCAGGCTGAAGACTGTATGAATTAACAGTCACAAAACACCAAGTCGACGGCGGTCCCAGGCCGCCCGGTCACGGATTCGCTACATTTGAGGGATGAGTAACCCCACCAAAATGCTGTCCACCAATCAGGTCTTGCTGTGCGGTGCCTGCATCCTGACGCTGTCCATGGGCATCCGCCACGGCTTCGGGCTGTGGTTACAGCCGATTACACAGACCCAGGGCTGGACCCGCGAGACCTTTGCCTTTGCCATCGCCATCCAGAACCTGGCCTGGGGTGTGTTTGGCATTTTCGCCGGCATGACCTCGGACCGTTTCGGCGCCTTCCGGGTGATTGTGGCCGGCGCCGTTTTTTATGCTCTTGGCCTCTTCGGCATGGCTCACGCCAGCACGCCTTTGCAGTTCACGATTTCGGCAGGGCTGCTGATTGGCATGGCACAGGCAGGTACCACCTATGCCGTAATTTACGGCGTAATCGGTCGCAATGTGCCCGCCGAGCGGCGCTCGTGGGCAATGGGCATCGCAGCAGCAGCAGGCTCATTTGGTCAGTTCCTGATGGTGCCGGTAGAGGGCTTTCTGATCGAAAGCCTGGGCTGGCAGGAGGCCCTGACGGCACTGGGCCTGGCCGTGCTGGTGGTCGTACCGCTGGCGCGCTGGCTACGCGAACCCGGTTTTGCCGGCGGCCCGCAGGCGCGGCGAGAACAAAGCATCTGGCAAGCGGTGCAAGAGGCTTTTCGCTACCGCAGTTTCCAGTTGTTGATGGCGGGCTATTTCGTCTGCGGCTTCCAGGTGGTGTTTATTGGCGTGCATATGCCGAGCTACCTTAAAGACCATGGCCTGTCACCACAAGTGGCCGGCTACGCGCTGGCCTTGATCGGGCTGTTCAACATCTTCGGCACCTATGGCGCCGGCATGCTGGGTCAGCGCCTGCCCAAGAAAAACATTCTGGCGTTCATTTACCTGGCCCGCGCCGCCGCCATTGCACTCTTTTTACTGGTGCCGCTGTCGCCAGCCAGTGTCTACGTGTTCTCCTCGGTGATGGGCCTGCTCTGGCTCTCCACCGTGCCGGTGACGAATGCCACCGTGGCGCAGATTTTTGGCGTGGCTCACCTGTCGATGCTGAGTGGCTTTGTGTTCTTCAGCCACCAGATCGGCTCCTTCTTGGGGGTCTGGCTGGGTGGCTACTTGTATGACAAGACCGGCAGCTATGACGTGGTCTGGTACATCGCCATTGCGCTCGGCGTGTTTGCAGCCCTGATCAACCTGCCGATCAAGGAGACTGCCATTGCACGGCAGGCTCAGCCCTTGCGGACAGCAGGCGCATGAAACGCTGGCCAGTCTGGGCCGGACCGACTCTGGTGTTGGCCGTGTTGCTGCTGGTATTTTGGCTTTATACCCGACCTGATTTTTTGCTGACCGTAGCCAATCAACTTTGGTCATGTTTTTAATAATTTTAGCCTCTAGCCCGCGTGGATATTGATGGTAAAGCTATGAAAAATGTAGCGAATGGCGGTCTAGCGCCGTCCGATTGGGTACAGCGCTGGAGTCGACTGGTGCCCGCTGGCGGAACCGTTCTGGATGTCGCCTGCGGCCAGGGTCGGCACGTGCGCTGGTTTGCTTCGCTGGGTCATCTGGTAACCGGGGTGGACCGCGCCGAGGACGCGCTTGCTGGACTCAGCGGCCTGGCGGAGACGGTGCTGGCCGATATTGAAAACAGCCCCTGGCCCCTGCTGCAGGCCGGGCAGCTACGCCAGTTTGACGCTGTGGTGGTGACCAATTACCTGTGGCGCCCCCTGCTGCAAACCCTGGCAGACAGTGTGAGCCCGGGCGGGTTGCTGATTTATGAGACCTTTGCCGCAGGCAACGCCACGGTGGGACGGCCAACCAATCCAGACTTCCTGCTGCAACCGGGCGAACTGCTGGCCCGTTTTGCGGATTGGCGGGTGATCGGTTTTGAGGATGGGTTTCTGCCACAGCCCGAGCGTTTTATTCAGCGCCTGTGTGCGGTGCGACCTGGCGGCCCGGTGGCCGTGCTGCCGCGCCGCTACCCGCTCTCGTTAGAATCCGGGCTCACTCTTCAGCGATAACACCATGAGTCCTTTATTCAGTCCCATCCGTGGCAGCATCGTGGCGCTGGCCACCCCCATGCACGAGGATGGCAGCGTGGACTACCCCGCCCTGCGCCGGCTGATCGACTGGCACATCGCCGAGGGCACTGACTGCATTGGTGTGGTCGGCACTACCGGTGAGTCACCCACCGTCAACGTCGATGAGCACTGTGAAATCATCCGTGTGTCGGTCGAACAGGCCGCGGCACGGGTCCCCATCATGGCGGGCTGCGGTGCCAACTCAACCGCCGAAGCGATTGAGCTGACCCGGTTCGCCAAGAAGGTCGGCGCCAACTGCCAGCTCCAAGTGGTGCCCTACTACAACAAGCCGACCCAAGAGGGTCAGTACCTGCACTTCAAGGCCATTGCCGAGGCGGTTGACCTGCCCATGGTGCTGTACAACGTGCCCGGCCGCTCAGTGGCCGACATGGCCCACGACACTGTGCTTCGCCTGGCTCAAGTTCCCGGCATCGTCGGCATCAAGGAGGCCACCGGCAACATCGACCGCGCCCAGTGGCTGATCCGCGAGGCACCGGCCGGCTTCTCGATTTACTCGGGTGACGACCCCACAGCGGTGGCACTGATGCTGTGTGGCGGGCATGGCAATGTCAGCGTCACGGCAAATGTAGCGCCCCGCCTGATGCACGAGCTATGTGTGGCGGCGATTTCCGGTGACCGGCAACGTGCTATGGCGCTGCAATTCCAGTTGCTGCCACTGCACAAGCACTTGTTTGTCGAAGCCAACCCGATCCCGGTGAAATGGGCCATGGCCCGCATGAACTTGTGCGGCGGCACCCTGCGCTTGCCCATGACGCCCTTGACAGCGGCCAACGAGGCCGCGGTAGAAGGGGCGCTGAGCGCTTGCGGTTTGCTTTGACGTGCCACCCCTGACCCTGTCCTAATTGCTGAAGGTTTGTTCGTGAATTCATTTTCAAAACTGTCGTGGCTGAGCCTGACGCTGATACTCTCCGCCTGCTCGGTACTCGAAAGTGACAAGATTGACTATAAAAGTGCGACCAAGTCAACTCCCCTTGAGGTACCGCCAGACCTGACCCAGCTCGCGCGCGAGACCCGCTACCTGTTGCCCGGCGCGACAGTGACGGCCTCAAGCCAGGCCGTCAACCCGGCCGGACTGGCCCTGACGACCGCTGTGGCGACGTTGGGCGACGTCCGGATCGAACGCGACGGCAACCAGCGGTGGCTGGTGGTGGGTCGCCCGGCCGAGACCCTCTGGCGGCCGGTCAACGACTTCTGGAAGGAAAACGGTTTTGTGTACACCCTGGAGCAGGCCGACCTGGGCATCATGGAGACCGATTGGGCTGAAAACCGCGCCAAAATCCCGCAAGACTTCATCCGAAATGCCTTGGGTAAGGTGCTCGACGGGCTCTACTCCAGTGGCGAACGGGACAAATTCCGAACCAGGCTCGAACGCAACCCCAACGGCGGCACCGACATCTTCATCAGCCATCGGGGCATGGTGGAGAACTACACAGACGTCATGCGATCCAGTACCGGGTGGCAGCCACGTGCCGCAGATCCGGAGCTTGAAACCGAGTTTTTGCGACGGCTAATGGTCAAGCTGGGTGCTACCCCTGCGCTAGCCACAGCGGCCGTTGCGGTAGCGCCCACCATCAAGAGTTCCAGGGTGGTGACGGCCAATGGACAGACCCTGCTGGAAATTGACGCTGACTTTGACCGCGCCTGGCGCCGAGTCGGCTTGTCTTTGGACCGAACCAACTTCACCATCGAGGACCGGGAACGCAGCAAAGGCCTCTACTTCGTGCGCTATGTAGAGCCATTGGCCGACAAGGGCGAGCCGGGTTTCTTCAGCAAGCTGTTTGGCCGTAAGACCGACCTCACGCCGTTGAAACTGCGAATCGCCATCGTCAGCCAGGGCGCAACCAGTACGGTATCGGTTCAGAATGCGGCCGGCGCCCCGGACAACTCGCCCAATGGCCAGCGCATCCTGAAGGCCATCGCCGACGATCTCCAGTAAGCCACGCGGATGCTGCGGTTCCGCAACCTGGGCAGCGGCAGCACCGGCAATGCCACAGTGGTTGAAGCCCATGGTCCCCGGGGGATCACGCGCTTGCTGGTGGACTGCGGACTCAAACCGCGCCAACTGAGCGAGGGGCTGACTCAAGCCGGGCTGGCAGCCAACCAGATTGATGCCGTATTTGTCACCCATGAGCATGGCGACCACATGGGTTGCGCAGAGAGCTTTGTCCGCCGGCAGCGCAAGCCGCTTTGGATGAGCCGAGGAACCCACACGGCCGTCGGCGCGCCAGACCTCGGTGATATGTTGTGCTTCGCGCGTGATGGGGTGGCGCTGCAATTAGGCGACTTGCAGCTGATGCCATTCACCGTGCCCCACGATGCCAGCGAGCCGCTGCAGCTGATCTGCGCCGACGGGCTGTCGAGCTTAGGCATAGTCACCGATCTGGGGCACGCCACAGCCCATGTGCTGCAGCACCTGCGCGGCTGCCATGCCCTGCTGCTGGAGTGCAACCACGACGCAACGCTGCTCTCAGGCTGCAACTACCCGGAATTTCTGAAACAACGCATCGCCGGGCGACTCGGGCACCTGTCGAACCAGCAGGCGGCCGAGATCGCACGCTCGGTCAACCACCCAGCTCTGCGGCATGTGGTTGCCGCCCACTTAAGCGAGCGTAACAACCGACCTGCATTGGCACAGGCAGCGCTCGGCGACGCCCTGGGCTGGTCGCACGAGGCCATAGGCGTCGCTGACCCTTTGCGCGGCACCGACTGGGTCGAGGTTTAAGTCTGCGCTGTACCACTGGGTGCGGCTCGTCAACCGCGAGCGCCAAAGAAATAGCCACCTCTAGGGTGGCTTCTTCCTTGGCGCAGAAAAGCTTACTTGCTGGCAGCAGCAGCAGGTGCCGAAGCGGCAGCAGCAGCGGCAGTAGCGGCAGCGGTAGCAGCGGCGTCGGATGCGGGTGCAGCAGGCGCAGCGGCAGCGGGGGCAGCAGCGGGTGCTGGTGCGGGCGCAGGAGCCGGCTCTTCTTTTTTACCACAGGCGGCCAAAGCGGCAGCAGCGATCACGGCGGCCAGGATGAGGGTCTTGTTCATTTGAGAATACCTTTTAAGTTAACGAAACGATTTCCGGAAATTGTCGCTACAGCTTCGCTGCAATGACCAAGCAAAATGGACTCGAGTTATTTCGCTCAGCTTTAAATTATAAAACAGAAACTAAGCCAATCATCTGGAGAATTGACCAAAACCAGGTGGCTTACAGACCCAAGGTCGTCGGGGCAAAGCCCACGGCACTGACATTCAGCTTGCTCTTCAGGGCTTCATGCAAGGCCTGTAATCGAACCCGATCGGCGCCATACTGTCCGACGCCGAGCTCCGGGTCGGTTCGAAGCACAAACCACTGCCGGCTCCAGATGGCGCTAGGCAAACCGTGTAACGCACTGGCGGGGCACACCCGCCCTTCGACCAGGTGACTCCAAGTCCTGCGCCACGCCACAAACCGAGGCTGCAGCCGAATGAGCAAGTCAAAGCGGCCTGCCAGCACCACCAGACGGCGGCCCGGCTTCGCCCAGGCCTGCAGAGCGTGAATGGTCGACGTTTCGCCCAATGGCCAGCCCTCAAAGCTGGGATCGCTGAGAATGATCTCCGGCCATCCCTCGGCCGCCGCCCGTTGCAAGGCATGGCGGACCGCAACCGCGAACGCCTCCTGATCAGAAAACCTGCCGCTCAAGTCCGCCGCAATAAACTCAGGCGGCATGCACCCAACCTGCTTCTCTCCACTGCTCCAACAAGGCCTGAGCACCGGCACTCAGCGCACCTGCCTGGGCAAGGTTGAGGTGGCGCTGATCGGCCAGCAGCCGGATCAGGGTCGCGTCCTTGCCGCCGGCACGGAATGCTTCGCCATTGATGAATACGTGTTTGTCGTCAAACATCATTTTGGTGCGGCGGTCCAGGCGCAGTGCGCCAACCGGGGCGGCGTTCGCGGCGCCGGCTCGCTCAAACCACACCTCAGACTTGGGCTCGGTCAGCAGTTCGCCCAAGGTCCTCGCCAATGCCAGCGGATCCTGCAGTACCCGCAAAATTGCCTCCCGGGCGAAGGTCTGTACTGCCACTGGAATTTCTGCAGGGTGCTGGGTCGCCGGCTGATGCGGGTCGCGGTAGAGCGCGTCGCCCACGGTGTCTGGTGCATCGTCGGCCAGGCGTTGCAACAGCTCGCGCGCCAGCTCACCCTGCTGCTGCGCCCGAAATCCGATAGAGCACGTCATGCAGTCGCCGACCGCTACCCCATCATGGGCATAGCGCGGCGGCAGGTACAGCATATCGCCCGCCTCCAGCAGGAACTCCTGCTCAGGCGCAAAGTCGGCCAATATTTTTAATGGCACATCAGGCTGCAGGCTAAGGTCTTTCTGCCGACCGATGCGCCAGCGCCGGCTACCTTGCACCTGGAGCAAAAAAACGTCGTAGCAGTCAAAGTGCGGGCCGACCCCGCCGCCGTCCGTGGCGTAGCTGATCATCAGATCGTCCAGCCGGCAATCGGGGACAAACCGAAATGGCTGCACCAGCGCATGGGCAAGCTCCTGGTGCAGGTCCACCCCTTGCACCAACAGGGTCCAGCCCGGCTGTTTGAGGGGCGGCAGAGCACGCCGCTGAAACGGGCCATGCTTGAGACGCCAGCTGCCGCCATCCTGAACGACCAGCCGCGACTGCACCCCCTCCTGGGCTGCCAATTCAAACAATTCGGTGCGACCCAGTACCGGCTTCACCTGAGGCATGGCCTGGCGCACCAGCAAGGGCTTTTTGTGCCAGTACCGCTTCATGAAGCGCTCCGGGCTGATGCCGCCCAGCAGGGTCAGCGGCTCAGTGACATTCATTCAAGCACATCCATCGGGAGCTCCGGTCAGGTCAAATTAAAAAGCAGCAAGGCGAACTGCGACAATTCTCCTATGGAAATCAAACAACACTGCGTGGTCGGCTTGACCTGGACCCTGAAAGACACGATGGGCGAGACATTGGACGTGCTCGAAGAGCCGGTTGAGTTTCTGGTGGGCGGCGCTGACCTGCTGGTGCTGATTGAAGAGGCACTGCAAGGCCATGCGCCCGGGGCCAAAGTCGATTTGCACATTGAGCCCGAGCAGGGGTTTGGCGACTTCAACGACCAATTGATTTTTCTGGAGCCACGCCATTTGTTCCCAAATGAACTAGAAGAAGGCATGACCTTCGAAGGCGCGTCACTGCCCCCGGGCTGCAACGCGCAGGCGCCGGTTGACGCGCTCTATACCGTGACCGACATCTACCCTGAACACGTCGTGCTGGATGGCAACCATCCCCTGGCCGGGATTGCGCTGCGCCTGAGCCTGCGCGTCAGCTCGGTGCGGGAGGCCACAGAATCAGAAATCGGGCTCGGCACGGCAGGCACCGGCTTCTTCCGGGTCACGCCAGTGGTGGCGGGCTTGTCTGATCAACGCACGCTGCACTGAGTCAGCTTTTGCCGGTCGAGCCGTAACCACCTTCACCGCGCGTGCTGGTCGGGAACTCGGTCACCACCCGAAACTGCGCCTGCACCACCGGCACGATCACCAGTTGTGCAATCCGCTCCAGCGGCTCGATGGTGAAGGCAACGGTGCTGCGATTCCAGGCGCTCACCATCAATTGGCCCTGGTAGTCGCTGTCGATCAAGCCAACCAAGTTTCCCAGAACGATGCCATGTTTGTGTCCAAGGCCCGAGCGCGGCAGGATCATGGCCGCGAAGTTAGGGTCTTTGAGAAAAATGGCAATGCCCGTGGGCACCAGTTTCCAGGCATTGGGTTGGAGCGTGAGCGGCCCATCAAGGCAGGCCCGCAAATCCAGTCCAGCGCTGCCCGGTGTGGCGTAGGCCGGCAGTTGACCGGCCACTCTCGGATCGATGATCTTGACATCAATGTCCATCATTTTGGCCTCCAGCCCTTATCCGGCGGGCAATGTTTGCTATCAATTGGCGAGCAAGCGCAAGTTTTGAGTTGTGCGGCAATTCAAGAGCGCCGGCCTCATCAACCAACAGCAAGGCGTTGTCGTCCTGGCCAAAAGTGGCCGGCCCGATATTGCCCACCAGCAGGGGCACACCCTTTCGCGTCCGCTTGGCCTGCGCATTGGCCAGCAAGTCCTGGCTCTCCGCGGCGAAACCGACGCAATACAACGCACGACTCAGGGCGCGCGCCGATTGCGCCACGGCAGCCAGGATGTCCGGGTTCTCAACAAAATCGAGTTCAGGCGCCTGGCCTGAGCCATCTTTTTTGATTTTCTGGTCAGCGGCTACCGCGGGGCGCCAGTCGGCCACTGCCGCGCAGGCGATGAACACCGTGGCGGCATCGACCTGTTGCGCAACCGCTGCCTGCATATCGCGTGCTGAGCGCACGTCGACCCGCCGCACGCCGCGCGGCGTCGCCAGGCTGACCGGCCCTGCCACTAACGTGACCTCAGCGCCGGCCTCGCGGGCGGCCCGAGCGATGGCAAAGCCCATCTTGCCGCTCGACAGGTTGGTGATCCCGCGCACCGGGTCAATCGCCTCGTAAGTGGGGCCGGCGGTGATCAGTACCTGCTGGCCCATCAGCGACTTGGGCTGGAAGAAGGCCACCAAATCGTCGAGTAGTTCCTGCGGCTCGAGCATACGGCCATCGCCAGTTTCACCGCAGGCCTGGTCGCCCTGCCCCACACCAAGCACCGTCGCACCATCAGCGCGCAGTTGCGCCATGTTGCGTTGGGTTGCGGGGTGAGACCACATTTCGCGGTTCATGGCGGGTGCTAGCAGCAGCGGCACAGTCTGCCTTGGCCGCGCCAGACACAGCAGGCTGAGCAGGTCATCGGCCCGGCCCTGCGCCAGTTTGGCCATAAAGTCTGCACTTGCGGGCGCGATCAGGCAGGCGTCGGCTTCTCGGCTCAAATTGATGTGCAGCATGTTGTTGTCGGCCCGCGCATCCCATTGCGACCCGTACACCGGGCGTTGGCTGAGGGCTTGCATGGTGACGGGTGTGATGAATTGGCCGGCGGCCTCGGTCATGACCACTTGAACCGTGGCGCCAGACTTGATCAGGGCCCGGCATAACTCGGCTGACTTGTAGCAGGCTATGCCGCCGGTCAGGCCCAGTACGATGTGTTTTCCAGCAAGGTCGTTCATGGCTCGCAATGTAGCAGAGCGGGCCACCCCAAAGCGCCACCAAACCCTGGCCCAAATCGGCGAGGGCACGCCTATAATCGACTTTTACCAGCTCCCTGAGCGTGAAGCTCCCCCTGACATGACCAAATTTGTCTTCGTCACCGGCGGTGTGGTGTCCTCCCTTGGCAAGGGAATCGCCTCAGCCTCCCTCGCAGCGATTCTGGAATCGCGGGGCCTCAAAGTCACCCTGATCAAGCTCGACCCGTACCTTAATGTCGATCCAGGCACCATGTCGCCGTTCCAGCACGGCGAGGTGTTCGTCACCGAGGACGGTGCAGAAACAGACCTCGATCTGGGCCACTATGAGCGCTTTGTCGAAACCCGCATGCGCAAGGCCAACAACTTCACCACCGGCCAGATTTACAAAAGCGTACTTGAAAAAGAACGCCGTGGCGACTACCTCGGCAAGACCGTCCAGGTGATTCCACACGTGACCAATGAGATCCAGGAGTTCGTCAAGCGTGGCGCCGGCTTTGGCGCCGCAGACTCAGTGGATGTGGCCATCGTTGAAATCGGCGGCACCGTGGGTGATATCGAGTCGCTGCCGTTTCTGGAGGCCGTGCGCCAGATGAGCCTGCAACTCGGCCCCAACAACAGCGCGTTCGTGCACCTGAGCTACGTGCCCTGGATTGCCGCAGCGGGTGAGCTCAAAACAAAACCAACCCAGCACACGGCCAAACAGCTGCGCGAAATCGGCATTCAGGCCGATGCGCTGGTCTGCCGTGCAGACCGGCCGATCCCCATCGAGGAGAGGGAGAAAATCTCGCTGTTCTCCAACGTTCCGGTGTGGGGCGTGATCTCCATGTGGGACGTAGACACCATTTACAAGGTGCCTCGCATGCTGCACGAGCAGGGGCTTGACGGCCTGATCTGCGACAAGCTGCGCCTGAACACCCCACCGGCCAAACTCAAGCGCTGGGACGATCTGGTCTACGAGATACAGCACCCGCGCAGCGATGTCAACATCGTCATGGTGGGCAAGTACGTGGACCTGAGCGACAGCTACAAGTCGCTCAATGAGGCGCTGCGCCACGCCGGCATGAAGAACCATGTGCGGGTCAAGATCGACTACATCGACTCGGAAACCATCACGCCGGACACGGTGTCGCAGTTGGCTCGCTTTGACGCCATCTTGGTGCCCGGCGGCTTTGGCAAACGCGGGATTGAGGGCAAGATCTGCGCGGCCCGGTTCGCTCGGGAAAACAAAGTGCCTTACCTGGGCATCTGCCTGGGTATGCAGGTGGCCACCATCGAGTTTGCGCGCCATGTGGCCGGCCTGACTGGCGCCAACAGCAGCGAGTTCGAGCCCGAGACACCCTATCCGGTGATCGCCCTGATCACCGAGTGGAAAGACGAAGACGGCACCATCAAGACCCGTGACGAGCACTCGGACCTGGGTGGCACCATGCGCCTGGGCGCTCAGAGCTCCGATGTGGCGCCCGGCACCCTGGCGCACCAGATCTATGGTGACCTCGTCACCGAGCGGCATCGCCATCGCTATGAGGCCAATGTGAATTACCTGGACACGCTGCGCGAGCACGGCTTGGTGATTTCGGCGCTGACACAACGTGAACAGCTAACTGAGATCATCGAATTACCCAGCAATATGCACCCTTGGTTCATTGGCGTCCAATTTCACCCGGAGTTCAAGTCCACACCCTGGAACGGACACCCGCTCTTCAACGCGTTCATCAAGGCGGCGCTCGACCACCAAAGCGGTGGTAAAAACCTGAAGGCCGTGGCCTGATGAAGTTATGCGGCTTTGAAGTTGGCCTGCAACAGCGCTTCTTTTTGATCGCCGGTCCCTGCGTGATCGAATCCGAGCAGTTGCAAATGGACACTGCCGGCGCGCTCAAGGACATCACGCGCAGCCTGGGCATTCCCTTCATCTTCAAAAGCAGCTTTGACAAAGCCAACCGCTCCAGCGGTGGCAGCTTCCGTGGACCGGGCCAAGTGCAGGGCCTGGAAATTTTGGCCAAAGTCAAACGCGAGCTTCAGGTGCCGGTGCTGACCGACGTGCACTCAGAGGATCAGATCGCCGCCGTGGCGGCAGTGGTCGACGTACTGCAAACTCCCGCCTTTTTGTGCCGACAGACCGACTTTATTCGGGCGGTCGCCAAATCGGGCAGGCCAGTGAACATCAAAAAGGGGCAGTTTCTTGCGCCTCATGACATGAAGCACGTGATTGACAAGGCCCGCGCGGCGGCGCGCGAGGCTGGTCTGGACGACGACCGTTTCATGGCCTGCGAGCGTGGCGCGAGCTTTGGTTATAACAACCTGGTGAGTGACATGCGTTCGCTGGCGATCATGCGTGAAACCCGGGCCCCCGTGGTGTTTGACGCAACCCACTCGGTGCAGCTGCCGGGCGGCCAGGGCAGCAGCAGTGGGGGCCAGCGGGACATGGTGCCAGTGCTGGCGCGTGCGGCGGTGGCAGTTGGCGTGGCGGGGCTGTTCATGGAAACCCATCCAGACCCGGCCCGCGCTTTGAGCGACGGCCCCAATGCCGTGCCGCTCAAGCACATGAGGGAGTTGCTGGAGCGCTTGATGGCACTTGATGCCGTGACCAAAGCAGGCCCCTACCTTGAAGACCAGTTCGGGGTTTGACCATGCACAGTGTGTGGATCAGGGGCGGCCCGGTGGAGGCCGCCGAAAGTAACTGACCCTCGCTTGCGATCTGATTTTTTTGCTTTTTTGTTTTGAAAGACTTTGATGAGTGCAATTGTTGACATAGTCGGCCGTGAAATACTGGATTCCCGAGGTAACCCCACCGTGGAATGTGACGTTTTGCTGGAGTCCGGCACCATGGGCCGCGCTGCCGTACCCTCGGGCGCTTCCACTGGCAGCCGCGAAGCCATCGAGCTGCGTGACGGCGACCCGGACCGCTACCATGGCAAGGGGGTGCGCAAGGCGGTTGAACACATCAACACCGAGATCTCAGAGGCCGTGCTGGGCCTGGACGCCTCGGAACAAGCTTTTCTTGACAAGACGCTGATCGACCTCGACGGCACCGAGAACAAATCCCGGCTGGGCGCCAATGCCATGCTGGCGGTGTCCATGGCCGTGGCGCGGGCGGCAGCCGAAGAGTCGGGTTTGCCCTTGTACCGCTACTTTGGCGGCATGGGTGCGAATCAAATGCCGGTACCGATGATGAATGTGGTGAATGGCGGCGCGCATGCCAACAACAACCTTGACTTGCAGGAGTTCATGATCATCCCGGTTGGCGCGCCGAACTTCCGCGAAGCGCTGCGCTACGGTGCTGAAGTTTTTCATGCGCTCAAGAAGATCTTGCACGACAAGGGCATGAGCGTGGCCGTGGGGGATGAAGGCGGTTTTGCGCCCAATGTGGCCAGCCATGAGGCCGCCATCCAGCTCATCCTCGAAGCGATTGACAAGGCCGGCTACGTGGCTGGCAGCCAGATCGCGCTGGGCTTGGACTGCGCCGCCAGCGAGTTCTACCGTGACGGCAAGTACCACCTGGAGGGCGAAGGCCTGAGCTTGAGCTCCGAGGAGTGGACTGACGTGCTGGCAACCTGGGTCGACAAATACCCCATCATCAGCATCGAAGATGCCATGAGCGAGAGCGACTGGGATGGCTGGAAAGTACTGACTGACCGCCTGGGCAAGAAAGTGCAGATTGTTGGCGATGACCTGTTTGTCACCAACACCCGCATTTTCAAAGAGGGCATCGACAAGGGTATTGCCAACTCAATCCTAATCAAGATCAACCAGATCGGCACACTGACCGAGACCTTTGCCGCGATCGAAATGGCCAAGCGGGCGGGTTACACCGCCGTCATCAGCCACCGCTCGGGTGAGACCGAAGACTCAACCATTGCCGACATTGCCGTGGGCACCAACGCCGGCCAGATCAAGACGGGCTCGTTGAGCCGCTCGGACCGCATGGCCAAGTACAACCAGTTGCTGCGAATCGAAGAAGACCTTGGCGACATCGCCACCTACCCGGGTCGCGCGGCGTTCTACAACCTGCGCTAAGACCCGATGGGCCACCGCGCTGTCCCGGCCGCCCTGATCAGCCTGCTCGTGATCCTGCACGCGCAGCTGTGGTTCGGCCGTGGCAGCCTGCCCAATGTGGCACGCTTGTCCGACCAGCTCAAGGTACAACAGCAAAAGAACCAACAGGCCCAGCTGACCAACAGTCGCTTGGCGGCCGAAGTGCGGGACCTCAAGGAAGGCCTGGACATGGTCGAAGAAAAAGCGCGCTTTGAACTCGGCATGGTCAAAGCCAACGAGATTTACGTGCAGATCGCCCGCTGACAGCCAAGCCAGCACACACCGTGAAGATCGCCATCCTGGGGGCAGAATGCACGGGCAAGACCACCCTGGCGCAAGCCCTGACCACCGCACTTGACGGTTGTGGCGGTCGGGCAGAATGGGTGCCGGAGGCACTGCGCGACTGGTGCCGGCAAAACGGCCGTACCCCCCATGCACACGAACAAAACGCCATTGCAATGACGCAGGCGGGTCGGGTTGAAACGTCTGCTGCGGTCGCCTGGCTGCTGGTCGACACCACCCCCTTGATGACAGCGGTCTACAGCGATCTGCTGTTTAAAGACGTCTCGCTGTACCCATTCGCGCTGGCGCATCACACCTGCTTTGAACTCACCCTACTGACCAGCCCGGATCTGCCCTGGGTGCCTGACGGCCTGCAGCGGGACGGGGCGCAAGCGCAGCGGGCGGTTGATGCCCGCCTGCGCGAGGTACTGCATCAGCACGCCCTGCCCTATGGCGTCGTCAGCGGCCAGGGTGCGGCGCGAACGGCAGCTGCCTTGGCCCTGATCCAAGGCAATGCCGGCAACTTGGCCTCTTACTGAATCCCAGCCTCTGCTGGCGGCAAGGCGCCATGGCCGAGGAACAGACCCGCCACGTCGACCGGGTCAAAACGGTACTGCAAGCCACAGAATTCGCATCCAACCTCCACGTCGCTGCGCTCGGCCAGGATGCTCTCCACCTCGTCGCGTCCCAAACCCACGATCATCTGCCCCACGCGCTCCCGGCTGCAGGTGCAGGCGAAGTGTGGCGCAGCCTCGCCGGTGACGGCCGGAAACAGGCGCAGGTCCTCTTCCCAGAAAAGACGGCGCAGGATGGTTTGGGCATCGAGGGTCAACAATTCCTCGCGCTTCAGGCTGGAGGCCAGCAGCGCGATCCGGTTGTAATGCTCGTTGAGTCCAATCTCGTCCTCGTCTGCTTGACGCGCCGATCGCCCGGCCAAATTGCCGACCCCTTCCATGGGCAGGCGCTGAATCAGCAAACCAGCAGCCACCTCACCATCGGCCGCCAGCACCAACCGGGTGTCGAGCTGCTCGCTTTGCAGCATGTAGTGCTCCAGCACCTCACTCAGTTGCTCCAGTTTCTCTCGCCGGTCGCCAAACAAAGGCACCACACCCTGGTAGGGCTGCTGGCCCGGAAAACGGTCTTTGGGGTCCAGCGTGATGGCACATTTTCCCTGGTTGTTGACATTCACCATGGCACTCAGGCTGGCCCCGGGCGAGACTTCAGCAGTGACCGTGGCGGTGGCACGCAGGGCCAGATCAGGCTGAACCTCGGCCACGGCCAGCTTCACAGGGCCGTCGCCGAAAATTTGCAAAATCAGCGCGCCATTGAACTTGATATTGGCTTGCATCAGGCAGGCGGCCGCCACCATTTCGCCCAGCAAATGTTGCACCGGAACCGGGTAAGGCCCGGCGGGGCTGCCCGCCTCACGCCGACGCAGGACCTCGGTCCAGCCATCGGTGACACGCACCAGCATGCCGCGGACTGGCAGGCCTTCAAACAAAAATTTATGCAGTTCAGACACTTTGGGTCAGCCCAGTTTCTTCAGACCGGTTCGAAAACGCTGGGCGTTGTCGACATAGTGACTGGCGCTCATGCGTAAGCCCTCGAGTTGCTCGGGGCTGAGCTGGCGCACCACTTTGGCCGGGCTGCCCAGGATCATCGAGCCATCAGGGAAGACCTTGCCCTCGGTCACCAGCGAACCCGCGCCGACCAGGCAGCCCTTGCCAATCACGGCGCCATTTAGAACCACGGCGCCAATACCGATCAAGGAGCCGTCGCCAATGGTGCAACCGTGCAGCATTACCTGGTGCCCCACTGTCACGTTTTCGCCCACGGTCAGTGGGCTGCCCACATCGGCATGCAGCACACTCAGGTCTTGAATATTGCTGCCGCGTCCGACGCGGATGGTCTCGGTGTCGCCACGCAGCACCGCGCCAAACCAGATGCTGGTGTCGGCGGCCAAGGCGACATTGCCGATGACCTGCGCAGTGTCAGCGACCCAGGCCGACTCGGCAAGCTGGGGAGCGATGCCGTCGAGTTCGTAAATTGCCATGACACATTTCCTGTTGCTGCGTTCCGTAGAATTGTACGGATGCACACACCCCATGCCGCCTGACATGACAAACTCGGCGCGGCACATCGCGCAACAGTTGCTGCGGATCGACCACCCAGCAGAGAAAGCGAGCAGGGTGCGCCAGCTCGAGTTAGACAATTTGCTGGTGCTGCCGGCTGACACCATCGCCGGCGTTCCGGGCCTGCCCGGGCGCCCTGATCGCCCATTGTTGGTACCGCCCCAGCAACTGAAGCCGCGCGCCCCAGGCACGCGCGAGGGCCTGGGGGCGCTGATCCATGCGCTGGCGCACATCGAGGCCAACGCGATCAATCTGGCGCTGGATGTGAGCTGGCGCTTTGCCGGCATGCCCGAGCGTTTTTACCGTGATTGGCTGCAGGTGGCGCGGGAGGAGGCGCTGCATTTCGAACTGCTGCGCGAGCACCTGCTGACCTTGGGCTTTGAATATGGCGACTTCCCGGCCCACAACGGTCTGTGGGAAATGGCAGAGAAAACACGCGGCAGCCTACTGGCCCGGCTGGCGCTGGTGCCGCGCACGCTGGAGGCGCGAGGCCTGGACGCCTCACCCGCGATTCGCAACCGCCTGGTCTCGGTGGGCGACCATCGCGGCGCAGCCATCCTGGACATCATCCTGCACGACGAAATCGGCCATGTGGCGGTCGGCAACCATTGGTACCGGTACCTGTGCTCAGCCCAAAACCTGGACCCGATCAGCACCTTTGCCACACTGGCCGCGCAGCACGGCGCCCAAAAGCTCAAGGGGCCTTTCAACCTGCCAGCGCGCCGGGCCGCCGGCTTTGACGAAGCCGAACTGGCGCTGCTGGGCAGTTGAGCCGCACTAGCCGCACTAGCCGCGCGGGTGATGCTGGGCGTGTAAGGTCTTAAGCCGCTCGCGGGCCACGTGCGTGTAAATGGTGGTGGTGGATATATCAGCATGGCCCAGCAGCATCTGCACCGCCCGCAAATCAGCGCCGTGGTTGAGCAGGTGGGTGGCAAAAGCGTGACGCAGCGTGTGCGGTGACAGCGGCGCGGTAATACCTGCCTGGCGTGCGTACTTTTTGACAATCATCCAGAACATCACCCGGCTCATAGCGCTGCCGGCGTTGGCGCCACGCGTGCTGACAAACAAGTCCTGCGTCGACTGGCCGGCCAGTAGTTCCGGCCGGGCAACCTTGAGGTAGCGGGTGAGCCACAGGCTGGCGACCTCACCAAATGGCACCAAGCGCTCTTTGTTGCCCTTGCCCAGTACGCGCAGCACGTTGTCCGCCAGACTGAGGTTCAGTACCTTCAGCGTGACCAACTCACTGACCCGCAACCCGCTGGCGTACATCAGCTCCAGCATGGTGCGGTCGCGCACGCCCAGAGCACCGCCAAGGTCGGGGGCGGCCAGCAGGGCTTCAACCTGAGGTTCGGTCAGGGTCTTGGGCACTCGCAGGGCTTGGCGGGCGGCCTGCAGCTTGAGGGTTGGGTCAGACGTGATCAGCCGCTCGCGCAGAGCCCAGCGGAAATAGCGCTTGAAAACGGTCAGACGCCGGTTGGCCGTGCTGGCCTTGGTGGCGGCGTGACTGGCGGCAAAGTAAGCATTGAGGTCGCTCTCGGTGCTGGCCTGCAGCGCCCCGCCCTGGCTGGTGAGCCAGCTGACGTAGAGCGTCAAGTCGCGCCGATACGCTGCCAGCGTGTTGCGCGCCAGGCCTTCCTCCAGCCATAGCGCGTCAATGAAGTCGTCGATTGGCGCGTCGGTGCTCACTCGAGCTTGAGCTTGGCGGTCTCAACCACCTTTTTGTAAACAGCCAGTTCATCTTTCATCTGCTGCGCAAACTGCTCGGGCGTGTTGCCCAGCACCACCGAACCGGTGTCCTCAATGCGCTTGCGCACGGCCGGGTCTTCCAAGGCCTTGCGGGTGGCGGCGTTAATTTTGTCAACAATGTCACGCGGCATGCCTTTCGGGCCAACAATGCCGTAGTACGCCATGCGGTTCACAGGTTCCAGGCCAAGTTCTTTGAAGGTGGGGACGTCAGGCAGTGCTGCAAGCCGCTGCGGCGCCGCCACGGCCAGCGCGATCAAACGGCCGCCCAGGATGTGCGGCAAGGCAGACGGCACGTTGTCAAAAATGATTTGCACCTGACCGCCCACGGTGTCGCGCAGCGCCGGGCCGGCACCCGAGTAGGGGATGTGCGTGACCGATACGCCTTGCAGGCCTTTCCACAGTTCGGTCTGCAAATGGCCGATGCCACCCGTGCCCGAAGAGGAATAGGAATAACGGTCTGGCGATTTTTTCAGCACCTCTACAAAGTCCTTGTAGATCTTGGCCGGGAAACTGGGGTGTACGGCGATCACGTTGGGTGTGGCGGCGATATTGATCACCGGCGTGAAATCAGTTGCTGCGTCATAAGGCATCTTGGGATTGATGGCCGGATTAGCCGCTGTGGTGGAGACTGTGGCCATGCCCAGCGAGTAACCATCGGGCACTGCCTTGGCGGTCTCATTGGCGCCGACCACGCCGCCGCCGCCGGCTTTGTTCTCGATGATCACGTTTTGCCCGAGCGCCTTTCCCAGGGGCTCAGAGATCACGCGGGCCACGATATCGGTGGTGCCGCCCGGCGCGAACGGGACCTGCAACTTGACCACCCGAGTGGGATAGCCCTGGGCCAGCGCGGTGCCAGCAAGAGCAAAAAGACAACAGGCCACAAGGGTTCGATGGTGAGTCATGAGGGTAATCTCCTGAAAAACAAAAGCAAAACGCGTTCAGCGTCATTATTATCCGGGTCGCAGACCGACTAGCGAGGACTTCCACGTAAGGGCAAACCCGCGACCGAGGCCTTAATCACTGCTATTCTCCGCGGGTGAATTTTGCCGAGTTGCTCCTTTCCGATTTCTCCCTGATCCTGTGCGGTTACCTGGTGTGCCGCTACACCCCGCTGGACCGACCCGTGTGGAAACAGGTTGAGACGCTGGTCTATTTTTTGTTTTTCCCGGTGCTGCTGTTCCAATCGATCGTGAAGAGCCCGCTGGACATCGGCTCGACCTCGGGCTTGATTGGTGCTGGCTGGGCGGTCGGCTTGATCGGCATTGGTCTGGCCTACTCGCTGCCCTATTGGCCCTGGCTCGGGCGACACGTGCCCGCGCGGGACCACGCCGCCAGCACCCAGGTGGCGTTTCGATTCAACTCCTTCATTGGTCTGGCACTGGCCGAGCGACTGGCCGGACCCCAGGGCCTGCTGCTGATCGCGGTGCTGATCGGCGTCTGTGTGCCGCTGTTCAACGTGGCCGCAGTTTGGCCCATGGCGCGTCAGGGTGAGCGCAGCTTTGGCGCGGCACTGCTGCGCAATCCACTGATCATCGGTACCGCCAGTGGCCTGTTGGCCAATTTTCTGGGGCTGAGTATTCCGGGCTGGCTGGAGCCAACCATCAGCCGCATTGGCGAATCGTCGCTGCCGCTGGGACTGATGGCCGCCGGCGCCGGCATGCAGTTCGGCGCGCTGGGTCGGGCTAAATCATTGGCCGTAACCCTGCTGACCATCCGGCACCTGCTGCTGCCCATCACCGCTTTCGGTATGGCTCGGCTGTTTGGCCTGGACCCGGTTCAAACCACCGTGCTGCTGGCTTTTTCGGCCCTGCCCACCGCCCCCAGCGCCTACGTGCTGGCCGCGCGCATGGGTTACGACGGCGCCTACGTGGCGGGCTTGGTCACTTTGTCCACCCTGCTGGGCATGCTGAGCCTGCCGTTTGCGCTGGGCACGCTCAAAGGCCTCTAAGGCCAGCGACAAGGCTTAGGCGGGGGGGGTTGCCGGCACGGGTCGCCGCATCGACCAAGCCAGCGAAATCCGATCTGAACGAATCAGTGCAATCGAAAAGTACACCACCACACCCTGCGGATCAACCAGTGATCGACGGAGCCGGCCCAAGGGCTCGCCAGCTCGTACACCCAGATGCGCCGCCACATCGGCATCGGCGATGGTCAAGGTAAAGTTTTGTCGCATTTCGACCAGTTGTACCGCGTCCAACTCCTCCAACACCACCAAGGCCATCTCCTGGTCGAACCGTCGGGGCGCTTGGTCGTAGTAATGACGGGCCACAAAGAGCTCCACCACCCGAAACGGTTCAGATCGCTCATCCAGATGCACGCGGCGCATCCGCCGGTACGCGGCCGCCGGCGTGCCTTCATGTGGCAACAAGGGTGGCGTGGCGTCATCTGCTTCGAGGATTCGCCCTCGGTGCTCGCGCAGGTTCTGCGGCAACTGGGGCCACCCTGCCTCGGTGACAGGTGACGTCAGCCGCGGCGGCGCCTCATTGACAAATGTGCCACTGCCGCGGCGCGCACGAATCAAGCCCTCCTGAGTCAGCAACCGAAACGCCTCACGCACGGTGACAGGCGCGACCTGATAGCGCTGGGCCAACGCGGCAATCGTCGGCAATTGAGCGCCCGCCTTCAACTCGCCAGAAGCAATCAAGGACCGCAGGGCACCGGCAATGCTGTGGTATAGCGGCGACTTATTTTGCGCCGCAGGCGATGAGGAAGGCACGTGAAATGGGCTTACTGGGGCAAGCGATGTGGAACAACACGCATGATAGAGCCGCATGAAATATGATGGTTTGCTGGTTTACCAGCATAATTGTGTCAACGTCTATCTTAATAAGTCCTCTATGCCAGCACCCCAACGCCTTGTGATCTTCGTCGCTGACAACCATAACCGGTCGGTGGTCGGCTGCTATGGTCACCCGGTGGTGCAAACCCCGCACATCGACGCCATCGCCCAGCGCGGTACACGTTTTGCTAACGCTTACAGCACCAGCCCGCTGTGCTGCCCGGCCCGTGCGGCCATGGCGACCGGCCGTTATCCGCACCAGACCAGCTATTGGGACAATGTCATGGCCTATGACGGCGCTATTCCCAGCTGGATGCACCGCCTGCGCGAGCAAGGGCACCACGTCACCGCCATAGGCAAATTGCACTACCGCAGCAGCGATGACGACAACGGCTTCACCAAAGAAATATTGCCCATGCACCTGCACGAAGGCAAAGGCGCTCTCAAGGGCCTGTTGCGCGGCTTCGATGCACAAAAACCCAAAGAGCCCGGCGTGATGATGGGTTTGTATGACGACCTGTCCAAGGAGGGTGATACCCATTACCAAGACTATGACCGTCAAATTACCGAGCAGGCCGTGGCCTGGCTGCGCGAGCATCAACCCACAGACAATAAAACGTCGGTTCTCATCGTGTCTTACATCAGCCCCCACCCACCCTTTACCGTGGCCAAGCGCTTCTTAGACATGTACCCCCTGAAAGACATGCCTCTACCGCCTGAAATGGCGAGTGATTCTTTTCATCCGTCTGTCGAGTTCGCACGCCAACTTGACGGCATGCCGCCCCAACTCGACCCGGCTGTGTTGCAACGGATCGCCGCGAGTTATTTTGGTTTGATCACGCACATGGACGAGCAGATCGGTATCGTGCTCCAAGAAATGAAGTCGCTCCAGATCTTCGACGACACCCGCATGATGTACACCAGCGACCATGGCGAATTGTTTGGCGCGCAAGGCTTGTTTGGCAAACGTTCGCTGTTCGAGGGCGCGGTCGGGGTGCCACTGATCCTGGCAGGACCGGGCATTCAAGCCGGTCATGTCTCTGAGCAACTGGTCTCGCATGTGGATTTGTTTCCGACCCTCATTGACATGGCGGGCGCTCAATTGGAGCCTGCGGATGCCGACCTCCCTGGCTTGTCACTGTGGCCGGCGGCCCACGGCCAAGACGACCTGGAGCGCCCGTTGTTTGCCGAATACCATGCGCAAGGTTCACGCTCAGCGGCCTATTTGGTGCGTCAGCACGACGACAAAATGATTGTCCATGTCGGCATGCCGACCCAGACCTTTGACCTTCATGCCGACCCTGACGAACTGCACGATTTGCACGGGACTGCGCAAGGGGACGCCATGGAGCGACGCCTCATGCCAGTGCTGTTGTCCATCTGTGACCCGCAGTTGCAAGACGACCGGGCCAAAGCAGCGCAGCGGGCCAAAGCCGACGCTTATGGTGGTCAACAAGCCGTGGGCGAAGAAGCCTTTATTGCCTTTACGCCACCGCCCGGCGTGTCGGCCGAGGAAGCCTGGGCCAGTCTGGATGCTGTGTCGGGGTCTGCACGATGAACCTCGACCGCTTCCCCCGCGTCGACCTGTGCCATGCCCCCACGCCCTTGGAGTTGATGCCCCGCCTGACACAGCACCTCGGTGGCCCCCAGATTTGGATCAAGCGCGATGACTGCACCGGCATGGCGCTCGGTGGCAACAAAGCTCGCAAGTTGGAGTTTTTATTGGGCGAGGCCCTGCAGCAAGGTGCGGACCATGTGGTCACGCTGGGTGCGCTCCAATCGAACCATGTTCGGCAAACTGCCGCCGCCGCTGCGCGCCTCGGTCTGGCTTGTACCGTCATCCTGGAACACCGCCATCCGAATCCGGATTCCGACTACTTGCATAACGGCAATGTCCTTCTTGATGGTTTGCTGGGTGCCGAGATCGTCTATCGCCCTGGCGGCACCGACATGGCTGCCGCACTGAAGCAGATGGGCGATCAACTGCGCGCCAAGGGGCACCGACCTTATCTTATTCCCAGTGGCGGCTCCAACCCGGTCGGCACGCTTGGCTATGTCAAGGTGGCACAAGAACTTTTGCAACAAGCCCAGGAAAAATCTTTACGCCTGGATCACATTGTGGTGGCCAGCGGCAGCGCCGGCACGCAAGCGGGCCTAGTGGTGGGCGTGGCAGCCCAAGCCAGCAAGGTAGCTGTTCAAGGGTTTGCGGTCAGTCAAGCCGCACACCTTCAACATGCCAGAGTTTCGGCGCTGGCTTTAGCCACTTCACAATGGATCGAAGACTTACCCGAGATCCCGCCAGAGGCGATTCGGGTGAATGCCGACTACCTGGGCCAGGGCTACAGCATTCCCACACCCGCCATGGTGGCGGCTGTTCAAGAAGTGGCACGGATGGAGGGCATCTTGCTCGACCCGGTCTACTCCGGAAAAGCCATGGCCGGGTTGATGGACTGGGTCCGCCTGGGGCGTTACCGATCCGACGAAAACATCGTGTTCATTCACACCGGTGGCCAAGCCGGCCTGTTCGGCTTTTGTGAAACACTGAGTCAGCCCAAGCACGACAGCACCCACGACATGACACCACCGCGCCAGGAAGACCAATGATGCAAAGCCACTGGATTGACGGTCGTGCGTTCCCGGGCTCGGGCGACGCCATTGACATTTTGGACCCCGCCACAGAAGCGCTGATCGACACCATCCCGCGAGGGCACGCCAACGATGTCGAGGCTGCTGTTGCAGCCGCCCGCCGCGCGTTTGAGCCCTGGGCCGCACGATCGCCCCTGCAGCGCCGCCAGATCATCCTGACCGCCATTGACCGTTTGACACTGATCCGCGGCGAAGTGGCCCACTTGCTGACCCGCGAGATGGGCAAACCTTTGTCACACGCACTGAATGAGGTTAACAAAGCCATTGAAGGCATGCGCTCCAACGCAGAAATGGTGATCCATCTGCGCAGCGGGCAACAGATGGCCGCCGACCTGGAGCTTAATTTTCAACAAAGGTTTGCGCGAGGGGTGGCCGCCTGCGTGATGCCCTGGAACTTTCCTGTAGCCCTAGGCCTCGACAACGTGGTGCCCAATTTGCTGGTGGGTAACACGGTGGTGTGGAAGCCGTCAGAAAAAACACCCTTGACGTCACGCCTGATTGTCGAGCGCATCTTTGACCACTTCGGTTTTGAGCAAGTCCAGCAAGGCGATGCCCAAGAAGGCGCTGGACGGCTTTGTGGGCCAGGGTTACGGTATTTTTTCAGGAAGTGACGTTCAGTGGGCCAAGCTGCGCTTTACCGAGGAACGGGCGAGCTGGGTTTCCCGGGAGCTTTGGCACCCGCTGCAGCGGTTAACTCCGCAGGACGATGGGCGTCTGATCATGGAACTACCGTTTACCGATCTGCGGGAGCTGTCCATGGACATATTGCGCCAGGGGCGGCATGTGGAGGTACTGGGGCCGCCGGAATTACGGGCTCAGGTGGCGCAAGAGCTTAGGGAAACGCTGGGGCTGTATGCAAATGAGGGCGTTAGCGGGGGCATATGTTGAATTCGCAGACATTGGCGAAATTAGCAGAAGTTCTGAGAACCTTTGCATGCAGCCAATCGTTAAATATTGCTGACCTGGCCGCCTGACTCATCCAGAGGCCCCTGCGAAGAGATGGTGCACAGGCGTAGGCGACCGGCTTCGTCGAGGAAAGCCTCAACCAGTTGCACGTAGATGTGATCACCGCTTCGGGTGAACTTGGCGAAGATGCGACAAGCGGAGCAAAAACGTTCTCGATGAACAAGTCGAATTGCAATCACTAAAAAGCCCCGGAATCGCCACTGCACGAAAACTAAAAACAACGCTAAGTGCTTGATTTTGTTAGGGTCAAAGGGTCAAAAAACTAGAAAAATAGGATTTAGTGTCGAACTCGGATAGCCCAGTTTCACATCTGCCTTTCCAACAGTGCTGTTCCCAAGCACCCATATGACGTCATGGTGTGCTGTCATTATGTGCTGTCGTTGCAATCCGCCAAACGAACCGGTCTAGAATCCACGTCGCCCCTGAAAGTAGCATGCAATGTGCTGAGAGCCGCCGGTTAAACCTCGGATCTAGCAGGGCATTAACAAAGGCACCGCATAATGAATCATCTTGTTATAGGGCTGGGCGGCACAGGCGGAAAAATCATCCGTGCGCTGCGCAAGAGTATCTTTCAGGAGACCCATAGAAAGGGTACGAGCCAACCGGGCATGGGCTATCTGTATGTTGACTCATCTAATGAAATGATGGCAGTCGATGACCCAAGCTGGAAAATTCTTGGCAGTTCGGTACAACTTTCCAAAGCCAGCCAACTCCTGATAACCGATGCTAATTTGGGCTCACGCCTAGATAATATTGACAGCTACCCCGGACTAAAACCTTGGCTCGGAAGTACAGAGTCGTGGCGGGACATTTTGAATAGCATTGTGGGCGCCACGCTGGGCGGCCAAAAGCGCCGCCTTGGGCGTTTTCTGTTTGCCTGCAAGGCCGACAAGTACCGCGAACAAGTACAGATGCAGGTCAAATTACTGCAACAAAGCGGCGAAACGGCGGTAACGTTTCATATTGTTCTGGGCTTGGCTGGGGGCACTGGCAGCGGTAGCATCATAGACGCGGTGGCGCAGTTGCGTGACTTGTACCCTGACTCCAAGCGCTTTCGCATCCTGATATATGCGCTTCTGCCAGATGCGTACCCGCACCCCAATTGGGACACCGGCAACTATCACGCAAACGGATTTGCCGCCCTGACCGAACTCAACGCCATGTCGGTAGGCGCCTATCAACCCTACGATGTGCTGGGAGTCAAGGAGCGCCTGAAGCTAATCGACCCATTCAACGGATGCTTTGTTTTCGGCAACGAGAATGAAAACGGACTCACCATAGACGTAGACAGCCAACTTCCCGGCATCGTGGCAGACTTTCTGTACCAAAAAATCGTTGCTGCCCAATATGTCAATTGGGCATCACTTGGACGAATGGAGAACGCCGAAAACGGCGATGGCGCACCCGAGTTGGCGCCGCAGGGACGTATGCCAGAACGCTCCAAACGTTTCTTGGCTTTTGGCATCAAACGGCTAGCAATTCCTGAGGAAGAAATCAGCGAGTATTTGACCTACAGCTTTGCGCGGGAGGCGGCACTGCAGTTGCGTTATAACCATTGGCAGGCCGCGCTAGGCTTCATGGATGAACCGCGCAAGCAGGACTTCCACGAATTCGTTCAGCAAAAAGAAACCCTCGTCCGTTGGCTGCTGTCCGACGAACATTTAACGTTAGCGCAAGGCATCATCCCAGAAGATGTCAACAACAAGCGTTGGAAGTCTTTTGTCGGCGAATGGGAAGCGGTTATCCCGAATTTCAAATCCTTGGTGCGCGAGCGCGAGCGCCCGACCTGGTTGGATGAGCTAACCAAACTGTGCGAGAAGCGTTTTCAAGACGACTACCGAACCCTCGGTGTGGCCGGTTTTTACCGTACGAAGCTGAAGGCACGCAAGGACATGGCGCGCGAAATTAGGATGCGCGTTGAACAGGAACTGGTCAACGAATGGGGTGTGGGCTCGCGTTCCACTTGGGACATTTCCCGCCTTTTAATCGCCTTGCTGGAAAACCTTGAAGAGCGACTGAAGAATTGCGACGGCCAGATTGCCCGCGCCCGCGCAGCCGACGAAGAAGCCCAAACACGGGTTTTCGGCAACGCGCAAAAATGGTCGGGAATGGGCCTACTCTCCAAGCACTTGCTGGGCACGCCTGACAGCTTGCTTGATTCTCACGGCGTGCACCTACAGGAACTTTACGTCAACCGTACCCGCGCTGAAGGTTGGGCATTCGCCAAAACGCTACTGATAGAAGTCATTGCAGAGATAACTGACCTCAAGGGCCAAGTTGATCAAGCAAGTAATACGATACAGCAAGCATTGAAAAAGTTTGAAGTAGCCATCAACGCCCGCCTAACGGATGGAGGTTCCGGTGACCTACGTCAGCATCTGATCCGCTTTTATGACCCGGAGCAAGTTAAGGCAGTGAGTCGGAAACTCCTGCTTGACGAGTCAGAGCAGAAGACGCAAACCAACCGTGTGCGGGCAAGCATCATGGAAAAAATTGGCTCGGAAACCAGCTTTGCGGTTTTCAACCAGCGCGTGGGCGAATCGACCTTTCTTGACGTGTTGGAGACAGTTTGCGAAGAAAACGCACGAATTGCACACCAGAATCTTGTTCAAAACCCGAACGAACGCCTGCTAGGGGTGTCGATCATCGACAAGTTAAAGAGCCGCTACGGCAACGATCCACAGCAACTGAAAAGCTATATCACTGATCTCGTCAACAGGGCTGGCAATTTCATCGCCCTAGAGCCGCTGGAGGTACACAGAGTCGGTCCAGGCATTGCGGCAGGTGCGCCCACCGCCGTCAGTAAGTTCACTGTGATTTTGCCCAGAGCGCCTGAACAGGCCGAATTTTCCAAGACACTGAAAGACGCCTTGCGCGAAGCCAAGAGTGGCGACGTTGAAATTATTGAATCGGACGGCAGGCCGAATGTAATCACACTGGTTTCAATTACCAATCTCTTTCCGTTGCGGTACCTGAAACCACTGAAGTTTCTGGAGGAAAAATACCTCAAGCGTTTGGAAATCGGCGGTATCCGCGCGAGGTTAGAACTGCATACTGAGGGCGACGGAAATGCGTGGCCTCGCCTTTTTGTAGCTTCCAGCGCCGAAGTCAAGCAGCAGGCCATTCCATACCTGTTGCTAGCCAAGGTGCTGGGGATGGTGCAAGACGGCAAGAACCCCGCCACCGGGATCGAAGAAGTCCTGTTTCTGAGCAAAGATGCGGATGGCTTTGACAATGATCCAATTGTGCTGGGCAAGTCAATTTCTGTAAGCGCAGATGGCATTGACCTAGAAATACTGCACCAGCTTAAAGCCGCATGCACCGACCTGCTCAACGGTGCGGACTATCTGCACCAGGACAAAAGAACAGAATTACGCCAGAAAATTTTGGCTGAAGTGGAAGCTGTCAAGGCCCAACGCAATGGTAATGTCCAGGACGAGCTGTATCGCAGGTTTTTGGAAGCCGGGAAGCGCGCGGTCGCGATACTTAAGGGCGAAGTCTGACGGTCGAAGGCGACCCCTGAGCTTTTCAAACAATCGGAGGATTTTTAATGGCAACTACACACGGCAAATCTGGCAAATGCTCTAATTTTGGAAACTGTTCTTTGGCGGACACGCGACAAACCATTGAAGTTCCGATGGGCCTTGATTTTGTGTGTAGTGAATGCGGAAAGGCATTAGTTGCGGCAGGACCAGCCGTCGACCCTAACTCCATGAAGAAGCCATTGATAATTGGGGGCGTGCTTCTGGCTCTGGTGTTGGGGGTGGGTGCCATTGGGTGGTCTTCTTTCGGTAGCAAGACCACGGCGCAAGGAACCACCCCAAAAGAAGCCAAAGCGGATACAAAAACCGGCGTTGTTACGCGCATAGTCGGCTCCAACACGCTGGGCTCTCAGCTGATGCCCGCCCTAGCCGAAGCATATTTGAAGAGTCAAGGCGCGACGTCCCCAACGCGTGTTGCGGGCGCTTCCGCGGTAGAAATTTCGGTGCAAGGCAAGATGCCTGACGGATCCACCCAGTCCATCACTATTGCGGCCCATGGGTCCAGCACAGCTTTCGATGGACTGGCAAAGAATTCTGCCGATATTGGCATGTCATCTAGACGCATCACTCCGGATGAAATAAGCAAACTTGCAGCGCTGGGTGACATGACCTCCGTGGCCAATGAACATGTAGTCGGGCTGGATGGGCTGGCCGTGATCGTTCATAAGAGTAACCCCGTGGCGTCGTTATCAAAAGACGAACTGTCGCGTATTTTTACTGGTGCAAACACAAATTGGAGCCAGCTCGGCGTCGCAGCTAAGGGAAAGACTGGCCCGATTACCCTGCATGCACGCGACGAAAAGTCCGGTACTTATGACAGCTTCAAACATATGGTGCTCGGTCCCAAGCCCTTAGCGACCAGTGCACAACGCTATGAGGATAGTGGGCAGTTGTCCGACGCTGTTGCAAATGACCCTGCCGCTATCGGCTTCATTGGTCTACCTTACGTGCGCAATGCCAGGTCCTTGAGTTTGGGCGACAAGGGCGCAACCGCACTGCTTCCCAACCGCTTTACCGTAGCGACGGAGGACTATGTGCTGTCAAGACGTTTGTACCTTTACTCTGCATCAGCTCCGACAAATCCAAATGTGATGAAGTTCATTGAATTTGCCAAGAGCAGCAGTGGCCAGGCTATAGTTGCACAGCATGGATTTATTGAACAAACGGTTAGGGCACAGGACGATGCCAACAAAGCAGCCCTTGATATTTTGGGTCAGCCGCCGGAGTATCAGAAATCGACAGCCAATGCTACGCGCCTTTCCCTAAACTTCCGCTTCCGCTCCGGATCCAAGGATCTAGATAATAAGGCCATTCCAGATCTGGACCGTGTCGTTTCCTTCCTCGCTGACATGCGTACGCCGCCCAGTTCAGTGATTCTGTTTGGTTTTGCGGATGCGCGCGGCACCGCCGATGTCAACCTTAAGCTGTCCAAAGAACGGGCGCAAGCCGTGGCTACAGAATTCACCGCTCGCGGTATTAAACCCGCCCTGGTCACCGGCTTTGGAGCGGCTTTGCCAGTCGCAAGTAACGACAGCCCAGAAGGTCAAGAGAAAAATCGCCGCGTTGAAATTTGGGTCAAGCGGTAACTTATTCAACACAACTCGCCCGCCGCCAGCCGGAAGAACTGATCATTGGCTCTTTGATTCGCTGCCGTGTTTTACAAACTCGGAGCAACATAAGCCAACGGATGCGCATTTATGAAAAAGTAGTTAAGGCAAAGTCTGCAGTGGGTTGCTCAAGTTGTGGGTTCCTCGATGTGGCGCTGCGCTGGATTGCATGCTACACATAGTTGCAAACTGTGCATAAGGGTCGCAGGAAGCCAGTGAAAGCGGGCTGATCAAGGCAGGGCTAAGCTCTACTAAGTCTCAGGGCACCCATCACACCCGAGTTCGACACCAAATCCCGTTTTCCCCGGTTTTTGACCCCACGAACCTAACAAAATCAAGTACTTAGCACTGTTGTTTTGGTTTTTCTGTAGTGGCAATATCATTGGCTTTTAGTGTTGGCAATTTGCATTGCCTACCTGG
>CAMELV010000017.1 GCA_945925985.1 Comamonas sp. lk | reverse complement strand
GGCGACCAAATCAGCCCAGGGAACAACTTGCTCCATCTGCTCAAGGAACACTTGTTTGCGGGTCTTCTTGAGTTGCAGATTGAGGTTCAAAGAGGCTTGTTTCATGCTATGTATTTTATAGCAAACTGAGGCTTTTTTCAACACATTTCATGGGGAGTTATGCAGAGTTTCCCATAAGCAGGTTGTACGCCAGGAACTTGGCTTCATCAGGCCTGTCCTTTTCCGTCATTCCCGCGAAGGCGGGAATCCATTGGCCGCTTGGTCAGGGCCCGGCCCAAGCGCTGGCTGCTTTGAACGACGACAGCACATCGTGCTGTGCCGAGAAGCCGAGCTCGGCCTGAGCGCAGCGCACGTCAAAAGGCTGAGTCCGTTGGTACGGGAAGCCGGCAAAGCCACTGTCGGGCAAGGCCACCTCGTCAAAGGCCAGCGCTGGGCGCACCTGGCGCGCCGCCGCCACAAAATCTTCAAAGCTCGCCAACTGGCCGCTGCCGATGGTGTAAACCCGCGACGGTAAGGCCGTGGCATCGAGTGCGGCCACGTTGGCGGCGGCTGCGTCGCGCGCATCGATGAAGTCATCACCCCCAGACCACAGCAACAAGGGGTCGGTCACTGCCACCCGGCCATTAACGGCGCCCTTGCCCAACAGCGTGGCCAGCAAGCGGCCAGGTACCGAGTTGTTGGGCCCGGCCCACAGGCCCAGCACCGCCGAATAGCGCAGGATGGCCACAGACAGGTCAAACTGGTCGGCGTAATGCTGGGTGAAGTACTCTGCGGCCAGTTTGCTGGCGGCGTACAGGCTGCCCGGGCGCTCACTGACCGCATGAAAGGCAAAGTCCTCGTTAATCGGGCCAGTTTGCGGCCGGCGAAATGTCGGGTAATACAGCGTGGTGGACGAGGCCAGAACAAAGCGGCGCACGCCGCAGGCGCGGGCGGCTTCCAGCAAATTGACGGTACCGCCCAGGTTGACATCGGCGGCCAGCGTGGGCGTTTGGCGGATCGCCATGCTTAAAGCAGCAGCGGTGTGTACGACCGCCGTGATGCCGTGTTGTTGCAGCAAGGCCAACATGGCGGCCCGGTCGCAGACATTGCCGCTGACCACCGTGACCCGCTCCAAAGGCAGCACCGAGCCGATCAACGCTGGCATCGGTTGCAAGTCCAGCAGCACCACCGGTTCGCCGCGCGCAGCCAGCAGCGCCGCGGTCTGGCAGCCTATCAGCCCGGCGCCGGTGACAAGCGTTGCCATAGCGGCCTCAGTCCTCGCTGAACACTTGGTGGTAGACCCTGCCTTGGAACAGGCCCATCACGGCGCCGATCTGTTGCCGCACGGCCTGGCGCGTGGGGCTGGCCAGCGCTGCGTTCATGGCGTCCAGGCTGTCAAAGTACAGGTCAAACACCATGTAGACCGGTGGTGTGCCTTCGTCGGCCTGCACCAGGCGGCGCAGCTTGACCTGGCGGATGCCGGGGTAAGTGCCAATGGCGGCCAGTACCGGGCCGGCCATTTGGGCGTCGAATTGCTGGCGGTCGGCGGCTGGGATGCTGCCTTCCAAAATGGCGGAACGGACGATCATCGGGTGGTCTCCTGGTGTAGTTGTGGTGCCATCAGGCGGGCGGTGGCATCGCTGGTGGCCACCAAGTGCTGCGTCATCAGGGCCACCGCCTGCACAGCGTCGCGGCGCAGCACAGCATCCATCACGGCCTGGTGTTCGGCATTGACATCGCGCACCTGCGCCTGGCTCTCCAGGTGGTGCAGGATGCGAATTTTGCGGTAACGCTCGGATTGGTCCACCAACTGGCCGTGCAGGCGCAGCAGCCAGGGCGAGCAGCAGCCCGCCACCAGCGCGTGGTGAAAGCTGCGGTGGCGCAGCTCCCAGAGGCTGGCGTCGGCCATGGCCGCCGGGTCATTGGGCAGGGGGGTGCGCGACAGGCGGTGAAAGGCCGCCACGATGTCACCCTCCCAGTCGGCACCGCCCAGTTGCATGGCCATCGGCAGCATGGTGGACTCAAGCGCTGTGCGAGCCACGGTCAAGTCGCGCAGTTCGGCCACAGACACCGGGGCCACGGCAAAGCCACGCTGGGCGTCGTTCACCACCATGCCCTCTGCCGACAGGCGCTGCAGCGACTCGCGCAGGGGGCTTAGCCCCAAGCCATAGCGTGCCTGCAGGTCTTTGGTCCGCAGGCGCTCGCCGGGTGCCAGGGTGCCACTCAGGATGTCCCGCCGCAGCAGGTCTTGCGCCTGGTTGGCCAGGGTACGGGCGTTGGCCGCGTCGTCCTTAGCGGTGTGTAAGCTGGTTGCCATGCGAGTGCGCTTGTGTGAATAGTGGTTTATACCAAAACAAAAGATAGTTTATTTTATTCATAAATACATAATTTATGTTGACATTGATTATTTATGCTGAATAGAATGCGTTGCACACCCGTCGGCTCGTCCGTCGGGTCACCCACTGATGCCATGGAGCCCCGCCATATGTTTGCACTCGCCACCGTCGAATACCAGGGTCAGGCCTTGGGATGTCTGGAGCTGGATGGCCGTTATTTCCCGCTGTCGGCCCTGGCCCAACGGGCCGGTTTGGCCGACCTGCCCAGCAGCCTGATCGGTCTGTTCGATGATTGGGCAACGCACGGCGCGCAATTGCCTGCACTGCTGCCCCAATGCGAGCCCGCCATGGGCTTGGCGGCGGACCAGGTGCGGGTGCTGGCACCACTGCTCTACCCCGGCAAAATTTTGTGTGCTGGTGCCAATTACTTTGATCACCTGGCGGAAATGGGCATGCCCGGGGCCAAAAAAGAAGAACAACGCCTGTTCTTTTTCATGAAGCCACCGCGCAACGCCGTGGTGGGCCCCGGTGACACCGTGCACATGCCCCTGGGCACCAAAGCGTTTGATTGGGAGATCGAACTCGCTGCCGTGATTGGCAAAACCGCGCGCAATGTGTCCGTGGCTGATGCCCTGTCGCACGTGGCCTTCTACACGGTGGCGATTGATTTTTCAGCGCGCGACCACAACCGCGCGCCCGAGACGTTTTACAAGCTCGACTGGGTGGCCGGCAAAGCCAACGACACCTGCTGCCCGCTAGGCCCCCGCCTGATTCCGGCAAGCGCCGTGGCCGACCCTCAAAACCTCGGCCTCAAGCTGTGGGTGAACGGCGAGCTCAAACAAAACGGCCGCTCCAGCGACATGATTTTTTCAGTGGCAGAACAGATCGCCACTGCTTCCCGCATCATGACGCTGGACCCGGGTGACGTGCTGCTGACCGGCACGCCGGCTGGCGTGGGCTCGCCCAAGCAGACATTTCTGAGCGTGGGTGACCGGGTCGATGCCGAGATCGAGGGCATTGGCCACCTGTCTGTCACGGTGCAGGCGCCGCGCTGAGCATCTCTTGTTTTTCAAAGGCGATAGACCCTGCCTTTCATATGGGTCGCTGCAAATTCTAGGAGTTAGACCATGAGACGAACACTACTTGCCGCTGCCGTGGCTTTGGCCGCACTCAACGTGCTGCCAATGGCCCAGGCCCAGACCGAAATTCGTGTGTCGACGGCAGCGCCAGACAATGCTCCGTTGTCGGACGCCTTCCGCATGATCAAGGCGCGTATGGAGGCCAAGTTCCCCGGGGCCATCAAGGTGTCGTTGCATACCGCCAGCGCGCTGTTTCGTCAGGGCACCGAGCTACCGGCCATGCAGCGCGGCAACCTGGAGATGGCCAGCCCGGTCACCTTTGAGATCGAAGCCCAGCTGCCCGAGTATGGTGTGCTCAGCGCCGCCTACCTGTTTCGCGACGCCGACCACCTGATCAAGACCTTCCGCAGCGACATCGGTAAGGAGTATTACGACGATGTGGCGGCCAAGGTGGGCCTGGTGATCCTGGACACGGCTTATCTGGGCACCCGCACCGTCAATCTGACCAACGACAAGAAGATCGAGAAGCCTGCGGACCTGGCCGGCACCAAGATGCGCATGCCGCCCGGTGCTTCGTTCCAGGTCTTGGCCAAGGCACTGGGTACTACGCCCGTGTCCATGCCCATCACCGAGGTCTACCTGGCTTTGAAGACTGGCGCCATTGATGCCCAGGACAACCCGACCAACATGACGCGTGACTGGAAGTTCCATGAGGTGACCAAGCAGGTGGTGTTGACCAAGCACCTGGTGCAGCCCGTGTTCCTTGCCATTGCCAAGCCGTTTTTTGACAAACTCACACCGGCGCAGCAGGCCGAGTTGCGGGCAGCGGCGCGGGAAGCGGCTGACATGCAGATTGCCAAGACGCTGCTGGATGAGAAGGCTGCGTTGGACACCTTCCGCGCCGCCAACATCCGCATCAGCGAACCTGACGCGGCTGCGTTTCGCACCGTAGTGCTCAAGGAATATGACAACTCCGGCATGGCTGCCAAGTGGAAGCCAGGCCTGCTGGCTCGGGTTCAGGCCGTCAAATAAGCCAGTCAGCTTGAACGAATAACACATGCAAACCACCGTCTTGCCCTGGTACAAGCGCCTGGCCGAAGCCGTGTCGACCCTGAGTCTGGGGGTGGTCTTTGTGCTGTTCATCTACGGGGTGGCCATGCGTTACCTGTTCAACCGGCCCATCAGTTGGACCGATGAGGCGGTGACTGTACTGGCGGTTTGGTCGGTGCTCTGGACCGGCGCCTTTGTACTGCGCTGGTCCGAGCACATTTCATTTGACATTGTGTTTGTCAATCTGGCGCCCAAGCGCCAGCGTCTCATGCTGTTGATAGGCAACGCGGCCTTCGTCGTTTTGATGCTCGCCGCTTTGCCCGGCATGGTGGATTACACCCTGTTCCTTTGGCGCGAAAAGACCGACATGCTGGAGATGCGGCTGGACTTTGTTTACGCGATATTTCCTATATTCTTCATCGGCATCGTGGTGCGGCAGCTGCTGAGCCTGTGGCGCCTGATGTCGCCGCGCTGGCCTGCTGAGCTGGCGCGCTGGACCGGCGATGACCGGGAGCAGGCGTCATGACGCCGGGTTTGTACGCCCTGCTGGCCGCGGTGCTGTTTGGCGCCCTGATGCGGCTGCCCTTAGCGCTGGTGATGTTTGGCGGTGGGGCGGTCTATCTGTTTGCCACGCGGCAGGATATCGGCTTGCTGGTGGGTCAGGTCATGGGCCAGATGACGGCCATGTACGTGCTGGTGGCCATCCCGATGTTCATCCTGGCGGCCAACATCATGAACGCGGCCTCCATCAGCGACCGGCTGTGGGCCATGGCCAATGCGCTGGTGGGTCGGTTCCGCGGCGGCATGGGCCATGTCACGGTGCTGGTCAGCATGATTTTTTCCAGCATGAGCGGCAGCGCCATCACCGACGCCGCCGGGCCCGGCTTGGTGGCGGTGCGCATGATGCGCGAGATTGGCAAGTACCCGGCCGGGCTGGCCTGCGCCATCACGGCTGCAGCAGCCACCATCGCGCCGATCATCCCGCCCTCGATCCCACTGGTGATCTACGCGCTGATCTCCGGCGCTTCTATCGGCGCCCTGTTTCTGGCCGGCCTAATCCCTGGCGTGCTGATGGGCGGCGCGCTGATGATCGCCATCTGGCTGATTGCCAAGCGGCGCAATATTCCGGCAGCCGAGCATGTGCCGGTGTCCCAATTGCCGGGCGTGATGTTCCGTGCCACACCCTCACTCACCTTGCCGGTGGTGTTGCTGGGCGGTATCTGGTCGGGCGTGTTCTCGCCCACCGAGTCGGCTGCCGTGGCAGCACTTTGGGCGCTGATCCTGGGCACGGTGCTGTACCGCAAAATCAAGGTCAGCACCTTGCGCGCCGTGTTTGCCGAATCGTCGCGCCAGACCGCCACCACCATGCTGCTGGTGGCCAGTGCCTTTATCCTGAACTACGCCATTGCCAATGAGCGGCTGGCCGACGGCCTGGTGGCGGCCATCGCGTCCATGCAGCTCAGCCAAATGCAGTTCATGCTGGTGGTGAATCTGTTCTTTCTGGTCCTGGGCTGCTTTCTGGACGGCTCGGTCATGATGCTGGTGTTCGTGCCCCTGCTCATGCCCAGCGTGCGTGCGCTGGGCATTGACTTGACCTATTTCGGCATTGTGGTCACACTGAACTTCATGATTGGCCTGATCACACCGCCCTATGGCTTGCTGCTGTTTGTCATGTCCTCGCTGACCAGGGTGCCGCTGATTGAGATCATCCGCGAGATCTGGCCCTTTGTGCTGACGTTGACCGTGCTGCTGCTGATCCTGACCTGGTTTCCGCAGATCATCCTGTTCCTGCCCCATGCTTTCGGCTACAAGTGATGCGGTGACCTTGGACCGCGTGCGTGCGGTGTGCCAGCCGCTGCTGGACTCAGCCGGGTTTATTCCGGGCGCGGACGCTGACGAGCGCTACTGTACCGATTGGAGCCGTGCACGCGGTCAGCCACTGGCCGTGCTGCGGCCCCGCAATACCGAAGAAGTGTCGCGTCTGCTGACCGTACTGCACGCCTTGCGCCAGCCCGTGGTGCTGCAGGGCGGCATGACCGGCCTGACGGGTGCCTGCGTGCCGCAGGCTGGCGAGGTGGTGTTGTCGTTGGAGCGGCTGCGTGATATCGAGGAGATCGACCCGGTGTCGGGCACAGTCACGGTCCAGGCCGGCGTTAGCCTGCAAGCCTTGCACCAGGCGGTGGAGGCCCAGGGGCTGCTCTTTCCGGTGGACATCGGCAGCCGGGGAAGCTGCCAGATCGGCGGCATCATTGCCAACAATGCGGGTGGCAATCGGGTGCTGCGCTATGGCATGACGCGTCAATCGGTGTTGGGGCTGGAGGTGGTACTGGCCGATGGTACGGTGATCTCACGCATGGGCAAAGTGCTCAAAGACAACGCCGGCTATGACCTCAAGCATGTTTTCATTGGCAGCGAGGGCAGTCTGGGTGTGATCACCCGCGCCTTGCTTGCCTTGCAGCCGCTGCCGGTCAGCCGGCAGTCAGCGCTGGTGGCCGTGGAGGGCTTTGACGCCGTGACAGCCCTGCTGACCCAGTGCCGCAAGCGGCTGGGGCCGCGGTTGAGCAGTTTTGAGGTGATGTGGCGCGATTTCTTCGACATCAGCACTGGGCTCCTGAAGAAGGGTCGACCAGGACTGAACCTGGCTGGCAGCCACGTGGTGCTGGTCGAAGCCATGGGCATTGACCCTGAGCAGGACGATGCTCAATTCGCTGAGACGCTGGGAACTTATCAGGACACGCATGCGGGCTGCGAGGTCATCCTGGCGCAGTCGCTGGCAGATGCGCAGGCGATCTGGTCCATCCGTGAGGCGGCCGGGGAGGCCGCTAATGCCATCGCACCCTGCGCTGGTTTTGACGTCAGCCTGCCGATGGCCCGTATGGCGACCTGGGCTCACGATGTTCACGTCGAGCTGCGGGCTATGGGTTTGACCCAAACCCAGACCTATGGACATCTCGGCGACGGTAATCTGCACCTGTTGGTGGGCGGCACCGGAGACCCTGTCGTCAAGGCAGCGGTTGACGAGTTGGTACACCGAAGCATTGGTGAAGTAGGTGGCTCCATTTCGGGCGAGCATGGGGTCGGTTTATCCAAAAAAGCGCATTTGCATTATTGCCGCTCAGCGGCAGAGATCAATATGATGAAACTGATGAAAACTTCCCTTGACCCCCACGGCATCTTGAACCGCGGCCGGATCTTTGACCTGCCATGAGCAAGCCCACCGCATTTGTCACCGGAGCCGCGCAGGGCATAGGTCTGGCCACCGTGGCCCGCCTGGCGCGAGATGGCTTTCGGGTGGTGGCGATGGATCGTCATGCCGATCACCTGAACGCCGCAGTCACCGGCCTGCAGGCCACGGGTCTGGACATTGTGGCGGCGGTGTGTGATGTCTGCGATCGCGCGTCGGTGGTGGCAGCTTTCGACGGTCAGTCGCGTGTGGATGCGCTGGTCTGCGCTGCTGGCATTTACAACGATGCCCGGTTTCTGGATCTGACAGAGCAGGCGTTTCGCACCATGCTCGATGTCAATGTGGTGGGGACCTTCATCCCGGCGCAGGAGGCGGCAAGGCGCATGCAAGCCGGCGGGCGCATCGTCACCATTTCATCGCGTGGTGCGCTGGGCGGCACCCGTTTTGCCCATTACGTGGCCTCCAAGTCGGCGGTGATTGGTTTGACCCGCGCCATGGCTATGGAGCTGAGGGAGCGCCAGATTGCGGTGAACTCGGTGGCGCCTGGATTTACCGACACCCCCATGACCCGCTCCGCACCGGCCGAGATGTTCGCGGCCTGGGAGCAGCTTGAGCCCGGTGGCAAGGCGGCCAGCCCGGATGTGATTGCCAATGCCATCGCCTTCTTGGCCGCGTCGTCCACCCAATTTATCACCGGCCAGACGCTGTTCGTCGACGGTGGCAAGTCCTTGGGTGGCCTGGGCATCTGAGGCCGCGCGCTGCTGCTTCACCCGCAGTCGATCGGTCAGGGCAGTTGGGCAAGCCGTTCGCACAAGAGGGCAAAAAACGCGTCTGAGTCCACCTTGCGGATGAAGCGGGCATTGGCCGCTCGCCCGGTGACGCCCCACCAGTCGGCCACTGTCATCCCCATGGTGAGCTCACTGCGCGTTTCAATTTCGACATTGATGTGGCGCCCTTGAAATATCTCTGGACGCAGCAAGTAGGCGATCACACAGGGATCATGCAATGGCCCACCATCAGACTGGTACTTGGCCACGTCGAACCGCTCGAAGAATTCCAGCATTTGCGCGACCACTTCACCACTGCGATTGCCCAGGGCACGAATCGCGGCGATTCGCGCTCGGGTAGTCAACACCTGGTGGGTCACATCTAAGGGCATCATGGTGATGGGCACGCCACTCTTGAACACCACTTCAGCCGCATGGGGGTCAACAAAGATATTGAACTCGGCCGCCGGCGTGATGTTCCCGCCTTCGAAGCAGCCGCCTCCCATGAGCACGATCTCGGCGATTCGTGGCGCAATGTCCGGCGCTCGCACCAATGCCAGGGCTATGTTGGTCAGCGGCCCCAATGGGCACAGTGTGACGCTACCGGCAGGTCGCTCACGCAGGGTCCGGATGATGAAGTCGATCGCATCGCCCGGCGCCAGTGGCATGGTGGGTTCGGGCAGGTCAGGGCCATCCAACCCCGTCTTGCCGTGGACGTTTTCCGCGGTGACCAGCGGACGAACCAGCGGTCGGATTGCACCGGCATAGACCGGAATATCCTGTCGGCCCGCCAACTCGAGCAAGATCCTCGCATTGCGCGTGGTGAGCGCCAGCGGCACATTGCCGGCGACTGCGGTGATGGCCAGCACCTGTAATTCGGGCGACGCCAAGGCCAACAGGATGGCCACCGCATCATCCTGGCCTGGATCCGTGTCGATGATGATGGGGCGGGCAGGTTTCAAGGTCATGGCAGTTGGTACAAGAAGGCTTGCAGGGCGGGTTAGAAGCGGCGGATTTTCAGTCCTAATACCTTCTCAGTGAACACCACCACCACCATGGTCAGCCCCACACTGAAAGACGAAACTGCCGCCGCCTCTGGCGTGAAATTGGTCTTGAGGTAGTCAAACAGCTGAATCGGCAAGGTGGAGGTGCCCACGCTCTTGAGCAGGAAGGACATGGTGAAGGTGTCAAAGGAGATGATGAACGCAAACAGGCACCCGCCAATCACGCCAGGCTTGATCATCGGCAGCATGATGCGGCGAAATCGCATCACGCGCCCGGCGCCCAGGCTGCGGGCGGCCAAGTCCCAATCTGGGTCAAAGCTCTCCAGAGAGGCAGACACGTTCATAAAGACAAAGGGCAGCGTCAGTAGCACATGGCCCACCACCAAGCCCACCATGCCCCGGGTACCGATGCCAACCGAATAGACGAAAAACAGCAAGGCGATGGCGGTTAGTACCTCAGGCAGCAAAAGCGGAGCGAGCATGGTCAGGCGGACCGCCTCCTTGGTACGCCCCGCATAGCAGACGTGGTAGATGGCGGCGGCAGTACCAATGCAGCCCGATATAACCGTGGCGATCGCGGCCACCCACAGGGACGTGACGATCGCCCGCCGAAACACCTCGTTGTCGAAGAACACCACGTACCATCGGAATGAAAAACCTTTGGGAGGGAAAGTCAGGAACGCTCCCGAATTGAAGCTGGCCAGTACGACGATGACAATTGGCGCCAACAAAAATGCATAGACCAGCCAGCAATACAAGCTGAATGCCAGATCACCACGACGGGCCTTCATTGCCGAACCGCCCATCGCATCCGCGTCATCTGCGCAAAAGCCAGCACGCACACACCGCCCACCACGGTCAAAATGAGCGCCAGCGCCGAACCAAAGGGCCATTGAAAACTGTCAATCAGGGCATCAACCACCGAGACGGCCACCGTTTTGACACGCAATCCGCCAATCAGGGCAGGTGTGACATAGGCACTCACAGACAAAACGAACACCAAAATGCAGCCAGACTGGACCCCGGGTAATGACAGGGGTAGCGTCACACGTCTGAACACCGTGCTGCGCCCAGCGCCGAGCGATCGCGCTGCCAACTCCACCGCAGGGTCGATACCCTGGATGGCGCTCATGACCGGCAAGATCATGAAGGGCAACAGCACGTGGGTCAGGGCAATGATGATCCCCAGCCCGTTGTACATGAGCGGCAGTGGGCCGTCGATCAGGCCCCAGCCGCTCAGTGTGCGGTTGATGATTCCATTATTGCCAAGAATGATCGTCCAGCCGTAGCTACGGATCACGATGCCGACCAGCAACGGTGTCAGCACGATCCCATAGCGCAGCGCTCGCAGCCGCTCTGAGCCGCGAGCCAGTTGCAAGGCCACCGGGTAGCCGATCAGCAGGCAGGCCAGGGTGGTCACAGCGCCAATCCACAGGGTGTTGGCCATTTGCCCGATGAAGAACCAATCGGAAAAAAATTTGCCATAGTTGCCGAATGTCCAGCCCTCTGCATAGGGCACTCCCTGGCCCGGCATGCGAAAACTCATCACGAAGATGTTGAGGTAAGGCACCAACAGAAACAGGGTCAGCACAACCAGTGCTGGCAACAACAACAGCATGGGCGCGCTGACGCGACGGCGGCTGGGATTCACGCCGTTTTTCCGAGCAGCCAATAACTCTCGGGCCGGATCTCCAGGCGAACCGCGTCACCGACGGCGAAGCGGGTGGCGGGAAATGCCTGCACATGCAGCGTTTGGCCAGGCGCCACTTCGACACGGTAGTCGATCAGCCCACCACCGTAAGACGCCGAGATAACCTTGGCGACGCCGACCGAGTCAGTCGCCGCCAGAAGCGAGATGGACTCTGGGCGCAGTGCCACATCCACAGATTGACCTACCGTCGCCAAGGCGGCTTGATGCACCACAACTTGACCCAGAAATATTTGCACGCGGCATGTGTCTTTGGTGGTCTCGATCACCGTTGCCGGTAACAAATTAACCCTGCCCACAAACTCGGCCACTGCCCTGGACACAGGCCTTTCATAGATGTCTCTGGGTACGCCAGCTTGCGCCACCTTGCCAGCGAACATCACCACAACCCGGTCGGACATGGTGAGCGCCTCAGCCTGGTCGTGCGTCACGTAGATGGTGGTGATGCCCACGCGACGCTGAAGCTCCCGAATGAAATCACGCATCTCGTCGCGCAGCCTGGCGTCCAGGTTGGCCAGGGGCTCATCGAGCAGCAATATCCTGGGCTCAATGACCAGCGCGCGAGCCAAGGCGACCCGCTGCTGCTGCCCACCGGATAACTGGCGTGGGTACCTCTCACCAAGACCGACCAATTGAACCGTGTCCATGGCTTGGGAAACACGCCGCGCGATCTCTGCCCGCGGTGTGTTGCGCATCTCCAGGCCAAACGCCAAGTTCTGTGCCACCGTTAGGTGGGGAAACAAGGCGTAGTTCTGGAACACCATACCGATGTCGCGTTTTTCAGCGGGCAACTGGCTGACGTCCTCGCCATCGAACTCTATGGAGCCCGAGTCGGCCAGCTCGAAACCAGCCACCAATTTGAGTGTGGTGGTCTTGCCACACCCCGACGGGCCGAGCAGGGACACGAACTCGCCATCCCGAATGTCAAGGGACACCTGGTCGACAGCTGGCGGGCCGCCAAATGTCTTGGTCAAAGACCGCAGGCTGACGTCAGTCATGCGGAAGGCAGAGCTCGGGTACAGGCTGGGCGAGCCAAAACGCGCTTTGTCACGAGAAGGTCTTGGCCCAGGTTTCTCCCAGCCGGGTTTGGTTGGCGTTCACAAAGTCCCAGTCCCAGGTCAGGATCTTGGCCATCTCTGGACCAGACACTGGCACATCCTGCCGCAGGTCTGCGGGAACGACGACCTTTTGATTGGTTGGAGAGACGAAGAACTCTCGCATGAGCAGTGCCTGGACTTCTGGGGAGAGCAAGAAGTTAGCGTACCGGTAGGCTAGTTCTTTCTCTGGCCCATTCGCTAGGATGTTGATAGTCTGGTCGAACATGAACATGCCTTCTTCAGGTATCACGCAGTCCACCGGCAAGCCCTGCTTGCGAAGGCGAGAAATCTCGCCAAAGTCAAACGGGGCAACAATGATCTCCCCACTGGCCATGGCCGTCGACAAATTGAAGTCGACCTGAATCACCTTACCCAGTTTGCGCAGCGCGGCAAAACCAGCGTCCACATCGTACTGGTCCTTACCAAATATCTTTGAAGCCAGGGCCAAGGTCATCTTGCCTGCGCTGTTGGCGTAGTTGTAGAGGCCGATCTTGCCCTTGAACTCCGGGTTATTCCAGAGGTCTTTCCAGGCCTTGGGTTTGGTCTTGACCAAGTCAGTGCGGTATCCGATACCGATGGGTGACACGGCACCGATGGCACCCCAGCCGCCACTGGACCGGGCCAGCGGATAGAGGTCGTTGTAATTGGGTACTTTGGTCAAATCAAGCTTCTCGAAGAAACCCTCTTTGCGCAGACCCGACGCAAAGACTTCATTGGTCATCACGATCGAGTAAGGTGGTTTGTTGACGCCGGCGGCACGCAGGTTGGCCCCGAACACACGCCCATTGCCAACGTCCAGGGTAACGGCCGCGCCCGAGGCTTTGGTGAATGCGGGTGCAATTTGGCTGCGCCAGAACTGTTCCCAGACACCGCCCAACGTCGGGACGATGAGGGTCTTGCCCTGGGCTGATGCGATGTTTGGCAACAGCGAGGAGCCTGCTGCGGCGGCCATTGATGCGATGAGCTGACGTCGATAGAGGTTCATGGTGGTGTACTTCCTTGGGTTGAGGGCGGAAAAATCATTCTAGTGGCTCACTCTGCCTATGTCGAGAAGGCCTGCTTGGTCTTCAAGTCGATGTAGTCCGCGAAGCTGACGGCTTCGTACTTGGGCGGTATGCCCGCCGGACAAAAGGCCTTCAGACATTCAATGCGTGTGTCGCTGGATGGATTGACAAAAAATACCATCGACTGCCGCCGTGCCAATCCACGCATCGATTCCGGCGGATTGATCACCCTGTGCGGTGTTGAGACCCAGGCGTCGTTCGTCCAGCGCATAAAGGCATCGGCGATGTTCACGACAAAGGCGTTGTCGATGGCCGGTGCATCGATCCAGGTGCCGTCCCGACGCCTGACTTGTAAACCACCCGGGGATGCCTCCGACCGCAAAATCGTCATGAAGCCGTAATCGGTATGGGCGCCGGCCCGGAGCTGTCCGGTCAAGGGTGCCACGGTTTGAGCCGGGTAATTGATCACTCGCAAAGCCGACAAGTGGTTGACAAAGCTGGGCTCGAAATAATCAGGCGCCAGGCCGATTGCAGCGCAGAAGATTTGCCGAAGTTGTTTCGCCAGGCGTTCCATGTCAGAAAAATAGGCCGCGCATGCGCCATGCAGTTCCGCATCTTGGGCTGGCCAGGGGCTGCCCGGCAAGTTCGGCCCGTAGTTGATGCTTTCCTTGATGTCACCGGGCGTCGCCTGGCCCAGCGTGGCGGCCAGCGCCTCCTTGAGCAGGGGTGCAAACCCCAAGCCACCCATCCGAACGGGCTGCCCAACCAGGGACTGTTTGCTGTCTTCGGGCTGATCGAAAAAGCCGCGAGCCGCGCGATACAGCCGCGCGATCACATCTGCATCAACACCATGGCCCGTGACCAGGAAAAACCCGGTGTTGACGCAGGCCGCTTGAACCCGCACGACCACGTCATTCGCGCCACTGCCACCGCCGTGGAAGGGCGTCATGTCAATGATGGGCAGGTCATCGTGCGGCAAGCCAGAACTCCGGTTTTGACGCGGCCATTCGCAATGACCGCCGTGAAAGTCATTCTAATAAGCACGTCAGCCGAGCGGCTAAACTTGCGTAGCACCCAGCCGCTGCGCTCTGCGCCCTGCCTGATCCCACACAGCTGACCCTGGAGAAAACCAATATGGCTTACGAAACAATCCTGTATGACAAGGACCAGCAGGACAAATTCGCCACCATCACGCTCAACCGTCCCGAAAAGCTCAACGCGATGAATAAGACGGTGATACATGAGATCGACCATGCACTCGCGGCTGCCGTGGCCGATCCCGAGGTGAATGCATTGGTCATCCGTGGCGCGGGGCGCGCGTTCTCTGCCGGCTATGACCTCCAGGGCGGTGACTTTGATGTTGATGTCGACTTCTGGCGCACCGACATGAGTGAGAACGTGGAAGCGTTGCTCAACATCTGGCGTGCGCCGATTCCGGTGATCGCCTCGGTTCACGGTTACGCCCTGGCCGGTGCCCTTGAACTCATGATGTGTTGCGACCTCGCCATCGCCGCAGACACAGCCAAATTCGGTGAGCCGGAAGTACGCCACAACTCTGGGCCTCCGTCGTTGATGATGCCTTGGCTACTGTCCAGCCGAGACACCCGATGGCTGATGTATACCGGTGACCTGGTGGACGCTGCCCAGGCCCGCGAAATGCGGCTGATCAACAAGGTGGTGCCTGCAGACCAGTTGGCGCTTGAGACCGACAAGTTGGCCCGCAAAATGGCCCGTATGCCGGTGCCAGCCTTGAAGTACACCAAAGCCTCGCTCAACAATCAGCAGATGGTCGCCGGGCTCCTGAGTTCGTTCCAGTACAACATCGAGGCCATTGCCGCCCTCCACTCGACCAAGCAGGGCCGAGAGTGGATGCGCAATCTGGCGACCATGTCTCTCAAGGAGTACCTGAACTTCCGCGACTCGCCGTTCGCAGGACTTGACTGAGCCGCACGATCACAGGTTCAGGATGAATCTGCCCAACACGCATTTGCGCAGCCTGCTTGAGGCACGCAGTGTGGCCGTTGTCGGGGCCTCGGAGCGGCCGGAGGCCTCTTCCGGTTTCGTCGTACGAAACCTTTTGGCCTGCAATTTTTCTGGCCAGGTATGGCCGGTGCACCCGTCTGCCGGCAGCATCTTCGGTTTGCCGGCAGTACCTCGATTGGCCGACCTGCCGCACCGCCCCGACGCGGTGGTGATCGCCGTTCCGGCAGCGATCGCGGTAGAGGTGGTGAGAGAGGCGTCCGACCTGGGCATACCGGGCGCGGTGGTGTTAGCTAGCGGCTTTGCCGAGACCGGCGCGGCTGGCGGCTTACTGCAGCAAGCATTGGCTGCGAGCGCAGCTGCGGGCAATATGGCCCTCTGTGGTCCTAACTGCCTGGGGCTGTACGTTCCTGCTACGGGGCTGGCACTTTTCAGTTCACGCCTGGTGCCTGACATGCGCCGGGGCCATGTGGCCATTGTTTCGCATTCTGGTGCCACGGCCATTGCCCTGGCGAACTGTGGCCGTCTCGGTGTCAGTCATGTGGTGTCAGCCGGCAACGCAGCAGTCACCGACATCGCCGACTATGTGAGCTATTTTGCGACCACCGACACGGTGCGTGTGGTGGCCTTGCTCCTCGAGAAGATTGCTAACCCTCAAGCCTTTGCCTTGGCCATGGTGCAGGCCCATCAAGCCAACCTCAAGGTGGTGGCCCTGCGGACTGGCCGATCAGTTCGCGGCGCCCGGTCCACTGCCGCCCATACGGGCGCGTTGGCCGGCTCCAACGAAGCCACTGCGGCGTTCCTGCGCAGACATGGTGTGATCGAGGTCAACGACTACGACGAACTGGTAGAAACGGCGGCATTGCTGTCTGGGTTAGGGCGTCGCGTGACCGGGCGCAACATTGCAGCGATCGGTGTCAGTGGCGGTGGCCTGGCCCACTTTGCTGACCTAGCTGCCAGTGCCGGCGTGGCCTTCGCTGAGCTGTCTTCACACACCAAAACCGCGATCGATAAGTTGCTGCCACCATTCGCTCATGCCGACAACCCGCTGGACATGACCGGCATTGTTTTTGGCGATCCGGAGAGGTACCTCGAGGCCTTGAATCTGCTTGCTGCAGACCCTTCGGTATCGACCCTGGTGGCGGTGCAGGACGCGCCACTGGGGCTGGATGCCGATGGCGCCCAGGAGTACTCTGGTATCGCGAGTGCGATTGGGCAGTTTCATGCCAGTGGCGGTAAGCCCGTGTTCGTCCTGAGCTTGCTGGCTGACGGACCGCATCCGGTGATCCGTGAGTCCTTGTTGGCAACTGGGGTTCCGATCCTGCAAGGCGGGCGTGCCGGCCTTGTTGCGCTTGCAAACGCCATGGCCTATAGCCCGCCCCGAAGCGTCGAACCGCCGATCGAGCTGCGCCAGCAAGATGTTTGGGTGCGCAGATTGTCCGAAGGTCCTGCTCTGACTGAACGCGAGGCCAAAGATTTTCTGAGCGCCCATGGCATTGCTACAACCCGTGAGCTGCTCGCCCCGGACAGGCAGTCGGCGGTGCGGGCTGCGCAGACCTTGGGCTGGCCAGTGGTTATGAAGATTGAGTCGCCCGACATACCGCACAAGACAGAGGTAGGCGGTGTGCAACTCGGCATCCGCGACGAGGCCGCGGTACGCGCAGCCTTTGAGCTGATTCATGCCAATGCACGTCGTCTCGCACCGCAGGCGCGAATCTGCGGCGTGCTGGTGCAAGAGATGGTCAGCGGCGGTGTGGAGGCCCTTGTCGGTCTGGCGAGGCACCCGCCTTTCGGCTTGGCCGTGACCGTTGGGCCAGGAGGGATTTTTGTCGAACTGACCGGCGGACATGCACTTGACCTGCTGCCCATTGACGCAGCAGCGGCGACGGATCTGATTGGCACAACGCCCCTCCATCGCCTGTTGTCGGGGTATCGCACCGGCGAGAGCTCAGACACAGCTGCTTTCGTGGAACTGGTGACCCAATTGGGACGGATCGCGCACGACTATGAGCCTTACCTGGAGGCCGTTGACCTGAACCCGGTGACGGTCTTGTCGAGTGGCCTGGGCGTTCGAGTCTTGGACGCACTCATCGTGCGCCGTATGGATACCGACCGCTCCGACTAGGTAGCGGCGCGAAAGGCACTCAGCAGTTCGTCTGACGTGGTTTTTGCTTCCAGCGCAGCCTGTCGTTTGATGTGTCCGAACCCGCGGATGCGCTCAGGGACCATGGCGAGCTTGACGGCCAGGTTCAGGGTATCGGGCGACAACCCGTTCAACAGCGCTTCAACCTGCGCCACATAGTCTGCCAGCAGCCCACGCTCGAAACGGCGCTCCTCACTGTAGCCAAAGGGGTCCAGGGGCGTACCACGCAGCGCCTTGCCGTAAGACAACAGTCCGAAAGCGCGCAACATCCAACCGCCGTAGCTTCGTTTCCGGGGTTTACCTTTAGCTCCAAAAATGTCGGTAATGAGCGGGATAGCAAGGTGAAATTCGAGGCGGATATCACCTTCAAACTCGCGCTTGAGTTTGTCCATAAAGCGACCGTTGGCAAACAGGCGCGCCACCTCATACTCATCCTTGTAGGCCATCAGCTTGAACAGGTTGCGCGCTACCGCCCCGGTCAGGGCATCACTGCCAGGTGCAATGGCTTGTTCTCTGGCGGCCACCCGATCAAGCAGTGCGCGGTAACGGGCCGCGTAAGCGCGGTTCTGATAGGCCTCAAGCTCTTGCTCATGGCGTGCCATCAACTGCACCAAGGTTAGGGTTGCAGGCGCCTGGTCCGGCAAGGATGTGCCGGACAGACTGGCCAGCCGTGCGGGATCATGGGCCGCCAAACGTCCCCAAGCGAATATGGTCTTGTTGGCTTCCACCGCAACAGCATTAAGCTCTATAGCGCGTTCAATCGAAGCCAGACCAACTGGCAGCAGCCCGCGCTGGAACGCAAAGCCCAGCATCAGTAGGTTGGCTGCAATGGCGTCTCCTGCCAACGCGGTGGCAAGTGCCGTTGCCCGCACGTACGCCACCCTGTCTGCACCGCACACAGATTCGATCGCGTGCTCGATCTGTTCAGACTGCAGATCAACGTTATTGTCAGCTACGAAGGCGGCCGTCGGCTGCAGGTGACGATTCACAACGACGCGGGTGACCCCTGGGTTGCAACGCAGCAGGACAGATTCGCCGGCCGCGACCAAGGCATCACAAGCCAGGACCACGTCAGCGTCACCTTGAGCCAGCCGTACGGCGTTCAGCTCAGAGGGCTGCCGGGCTATGCGGATATGGCTGGTCACGGCGCCGTTCTTCTGTGCCATGCCGGTGAAATCCAGCACACTGCAGCCTCGCCCTTCGAGATGTGCCGCCATGCCCAGCAGGGCGCCCAAGGTCAGCACGCCTGTACCGCCAACACCCGTAACCAGAATGCCGTAAGGCCGTTCCAGTGCCAGAGGGGCTGGCAAGGGCAGCCCTGCCGCCGGGTCATGTCTGGTGGCACCATCCCGCTCAAGGCGTCGCGGTGTTGCGCCGCTGAGAGTGACGAAACTGGGACAGAAGCCTTCGACACAGGAGAAGTCTTTGTTGCAGCCCGACTGGTCGATCATCCGCTTTCGCCCGAACTCGGTTTCCACGGGAACTACAGACATGCAATTGGACGCCCGTGAACAATCGCCACAGCCTTCGCAAACCGCAGCGTTGATCACCACGTGACGCTTGGACATGGCGTCTGACACCTGTTTGCGCGTGCGCCGCTTTTCAGCCGCGCAGCCCTGGTCGTAGACCAACACCGTCAGACCGGGTATCTCACGCAGCTCCCGCTGGACCCGGTCGAGGTCCTTGCGGTGGTAGATGCCGACATCTGTGGCGAATCCGACGTCTTTGGGGTATTTGTCTGGGTCGTCGGTCACCACAACGACTTTTTTCGCACCCTCCGCCCTTACCTGCTGCGTGATGTCAACAACGCTCGGGCCACCTTCGATCGCCTGACCGCCGGTCATGGCGACCGCCGCGTTATAAAGAATCTTGTAGGTGATGTTCACGCCCGCAGCGGCGGCAGCTCTAATGGCCAGTAGGCCGCTGTGCTGGTAGGTGCCGTCACCTAGATTTTGGAACACATGACGCTGCGAGGAAAACGGGGCCAGGCCTATCCAGGTCGCCCCCTCACCCCCCATCTGTGTGATGGTGATGGTATTTCGCTTGGGCAGCATTTGGACCATGCCATGACAGCCAATGCCGGCCAGACCACGGCTTCCTTCGGGCAATTGGGTGGACGTATTGTGGGGGCAGCCCGAGCAGAAAAATGGCGTGCGTTGGGTCGTCAGCCCGCAGTTGCCAACCGATTGCGCCTGCTCATCGGCTTGCACCAAATGCTGGCGCAAGCCGGCTGATGCGCCACCCAAAGCGTCCAGCCGAGCGACGATCACCCGGGCTACCATCATCGGCGTGATCTCACCGTCACTCGGCAGCAGTGACAGACCACGCTCGTCGGTCTTGCCTACCACGCGCGGACGATGTGCTGCCTGTGACTGGTAAAGAATTCGAATCAATTGGTCTTCTATCAGAGCGCGCTTTTCTTCCACCACCAACACTTCTTGCAGGTCGCGCGCAAACTTCAAGGTACCTTCTGCCTCCAGGGGCCAAGTCATACCCACTTTGTACACACGCAGGCCCAAGGCTTCGGCGCGACCCTGATCAATGCCCAAGCGTTCCAGTGCCTGGCGCACGTCAAGGTAGGCTTTGCCGGTGGCCATGATGCCCAGACGCGCCTGGGGCGAGGCTAATATGGTTTGATCAATCGGATTGGCACGCGTAAATGCGGCCACTGCCCGCATCTTGGGACCATGCAGCCTGCGCTCTTGGTCTAAAGGCGCGTCTGGCCAGCGGATGGAGAGGCCATCGACGGGACCATCGAAATTTGGCTCCACCAAGTGCAGGCGGTCAAGCCCGACATCAATCGACGCGGAACTCTCAACCGTCTCAGTGATGGCTTTGAAGCCGACCCAGCAACCGCTGAACCGAGACAACGCAAAGCCGTACAGGCCGTAATCCAGATAGTCCTGCACCGTCGCAGGGTTGAGTACCGGGATCATTGCGGCTGAAAAAATTTGTTCGCTCTGGTGCGCGAGTGTCGAGGACTGCGCACCATGGTCATCGCCAGCGACCACCAGAACACCGCCATGGCGCGAACTGCCCGCCGAGTTGCCGTGTTTGAGCACGTCGGCACTGCGGTCCACGCCCGGCCCTTTGCCATACCAGATGCTGAACACACCATCGACCGTCGGTCCCGGGAATAAATGCGATTGCTGGCTGCCCCAGACCGATGTGGCAGCCAAGTCCTCATTGAGCCCCGGTTGGAAGTGGATGTTGTTCGCCCGCAGCAGCGACTGTGCGCGCCACAGGGCTCGGTCGTAGCCGCCCAGTGGGGAGCCCCGGTAACCGGAGATGAAGCCCCCCGTCTTTAGACCGGCGGCACGGTCACGGGCCTGCTGCATAAGTGGCAGGCGGACCAAAGCCTGTGTACCTGACAGGTAGACCCGGCCGCTAAGGCGCGTGTACTTGGCGTCCAATGTGACTTCCACCGGTTCCATCAGCCCGTACTCCATTGATGAATGCATGTGTGCGGGCTGGCCCGCTGAAGGTGAGAACTACGCGGTAGACAGCGCAGTGCAAGCCAGTATCGCATCCCGGCCAAGATGCGATACTCGCACCCGTTTTATGGAACTGCTGGTGTCTACTTGATCGCTCACCTGACAAAACAATGTCTGTCCTTTCCGGTTTGAATCCAAGCGCTCTTGCACCCACGTCCTGTCACGTGGCTGTGGTGGGTGCTGCAAACATGGACATCCTGGTGCACACCTCGATGGGTTTGGCCCCATCCGACTCGAACCCCGGTAACATTCTTTGTGCGCCCGGCGGGGTTGGGCGCAACGTGGCAGAAAACCTGGCTCGGCTTGGCCTTACGACCCAGCTTTTCAGCGTAGTGGGCGACGACGTGTTCGGGCAAGCCCTGCTGGCTGCCACGAGACAAGCCGGTGTGAATGTCTCGGCCGTCAGCGTCTGGCCAGGCTCTAGCAGCGCAAGCTACCTGGCATGGCATGGGTCAGACGGTGACATGCTCGCTGCTGTGAATGACATGGGCTTGTTGAACAAGCTGACGCCGGAAGTGCTGCAAGAACAACTTAGCGAAATAAAGCAAGCGCAGATGATGGTGCTGGACTGCAATCTGACGCCACCAACGCTGGCTTGGTTGCTTCAGTCCCCCAACATACCGATCTTTGTGGATGCCGTGTCGGTTGTCAAATGTGAAAAGGTGCGGCCCTGGTTGCCCAGCTTGCAACTGCTCAAGGTCAACCAGCGCGAAGCGTCTGTACTCAGCGGCATGCAAGTTGAGACCGCGGACCAGGCCTGCCTGGCCGCGTCGTTGCTGCACCGAGCTGGCGTCAAGCAGGTGGTGGTGAGCCTTGGTGTTGATGGTGTCGCCTGGTGCGATGCCGACGGACAAACTGGCCACCGTCCGGCGCATAAAGTAGAGGTCGTTAACACGTCAGGCGCGGGAGATGCCTTGCTGGCGGGCCTTGTCTTGGGTTGCTCGGAAGGACTGTCCCTCGCACAAGCCGTGCAGGGCGCCATGGCATGTGCAGAAATCACCTTGGCCAGCCCGCATGCCAACTCGCCTCATTTGTCGGTAGCGGCATTAAGGGCCCATCTGAACGACGCGGGCTGGCCAGGCCGTGATCGGCAGCCCGAGCAACCATGACATCTCAACCAATGAAGTACCTCGATATCGCCCCTGAAGTCCGCCTGGCCCTTCAACAGGGCCAGCCTGTGGTGGCCCTGGAGTCCACCATCATTTCTCACGGGATGCCTTACCCGCAAAACGTGGCCACCGCCTTGCGGGTTGAAGCCGAGGTCCGCAACAGCGGTGCTCTGCCCGCCACCATTGCGGTGATCGATGGTCGGCTCACGGCAGGCCTCAGCGCCGCGCAAATAGAGGCACTGGGCCGTGCCGGACCCACCGTGGCAAAAGTCAGTCGCCGCGATCTGCCCTTTATCGTTGCAACCGAACAGACCGGTGCGACCACGGTGGCCGCCACCATGATCATTGCGGCGATGGCTGGTATCCGTGTGTTTGCCACCGGGGGCATCGGCGGTGTCCACCGCGGCGCGGCGCAGACCTTTGATATTTCTGCCGATCTGCAGGAGCTGGCGCGCACGCCGGTGGCGGTGGTGTGTGCCGGCGCCAAGTCCATTCTGGACTTGGGGCTGACGCTGGAGTATTTGGAAACCCATGGCGTGCCGGTGTTGGGTTACCGGACCGGGCAATTGCCCGCTTTTTTTACCCAGGACAGCGGGTTTGCGGTTGATTACCGGCTGGATGACGCCGGCGACATCGCTCGCCTGTTGCAGACCAAGTGGGCCATGGGCCTCGGCGGCGGTGTGGTCATTGCCAACCCGATTCCGACGGCACATGCCATGCCTCGTGCCGTGATTGATGCTGCTATTGCCCAGGCGCTGTCTGATGCCCAGGCGCAGGGCATCTCTGGCAAGCAGACCACGCCGTTTTTGCTGGAGCGGGTCAATGCGCTCACTGGCGGCGACAGCTTGGCGGCCAACATTGAACTGGTGCTCAACAACGCGCGTCTTGCCTCGGCGGTTGCTGTGGCGCTGGCCGGGTTGGAGGCCCGGGCAACGCTCTGACCATTCGTCGAGCTGGGCTGGCAGAATCAGTCCATGCCAAATTTTGCCGCCAACCTGTCCTTCCTGTACCAAGAGCTGCCCTTCATGGCGCGTTTTGCCGCTGCGGCGCGGGATGGCTTTCGGGCGGTGGAGTACCTGTTTCCCTATGATTACCCGGCGGCCGACATTGCGGCCCAGCTGCAAGGCAACGGCCTGCAACAGGTGCTGTTCAACGCCCCGCCGGGCGACTGGGCAGCGGGCGAGCGCGGCCTGGCCTGCTTGGCCGGGCGACGGTCTGAGTTTCGGGCCGGCTTGGCGCAGGCCCTGGACTACGCCGCCGCACTGAGCTGCCCACGCATTCATGTGATGGCCGGGCTGTTGCCGACGGGCCAAACCCGGGAGGCGCTGCAAGACGTCTACCTGGACAACTTGCGTTGGGCCGCCACTGCGGCAGCGCCTTACGGGGTGGCGCTGCTGATCGAGCCGATCAACTTGCGCGACATTCCAGGCTATTTTTTGAACCGGCAGGACCATGCCCATGAGTTGCTGCAGATCGTCGGCGCGCCCAACCTCAAGGTGCAGATGGACCTGTACCACTGCCAGATTGTCGAAGGTGATGTCAGCATGAAGCTGCGCCAGTACCTCTCCACAGGCCGCGTTGGCCATATTCAGATCGCCAGCGTGCCAGCCCGCCACGAGCCCGACGAGGGCGAACTCAATTACCCGCATCTGTTTGCCTTGCTGGACGAACTGGGCTACGACGGCTGGGTGGGCTGCGAATATCGACCCCGCCTGGGGGCGGTGCCAGGCGCTACGTCGGCCGGGCTGGGTTGGATGACGCCTTGGGTCAGGCCTTGATCGTTGACGCGGTGATGCCATCCACCAGGCCCCAGATACCGTCTGGCCGGTCGACCACCTTGTTCTGGTACCCAATGCCGAAGGACTGTTCAAAGATGAAAGCCACAGGGCAGTCGTCCACCACGATCTTCTGCATTTCCTTGTAAGCGGCCTTGCGTTTGGCCACATCCATTTCCTTGCCCGCAGCGGCCAGCAGTTCATCAACCTTGGGATTGACGTAACTCTGTGTGTTGGACCAGATCACGCCCGGCTTGATGTTCGAGCTCAGCCAGGTGCGGTGTACGCCAATCACCGGATCACCCCAGTTCCATACCGCATCCGCATGCATCTCATGCTGCAGCGAGGCAATACGACGAGCCCAGGTCGGGAAATCTGGCGAGGTCTTGACGACCATCTCGATACCAACCTTGGCCAGCGCCACCTTGAGGTACTCCTGGAAGATTGTGGACTCCGGGGTACCCGGCAGGTAGTCGTAGTCGATGCTGATGCGCACCCCGTTCGGGCCGGGCTTCAGGCCTGCGGCATCAAGCAGTTGGACTGACTTTTGCAGATTGAAATCGTACTTCTCGACATCCGGGTTGTAGAAGGGGCTGCCTGAGGTGATTGGGCCGGTGGAGCGTGCATGAACGCCGGCAAGCAGCGTCTCCAGAAGGTACTTTTTGTCGATGGCGTAGGCGATCGCCTGTCGCACCCGCTTGTCGGCCAGTTTAGGGCTCTTCGTGTTGAACGCCAGCCAGGTCAACGGGCCAATTGCCGGCGCCGACTGTTTGACCAGGGTCGCGTTGGACATCTTGGCGGCGCGCGTCTGCTGACCCGGATCGGTCAGCTCGGAGTGCACGTCAATCTCGCCACGCTCGAAGGCCAGCATCATGCTGGATTGGTCCTTGAATTCGCGCACGATGACACGGTCCAGTTTGGGCTGGCCCTTGAGGAAGAACCTGTCGAAACGCTCCATGATGATGTGCTCGCCAGGCTTGAACTCCACCAGCTTGAAAGGGCCGGAGCCCACCGGCGTGGCGTTGCGCGGATGAATCTTGACATCGGTGCCATCACCATAGATGTGTTTGGGAATGATGGGCGTCAGCGAGGTGGACATGGCCAGCAGCAGAGCTGGGTGCGGCTCGGACAAACGCACAACGGCGGTATGCGGGTCGTTGATGGTGACTGCGTTGACTGGACCGTACATGGTGCGAAACGGGTGGTTGTCGCGAATCGTTTCAATGGAGAACTTCACATCCTCGGCGGTAACGGGTTTGCCATCATGGAAGACGGCGTCCTTGCGCAGATACAAGGTCACGCTGCGGTTATCGGACGACAGGTCCCAGCGTTCGGCCAGATAGGGCCGCGGCTTCCAGTTCTTGTCCATCAGAATAGGCGAGGCAAACAATTGCGCTGCCGGCATCATGGTGGCGATGCCGCTTTGCACTGCTGAGTTGAGATGCCGCGGACGTTGTGTGGTACCGATCACCAGCACGCCGCCTTTGGCGGCCTGAGCTGCGACCTGAAACGGAATGCCAAAAATGCTGCCGGCGGACAAGGCAGCACCTGCTTTGATCAGTTTTCGCCTGTCGAAAGTGGTCATTGAAAGACTTCCAGTGTGAGTAGATGAGATATGAAAGCTTAAGCTTTTTTTTATGCCAATGCAAGGTACCGCCTGAGCTACGATTCATGGTGCATGGCCCGGCAGGCTATTGAGGCCTTGGTGTAATTTTCGGAATTAACGGCCGAGCGTGGTAACGCCGCTACACTTAACTCAGCCGCATGTTGCGGCCAAAAAAATGTGAGTGATCACAGTGACTACCTCCAAGCGTGCCCGCAAATCCCCGAGCGCTGATGCGCTGCCCTCGCAGCACCTGGGCCTGCGCCGACCACCGGCACAGGATCGCGGCATTGTCACCTTTGACCGGGTGCTCGCGACCGCATCGCGCTTGCTGGCGGAGGTGGGCGCAGAGGGCCTGACAACCAACCTGATCGCCACCGAGTCTCAGGTCAATATCTCGTCAATCTACAAGTATTTTCCCAATAAGCAGGCGGTGCTGGTCGCGCTGTTCGAGCGCCACAACCAGCAACGGATCGACGCCGGCAGGCTGGTGATCGAAGAACTGGCCACGGCCAAAGACTGGCGTGCCGTCATCGACAAGGCGGTCGACAAGATACTGCAGAGTCGTCGTTCCACACCAGGTGGCGTAGCCCTCCGGCGGGCCATGCGCTCATCTCCGGAACTCGCAGACATCGACCAGCGTGCCAATGCGGCGGTAGCCCAATGGTTTGCGGTGCACGTCGCCCAACTGACCGGGCTGTCGTCGAGTCGTGCCTTGGTCGTCGCGCGCGTGATCGTCGAGGCCGAGGTTGCGCTGCTGGACTGGTGGGAGTCACCCGAGGTAGCCCACCAGGCAGCCGTGGCGCGCGAAGTCAAAGCCCTGCTCAAGGCCTACTTGGGCTTGTATGTCGAACCCGGACACTCGGGTAGCGCCTAGGCGTCTGTTCGCCCCACAAACCGAGGCAAGTCAAAAGCGCTGAGTTCAGGCAGCGGCCCCGTGAACCGCTCCATCTGCACCAGACAACTTTGCGCGACCGGGCCCTGTGCCAGCCGGGAGGTGCCGGCATCACGGGTCAGCATGTTGGCATTGCCGTGTTTGCACAGGGTCTGTGGCGCATCGTCTTGAGGGTCAAACCATGCGCCGGTGGACAGCTTCACCACACCCGGTCGAATCGCCTCGGTCATGACCGCTCCTGCCAGACAGGCGCCGCGGGCGTTGAACAAGCGGACCACGTCACCGTTCGCGATGCCCCTGAGTCGCGCATCCTCCGGGTGCACCCAGACGGGTTCACGGCCCGCTACCTTGGCGGCCAGGCTATGCGCTGAGAAATCAAGCTGGCTATGCAGCCGGTTGGCAGGCTGATCCGAGATCAGGTGCAGCGGAAACTGTTGCGCCAATGCACCACCCAACCACTCAGTGGGCTCGATCCAACTGGCGTGGGGCGGGCAATCTTCATAGGCGAAAGCGGCGATGGTGTGCGAGAACAACTCGATTCGTCCGCTGGGGGTTTTGAGCGGATGCCCTTCAGGGTCTCGCCGAAAATCCGAGAGCATCACCGGAGACACCGCACCATGACCGCTGATGACCGGGATGCGCCACAGCCCGTCTTTGCGAAAGGTAGCAAAGTCCGGGGCGGCCACACCATCGGCCGAGAGTCGCTCGCGCCACGCCTCCCACAGATATTCCTGCCACTTCAGTGGCGAGCGACTTTCGGTGAATGCATCGCCAAAGCCCATCACAGCGGCGATTCCAGCAAAAATGGCATGGTCATCCTGAGCGATACCCGGTGGCGGCAGCTTCGCCTTCATCGCAATGACCACCGGCTCGCGGTAGGCAAAACCAATGTCGTCCCGCTCCAGTGTGCTGGTGGCGGGCAACACGATGTCTGCGTGTTTGGCCAATGCGTTCCAGACCTGTTCGTGCACGATCACGGTGGAAGGCTTGCGCCAGGCGTGGCGCAAGCGGTTGATGTCCTGATGGTGGTGAAAGGGATTGCCACCGGCCCAGTAGACCAAATCGATGTCCGGATAGCGACGGGTAAGCCCGTTGAATTGGTAAGCCCCACCCGGATTCAACAGCATGTCGCTGATGCGCGCGACCGGTACCACGCTGGCGATGGGATTTGGCGCAAACGGCAGGCGTGGTCCGGGTTGCAGCAGACCATGTGGGCTGCCGGGACCGTTCTCACACCCATAACCGACGCCAAAACCGCCACCAGGCAAACCAATCTGTCCCAATACGGCGGCCAGGGAAACCAGTGCCCAGTAGGGTTGCTCCCCATGCTCGGCGCGCTGTAGCGCCCACGCAGCGTTGACCATGCAGCGGCCGCCGTCTGCGGGCTGGCACATTTGCAGGGCGAGGGTGCGCAGCCTTTGCGCTGGAACATCAGCAATCGCCGATGCCCAGTCCGCATCGCGCACCACGCCGTCTGTCCGCCCCGACAGGTAGGCGTGCAAGCTATCGAAACCTACGCAATGTCGGCTCAGGAAATCGCGATCATGCCGATCGAGCCGAATGACCTCAAACGCCAGGGCCAGCATGACCGCCGCATCGGTCCCGGGCCGCAACGGAATCCACTCCAATACATCGTCGGCGCTGACTTCGAGGTCAGCGCGCACTGGACTGAAGTTGACAAAGCGACAACCTGCCTCAACAACCATATTCAGCCCACTGCGCAGCCGGTGCTCGAAGGCACCACCAGCCCCCACCTGCGCATTTTTCCAGGGCATGCCGCCGAAGGTGACGACCAGGCTCGTGTGGCGTGCGAGGACGTCCCAACTGGTGTGAAACACCTCAAGTTCGGTCATCGGAGCCACAACATGCGGCAGCAGTACCTCGGCTGCGGCATAGCTGTAGGTCTGGCTGTGTACCGTGCAGCCACCTATCGCGTGCATGAAGCGGCGCAACTGGCTCTGCGCATGGTGAAAACGCCCGGCACTGGCCCAGCCATAGGAGCCGGCATACACCGCTTCATTGCCGTGGCGGGCAATCACACGTTGCAACTCCTGCGCAACCAGGGTGTGGGCCTCCTCCCAGGACACCTCCACGAATGGATCTTGACCCCGTAAATCGGTGCGTGTGCCGGGGCCATGCGTGAGCCAGCTTCTACGCACTGCCGGTCGCATCACGCGCGTGCCGCTGCGGTAGGCGTCCAACATCGACAGGCCAATGGGCGACGGGTCTGGGTCTGCGCCGTAGGGCCGTAATAGGTGGGCCCCGGCGGCATCCAGTGACCATTCGTAGGCGCCCCAATGGCTTGCAGTGAGTTCTGTCATGTGCAGATTCAAATCCAATTGACCAACGCCATTGTCGCGGCTTATACTGACTATAAGCAAGCTATTATTTACTTTTTAGAGGACGACCATGGTTGCACAGGCTTTTGCGAGCACCCGCAATCCGGCAGACTACCACCCCCTGGAGCGGGCTGACGAGCTGCTTGGCAAGCAGCTGTTCCAGACTGGCTGGATGCAGGCCAAGCGCAAGCACATGATGCTTTTTCATGATGCGATAGAAACGAATCCCGAAGACAGCGACGTCACCATCTGCCTGAGCAACCCGGAGGCCGATAACATCATGGACGGCATGTGGACCATGTCGATGGTGGTGAACTTCCACTTCAACCACAATCCGATCTGGAGCCCCGGCATGTGGGCGCTGTTTCACGGCATCGAGAAGGCGCGCTTTCCCCAGCCGCTGTTCGTCGGTCAGAGCATCCGCTGCACCGCGACCTTGAACGAGGTGCGCGAACATCGTTACGGCAGGATTGTTGTCAGCGAAAACCTCGTCGAGATTCAGGGCGAGGATCGTCCGGCGCTGATCGCCACCACGTCCGCGCTGTTTCGCATCGGCGCCATGCCAGGCCAGAGCGCGGCGGGACCGACATGATGGGCTCGCAACGCCGGAATCAGGTGTTTGCACGAAGGTCAGCAGCTCTGCGATGACAAGCTTCGTTCCACTGGATGACGCCCCGCGTTGGGTGGGCCGCCAGCTCTTCGAGTCCCCTTGGATGACGGTCACCCAGCAGCACATGGACCTGTTCCACGCATCCACGGATCTGAACCCGTCGGTCACCGACATGGCTGTGTGCGAGGCCAACCCCGCCCCAGACCTGGTCGATGGATTCTGGCTGTCGTCCATGCTCGCAGCCATGCATTTCAACCACAACCCGATCCGATCTCCGGGCATGTGGGGCCTGAACCTGGGTTCGGACCAGGTGCGTTACATCTCGCCGGTCTTTGTGGGCAACCGCATCCGCTACCGATGCACCCTCGATGCGGTGGTTCCGCATTCCCACGGCACCATCCTGGTGACCACCAACACCACCGAGATCGAGGGGGGCACGCGTCCGGCGATGGTGGCCGTGATCCGAACGCTGTCATCCACCGAGCCGCAGCTGCCACGAGGGAGGGCCGGGCCATGACGCTGGCATTGCCGGTTCTGCCGCGCATCAGCGACTACCTCGATCTGTACGCCCAAAGGACGCCTAAAGCGTCCGCCTGCTGGTTCGAAGGCGTATTCACCTCGTACGCCGAGTTGGCGCAGCGTGTGGAAGCGCTGGCACGTGCATTCCTCGGTCTGGGTCTGCAGCACGGTGACCGGGTGGCCGTCCTCTCCACGCCCCGCCCGGAGTTCCTGGTCAGCATGCTGGCCGCGGTGCAGGTCGGCCTGGTCTGGGTCGGCCTCAACCCGCGCTACACCTGGCGCGAGTTGGCCTACGTGATATCGGATGCACAGCCGCGGGTGCTGCTGTCACTCACCGACTTTGAAGGTCGCGACTTCAGCGGCATGATCGCCCGGATGCGCAGCGAGTTCGAGTTCATCGAACACAGTTTCAGGCTTGATGGGGGTCCGGCAGTTGGCGCATTGGAGGACATTGCGTTGATGCAGAGGGTCGCAGAGGCAACGCTGCCGGCCCAGCATCGGGCACAGCGCGATGCGGTGCAGGGCGGGGACGCAGCGGTCATCGTCTACACCTCGGGCTCCAGCGGATCGCCGAAAGGCGCAGTGCTGCCCCACCGCAGCTTGGTGTACGGCCCAGGGGTAGAGGCCGAACAAACCAACATCAAACAACCGCGCGTTTTATGCAACTTTCCGATCAACCATGTGGCCTGCGTGGGCGACACCTGCTGCGCTAACCTGATCGCCGGCGGCATGCTGGCATTTGATGAGCGTTTCGACCCGGCGCACTACCTAGTGCTGGTGGAGAAACTGCGCCTCACGCAACTCGCGCATGTGCCCACGGTCGTGCAACTGGTACTGGAGCACCTGGACTTTCAGACCCGCGACTTGTCCAGCCTCCAGCTGGTCGCCTGGGGTGGTGCAGCACTGCCGATTGACGTTGTGCGTGCGGTGCGGGCACGGGGGCTGCGAATGCTGGCGGTCTATGGCATGACCGAAACCGTCTGTAACGTGACCTGGGCCGACGATAGTTTCAGCGACGAAGCCTTAGCCACCACGATCGGAAAACCGGACCCCAATGTAGAACTCAAGCTGATTGACGACAACTGCGTGGAGGTGGCCGACGGGCAGGAAGGCGAGATTGCGGTCCGCCACGGCGCCATGATGCTGGGCTACTTCAACCGCCCCGTGGCCACTGCCACCGCGATGACGCCGGACGGGTTTCTGCGCACCGGCGATATTGCGCAGCGCTTGTCAGACGGCAGCTACCGCCTTGTCGGGCGGCGCAGCGAGATGTACAAGTCGGGCGGCTACAACATTTACCCGCGCGAAATCGAACAATGTCTGGAAGAGCACCTCGGCGTGGCGCTGGCCGCCGTGGTGGGTGTCCCAGACCCTGTGTACCAGGAGGTCGGCGTGGCCTGGCTCATGCGCCAACCCGGCGCCTCGGCACTGCCCGACCAGGAGATACGTGACTGGTGTCGCGAGCGCCTCGCCAACTACAAGATTCCAAAGCGATTCGAATGGCTGGATGAGCTGCCCATGCTCCCCGTCGGCAAAGTCGACAAGCTACGGCTCAAGCGCAACTCGCAAGAGGGCAGCGCGGCAGCTCAGACTGCGACGGGCAGGACGGCCTGGTGATGCCCAAGCACTCGCCACATCCAGGCCCGGTTGAGCGCAGACTGCGGTTTGGCGACCAATCGCTCGTTCAGCAGAGCGCGGGCCAGCGCCGTCTGACCACTTCTCTCGGCTGCGGCAATTAACGTCTGCGCCAGCAGGTCGCGCTGCGCGTGCGACCCGCCGGCACGGGCGGCGATCGCCTTCACAGGCGCCAGCATATCCGCCGACGTCCCGTAGTGACCCTGGGCAAATGCCCACAATGCACGCGCGACCGGCAGGCCTACGCTGCGCGTCACGACAGCGTTGTCGGCCTCGCCGCCGGTCGCGCGCGCCATGGCGGCCAGCAATCTTTGCGCCAAGTCTTCGCGCCCAGCACCAGCGAACGCCATCATCGCGTGGCAGTCATTGAAGGCATACCAGGCGTCGTCAATACGCGGCTCCCAAACCTCCACCATGCGCTGCCAGCGCTGGCCAACGTCCACTCGGTGCAAGGTCAGGCGCCACAGCAAGGCGCTGGCGTCGAGCATATCCAGAACGACCGACGAATCGGCACCACGGACACGCTCATCGTAGAGGCGCAGCACTTCGGGCCATCGCTGCTGATCCATGTGGTAGAGCGCCAAATGCCACCAGTTGTGCACCGCGAAAAAGTTGTCGGTCGCCCAGCCCGACGCCGTGGCGGTGAGCCAAGAGACACCGTCCTCAATGCGGTTCGTCATCTCCAACACATGGGCCACGGCGTGAGTGGCCCAAGCATCCTGGGCATCGCGCTGCACCGCCTTGCGGCCTAACGCTTCGGCACGGGCGTAGTCACCCATTTCCTCCAGCCCGAAGGCATACATCCCGAGGTAGTAGCCCTCCAGGGAACTGCCCGTTTCAATGTCTGGCAGCCGGCGCGCCACGCGGTCGCGCAGTTCGCTCGACTGCCCGAGGAAGAAGTCGCCCTGGTGCGCGGCGAACATGGCCAAGGCATCGTCCGGCTGTGCCACCAGCACCCGCTCCCAGCAGGCACAGGCCTCGTGCAGCCGGCCTCCGACCCAGGCCGACAGCGCCGCGAGGTGGCCTTGCTCTCGCGGGCTTGCTCCGTGCGCGACAGCCAGCCCCGCCTGCAGCGCCGAGCGCGCGTCCGCCAGCAAAGACTTCTCGGTACCCAGAACACACAGGAGTCCCTTGAGCACATGACCCATGACCATGCCAGGGTCGATGCGCAGAGCGGCATCGACCTCCGCTACAGGGTCGTTGCGCAACACCAGCAACTTGCGCAGTGCCAAATCGTAATGCCGCACTGCGGCCGCATCGCCCGCCGTCAACGGCAGGCCAAAACAGTCATGCATCATGGTGTACCGCCCGGAATCAAAGATTTGAACAGATGAACATCATAATAAAGTATGTGCTTTCTTTTAAGGGCTGGTCCAGTTAAAATTGACGTAACCGCCTTCTGAAGGGACTGACATGACATCCGAACTCTGGCAACTCGACGCGACCGAGCTGGCCTCTCACATCCGCGCCGGCAAGGTCTCTGCGCGTGAGGCGACGCAGGCGCACCTGCAACGGCTTGACGCCGTGAACCCCAAACTCAACGCGGTGGTGCATCAGTTCCCCGAACAGGCCCTCGCCGATGCTGACGCGGCCGACCGGGTCCAGCGCAGCGGTGCAGCGCTGGGGCCACTGCATGGTGTACCCATCACCATCAAGATCACAGCCGACCAAAAAGGGCAAGCTGCCGACAATGGTCTGCGCATGCTCAAGAACCATCTCGCCGAGCATGATGCGCCTGTCGTGCGCAATCTCAAGGAGGCTGGTGCCATTGTCATTGGCCGCACCAACGCGCCGGCATTTGCCATGCGTCTCGTGACCAACAACATGCTGCACGGCAGAACGCTCAATCCGTGGGACCGAAACGTCACCTGCGGTGGGTCTAGCGGCGGAGCAGGCGCTGCCACTGCTGCTGGCGTTGGCACCTTCGCGCATGGAACAGACATTGGCGGCTCGATCCGCTGGCCGGCCTATTGCAACGGTATCGTGGGGCTGCGTACGACGCCTGGACGCATCCCGATGTACAACCGTTCAGCAACGACCCCCACGCGCATGGCCGCGCAGCTGATGGCAGTTCCTGGGCCGATGGCGCGCAGTGTGCGCGACGCACGCCTGGGCTTCGAAGTCATGGCTGGCCGCGGTCATCCCGGAGATCCCCTGTGGTTGCCGGTGCCGCTCCGAGGCAGTCCGTTGTCGCGTCCAACCCGCGTGGCGCTGGTCACTGAGCGCTTGGGCACCGATGTGGATCCGTCGGCGCTGGCTGCAGTGCGTCAGGCTGGCAGTTATCTGCGGGAGGCTGGTTATGTCGTGGAAGAAGCCACGCCACCAGGCTTTGTTCGGGCATTCGAGCTCTGGGACGATATTGGCATGCATGAGATTCGGGCAGCGCTCGAACCGATGTTGCCGGTCGTCGACGACGATGAATTGACCCGCACCATGACAGCATGGTGGGCCACACGCAAACCCGTCACGGTAACCGACTACTGGGCTGCACTGGCCGAGCGCCACACGCTGATGCGGCAATGGAACGAGTTCATGGAAACCTATCCCCTGATCATTACACCGGTGAGTGCGGCGCACACGATGTTGCCTGACCATGATGCACGGGATATGGGCTATGTGATCGACAAGGGGTTTCGATACTTGCTTCAGGCCCCATTGCTGGGCTTGCCTGTGCTGGCAGTGCCAATCGGACAGCACAATGGCCAGCCCCAGGGGGTTCAGATCTACGGGCCCAAGTTCCGGGAGGATATTTGCCTCGACGCAGGCGAGGTGATCGAGGCCCATGAAGGCGTTCGTTCACCCATTGACCCGCGTTGGTAGACCCTCGGAGACCATTGCGCCATGACCGCCACGATTTACAGTGCTCGACGCATCCACACCCTTGACGAGAGTTGCCCTGAGGCCACCCATGTGGCAGTTGTTGAGGGCCGAATCGCGGGAGTGGGGTCTCTGGATACCCTGAAGGCTCTGGGTCCCGCCACCCTCGACTCACGCTTTGCCGACAAAGTCCTCCTCCCCGGCTTCGTGGAAGGCCACGCCCATGCCGATGCCTGTGTCGCCTGGCGCTATGCCTATTGCGGGCAATTTGAGCGGCGCGATCCTGCCGGCCGCCTTTGGCCACCTGTTCACAGCATCAGCGCCATCCTGGAGCGTCTGCGCGAAGGCATGTCCAGCAGCCGGGTTGGTGAGACTGTATTTGCTTGGGGTATCGACCCGATCCACCTGGAGCGCCCACCCACTCGCCACGACCTGGACCAGGTCAGCAGGACTGAGCCCGTGGCGATGATCAACGCCAGTTACCACATCCTGTACCTCAACACCGAGGCCTTACGCCGCGTCAAACTGCTCGCACCAGACCATGCCCACGCTGGCCTGCCGCTTGACAGCGATGGCATGGCTGTGGGCGAATTGCGCGGCTCCACACTGATTGGCCCGGCGGCGCAACTGCTGGGTATCGCCGAGGCCTTGCAGGGCTCTGACCGCGCTGCTTTCCGGGATTTCGCCCGCCTGTGCGTGCAAACCGGCGTGACAACGGTCACTGACCTGGCCAATTCACTGACCGACGCGACCTTGGCCGCCATCCAGGAGGTCACCGGGACGCCACATTGGCCAGTCCGGCTCATTCCTGCGATGCTTGGCCAGGGTAAACCCGTGCAAGACCTGTTCGCGCGACTTCAATATTTGCGCACCCACTCGCACGAGTTGCTTCGCATGGGGCAATTCAAGCTGGTCATGGATGGTTCCATACAGGGTTTTACAGCCCGGCTGCGCGCGGGGGCCTATGTCCAGGGTGCACCCAACGGTCTCTGGTACGTGGCACCTGAATGGGTTCGCGATGTCATGGTCGCCGCCCTGAAGCTGGCCGTACCACTGCACATCCATACCAACGGCGACGAAGCGTCGGAACTCGCACTGAATCTCTTGGAACAGGCCTTGGCCATCGCGCCTTCCAGCGGGCATAGGGTCACCTTGCAACATGCGCAGCTGATGGACGAAGGCCTGATGTGTCGAGCACGCGACTTGGGTGCCAGTGTGAACCTGTTCTCCAACCACATCTACTATTGGGGCGACGCCCATGCATCCCTGACGGTTGGGCCGGCGCAGGCGGCCCGGATGAATGCGGCAGCGACGGCGCAGCGCCTGGGCCTGCCCTTCGGCATCCACAGCGATGTGCCGGTCACGCCAATGGCGCCTTTGTTCACGGCCTGGTGCGCCGTCAATCGCCTCACCAGCAGCGGGCAAGTACTGGGCCCACAAGAACGCCTGAGCGTACCCCAGGCGCTGCATGCCATCACGCTGGGGAGCGCCTACACCTTGGGACTGGAGCGCGAGATTGGCTCGATCAGCGTGGGCAAAAGCGCGGATTTCGCGGTGCTTGAAGACGATCCGCTGGAGGTGCCACCGGAACGCCTCAAAGATGTCGGCGTCTGGGGCACTGTGTGCCATGGGCGGGTCTCTCCTGCCTGAGAGTCAGCGTCCGGTGAATTGGGGCTTGCGCTTTTGCGCAAAAGCCAGTTTGGCTTCGCGCGCGTCCTCGCTGTCTCGCACCATGGCCAAGTCCCGGTTGGCGCGGGCCATGCGTTCCGAAGGGCCCTGTGCCATCACGCCGTCGTTCACGAAACGCTTGAGCGTGCGCAGCACCATGGGTGAGAACGCCGTCATCTCCCTGGCCAATGCAAGCGCCCGGGTCACCTGCTGGCCCACCGGCACCACCTCATTGGCAAAACCCACCTCGTAGGCGCGTTGAGCGCCCAGCGTACGGCACAGCAAGAGCATCTCCATGGCGACCTTGTGCGGAATGCGGGCCGCCAGGCTCGCAATCAGGCCCCCCGTGAATCCAAGCGCAGCCTCGGGGTATGAGAATTTGGCGTTGTCCGCCGCCACCAACAAGTCGCACATCATGGTCATGACCAGCGCACCGCCAACGCAATGGCCGGCCACAGCGGCGATCACCGGCTTCTCGGTCGTGATGCCAAGGGTGGGAATGCAGCGCCACAACTCCGGCAGCTTGCTAACGTCAGCCCCAGACGAAAATGCGTCGTCACCAGTGCCAGTGACGACGGCCACCTTCTGTGCGCTGCGGTCGAATTCCGCGAAAGCCTGCTGCAGTTCGATCGCGGTTTGCGCGCAAATCGCGTTGCGCCGCTCAGGTCGGTTGATCGTGATCAGCGTGGTGCCGTCGTCATGGTGGGTCAGCAGTACCATGTCCATACAATGACCTAACAATCATTGACCGGTCAGGGCATCAGGCCGGCCTTGCGTGCATCTGCGTGCGCGAGATCGAGCGACTGCCACAGTTTGTCGAACAACTCGTCGATCTGATTTTCCGTGATGATCAAAGGTGGACAGATGGCCACAATATCGCGCAAGGAGCGGCAAATCAGCCCAAGCTCAAGGCCAGCGCTTTGAACCCGGGCCTGAATGCCACTGGCGGGATCGAAGGTTTTGCGCGTTGCCTTGTCCTGAACCAGTTCCAGCGCGCCGATCAGGCCCACGCCCCGGGTCGAATGCACCATCGGATGGGCCTCCAAGGCGCTCAGTCGATGCAAAAACTGCGGTGACAGCCCGCGCGCCCGGGCAGCGAGGTCGCGTTCTTCGTAGATCTTCAGTGCTTCAATCGCCACTGCAGCGCAGACCGGGTGGCCGGCATAGGTCACGCCATGCGAGAAGACGCCATTTTTGGTGCTGCCCGCAGTCAGGCCTTCGTAGAGCCGCGCGCTGACCAAGGTCGCAGAAATCGGCAGGTAGGAACTCGACAAGGCTTTGGCCACCGTCATCATGTCCGGCTGGATTTGGTAGGTGTCGCAGCCGAACCACTGCCCAGTACGGCCGAAACCGGTGATGACTTCATCGGCCACCAGAAGAATGTCGTTCTTGCGCAGCACCGCCTGCACTTTTGCCCAATAACCGGCGGGGGGAACGATCACACCGCCAGCCCCTTGGACAGGCTCTGCGAAGAAGGCAGCGATCGTGTCTGCGCCCTCCCGCGCGATCAGCGCCTCAAGCTCGGTCACGATGCGGTCCACAAATTCGACTTCGGTCTCTCCTGGCTTGCCGTAGTGGTAGTGGCTCGGACATGCTGTGCGCAACACGCGGTCACCAAAAGGCAGGTCAAAATCCATGTGGTTGCCGGCCAGTCCCGTCAAACTTCCGGACATCACCGTGACGCCGTGGTAGCCGCGTTCCCGCGCAATCAATTTCTTCTTTGAAGGTTTACCTACTGAGTTGAAGTAGTACCACACCATCTTGACCGCTTGGTCGTTGGCCTCGGAGCCGGAATTGGCGAACATCGCCTTGGCCATGCCAAGGTGTTTCGTCTTTTCAATCAGACGGTGCGACAACTCGATCGACGGCTCAGTGGATCGTCCATTGAACAGCTGGTAGTAAGGCAACTGCTGGAACTGTCGGGTTGCCGCGTCTATGAGTCTCTGCTCGGAAAAGCCCAGCGACGTGCACCACAAACCCGACATGGCCTCGAGGTAGCGTTTGCCCTGGTCGTCTTCCACATACACACCGTCTCCGCGTTTGATGACGAGCGGGCCGGTTTCACGCTGCTTGGCCAATGGGGTGTAGGGATGAAACAGCGATTCAACGTCCTGCGCGACGTTCAGGTCATGGGTGCGGAGCATGGTGAGATTCCTTGTATTTAGTCCATCTGTGTCACGAACTTGGTGGTCAGGTAGGCGTCGAAAGTTTCGCTGCCACCTTCGCTGCCTATGCCGCTGTCTTTCACGCCGCCTACCGGCATTTCGGCGATGCCACCTGCGAAATGGTTGATGTTCACCATGCCGGCCTGAATCCCGTTCTGGATCTTGAGCGCGTTCTTGGTCGAACTGGTAAAAGCGTACGACGACAGGCCGTAGGGCAAGCTGTTGGCACGACGGATGGTGTCGTCCAGGTCGGTGAAGGGGACACAGGGTGCAATCGGGCCGAAGGGCTCGATCGTCATGACTTTGCTGGTCTCGGGAACATGGGTGAGCACTGTGGGCTGCCAGAAATTCCCCACTGTGCCGATGCGTTCACCACCCAGCGCCAGTGTGGCACCTTGTTCGGTGGCATCCTGGATGAAATCAGCCATCACCGGCAGCCGGCGCGCATGCGCCAGCGGCCCCATTTTGGTGTCTGGCTCCAAGCCATGGCCGACCTTGATCTTTTTCGCGTTGTCAATGAAGCGCGTCATGAAGCGATCGAACACCTTCGCATGAATGAACAGTCGGTTTGGTGAGACACAGACTTGCCCCGCGTTGGAAAACTTGAGTGTCGAGAGCATATCCGCCGCCCGCTCCACATCGGTGTCTTCACAGACGATCACGGGTGAATGCCCCCCCAACTCCATGGTGACGCGCTTCATGTGCAGTCCTGCCAGAGCAGCCAGTTGCTTGCCCACTGGCACAGAGCCAGTGAATGACACCTTGCGCACGATCGGTGAGGTGATCAGGTGCTGCGACACTTCGGACGGCACACCCCAGACGATGTTGAGTACACCGGGCGGCAGACCAGCCTCGTGGAACATTCGGGCGATCGCCACGACGGCACTTGGCGTGTCTTCAGGCCCCTTGAGCACAATGGTGCAACCCGCACCCACGGCAGCAGCGATTTTGCGAATCGCCTGGTTGTAGGGAAAGTTCCAGGGCGTGAACGCCGCCACCACGCCCACTGGCTCGCGGAGCACGAACTGGCGTACGTTGGGCAAACGGGGGGGGATCACCCGACCGTAGATCCGTCGGCATTCCTCAGCGTGCCAGTCGCAATGGTCGGCGCAGCGTGTGAGCTCCGCCACAGCGTCGGCCAGTGGTTTGCCCTGGTCGCGGGTCATGTTGCGGCCTACTTCCCGGGCGCGCTCACGCGTGAGTTCGCCGACACGGCGCAGCACCCGGCTCTTTTCCATCGGTGAGACCAGTCGCCAGGTTTCGAATGCACGTTCGGCGGCAGCCAGGGCACGATCCAAGTCCGCAGGGGTCGCGTGCGGCAAGTGTCCCAGAAGCTGACCGTTGGCGGGGTCCACGACATCCTGTTCATGGCGCCCACCTCCGTGGATGAACTCTCCGTCAATGTAGAGACACAGTGTCTCGTAAGGCTGCTTGTCGGACGAAATCATGCTCATCGGGTTTCACCTTTTGGTTCGTTGTCCGCTGCAAGTGCGACAACCGGGGGGGGTGTCTGAAGATTAGCCAAAACCCGCTCGGTGTGTTCACCCAGCGCCGGAGGGCGCGTGTTCACGTTGATCACCTGTCCGTTGATTTTCACCGGGCAGCCTACCGTTTGGGTCGACACGCCGTTAGGCAGCTGCATGGGTTGCACCAGTTGCAGGTGCTTGGCCTGCGGATCAGCCAGCGCCTCTGCGTAGCCATTGATGGGCGCACAGGGCACACCGGCCGATGCGTACAGATCGAGCCACCGTTGGACCGGCCGGTGCACGAACCGTTCTTCGAGCAGCACTTTCAATGCCGCCTGGTTGGCCGCACGCAGGAGCGGGGTCGCGAAGCGTGGGTCATCCAGAAGCTCCATGGCCGGTGTCAGCTGACATACCTGCTGCCAGAGCTTGTTGTTGCCCGCCGCCATCGCGAACCAGCCGTCGCTGGCACGGTAGGCCTGATAGGGCGCATTGCGTGGATGCGCCGAGCCCAGCTTGCGCGGATTGCGCCCAGTGCCGAAATATTCGCTGGTCTGCAGCGCAGAGATGGCAATGGTGGTCGAGAACATTGGTATGTCCACCTGACCGCCAGGCTCACCATGTCGTACGCGGGTGAGCAGAGCGGCGATGGTGTACGCCGCATACAGTCCAGACGCAAAATCCACCAGTGGGACACCGGCCTTGACCGGGGCACCGTCGGGCTCGCCGGTCACGCTCATCACACCGGCGCTGGCCTGGATGGTCAGGTCAAAGCCGCCCTCCGGGCCGCGCGGTCCATCTTGGCCGAACGCTGAAATGGAGCAATAAATGAGTGAGGACTTGCGAGGCCCGAACCAATCCCAGCCCAGACCTAACCGTTGCATGGCGCCTGGGCGGCTGTTCTCTATCAGCACATCGGCACCCAGCACCAGTTGGCGCGCCAAGTCACGTTGTTCTGGGTTCTTCAAGTCGAGCATCACCGACTGCTTGCCACGGTTGATAGATGCAAAATTTTCGCTGAAACCCTGACTCAAGGGAGGCCATTGGCGCATCACGTCGCCCTCAGGTGGCTCGACCTTCACCACCTCAGCCCCGAAATCAGCCAGCAACATGCCGCAAAACGGCCCAGCCGCCACATGGCAGAACTCGATGACCTTGACACCGTGCAGGGGTTGAAGCGAAATCGGCATGCGGGTTATCTGCGATGAAGAAATAAGCAAAATTCCATAAAATGGAATGGTCGTATTGAAGTATCGAATATGATAACACGGCCTATTTAACAAAAATGAGGAGTCTGCCATGCTCACCACGCCGATCGGGAAAGACCTTGCCACCTCCCATTGGGGCGCTTATGACGTGGTTCGCAAAAACGGGGAGGCGGTCGGACTGACCTCTCGTGCCGACGACCCCGATCCTTCTCCGATAGGCCCGGCCATGTGGGACGCCTATCGCTCTACGCTTCGCATTCAACGGCCTGCCGTGCGCAGGGGCTGGCTGCATCGCCATGGTGTGGAAACCAGCGGTTCGGGCCGAGGCAAGGATCCCTTTGTCGAGGTCAGCTGGGAGCACGCACTGAACCTGGTGGCCGGCGAACTCCAACGCGTGATCGCGCAGCACGGTAATGCGTCAATCTTCGGCGGCTCCTACGGTTGGGCCAGCGCCGGCCGGTTCCACCACGCGCAAAGTCAGGTGCACCGATTCCTCAACACCTTGGGCGGCTACGTACGTCACATGGACAGTTACAGCCTGGGGGCCGGGCGCGTGTTGATGCCGCACATCGTCGCACCCATGGAGCAGCTGATGGTCCAGCACCACAGCTGGGACGTGCTGGCGGCCCACACGCGCCTGTTTGTGACCTTTGGTGGCGTGCCCCAAAAGAACGCCCAGGTTGGCCTGGGGTCGGCCTCTGAGCACCGGGTCAGCAAGGGCCTGGCGAGCATGGCGAGCGCCGGTTGCCATTTTGTGAACTTCAGCCCTGTGCGCAGCAACCTGGACGTGCCCGACAACGCCACGGAGTGGATACCGATTCGGCCTAACACCGACGTCAGTGTCATGCTCGCCCTGGCCACCGAGGTGATCCTGGCTGGTCGTCACGACCTCCCCTTCCTGGCACGCTACTGCGTGGGTTTCGAGCGTTGGCAAGACTATCTGCTGGGCAAGGTCGACGGCGTCGTGAAGAATGCGGACTGGGCTGCACCCATCGCCGACGTGCCTGCGCAGCGCCTGCGCGAGCTTGCCCTGCAACTCGCCGGCAACCGCAGCATGGTGAATGTGGCATGGTCGCTGCAGCGTGCGGACCACGGCGAACAGGCCTTCTGGTCCACCGTGGGGCTGGCCGCAGTGCTGGGGCAGATCGGCCTGCCCGGCGGGGGTTTCGGAATGGCCTATGGCCCCACCAACAACATCGGAAGTCCTGACCGCCTGCTGCCCGGCCCCACGCTTCCTCAGGGTGTCAACCCGGTTAAAGCCTTTATTCCGGTAGCCCGTATCACCGACATGCTGTTGTCACCTGGAAAGAGTTTCGATTACAACGGCGAGCGCCATGTCTACCCCGATATCCGGCTGGTGTACTGGGCCGGCGGCAACCCATTTCATCACCACCAGGATTTGACCCGTCTGGCCCAAGCATGGGCGCGCCCAGAGACCATCGTCGTGCACGAACAGGTCTGGAACGCGCATGCCCGCATGGCAGACATCGTGCTGCCGGCCACCTCGACGCTTGAACGCAACGATATCGGCCACGGCACCCGCGACCCCTTGTTGATCGCGATGAAACAATTGATGAACCCTGCGGGCGTGTCGCGCGACGACTACGACATCTTTGCCGACATTGCGCAGCGCATGGGCCTGCGCGACGCATTCACCGAAGGCCGCAGCACCATGCAGTGGCTGGAGTTTCTTTACGCCCACGCTGCGCGCGGCGCCAAGACAGCCGGTGTCGAATACCCCGCGTTCACGGATTTTTGGGCCACCTCTGGTGTGCGCTTGCCACCCAGCGACGGTGGCGTGGTGATGCTGGCGCAGTTTCGGGCCGACCCAGTGGGCCACCCGCTGGAGACGCCGAGTGGCCGCATCGAGCTTTTCTCGGAACGCATTGCCTCTTTCGGCTACGCGGACTGCCCTGGCCACCCGACCTGGTTCGAGCCGGCTGAGTGGCTTGGCGGCGCAGCCGCAAGAAAGCATCCGCTGCACATGCTGTCTGACCAGCCCCATACCAAGCTGCATAGTCAGCTGGACCATTCGTCCTATAGCCGGGCCAACAAAGTGGCCGGGCGAGAACCGATTCACATACACCCCGACGATGCTGCCCGGCGTGGTGTTCGCCATGGCGATGTGGTTCGGGTCTTCAACGACCGGGGGGCTTGCCTGGCCGGCGCCGTGTTGGACGTCAATTTGCGGCCAGGGGTGGTCAAACTGAGCACCGGCGCCTGGTGGGACCCGCAAATGCCAGGTGACCGCGATTCATTGGACCGACACGGCAATCCGAATTCATTAACACGCGACGTCGGCGCATCACGACTGTCTCAGGGTTGCTCGGCCCAGACTTGCCTGGTCGAGATCGAAAAATTCATCGGCACGCCGCCGCCAGTTCAAGTCTTCACGCCGCCTTTGTTTGCAGACGCCTGAAACGCCTCAGCGGGTCTTGCTCTTGCTCAGGCCTGGACCCGCAATTTCAGTGCCGATACCTGTAGCCGCCTTGATCAGTTCAACCGACATGGCCTTGAACTGCGAGGGGCGCAAGCGCTCGATCGGGCCCGACACACCAATGGCGGCGATCACGCCGCCGGCGGGATCGAAGATCGGCGCCGCGCAGCCGCCCACGCTTTCGCGCCACTCCCCCCGATTGACCGCATAGCCCTGCCGCCGCACGGCGTCCATTTCGCTCAGGAACTCCGCTGCCTTGGTGATGGTGCGCGGTGAGTGGCGCTGTAACCGGGTGGACATTGCTTCCAGGAAGGCGGCACTCTGAAACGCCAGCATCGATTTTCCGGTGGCCACGCAATAGGCCGGCGCCCGCCCGCCGACCTGGCTGTAGGCACGAACCGGCTCGGGGCTGTCGAGCTTGTGGATGTAAACGACCTCGTCGCCCTCGAGCACCGACAGGTGCACCGTCTCGCGAAACCGGTTCAACAGGGAAGCCATGAACGGTTCAGCCATCTGCGTGAGCCCGATCTTGGCCATGACGGCAGAACCCAACTCCCATGCCTTGATCGTCGTGGTGTAGTCCCCGGATGACGGGTCCTGGCGTACGTACCCAGCCTCAACCAGGCCTTGCAACAGCCGGTGGGCGTTGCTTTTGCCCAGGCCAGTCTTGGCCGATACCTCGGTGACACCCAGCGCTCCCTCCGAATGCGCCAGCATCTCCAGCAAGGCCAGCCCCTTGATCAGCGTGTTGTTCATTCAGCTTTCCGATGTTGGACAAGGTCGTACTTTACCCCGAGCGATGCCCTGGAGCAGGCCACGACGCACTGAAGGCGTCAATCACATCGTGTTGGCCTGAAAAATCCTTCCGCCCTGAACCACGCCCCATACGCCAACGTCGCGCAAGGCCTCTGGTGCAACCGCAAGCGGGTCACCATCGAGCACCGCAAAGTCGGCGCGTTTGCCGGTCTCAATCGAGCCGACCTCGCCGTCAAGCTTGAGGGTGTAGGCTGCACCCAGGGTCACCGCCCGCAGCGCATCCAACACGCCAATGCACTCGTAGGTCCCCAACTGGCGTCCTCCAGAGGTCATGCGATTGACCGCACACCAAGCCGTAAACAATGGGCCCATGGGTGTCACCGGTGCATCTGAATGGATTGCAAATGGCACACCGCTCTCCATGGCGGTTCGACAGGGGTTCATGCGCTCAGCGCGGTCGGGGCCCATGGTAAGCTTGTAGTGCGCGTCGCCCCAATAATAATGGTGATTTGCAAACAGATTGACGCACATGCCCAGCGCCTTCATTCGTCTAAATTGCGCCGCGTCGGCCAACTGGCAGTGCTGCAGCACGAAGCGGTGGTCACGTTGGGGATTGGTTGCTAAGCTTTGTTCTAGATTGTCAAGCGCTAATTCGGTGGCCATGTCGCCATTGGTATGCGTATGCACCTGCAGGCCCGTGCGCAAGGCTTCGCCGTACAGTGAGCGCATCCATTCCGGAGTCAGGTACCAAAGACCTTGCGACGCGCCATTGAAATACCCAGGATGCTTGATTCGTGCTGAGAAGCCTTGGATCGATCCGTCGGCTACGATCTTGATGCCACCTAGGCGCAGCATATCGGTCGACCGCTCCCGGTAAGCGAGAGCCGTTTGCACAAGTTCGGTCACATGGCGCCCATTGCCTCGCAGCACGGTGACCAGGCGAGTAGGGAAAGAAGTTTCCGCGCTGATCGCTAGCATGAGCTCGAGTGTCGCCGGCGTCAGGGGGTTGGCGAGATCAGTCGCAGTCGTTACCCCCTTGCGCACACACAGACGAGAAAAAGACCACATGGCCTGCGCATCCACCTCCCCTTTGTATAAACCCTGTCGTTGCAGTATTGGCGTCATCGCGTCTGGCCCTTTCATCTCGCCAGATGGAAACCCATCTGTACCCAGCGGGATACCCGGGTGATCGATACCCTGGCGCATGAAATCGGCCGCAGCGAGCGCGGGTGTATTGCCATTGATGATATGGCCGCTGGCATGCAGCAACAGCACCGGCCGCGTGACGCTTACCGTGTCCAGATCATGCCGGGTGCAGCGTGCTGCACCGAGGAAATAAATCGGGTCGAAACTCCAGCCAATCAATGGCTTGCCGCCGTCATCGTCCGAGGGCAGCGCTTCACGCAGTCGCCGCAGCACGTCACGCAGATCACGCGCGCCAGACCAGGTGCGCCCATCTGGATCCATGCGGTCGTGATAGCCGCAATACACATGGCGCCAGTTCATGCCCTCAGAAAGGTGCGTGTGACCCTCCACGAAGCCCGGCATCAGCACCTTGTCAGCGAAGCGCTCGTCCAGAATGCTAGGCCCCCAAAGGGCCAACTCTGCCATGCTCCCTGTCCCGAGCACTCGGCCATCACGAACCGCCACATGAGTAGCGTCCGGTCGAGCCAGGTTCATGGTGATGATGCGCCGAGCTCGGTAGATCGTGATCGTCATGGCTACCCTCTCCTAAACCTCGAGAAAGCGGGCGAGGTAGGCGGCACGCAGCGTGATGGCCTCCTCAACAATGGCAGATCCGCGGCGCGGGTTCAGACTGGCCAGATCGAGTAGTGCCACAACTGCCTGGACCGATACCAGAGCCGCCATACGTGCTCGTGCTTGCGATAACTTAGGGTTCCGTTGGCACATGGCTGCTGCCAATCCCATTGCTATGGACTCGTTCTGCTCCTGGTCCCATCGCCATAACTCAGGTGACGTTTGCAGTGCTCTGCGTGCCGAATAGGCGCCAGGTTGGGCGCGCCGCAGACGCCAGCTGTTGCGCGTTGAGTCAGCCAAAGGGGCTCGCCAGTCCGGAGCCGTCGCCATGGCTGAGAAAAATGGCGCTACCGCTTGGGCCCGCTCGGTTTGTTCATGGACGATCAGCGCATGGAGCACCGCATGCTTGTCTGGGAAATGGCGGTACATCGTTGCCGTGCTCACCCCGGCACGCTGCGCTACAGCGGTCGTACTCAGTCCTTCATAGCCGCACTCTTGCAGCACCTCCCCGGCCGCCCGCAGCAGACGTGCGAGCGTTGTTCGACCTGGTCCTCGGGTCTGCGATGGTGTTTTCGGAGAGCTTTCGGTCGATGCTATTTTTTTTGACATTGCAGGATATTAAACGAAAAAAAATTTTTTTGACAAGGCAATTTGGTTGCCGTAATATGCAGTCCGTTTTGCTTCACCCAAACACAGAGTACGCCATGCAAAAAGCAGTCACCTTGGCCCCCGCAAACGACGCCACGGCTTTCATCAGCAACTTAGCCCAGCGGCGGGCGCGCTGCATGAGCGCATCGCTTGGGACCACCATGATCTATCCGCACCAGCCACTCACTCTAGTGCGAGGTCAGGGTCAATACGTCTTTGACGAAACCGGTAAAAGATACCTGGACTGCACGGCGCAGAATCTGTGCATTAGCCTTGGTTTCGCGCATCCGGTCACCGTGGCTATGGCCGGTGAGCAAATGCAGCTGATGCAGCATTGCACATCGCTGTTCTTTAACGAGCAACCCATTCTGTATGCCGAGGAGCTGTTGGCGCGCATGCCGAAGGGTCCCGACTGGGTGGTCCAGCTTGTCAACAGTGGCTCGGAGGCCATCGACTTGGCGTACATGATGGCACGGGCTCATACCGGATACTTTGAGTTAGTCTCACTGCGCAACGCCTACCACGGGCTTCAGTTTGGTGCATCTGGCAGCACGGCTTTCAGCTACAACCGCTGGTCATCGGCGGCGATGCAGGGCTTCGTGCACGCGATGCATCCTGACCAGTACAAGGGTGCATTCGGGGCAGTTCTCGAACCCTATCTTTCAGAGCTGCGGAGAAGCATCTTTTCCTCCACTTGCGGACGAATCGCCGGCATGATCATCGAGCCCATTCAGGGCTCCGGCGGCGTGGTACCCATGCCGCCGGGCTATATGCGTGAGGCTTTCAAGATCACCCGGGAGGCGGGCGGGTTGTGCATCAGCGACGAGGTTCAGACGGGATTTGGCCGCCTGGGTTCACACTACTGGGGATTCGAGGCGCACGACGCCATACCCGACATTGTGGTCCTGGGCAAAGGCATGGGTAATGGGTTTCCGATTGCCGCAGTGGTCTGCCGCCGCGACATTGCAGAATCCTTTGCGAAAGTTCGTTTCTTCAACACCTACGCTGGAAATCCAGTGGCTAGCGCTGCGGCCCGGTCAGTTCTCAAGGTGATTGACGATGAAGGTTTACAAGCCCATGCCCTAAGCTGCGGTGAGCGCTTGCTTACGGGACTTCGCAAGCTGCAGGGCCGGCATGCGCTGATTGGCGACGTGCGCGGTGCGGGCTTGATGCTGGGTATCGAAATGGTACGTGACCGTTCGACCCGTGAACCCGCTGTAGATGAGGGCGAGCGGGTCATGGCTCGCATGCGCGATGCAGGCTTCATCATGGTCAAGGGGAGTCCCACCCGCAATACCTTTCGTCTCAACCCGCCGATGTGTATCACGCTGGACGACATTGATGCCCTGTTGGATGCATTTGACAGGGCACTGGCTGCCGAATAAGCCATCACAAAACCATGATCTCCTTGATTGAACCCACTACCCTGCGCGCCTGGCTTGGCGACGGCGCCGAGATTGCGCTCATCGACGTACGTGATGGTGGGCCGTTTTCCCGCTCCCATCTTCTGCTTGCCAGCAACATTCCGCTCGCCCAGTTGGAGGTCCGGATACCTGCCTTGCTGCCACGGCGTGATGTGCGGCTGGTCTTAGTGGATGATGGCGACGGTTCGTGTGAACGCGCTGCGTTCAAGCTCTCAAGCCATGGCTATACGGGCTTGCATATTCTCTCGGGCGGCGTAGCCGCTTGGCTGGCCGCCGGTTATGAACTCTTCTCTGGCACCAATGTACCGTCCAAGGCATTCGGCGAGATGGTCGAACATGCGCACGAGACGCCGCGCATTGAGCCGCAAGAGCTAAAGCGTTGGCAGGTGGAGGGACGAGATATCGTCGTGGTCGACGCGCGTCCCTTAGATGAGTACCGAATAGTCAGCATTCCCGGAGCCGCAGATTGCCCGGGCGCCGAATTGGTGCTGCGAATTCCGGGCCTGCTGAGGTCTCCCGCGACCACGGTGGTGGTCAATTGCGCCGGTCGTACTCGCTCAATCATCGGCTGCCAAAGCCTGCGCAATGCGGGTCTCCCCAACCCGGTCGTTGCGCTGAAAAATGGCACCATGGGATGGGAGCTGGCGGGCTTTCCTGCCGAACACGGTCGGGACAATATGGTATCCGAACCAGTAGGGTCAGCTTTGGAGGCGGCGCTTGCGTTGGCGGATGTAGTTGCTAAGCGCCATCAGGTGTCCTTCGTTACCTTGGCACAGGTCAGAGCCATGCAGGCACAAGCAGACAGGACAACCTATGTCTTTGATGTGCGTTTGGCAGATGCCTTTGTGGCCGGTCATCTGCCCGGCAGTCTGAACGCGCCCGGTGGTCAGCTGGTGCAAGCTACCGATACGTTTGCGCCCGTGCGTGGCGCCCGGATCGTGCTGGTCGACCAGCATGCCGTGCAGTCTGTCATGACCGCGCACTGGATGCGACAAATGGGCTGGCTGGACGTCCACGTACTGCGAGACGGTCTGGCCGGACCACTTGAGGTAGGTCCAGTAGCGATTCCCTGCTTGGGTGAGTCGGGATTGACTGCCCCCATGCTCGAGGCGTCAGCACTCCGACCACTGTTGGATGCAGGCGCGTCCGGCACCCGGGTGATCGATGTCGGCGAGAGTTACTGGTACCGTGCCGGCAGGATCCCGGGGTCTTTCTATGCGATGCGTTCACGTTTGCTGGATGCACTGGGCCGATTCGAGGTACACACGCCCCTGGTTTTTGTGTGCGCCGATGGCCGCGTTTCTCGGTATGCCGCACAGGATGCGATGGATGCAGGCTGGTCGAATGTACGGGTTCTGGCCGGCGGACGTGCAGCCTGGCGCGCTGCTGGTCTGCCGGTGGAGCGATGCACCGGTGACGACGACCCCCTGCTCCTTACGCCCACCGATGACATGTGGTATCCCCCCTATGCCCGCAGGACGGGCGTGCAGGAGGCGATGCAGCAATACCTCACCTGGGAAGTCAACCTGCTGCAACAACTTGAACGGGAACCCTATCTGAGATTCAACCTGAACACCTGAACTGATAAGGGGTAACGCGACAACTTAATATGAAAGCTTAAGCTTTGCAAAAAATTAAAATACTTTATAATTGAACGCATGTTCCATTATGCGGAACATTTATTTGGACCCGGAACGGGGTCAATGAATGGCGTAGATCAACTAGGAGACTTCACGATGACACTCAACGGTTTATCCAGGTTAACCCTGGGCCTTACCCTGGCGCTCGGCGCCACGCTATGCGCAGCGCAGAGCAAAACGCTGGTCTATTGCGCGCCGTCAGACCCGCAAGGTTTCGACATGCCGCGATGGACAACGACCCAGACCATCGATGCCGCCGGCCTGACCATTTACGATCGGCTGGTGGAGTTTGAGCCCGGCACGCTTAAGTTGCTCCCAGGACTGGCAGAAAAATGGACCGTTAGCGCTGATGGAAAGGCTTACACCTTCACCATTCGCAAAGGGGTGAAGTTTCACAGCACCGACTATTTCAAGCCTACGCGTGACCTGACCGTGGACGACGTGGTGTTTTCGATGGAGCGCTACCGAGACACCGACAGTGGCTTCAACAAAGCCTACGGCGTGAGCAACTACCCGTATAACAGCTGGGCCAAGAACCTTGCCTCGGTTGAGAAGGTCGACGCCAACACCATGCGACTGAACCTGAAGGTCCCAGATGCCACCACCATGGCCAACCTGGGTATGGTCACATCCATCGTTACATCGCTGGAGTACGCCGAACAGCTGCAAAAGGCCGGGAAACTGGCCAACCTTGACAGCGAACCGATTGGCACCGGCCCCTGGATCATGCGCCGCTACGACAAGGATGCACAGGTCCGCTACGATGCCAACGCACAATACTGGGGCGGCAAGCCCAAGGTCGACCGCTTGGTCATTCAGACCGTGAAGGATGCAGCGGTCCGCCTGCAGAAGATCAAGGTTGGCGAATGCCACATTGGATCAAACCCGCGCCCACAGGATCTCGCCACGATTCGTGCCGACAGCAACCTGGTTCTTCAGGAAGTGGGCGGCCTGAACATCGGCTACATCGGCCTTAACACCGAGAAGAAGCCATTCGACAACAAGGATGTGCGTAACGCCTTGGCCCAGGCGTCTGACCGCAAGGCCGTGCTGCAGGCGGTGTACCAGGGTATCGGTATGGCGACATCGCAGTTAGTGCCCCCCAACACGCTGGGCCACTTTGCGGATCTGAAGGAGATCCCCTTCAACCCTGAGCAGGCCAAGAAAATGCTGGCTGCTGCGGGGTACCCGAACGGTTTTGAGGTAGAGGTTTGGGCCCCAATGATTGCTGCCCAGTACAACCCGGACGCCAAGAAAACCGCCGAAATGCTGCAAGCCGACTGGGCCAAGGTCGGCGTCACGGTTAAAGTGGTGAACATCGAGTGGGGCGAGTTCCTCAAGCGCGTACGGGCGGGCGAGCACTCGGTGGCCTTGTTGGGCTGGGCGGCCGACATCGCCGATCCAGACAACTTCTTTGTGCCTCTGGTCACCTGCAGCCGTCCGACACCCTCGCGCTGGTGCACCAAAGAAGTGGATGGTCTGCTGGAACAAGCTCGTGCGACCACCAACAACGACCAGCGCGCCAAGTTGTACCGGCAGGTGGCAGACATCGTCCAGCGAGAGATGCCTTACATCCCGATCGCCCACACCAAGCAGTACAAACCTGTTCGCAAAGAAGTGGTCAACTTCCAAATGGACCCGCTGACCCGCACGATTCTGCAACAGGTCGACCTGAAGTAGGTTGAGCACTGACGACGACCTGTAGTTCGACGTTCATCTAGGAGAGCACCTGTGTGGCGTTTTGTGCTGAGTCGCATTGCCATGACGGTGCCTACCGTGATCGGCATCACCGTGTTGGCCTTCGCGCTGGCCAGGTTGCTGCCTGGCGATCCGGTCGAGGTCATGCTGGGTGAGCGCATGAGTGACAAGGCAGCGCACGCCAAGATGGTGCAGCAACTCGGGCTGGATCAACCGCTGCCATTGCAATACCTCTCCTACCTTGGCCGTCTGGTCAGAGGTGAACTGGGAGCCTCCTTGGTCAATCGCAAGTCTGTGGTCAGCGAGTTCGCTGCGCTGTTCCCGGCCACGGTCGAACTGGCGCTTTGTGCCTTGTTGATCTCTGCTTTGGGAGGCATTTTGATCGGTACCCTGGCGGCCCTACGCCGGGGCAGTTGGCTTGACCAGGGCTTGATGGGTTTGTCTCTTACTGGGCACTCTATGCCCATTTATTGGTCCGGCCTGCTGGCCATCATGTTTTTTTCGGTTTGGATGCGCGACTTTATACCGATGCTGGCGCTGCCTGTGTCGGGTCGGCTGGCGGTTATTTATGACATACCAGCGCGCACCGGCTTCATGCTGATCGATAGCTTGCTCTCGGACGAGAAAGGTGCGTTCCGCTCGGCAGTCAGCCACCTGGTCATGCCAAGTTTTGTGCTGGGTACCTATGCCATGGCGATCGTGGCACGAATGACGCGCTCTTGCCTGCTCGAGACCCTGTCGTTGGAATTCGTACGCGCGGCGCGTGCGCGCGGACTGCCGGTCTGGCGCGTGGTGGTGAAACACGCGCTGCGCAATGCATTGATTCCGGTGGTCACGGTGATCGGCCTGCAGACCGGTGCCTTGCTGGGCGGCGCGGTTCTGACAGAGACCATTTTTTCTTGGCCCGGCATTGGTCGTTGGCTGGTAGACGCCATCTACCAGCGCGACTACACCGTGCTGCAGGGCGGTATCCTGCTGACGGCGTTGATGGTGATCGCCGTGAACTTGCTGGTGGATGTGCTCTACGGCGCCATCGACCCGCGTATACGCCACCCCAGGGTCTGACCGGTATGCGCGAACTGTGGTACTCGCTGGTCCGGCGCAGAGCTGCCGCCGCCGGACTGTTCGTGTGTGTGGCACTGCTGCTGACCGCGCTGCTGGCGCCATGGATTGCGCCTCACAACCCGGTGGAGCAGTTCCGTGACGCGCTGCTTGCCAAACCGGTCTGGTCTGGTGGGGATTGGCGCTATCCCTTGGGAACCGATGACTTGGGTCGCGATCTGCTCTCGCGACTTATCTGGGGGGCCCGTGTGTCGCTGGCGGTGGGAGTCGCCTCGGTGGTGTTGGCCTTGGTCCCTGGCATCCTGCTGGGGCTGGTCGCCGCCTTCTTTCCAGGGTGGATGTCCATCGTGATAGGGCGCACCGTTGACCTGCTGGTGGCTATCCCCGGCCTGCTGCTGGCCATTGCGGTGGTGGCCATCCTTGGCCCGGGCCTCGTCAATACGGTACTGGCGATCGCCTTGGTGATGCTGCCGCCGTTCGTGCGGCTGGTGCGCGCCTCGGCGCAGATGGAAATGTCACGTGACTACGTGGCTGCGGCACGGCAGTGCGGCGCCAGTAAAACACGCCTGATGTTCGATACGGTCTTACGCAACTGTGCGGCGCCGGTCATTGTGCAGGGCACCTTGGGATTTTCAAGCGCGGTCCTGGAGGCGGCAGCGCTGGGCTTTCTCGGACTAGGCGCCCAGCCGCCCACGGCTGAGTGGGGGACCATGTTGGCAAGCTCGCGTGGTTTCATAGAAACAGCACCCTGGCTGGTGACGCTGCCAGGGTTGGCCATCTTGGTGACCGTTATCGCCATCAATCTGCTGGGTGACGGACTGCGTGATGCGCTGGATCCACGGCTGAAGCATCATGGTTGACGCCCGAGCATCTACAGCCGTGGCCCCCATGCTCCATGTTCGCAACCTGAACGTGCATTTCGGCGCATTGGACAAACCCATGGTGGCTGTCGAAAGCCTGGACCTGGACATCGCACGGGGTGAGGTGCTGGGGCTGGTAGGCGAATCCGGCTCGGGCAAGAGCGTGGCAATGATGGCCATCATGGGCTTGGTCGACGCCAATGGCCGCGTCAGCGCGGACCATCTCTCGATTGCAGGAACTGACTTGCAAGCCATGTCCTTGCGCCAGCGCCACCGTTTTATTGGTGAACACGTGGGCATGATCTTCCAAGACCCAATGGCCAGCCTGGACCCGTGCTACCGTGTCGGGGAGCAACTCACCGAGACCCTGGCGTTGCAAGGCCGCATGTCGCGCGCACAACTGCGCGACCGTGCGCTCGAGCTGTTACGCTTGGTGGAGATACCAGACCCGGTCGCCCGGATGGACGCCTACCCGCACCACCTCTCGGGCGGCATGTGCCAACGCATCATGATCGCCATGGCCTTGTCGCGCAACCCGAGCCTTTTGATCGCCGACGAACCTACCACGGCGCTGGATGTGACCATTCAGGCTCAAATCATGGCCGTGTTACGGCGCCTGCAGCGCGAGCGAAATCTCACACTGCTTCTGATCAGCCACGACTTGGCGCTCGTGTCCAGCGTGGCAGACCGGGTGGTGGTGATGTATGCCGGGCAGGCGGTAGAGTCCGGTCGCCCCCCCGGGATCTTTCGCTCGCCCCAGCATCCCTATACCCGCGCTTTGATGCAAGCGCTGCCCGAAAGCAGTCGCGGGCGTGAGCGGCTGCTGGCACTGCCTGGTGTCGTGCCCGGCGTGGACGATCGGCCAAGCGGCTGCCTTCTGGCGCCACGCTGCCCGCATGTCCAAGGGCGTTGCGGCGCACAGCGCCCACTGGCACGCGACATTGGAGAGGGGCGGCAGGTGGCCTGTCACTTCGACATCGCTGAAGCCGCCATCGCCCCCGATGCCTGAACCATGGTAATCCCTGCTCTTCCTATTCCCCCGGTGCTCGACGCTCGCGGCCTGCAGAAGCACTATCCGTTAAGAAACGGCTGGCTGCGCGCGCCCCAGACCGTCCGTGCGCTGGATGGCGTAGATTTCACTTTATGCGCTGGTCGCACGTTGGCTGTGGTGGGCGAGTCTGGTTGTGGCAAGACCACGCTGGCGCGCCTGCTGACCTTGATTGAACAGCCCACGGCGGGTACCTTGGTCGTGGATGGGCGGGACATCACTGGCATGGATCCACAAGCGCACGCGCTGCTGCGCCAGCGTGTGCAGATCGTGTTCCAGAATCCGTTTTCCTCGCTAAACCCACGCAAAACTCTGGCAGCCATCCTGGACGAGCCGCTGGCCATCAACACGCGTCAGTCTGCCGCCGAGCGCCGCGACCGCGTCGATACACTAATGCAGCAGGTGGGGCTGCGCAAGGAGCAAGCCGACCGTTTCCCGCACATGTTCTCAGGCGGCCAGCGTCAGCGCATTGCCATTGCTCGCGCCATGGCCCTGAACCCTGCGGTGGTGATCGCCGACGAACCAGTATCGGCGCTGGATGTATCAATCCAGGCCCAGATTCTGAACCTGTTCATGGACCTGCAGGAGGAGTTCGGCACCGCCTATGTCTTCATCTCGCACAACCTGTCGGTGGTGGAGCATGTGGCCCACGAGGTATTGGTGATGTATCTGGGCAAGGTGGTGGAGTTCGGCACCCGTCAATCTGTGTTCGCCACACCGCTGCACCCCTACACCCAGGCCCTGCTGTCAGCCAGTCCTACCCTTGACCCGGCGCTGCAACGCAAGGTGATCCCAATCCAGGGTGAGCTGCCCTCACCGCTGGCGCCGCCAAGCGGTTGCGCGTTTCATCCACGCTGCCCGCAGGCGGTCTCGCGTTGCCGCGACGAAGCACCGCAGCTCAGGGATGTGGGAGGGCAACGCGTGGCCTGCCACCGGGTGTAAGCACATCCCGGCCCTTACCTACCGAGTGGGCGGGTTCGGCGGTGTCCTTGTGACCGATTCAGCGCACAACCCTTCTGGCTCTGGTTTCGCGGTAACCCCGGCCTGTCGCAAGCTAACGATTTCCGCGTCCGCATAACCAAGCTCGCGCAGGAGCTCTTCGTTGTGCTGCCCCAACTTGGGCGGTGGTCTGTCAATGCTGCTGCTGCCATGTGCCATCTCGAAACCTGAACCGGCAAGGCGCACTGGGCCGTAGGGAGTCTCGACCGTCTGAATGACCTTGCGGTGCTTCACCTGCTCGTGCTCTATGGCCTGGGCCAGGCTCAAAATGTTGGAGCAGGGTACGTCGGCCGCCGTCAGCTTGTGAGCCCAGTCCTCAGGCGAGCCCAGCGCCATGGAACTTTCGATCAGGTGGCGCAAAGCTGCCTGGTTCTCCGTCCGGGCTGCCCAACTGCCGAAGCGGGGGTCATCCACGGCTTGTGGATGCCCAAGCGTGGCCATCAGCGAAGCGAACTGCTTCTCCGTCAGAACCGCCAGCACCAGGAACCCGTCACCGCATTTGAAGCGGTCCGCAGTCGCTTTGCGGCTGACCGACAGGTTGCCATACTGCTGCTGATGGTGCCCTACCACCGTGTATTCAGCCACGTGGCCGGCCATTAGGTTGAGCATGCTGTCGAACATCGCCACGTCAATGAACTGCCCCTTGCCGGTATGCGTTCGCTGGAACAATGCACTCGCCATGGCCAGCGCCGCATTTAGGCCGGTTGTCAGGTCGGCCAGGGCGATGCCGGCACGCATAGGGCCACCAGCCGGGTCGCCGGTCATGGTCATCAATCCGCACATGGCTTGAATCTTTCCGTCAAAGCTTGCCGTCCTGCTTTCAGGCCCGACGCGTCCGAACCCTGACATACCGCAATAAATCAGTGTGGGATTGATGGCGGAGAGCTCCTCGTAGCCTAGCCCCAGACGGTCCATCACGCCCGGCCGGTAGTTTTCGCAGACCACATCGGCCCTAGCGACCAAGCGCTTGACCACCTCGACCGCTTCGGGTTTGCGAAGATCCAGTGTCAGGCTGCGCTTGTTGGCGTTGTTGGCCATGAAGCCGGGCGACAGGTTGCGCTCAGTCCATTCTCGGCTCTTGGGGAGCGCAGACCTGCGTACGTCGTCTCCAACCAAGGGCTCGATCTTGATGACATCTGCGCCCATCAATCCCAACTGCTGGGTGGCGAAGGGCCCAGCCAAAAACTGGGTGAAATCAATTACCCGAACATTGGAAAATGGTTTGCTCATGGGGACGCCTTGTCGCGGGGTGAGGTGGCTGACTTGCCGGAGTGTGAAGATGAATCGCGGGCTCAGCGTGCTTGCAGCGTGGCATCGCGGACGGACTGTGCCACCGTCTTGATGTCTGCGTTCTCTGCTTTGCGCCGAGTCAGTTCCTCAGGGGTCAGTTTGGCCACGTCGAGGTATTTTGATTTCCACTGCGGGTCGCCATTCCAGCGCAGCGGGTTCTGTACTGTCGTACGTGCCGCCGGCGCGCTTTCGAGTAAGCGCAAGGCCAGCTCCAGCGTCGAATCACGTGAAGCCTCGTCATGGGGCAGAGCGGCTGCGTTGCCCAATGGAAAGTCGCTGAACAACAGTCGGGGAACGCCGCAGTGCTCCACAATATCCTTGGCAGCGCCCATGATCACCGTGCAAATTCCGTTGGCTTCGAGATGCCGTGCGGTCAGCGCCATCGATTGGTGACAGATCGGGCAGTTGGCCACCAGGACCGCCACGTCTACGCCATCGGCACGACAACGTGCAAGCACCTCCGGACAGTCCACCGTCATGGTGTGGCGCTGGCTGCGGTTGGTCGGCACGCCGTGGAATCGCGCAGACACAGAGCTGATGATGCCCTGTGCGGCTGCGCGGCGCAGTGCCTGCAGGGGAAACCAGGTGTGGCTGTCATCGGTGATTTGCGCCCGATCGATACCAACATGTGAAACCCGCAGGTCGTGGTGTTGCGATGTGTCGCCTGAGTAGACCTCATAGAACTTGGCAGCAGCGTTGTATGGCGCGTCCTTGCCCTGTGGCCCCTTCTCGGGCTGGTAGGGCGCCGCCGTGGTCAACAAGGCCACACGGCATTGGGAAAGCGGTTTTTGCATAGCCTGAAACGGAACATCCAGGAAATGCGAGTACTGGTACGGGTTGTTGGTGCCCAGTGCGTTGTACCAGGCGTGGGTGCGGTCTATGTAGCGGACGGGCTGATCCCAGTCGGGCAGTTGGGCGGCCGCATTAGCGGTGTCGTTTGACATTGCTTTTTGTTCCACAATTGTAAACACTCGTTCTTTTATGTGACAATTCTAAACCGATATTGTCATGTGTGGAGCGCACTTTTCAGTATCAAAATAAAGCTTGGACTTTACAAAAATATGTCGCTCAGATACAGTTCTACATTGCAGAAGAAATGTTCCAAATCAGTGAACCCTATTCAACCGTCAACTGAGACACCAAAGGAATCCCCGTGAAAACTCCATACTTGATCAAATACTCGCTTGCCGCACTGGGCACTGCGCTTGCGCTCACTGCTCCGGCAGTTCAGAGCCAGACGATCAAAGTGGTGATGCATTCGGACCTCAAGGTGTTCGACCCGACAGTGAGCACCGCCTACATCGTCCGCAATCATGGCTACATGGTGTTCGATCAGCTGGTCGCCCGCGACGAAAAGGGCGTGGTCAAACCACAAATGGCGGATAAATGGGAGACCAGCAAGGATGGCTTGGTCTGGACTTTCACGCTTCGCGACGGCCAAGAGTGGCATGACGGCACACCGGTCACAGCTGAGGACTGCATCGCCTCCATCAAGCGATTCAATCAGCGCGACGCCACCGGTCTGCGTGCCGCCCCGTTCATCAAAACCTATGAGGTGGTCAATGCAAAGACCTTCCGAATCGTCCTGAACGAGCCTTATGGCCTGTTGTTGGACAGTCTCTCCAAGCCCAGCCTAGCGCCTCTGTTCATGATGCCCAAGAAAGTGGCCGAAACACCGGCAGCGGAACCGATCAAACCGGAACAGGTCATTGGGTCTGGGCCTTTCGTTTTTAAACGCGACGAATGGAGGCCGGGAGAAAAGGTGGTGTACGTCAAGAACACCAAGTACAAGCCGCGTGCAGAGCCGCCGTCCGGGCTGGCGGGTGGTAAGGTGGCCTATGTGGACCGCGTGGAATGGATCGCCATCCCGGATGGGCAGACCGCCCTTGCGGCCTTGACCAACGGCGAGATCGACATGGTAGAGATCCTGGCCAATGATCTGGTGCCCCTTGCTGCCAAGAACAAGAGCCTGGTGGTTGAGCCGGCCTGGAAGCAAACCTACTTCCTGCGCCCCAATTGGGTTAACCCCCCGTTTGACAACCCGAAGATCCGCCAAGCTGCCATGATCGCATTGAATCAGGAGCAGATCCTCAAAGGCATGGTGGGTGACGCCCGCAATTACAAGGTGTGCTATTCCACCTACGCCTGCAACTCACCCTACTATACCGACGCTGGCATGGGCGCCATGGTCCGCGGCGACGCCAAGCGTGCAGCCGCCCTACTCAAGGAAGCCGGCTATGACGGTACACCTATCCTGTTGCCCCACACCACTGACCTGCCGGTGCTCAACAACCTCGGGCCCCTGGCCAAGCAACAGCTCGAGCGTGCCGGTTTCAAAGTTGAACTCGCACCATCGGATTGGCAGTCATTGACGATGCGTTTGCGCAAAAAGGAAAAACCCAGCGAAGGTGGCTGGAGCGCCTACATGTCCTCGCTGGACCTGAACGACGCGCAAAACCCGATTGACCGCGGCAGCTTCAACACCAACTGCAAGACATCCTTCCTTGGCTGGCCCTGCGACGACAAGATGGAGCAGATGCGCGACGCCTTCGCCAGAACCAGCGATCCGGCGGCAAAAAAGGGCCTGGCGCGTGAAATGCAGGAGCGCAATGCGGAGATCGTGACCGTGATCCCTTTGGGTGAGTATGCGGCTGTCAGCGCCCGCAGCATCAAGCTGGAGCCGACCTTCAAGCAGCCTCTCACGCTGTTTTATGGGGTGAAGAAAAAGTAGCCCAGGGCGACAGCTCAGAGGTCCGCTGCCGCGCCACGCGACATGCTGTCTTTTATTATTCGCCGCATGCTGGCTCTGCTGCCGGTGCTGCTGTTGGTTGCCGCTTTCGCCTTTTTGGTGCTGCGGATGGTTCCTGGTGACCCAGCGGCCATCATTGCCGGCGAGACGGCGACCACCGAGCAGGTAGCCGAAATCCGGCAACGTCTTGGACTTGACCAGCCGCTGGCAAAGCAGTTTGTCATTTGGTTAGGCCATGTAATACGAGGTGATTTTGGGGAGAGTTATTTCTTCAAGTTACCAGTGATGGACTTGGTCCTCCAACGCATCGAACCAACACTGGCTCTTGGGGCATGCGCCCTGATGATTTCGATTGTTGCCGCAGTGCCTTTGGGCGTGCTGGCGGCGTTCCGACAGGGAAGCCGGATTGACGATATGGTGATGGGCCTGTCGGTGTTGGGCTTCTCGGTGCCCGGTTTCGTGCTGGGTTACGCGTTGATGTATGTGTTCGCCATCCAACTCGAATGGTTGCCTGTTCAAGGCTACACACGAATCGCTGACGGACTGGGCCCCTTCTTAGCGCGCATTATCCTGCCCGCGTCTGCGCTGGCCGTGGTCTACATTGCGCTGATTGCCAGGATCACCCGTACCAGCGTGCTGGAGGTCCTCAATGAGGATTACATTCGCACCGCGCGGGCCAAGGGTCTGACCGAGGCCGAGGTGCTGGTGCGCCACGCGCTGCGCAACGCAGCCGTACCGATCCTGACCATCATCGGCATCGGAATGGGGTTACTGATTGGTGGCGCCGTAGTGACCGAGAGTGTGTTCGCCATTCCTGGCTTGGGGCGGCTGACCGTGGAGGCTGTGCTGTCGCGCGACTTCCCCGTTATTCAGGCGTTGATCGTGCTTTTTTCGGTGGCCTATGTGATGGTCAACCTCCTAGTGGACATTGGTTACGCGTTTCTTGACCCGAGGATCCGGTATTGATAGCCCCCGAAAATGATGTGCAAGCCCAGACGCTGGCAATGCAATCGCCAATAGCAGCTCGGCCATCGCTTTGGAACAAGGCCCTGCGCAACCGACGGGTAATGGCGGGCACCGCCATTCTCGCGCTGATGCTGCTGGTGGCTGTCCTGGCACCCAGGCTCGGCACCGTGGATCCGGCACTGATTGATGTCTCTGCACGTAACCTCAAGCCCGGCGAGCTGTTGTCCATCACCCTGGACGACGGCAGCGCGGTGGACCATACCGCATATTTCGGCACCGACAACCTGGGCCGTGATGTCTTCAGCCGCGTGCTTTACGGGACCCGGGTGTCGCTGGTGATCGGCGCCGCAGTGGCGATGATCAGCCTGACCATCGGCCTTGTGATCGGCTTGCTCGCGGGGTTTTTCCGGCACCTGGACGGACCGGTGATGCGCGTCATGGACGCGATGATGGCCATCCCCGGGATCCTGCTGGCGATCACACTGGTGGCGATCTGGAAAGGCGGCATGCTGACCGTGATCCTGGCTATTGTGGTGCCCGACATTCCTCGTGTGGTGCGGCTGGTCCGCTCGGTTGTGCTGTCCGTGCGCGAGGAGCCCTATGTAGAAGCCGCTGAGTCGCTGGGTGCGCCCACGGCATGGTTGCTGATCCGCCATGTGTTGCCCAACACAGTGGCGCCATTGATCGTGCAAGGTACGTTCCTGTGCGCAGCGGCCATGCTGTCTGAGGCAGCCCTCTCGTTTCTAGGCATCGGTATTCCCCCCGAGATTCCGAGCTGGGGCAACATCATTGCAGAAGGCCGGGCCCTGTTTCGAGTGCATCCCCACCATATCTTTTACCCCAGCATCTTCCTGGCCCTGACGGTGCTGGCGGTCAATGTACTCGGCGACGGCTTGCGGGATGCGCTGGATCCCAAGATGCGCAAGAACCTGTGACCGCCCATGTCCATGATGGCCCCCGATACCCCACCTGCACTGGCGCTGCGCGGATTGCGCATTGCTCTGCCGCCCGGAGCCGACCGTAGCCACGCGGTGACCGATGCCAACCTGACGGTGCGCCGCGGCGAGCTGGTCTGCTTGGTGGGTGAGTCCGGCTCCGGCAAATCAGTCATCGCCCAGGCGGTGATGGGCCTGCTGCCCAAGGGTCTGCGGGCCGATGCAGGCCAGATCTTGCTGGCCGGTACCGATGTTCTTCAGTCCAGCCCCAACTGGCTAAGAGCCGCACGTTGTGTGCGCATGTCAATGATCTTTCAGGAGCCGATGACGGCCCTTAACCCGGTGGTCACCTGCGGCAGGCAGATCGACGAGGTCCTGCGCAAGCACACCCGTCTGTCGAGCAACGAACGTCAACGCAAGGTGTTGCGCGCCCTGGAGCAGGTGCACTTACCCGACCCGCCGCGCATGTACACGGCCTACCCGCACCAGTTGTCCGGTGGGCAGCGCCAGCGGATCATGATCGCCATGGCGCTCATCCTCGATCCCGCCCTGCTGATTGCGGATGAACCCACCACAGCCCTGGATGTGACGACGCAATCGCAGATCCTCAAATTGATCAAAGAACTTCAGCTCAGCCATGGAACGGGTGTGCTGTTCATCACGCACGATTTTGGGGTGGTTGCCGAGATCGCCGACCAGGTGGCGGTGCTGCGCCTGGGCGAACTGGTCGAAGCGGGCCCGACAAAGCAGCTTCTCGGTGCCCCGTGCCATCCGTACACCCGCATGTTGATCGGCTCGGTTCCCTCGATACGGCCTGCGCACAGAGAGGTCAACAACAGCGGCGAGCTGGTTCTGCGCATCAATAATCTTCATAAGACCTACACGTCCAGCGGGCTGTTCCAGAGGAATCGAACCGTGCATGCGGTAAGCGACGTCAGCATCGCCATCGCCCGCGGACAGACGGTGGGCATCGTCGGCGAATCAGGCTCCGGCAAGTCCACGGTAGCGCGCTGCGTAGCGCGCCTGATCGACCCGAGCGGCGGCCAGATCTGGTTAGGCGACCAGGAGATAGGACAAGCCTCGCGCCGAATACTGCGGCCGCATCGCCACCGGATTCAGATTGTCTTTCAGGACCCCTACCGTTCGCTCAACCCAAGGCGAACTGTTGGCCAGTCGATGGTGGAGGGGCCGATGTATTGCGGCGTGTCTCGTGATGTCGCGTTGTCTAGGGCACGCCGACTCATGGAACTGGTGCGTCTGGACCCACAGGCGCTGGAGCGCTTCCCCCACGAATTCTCCGGCGGCCAGCGCCAGCGCATCTGTATCGCCCGCGCCCTGGCCATGGAGCCCGAGGTGCTGATCGCAGACGAAGCCGTATCCGCACTCGATGTGTCTGTGCAAAAGCAAGTGTTGGAACTGTTGGATGACATCCGTGCGCGCCTGAACCTGGCGGTGCTGTTCATCACCCATGACCTTCGCGTGGCGGCGCAGATCTGCGACCAAGTCGCGGTGATGCATCAGGGCCGCTTGGTCGAGTTCGGCGCGACCGCCCAAGTACTGGGCCAACCGCGTCACGCCTACACGCAATCCCTGCTGGCGGCAGCGCCTGGACGCAACTGGGATTTCGCACACGCCGCCAACTCAGCGCCCTACACTTGAGCATGATCTTGCAATGTCGCGGCTGTTCTTTCGAGTCGCAACATCGTGCTTTGGCAGCGCCGCTGACCGCTTTATTTAGAGGAGTCTTGCATGCAACTATTACGTCACGTCAAAACGCCGGCGACCTTTGTGCAAACCACTGAGGTGGAGATGCCTTTGGGCTTCACGACATTCGACTGCCCTCCCAAAGGAGGCCAGGTATGAGCGGGCTGCAAACTCAACAAACTCAGCTGGCTGATCCAATAGCACCTCTGCGCGAGCTGGTCACCGGGTTGACGGCCCTGGTGGGGGCGACGCAAGACGAGGCCCGACTGCTGGCCGAGGGCCGCCCGCTGTTGGCACGCCTGCTGGCGCAGGAAGACTGGCTGCCCGAGGCCTTTGCCGCCGTGCGGCCAGACCGCTATGCGCAGTACCTGCTGCACTGCGACCCGCTGGAGCGCTTTTGTGTCGTCAGCTTCGTCTGGGGCCCCGGGCACGGCACACCCGTGCATGACCACACGGTGTGGGGAATGGTGGGTATCTTGCGCGGGTCCGAGCGCTGCGAAGAGTACACCCTGCAGGCCGGGCAGCCGGTGGCCACTGGCGGCCAGCACCTGATGCAGCGCGGCGACATCGAGGCCGTGTCACCCCGCGTGGGTGACTGGCACCGTGTCAGCCACGCCGGCGGCGATGCCGCCACGGTCAGCATCCATGTCTATGGCGCCAACATTGGCGCCGTGCGCCGCCACCGGCTGGACGCCACCGGGGCCACACTGCCGTTCGTGTCAGGCTATGACAACACGCAGTTGCCTAACCTGTGGGACCGTTCGGCTGCGGTCCGGGCCACATGCTGAGCACTGAGTACCAAGCGGGTGTGATCACCCTCACACTGCAGCGGCTGGAGCGTGGCAATGCACTCGGGCCCGAGCTGGTGGAGGGCCTGATTCATGCGGTTGAGGCGGCCATGGCCGACCCGGCGGTGCACACCCTGGTGCTGCGCGGGGCCGGGCGGCATTTCTGCACCGGGCTTGATTTGACCGACCTGGCCACCCTCTCGGATGGCGACCTGCTGCTGCGCCTGGTGCGCATCGAGACCCTGCTGGCGCTGCTGTGGCATGCGCCCATTCGGACCGTGGCGCTGGCCCATGGCCGCACCTGGGGCGCCGGCGCTGATCTGTTCGCGGTGTGCGAGCAGCGCTTGGTTCACCCAGACACCACCCTGCGCTTTCCTGGTGCGCAATTTGGCATTGTGCTGGGCACCCGGCGCCTGGCCGAGCGCATTGGCGTGGATGCCGCGCGAGCACTGGTGCTCGAAGGCGGGGAGCTTGATGCGCCGCAGGCCCTGGCGCTCGGGCTGGCCACTCAGCGGGTCGATACCGGCGTTGATACTGCCTCCCAAATCCTGATCCGCCTAGCGCCGCCACTCCCGGACTCCGCCACAGCGCGCGCCATTCGAAGCGCCACCCGAGCTGACTGCCGCGACACTGATTTGGCCGCACTGGTGCGCTCGGCGGCCCGGCCCGGCTTGCAGTTGCGCATCACCGCTTACTGCGCTCGCCTGCTGGCCGGCGTGGCATGATGCTGGCTGGTTTTGCCCTAGCCCCCAAGGAGATCGCCATGAATGCCAGAGTCCCCCCATCCGCCCTCAACGCCGCACAGGCGCTCACCCAGGTTAGCCGCGCCTGGGACGAGCAGATCGTGCCGCAGCTGACCGACTACATTGGCATCCCAGCCAAATCACCGATGTTCGATGCCGACTGGGCCAAGCACGGCTACCTTGACACTGTCATGCGCAACACGGCGGCATGGGTCGAGGCGCAAAAGGTCGAGGGCCTGACGCTGGAGATCATCCGCACCGAGGGCCGCACGCCCCTGATGTTTTTTGAGGTGGCGGCCAGCAGTGGTGCCGCCGGCGGGCCGGCGGCGGTCAGCCAGCAAACCGTGCTGATGTACGGCCACCTGGACAAGCAACCCGAGTTTTCTGGCTGGCGCAATGACCTCGGGCCGTGGACGCCCAAGTACGAGGACGGCAAGCTGTATGGCCGGGGCAGCGCGGACGACGGATACGCGGCCTACGCCAGCATTGCCGCCATCCAGGCGCTCAAAAGCCAGAACGTGGCGCACCCGCGCATCGTTGGCCTGATTGAAACCTGCGAGGAAAGCGGCTCGCCCGATCTGTTGCCCTATATAGACGTGCTGCGCCCGCGCCTGGGCGATGTGGCGCTGGTGATCTGCCTGGACTCTGGCGCCGGCAATTACGACCAGCTCTGGCTCACCACCAGCCTGCGCGGCATGGCGGCAGGCACTTTGAAAGTGGAGGTGCTGACTGAGGGCGTGCATTCGGGCGATGCCAGCGGCCTGGTGCCGTCGAGCTTTCGCATCATGCGCCAGGTGCTGGACCGACTGGAAGACAGCGCCACCGGCCGCCTGTTGCCGGGCAGCTTCCATTGCGAGGTGCCGGCCGACCGGCTGGCGCAGGCGCAGGCCACCGCTGCCATCCTGGGCGACGAGGTTTACAAACGCTTTCCCTGGGCCCATTACGACTGCGGCGGCTCGATGCAGTCGATGCTGCCCACCACCACCGACCCGGTGCAGGCTCTGCTGAATCGCACCTGGACACCCACCCTCAGCGTCACCGGCGCCGACGGTTTTCCAGAGCTGAAGAACGCTGGCAATGTGCTGCGGCCCTACACCGCCTTCAAGCTCAGCCTGCGTCTGCCACCGCTGGTGGAAGCCGCCAGCGCCGTGCAGCAGCTCAAGGCGCTGCTGGAAGATAACGCGCCCTACCAGGCGCGCGTGACCTTTGAGGCGGCGAGTTCGGCCACCGGCTGGAACGCACCGGCCATCACGCCATGGTTCGAGCAGGCGCTGCAGTCGGCTTCGCAAGCCCATTTTGGCGCGCCCTGCGGCTACATCGGCCAGGGCGGCACCATCCCGCTGATGAGCATGCTGTCCAAGGGCTTCCCCAAGGCGCAAATGATGGTCTGCGGTGTGCTCGGCCCCAAAAGCAACGCCCACGGCCCCAACGAGTTTCTGCAGGTGCCCTACGCCAAGAAACTCACGGCAGCGGTGGCCGAGGTGATCGCCCGCCTGCCATGAGCGCAGCTGCGTCGGCACTGGCCGGGCAGCGCTCGCAGTTGCAAGGCCTGGCCCTCTGTGACTGGCAACTGCCGGCAGGCCAAGGAGCGCGCGCCACGGTGCTCATCGTGCATGGGCTGGGCGAGCACATGGGCCGCTACGCGGCGCTGGCCCAAGCCCTGAACAGCTGGGGCTATGCCGTGCGGGCCTATGACCAATACGGCCACGGCGCATCCCAAGGCCCACGCGGTGGTCTGCCTACGGCCACCAAATTGCTGGACGACCTGGCACTGGTGGTCGACCATACCCGTGCCACTGTGGCTGCTGGCCGCCCGCTGCTGCTGCTGGGCCACAGCATGGGCGGCCTGGTGGCGGCCCGCTTTGTCGCCCTGCAGCGGCGACCAGTGGACGCGCTGGTGCTGTCCTCACCAGCGCTCGACCCGGGTTTGAACCCGGTGCAAAAGCTGCTGGTGGCAGTGCTGCCATCTCTGCTGCCGAACCTGCGGGTGGGCAACGGACTGGATGCCCGGCTGATCTCGCATGACCCGGCGGTGGTGGCAGCCTACCAGAGCGACCCACTGGTGCACGACCGCATTGCGGCGCGCCTGGCCCGCTTCATTGCCGATGACAGCGCGGCGGTGCTGGCGACAGCACCGGGCTGGGCCTTGCCAACTCTGCTGCTGTATGCCGGCGCCGACAAGCTGGTCAACCCGGCCGGCAGCCGGGCTTTTGCCGCGGCCGCACCAGCGCAGGTGCTCAGCAGCCAGTGCTTCGAGCCCCTGTACCACGAGATTTTCAACGAGGCCGAGCCCGGCCGCAGCCAGGTTCTGGCGGTGCTTCGGGGCTGGTTAGACCCCCGATTTGCTATATAAAACATAGCTATAACCCTATATACAGCAAGGGCTGGAGGCTGATTTAGCTCTTAACTAGCCGCAGTAAGCCGGCCAACGCGGCGTCCCGAATACCCAGTCGCAGCAGGTGCTCATGGGTCTGGCGTGCGTAGTCCAGCGTGCTGCCATAGCGGCCGCTGGCCTGGGCAAAAATCTGCTGGTAGCGCGCCGCTGGCAGATCACCCGTGTAGTTGGGGCTGTGGCGTGGCAGGGTGAAAGCCAGCGCCCGCACCGGTCCCTGATCGGTCTGGCAGCGCAGCCACTTGGGGTCATAGACGCCGGTCACCATTTCACGGGGCCACAACTGGCGTAGCGCCTGCTCGCCCTGCGCCTGCGCAATCCGGAATGCCATGCCCTGGCAACTGCCGCCGCTGAGCAGTGCAAACACCAGGCCCGGGCACTCCGGTGTGCCGCGGTTGACCCGACTCCACATTTGCAGCGCCCGGTGGTAGCCATGCAGCCTGGCCAGCCGCTGCTCGACCGCCTCAAACTCGGGCCGCCAGATCAGCGAGGCATAGCCAAACACCCACAAGTCCTGCTCGCCGCCCCAGTCGCGCAGCGCCTGCGCCAGCATGGGCGCAGGGTCACGCAGCTGCAGTGGCAGGGCGCTCATGCGGGGTCAGCCCGGGGTGTTGGCGTTCAGGCCGGCCGCACCAGCAAGGCCGCCCGCCGCTGGTGGCGCGCTAGCCACAGCAGGCCGGCGCCGGTGACAGCCAACGGCAGCAAGGAGCCCAGGTTGAGCAGCGCCCAACCCTGGGTGGTGACCAGCAGGCCGGAGCCAAAGGAGCTCAGCGCCATCACGGCAAAAACAAAGAAGTTCAACGCGCCCTGCGCCTGGTCTTTTTCCTCGGGGGCGTAGGTTTGCAGCGACAGCGTGGTGCTGCCGGTGAACAGGAAGTTCCAGCCCACACCGAGCAGGAACAGCGCCGCCACGAACTGGTGCAGTTCCACCCCGGTCAGGGCGACGGCGACGCACAGCGCCATGAGCAGCACGCCCACCCCCATGATGGGCAGTGTGCCAAACCGTTTGATCAGGTGCCCGGTGAAAAAGCCGGGGGCAAACATGCCGATCACATGCCACTCCAGCACCAGCGCGGTGTCGCCAAAGGGCAGCCCGCACTGCTGCATGGCCAGCGGGGTGGCGGCCATCAGCAGGTTCATCACGCCATAGCCCAGCGCGCCCGCCGCCGCAGCCACCACAAACATCGGTTGGCGCATGATGATGCTCAGGGGCCGCCCGCCCGCGCCAGGCTTTTTGACCGGTGCTGGCGGAAAGTCGATCAGCGCCATGAGCAGCATCGACAGCAGCGCCACGACCGCCAGAGCCAGGTAGGCACCGGCAAAAGGCACGCCCAGCAGGGTGCGGGTGTGGTTGGCCAGGTTGGGGCCTGCGACCGCACCCAACAGGCCACCGGCCATCACCAGCGACACCGCTTTTTCGCGCCAGGCGGGCGGCGCCAGCTCGGCGGCAGCAAACCGGTACAGGTTGCCATTGGCACTGTAGTAGCCGGCGACCACGGTGGCAGCGCACAGCAGCCAGAAATTTTTGTCGAACACCGCCCAGGCGCACAGCAGGCTAGACCCCAGCGCCACCAGTAGGCCGAGCTGGAAAGAATGCTTGCGCCCTAAGCGACTCTGCGTGGCCGCCACCAGGTTGGTGGACAGGGCACCGCCCACCACATAGCCCATCACCGGCAGGGTGGCCATCCAGCCCAGCGGTGCCAGGCTCAGGCCGACCAGCCCGTTGATGGCGATGAAGACCACGTTGTTGGTCAGGAACAGGCCCTGGCACAGCGCCAGCAGCCACAGGGGCCGGCTCATGAAACCGCCAGCGTAGTCAGGCGCCAGCCGCTGTTGCGCACCTGGGCGGGCGATTTGATGAACTCGGAGGGCAGAAGAAACTGGGACATGGCAGGCATTCCGGTTGAGTTTGACAAGAGCTGAGGGGCGGTGACCTGGGCTGCCAATGGCTCAGAGCAGCAAGGCCGCCAGCGCCGAAAGCGCCGCAGTTTCGGCGCGCAGGGTACGCTGGCCCAGGCTCACGGCAACAAAGCCGGCCGCCAGCGCGGCGTCTTCTTCGACCGGGCTCAGGCCCCCTTCGGGGCCCGACAGCAGGGTGATAGGGGCGTCGGGCGCCAACTGTGCCACTGCGTTAAGCAAGCCCGGGCAGGGCGGTCGCAGCGACAGCAGCAAACGGGCGCCGGCGGGCGCCGCCGGCAGGCCAGCCAACCAGGCGGCCAGTGTGCTGACCGGCCGCACCGGTGGCACCCGGTTGCCGCCGCACTGCTCGCTGGCGGCCACTGCCACGCTGTGCCAGTGCGCCACTTTTTTCTCGGCGCGCTCGCCGCTCAGGCGCAGCACGCTGCGTTCGGTCATCAGCGGCTGCAGGGCAGCCGCGCCCAGCTCGGTGGCTTTTTCCACCAGCCAGTCCATGCGCTCGTTGGCCGGCATGCCCACGGCCAGCGTGACCGCGTGGCGCGCCGCTCGGTCCAGTGGCTGGTGGGCGCCGACGCGGACCTGCACTTCGCTGCGGCCCATCTGCGTGACCGTGGCGGCAAACTCGCCGCCTTCGCCATTGAACAGGGTCAGCGCCTGGCCGGGTTGCAGACGCAGCACCTGCACATGGCGCGCCGCCTGCGCCGGCAGGCTCAACAGAGCGTCAGGCTGCAGTGGCGCCGGGCAATAAAAACGGGGCATAGTTTAATTGCTATAAATTATATAGCATAAAACGCTTGCTGGACGTGGCCTGGAGCCTGATTTGACTCATCACTGACTCATACCCGGCCAAAGGCATAGCCGCTCGCCGCCGCCACGCCCTCGACCTGATCCACCAGCCGCAGCAGCGGTTTAAGCTCGCGGTAACGGTTGCAGGTGGCGCGGATGTAGCCGATGAAACGCGGCGTGTCGGCCAGGTACTGAGGCTTGTCGTCGCGCAGCGTCAGCCGGGCAAAGATGCCGGCTACTTTGAGATGGCGCTGCAGCCCCATCCACTCCACGCCCCGGTAAAACTCGCCAAAATCGTCACCTACCGGCAACCCGGCCCGGCGCGCCCGCTCCCAGTAGCGCACCGTGATGTCCAGGCAAAAATCCTCATCCCAGCTTAGAAAGGCGTCGCGCATCAGGCTGGCCACGTCGTAGGTGATCGGGCCGTACACCGCGTCCTGAAAATCCAGCACGCCCAGTTGCTCGCCCGCCACCATCAGGTTGCGCGGCATGAAGTCGCGGTGCACATAGACCTGGGGCCAGGTCAGGTTCTGCGCCATGATGGCGGCAAAGGCAGCGTCCAGCGTACCTTGCTGCGCGGGGTCCAGCGTCAGGCCCCGGTAACGGCCCAGGTACCACTCGGGGAACAGCCCCAGTTCGCGGCTCAGCAGCGCCTGGTCGTAAGGCGGCAGCACATCGGCTTGTGAGGCGCTCTGCCAGGTCACCAGGGCGTCCACCGCCTGCAGGTACAGGCCCAGGTTGGCCTCCGGCTGGGCCGGGTCAATGGCTTGCATCATGGTCTGGGTGCCCAAATCGCTCAGCAGCATGAAGCCGTTGGGCTCGTCCCAGGCCAACACTTCAGGCGCCAGCAGGCCGGCTCCGTTCATCAGCTTTGCCACTTTGACGAAGGGTTGGCAATTTTCCTTGTCCGGCGGTGCGTCCATGATGATGCGGCTGCCTTGCGCACCGTCAACCCGCAGGTAGCGCCGGAAACTGGCGTCGGCCGAGGCCAGCCGCACCGAGCTGGCGTCCAGTCCCTGGCTTGCTGCCAGGCTGGCCAGCCAGTTCCGGAAAGCGGCTTCACGTTCCGGGTCAGGCCAAAGGGGCGATGCGAATGGCTCGGGGGCGTGGGGCTGGACAAGGCTCATGGATAATCGATTCTACAAAGCCGTGCTTCGGGACGGTTCACGCTGACCCCCTCGACCTGATTTGCCTGTTGCTGACCCTACCCTCAAACCCGTCTGCCGATGCGCTCCCCGCTGCCTGATCTCAAGCAATGGCCTGGCCGCCTTGGCGGGTGGCTTGCTGGACTACTCGTCCTGCAGGCGAGCTGGGCTGGCGCTCAATCGATCGCGCCCTTACCCGGCCCTCAACCGGTTGAGGCCGCCCTGTTGCTCAAGAGCAGTGACCAGCTGCAAGAACTGATCGCCCCCGAGGTGCGGCGGGACCTGCCGGTTTTCGTCAGTGGTGAGCGCTTGTACGGTCGCCCGGATCTGGAGACCGTGATCGAGGGCGGAGCGCAGCTGCGCCGGGGTGATATCGTCATTCAGGCTGACCGGCTGGAGTACTACCAGCCCGATGACCAGGCCCGCGCGCGAGGCCAGGTCCGCGTCAACCGCGCCGGCAACGTCTACGAAGGCCCGCTGATGGAGCTCAAGCTGGAGTCTTTCGAGGGGTTTTTCAAACAACCACGCTATTACTTCCGTAGTAACGATGCCCATGGTGAAGCCGAGCGCCTTGACTTTCTGGATGAACATCGCACCGTGATCCGACAGGCTACGTTGACCACCTGCACCCGCCAACCTGGCCCGGATTGGTTGCCCGACTGGATCTTGCGCGCGAGCACGCTGCGACTGGACAACGAGGAAGAGGTCGGTACCGCTGAAGGTGCGGTGCTGAGCTTCATGCAGGTTCCCCTGCTGCCCATACCCTACCTCAGCTTTCCGTTGACCGACCAGCGCAAGTCGGGGCTGCTGCCGCCCACGCCCGGTTTGGACGACGTTAACGGCATTGAGCTCGCACTGCCCTATTACTGGAACATTGCGCCGAACCGTGATGCCACCCTGACACCCACCCTGATGAGCAAGCGTGGGATTAACCTGGCCAGCGAATTCCGCTACTTGGAGACCGACTATTTGGGTCAGTTGCGCCTGGACCTGATGCCCAATGACCCACTGCGCAGCATCAACCGCTGGGGTTTGACGGCCAACCATCAAGCCAATGTGCCCAACCCATTCGCCACCGGGTCCTTGGCCTTCAGCCTGAGCCTGAACCGTGTCAGCGACGACAACTATTGGCGGGACTTTACCCGCAGCAACGCCTCCTTGACACAGCGCTTGTTGGCCAACGACGCCAACCTCGGCTGGGCAGATGGTTACTTTTCCCACAGCTTGCGAACCCTGAAGTGGCAGACCCTGCAAGATCCTGCATCGCCCATCATCCCGCCCTACGACCGCCTGCCGCAACTGGCAACGCGTTACCAGCGCGACGACCTCCAAGGGTATGACCTGAGCTTTCAGGCCGACTACACCCGGTTCCAATCTGCCAGCGCGCTCACCGGCCAGCCGGATGGCGAACGCGCCTTTGCTGTGCTGCAGGTGGCGCGGCCCTGGCTGATGCCGGGCGGTTTCGTAACGCCGCGGCTGCAATTGCACGCCACCGCCTACCAGTTCGATACGCCGCTGGCCGACGGCGCCAGCGCAGCCAACCGGGTGGTGCCGACGTTGAGCCTGGACAGCGGCTTGGTGTTTGAGCGCGACGCTGACCTGTTTGGCCGCAAGCTGCGCCAGACCTTGGAGCCGCGCGCTTTTTACGTTCACACGCCCTACCGCGATCAGCGCCTGTTGCCAAACTACGATTCGGGCGCCAATGACTTCAGCTTCGCCACCATCTTCACTGAAAACGCCTTTGTCGGCAACGACCGCATCGCCGACAGCAACCTGCTGACCCTTGGCCTGACCACCCGTTTGCTCAACCCCGACAACGGCGTCGAATCGCTGCGCTTCGGGGTGGCGCAACGGCTGCGCTTTACCGAACAGAACGTGACCCTGCCGGGCGGCGCGGCTGTGGCTGACCGGTTGAGCGATCTGTTGCTGGGCACGACCGTCACGTGGGACCCACGGTGGGCCTTCGAAACCTCGGTGCAGTTCAACGCCAACACTGAGCTGCCGGTCCGCACCACCGCTGGTGCGCGCTACAGCCCTGGCCTGTACCGGGTGGTCAGCGGCGCCTACCGTTTTCAGCGCGACAGCAGCGAGCAGGTCGATCTGGGTTGGCAGTGGCCGATCAATGACCTGTGGGGCGACCGCGGTCAGGATCTTGGCGCGGGACGTGGTCAGGGCGGCGGCCGCTGGTACAGCGTTGGCCGTCTCAATTACAGCCTCAGTGAAGGCCGATTGGTCAATACCGTGCTGGGCCTGGAGTACGACGCCTGCTGTTGGCTTGGGCGGGTCGCTCTGGAACGGTTGCAGACCAGCAGCACGTCGGCCACCTCCCGTATCATGTTTCAGCTGGAGTTTGTGGGCTTCACGAGGCTGGGGGTCAACCCGTTGCAGACCTTGAAAGCCAATATTCCGGGCTATCAATTGCTTCGGGAACCCGTTAGCCCAACCAGCCGCTTCAACAACTATGATTGAATGATGATGATGTTTCGCTTACTCCCACCTAGCCTGGCCCTGGCCTTGGGTGTGGTCTTGGGTCTGGCCGCACAGGCGCAAGGCCTGCAGCTGCAACCCAGCCAGCGACTGCCCCTGCCAGCCCCGGTGAGGACACTGCAGGCGGATTTCGTGGTGGCGCTGGTCAACTCCGAGCCCATCACCAACAGTGAGCTGCAGGTCGAGCTGCAGCGCGCGCTGCAACAGCTCAGCCAGCAGCGCCGGCCGTTACCGGACAAAAACGAGTTGACACGCCAAGTGCTGGAGCGACTGATCGGCGACCGGATCCAGCTGCAGTTGGCCAATCAGTCGGGAATCCGCATTGACGAGGCCGCGGTGGACCTGGCCGAACAGAACATTGCCCGCCAAAATCAGCTGACCGTGGCCGACATGCGCCGGAAGTTGGTCGAAGACGGTGTCTCCGTGCCTCAGTTTCGGAGCCAACTGCGCGACCAGCTTAGCCTGACCCGCTTGCGCGATCGAGAGCTTGAACCAAGGGCTAGGGTGACTGAGCTGGAGATTGACCAGTATTTCCGCGAAGCCCAAAGCAACACTGATCTGAGCACTCGGCAAATCAACCTGGCCCAAATTCTTGTGGCCGTTCCCGACGACGCCAGCGACGCGCAGGTGGCCAACCTGCAAGCCCGAGCCGAGGGCTTGTTGGCGCGCATTCGGGCTGGCCAAGACTTCAACAACCTGGCCCGGACCGATTCAGATGCGCCCGACCGTAGCAATGGCGGCCAGTTGGGGCTGCGCACCGCGGACCGCTACCCGTCCTTGTTTGTCGACGCCACCCAAACGCTGGCGTTCGGTGAGGTCAGTGGCTTGGTCCGCTCAGGCGCCGGCTTTCATTTGCTCAAGGTGATGGAGCGCCAGGACGCCAATCTGCCGCCTGCTGCGGTGACGCAAACCCGTAGTCGGCATATTTTGCTGCGACCTGGCCCGCAGCTCAGCGAAGCTGTCGCAAGAGACCGACTGTTGGGTTACCGCGCCCAGATTCAGGCGGGCCAGGCCGGCTTTGCTGAACTGGCTCGCCAGCATTCGCAAGACGGCAGTGCCGCCCAGGGCGGCGACCTGGGCTGGGCCAGCCCAGGTATGTTTGTCCCCGAGTTCGAGCAGTTCATGAACCGGCTGGCACCGGGGCAGGTCGGCGAGCCCCTGGTGTCCCGGTTTGGCGTTCACTTGATCGAGGTGCTTGAGCGGCGCCGCGTGGAAACCAGCCAACGGGAACAGCGGGAAGCGGTGCGCGGCCTGTTGCGTGAAAAGAAACTGGACGAAGCTTACCTGCTGTGGGCTCAGGACCAGCGCGGCCGGGCCTACGTGGAACTGCGCGAGCTGGCGCCGTGAGCGGCGCCCCGCGCTTACCAGCCCAGGCCGGACCCATCTGTCGAACCCCATGAAACACGTGGCGCGCAAGCGCTTTGGCCAACACTTCTTGGCCGACGCCGCCGTGATTGATGACATCGTGGCCGCTATCGCACCGCGGGCGGGTGAGCTCATGGTCGAAATCGGCCCGGGCCTGGCGGCCTTGACTCAGCCCCTGGTGGAGCGACTCGGACACCTGACGGTGATTGAGTTGGACCGCGACCTGGCGGCCCGACTGCGGCTGCATCCGCAGCTGACGGTGATTGAGTCTGATGTGCTGAAAGTCGATCTGGCCCTTGTCAGACCTGCTGACTCCGCTATCAAGATAAGAGTAGTCGGGAACCTGCCCTACAACATTTCGACCCCCATCCTGTTTCATTTGCTCGACCAGGTGCATCTGATTGAAGACCAGCATTTCATGTTGCAAAAAGAGGTGGTCGACCGGATGGTGGCACGACCGGCCACCGCAGCTTATGGTCGGCTGAGTGTGATGCTGCAGTGGCGCTACGCCATGGAGGCGGTGCTGCGGGTTTTGCCGCACAGCTTTGAGCCGCCGCCACGGGTCGACAGTGCGGTGGTCCGCATGGTGCCGCACCAGCAACCGGTGATGCTGTCGGTGGCGCTATTTAGCGAACTTGTGCAGATGGCGTTCAGCCAGCGCCGCAAACTGCTGCGCCACACGCTGGGCCGCTGGCTGGAGTCCAAAGCCTACGCCGGCGATTTTGACGTGCAACGGCGCGCCGAGGAGGTGCCGGTGGAGGAGTATCTGGCGCTGGTCGGCCATCTGGAACGCCAGCCAGCGTGAAACCGGCCCAGGCGCGTCAAGCATCAGCGTCACGTATTAAAAAGGCCCGCCGAAGCGGGCCTTTTTACCAACGATGGTCGACTGCCTCAGGCGGCTGTCAGCCAGTAGCCGGCATTAAAAGGGCTGCTCATGCGCAGCGCCAGGGGCGATACGTCGAGCAACTTGTCGGTTGGCATTTTTTCGCCGGACTCGGTGGTGAGCTCAATACCGGTCACCCCAGGGGCGGTCGCGGTGTTGCTGTTTGCCTCATTCGCCCGTTCTGCTTGGCTGGTGTGTGCAGAACGGGCTACAGAAAAGAATAGAAACAGCGGAACGGTATTTTTCGATCCCCCCAGTAGTCTGCCGCGTCGCGGAAAATATCCAGCAGTTGTTCGCGCGCCTCCTTGTCGAACCGGGCGTTGGCCGGGACGTGCTCCAGAACCACGATGAAGCCCGGTTGGGGTCCCGATTTGTGCAGCGGGTCGGTTATGCCGTCGTACAGGGCATCAAAATTCTTCCCGACATGGGATGACAGCATGAACTGCTGACCGATCAGATCCAGCACTTCTTGCTTGGTCTGCGCGTTCGCCAAGTTGGCGTACAGGAAATGCTGGCCAAGGGTTTGCGCTGCATCTTGCAGCTCCTGCACCCGAAAGGCGCGGATCGACTGCACGATGTTGCTGCGGATACCCCGCAATGGCGTCTCAGCGGCTGCGCAATCCGGCGCAGCGTTGGCTTGACGAAGTGGCATATTCATCCCCTCCTCACTTTCTAATAAACTTAAACCAATAAAAAATTAGGGTTCGATCCGGCGGAAACTCGCGTAGTGGTCCGCTGTGTAGTAACAAGCGTCAGGCGCCTTGGCTTGACCACCACACACAATGCGCCGCTTGCCCCGGTTCCTGGCACCAGGTGTTGGCACCGTGTATTCCCGGTAATAGCCGCGCTTGTGGGCTGGCAGCAACTGCTCACGGTTGCCAAAAACACTTCCATCCTTCTCATAGGCAAACGGACCGCCTTGCAGGATCAGCGCATGAACCTGCGCGCCTTGCTTGGGCAATTCGGCCAATGAGATGGGGGTGGTGGCACCGCCGGCCGCAGTGCCCTTGGCCTGTACGACCCCGGCCAAAGTTCCCAGCAAAATTCCAGCAACAACCCATTTCAGGGTTGGCGACCACACCATCGATTAACTCCCTATCAAACCCCGGGTAAACCCGGAAACTCCGATGGATGAAGTGTCGCGTATTTGCCGAAGTAATGCAAGTGAATGCTCAAAAATTAAGCACAAAAATAGTGTGATTTATCAATAAGCAAGCGCACACTTGTGATTTCTGGTCTACCGGCTTGCGTTGGCGTCCGCTACAGTGAGTGCTGTCATGTTGACGATACGCCGCACGGTAGCGCTGGGGGTCAAAATATGCACCGGTTTAGCCGCACCCAGCAGCACTGGGCCAATTGCGATGTTGCCGCCGGCTGCGGTTTTCAACAGGTTGTAAGAAATGTTGGCGGCGTCGATGTTGGGCAAAACCAGCAAGTTGGCGTCACCAGACAGGGTGCTGTTGGGCATCAGGCTCGCACGGCCCTCTCCATCCAGTGCCATATCACCGTGCATTTCGCCGTCGACTTCGAGCCAAGGCGCTTGAATTCGCAGCAGCTCCAGTGTTTGGCGCATCTTCACGGCGCTGGGCTGGGTGCTGCTGCCGAAGTTGGAGTGCGACAGCAGGGCGGTTTTGGGCCGAATGCCAAAGCGCATCATTTCTTCGGCCGCCATCACGGTGATTTCGGCAAGCTGTTCGGCGGTCGGGTCGTAATTGACATGGGTGTCGACCAGAAACACCTGTCGGTCGGGCAGCAAGAGGGCGTTCATGCAGGCATAGGTGTTGACACCCGCACGCTTGCCGATGACCTGGTCCAGGTACTGTAAATGCAGTCCCGTGGTGCCCCAGGTGCCGCAAATCAGCCCGTCAACCTCCCCCTTGTGCAGCAGCATGGCCCCGATCAGGGTCAAGCGCCGACGCATTTCAATTTTGGCCGCCTGCTCGGTCACGCCCTTGCGCTCGGTCATGCGGTGGTAAGTCTGCCAGAAGTCGCGGTAGCGGTGATCCGACTCGACGTTAACCACGGCGTAGTCGATGCCTGCGCGCAGGCGCAGGCCAAATTTCTCCACCCGCGCCGCAATCACGGTGGGTCGTCCGATGAGGGTGGGCAGGGCCAGGCCCTCATCCACCACGATTTGCGCAGCACGCAAAACCCGTTCTTCTTCACCTTCGGCGTAGACCACCCGCTTTTTGAGCGCCTTTTTGGCAGCCGAAAAAATCGGCTTCATGGTGTTGCCGGAGGCATAGACGAAGCTTTGCAGGCGTTCGCGGTAGGCGTCCATGTCGGCTATGGGCCGCAACGCCACGCCGCTGTCGGCCGCCGCCCTGGCCACGGCCGGGGCAATCTTCATCATCAGGCGCGGGTCGAACGGTTTGGGAATCAGGTACTCCGGGCCGAAAGCCAGTTGCTCACCGGCATAGGCGGCCGCCACCACCTCGCTTTGCTCGGCCTGCGCCAGGTCGGCGATGGCGTGCACCGCCGCGATTTCCATCTCGACCGTGATGGTGGAGGCGCCGGCATCCAGGGCGCCACGGAAAACATAGGGAAAACACAGGACGTTATTGACCTGATTCGGGTAATCGGTTCGGCCGGTGGCCATCACGGCGTCACTGCGCACGGCCTTGACGTCTTCCGGGGAGATTTCCGGATTTGGGTTGGCCAGGGCAAAAATGATGGGGTTCGCTGCCATCTTTTGAACCATGGCCGGCTTGAGCACACCACCGGCTGACAGCCCGAGGAAAATGTCGGCATCGGCAATGATGTCACTCAGGGTGCGCGCTTCGGTTTTCTGGGCGAAGATGATTTTGTCTTCGTCCATCAGCTCGGTACGCCCCTCGTACACCACCCCTGCCAGATCGGTGACAAAAATATTCTGGCGTGGCATGCCCAACTTGACCAGAAGGTTCAGGCAGGCCAGCGCCGCAGCCCCGGCGCCTGAGGTCACCAGTTTGACCTGCTTGGGGTCCTTGCCCACCACCTTGAGCGCATTAAGCAGTGCTGCGCCAACCACGATGGCCGTGCCGTGCTGGTCGTCGTGGAAGACCGGGATCTTCATCCGTTCGCGCAGACGGCGCTCAACGTAAAAGCAATCCGGCGCCTTGATGTCTTCCAGGTTGATGCCGCCAAAGGTGGGCTCCAGCGAGGCAATGATGTCCACCAACTTGTCAAGGTCGTGTTTTTCGTTGATCTCAATGTCAAACACATCGATGCCGGCGAACTTTTTGAACAGCACGGCCTTGCCCTCCATCACCGGCTTGGCCGCCAGTGGCCCGATGTCACCCAAGCCGAGCACGGCGGTCCCGTTGGTGATCACCGCGACCAGGTTGCCGCGGCTGGTGTACTTAAAAGCGTTGTTGGGGTCTTTGACGATTTCTTCACAGGGGGCAGCGACGCCGGGTGAGTAGGCCAGCGCCAGGTCATGCTGGTTCACCAACTGTTTGGTGGCCGCAATCGCGATCTTGCCTGGCGTCGGGAACTCGTGGTATTCGAGTGCGGCGCGGCGCAATTGCGCGCGTTTCTCTTCGGTATTGGGCGTGCTGTCGGGCATGTTTGTCTCCTGCTGCGGCCAGTATCAACCCAAAAGTGGTCAGGGCCGCTCTCCCTGCAGGCCAATTTTGTGCAGACGACCAGGGGGAAACCCTAGGCCATCAGCACAGTCACTGCCCCTTAGAGCCGCACCAGCTTGCTTTGCGCCATGCGCTGGGCGGTCTGGGCGCCGGTCAGCACAAAGCCGCGCACCTGATCGTCCAAGTCTCGAAATTGCCAAATCCCCGGCGAAGTGCTGTGCCACTCGCCGGCGGTGCCTGGCGGGGGCGGGGCCACCACGACGGGCAGTGCTGGTGTCTTGACGCCCACTGGCATCAGCGGAAAGACCAGTTCGGTGCGAGCGCCGGTCAGGGTGGCGGCCAGGGCCTTGGCCGCGTTCATGATCGGCATCACATAGGGGAGGGTACGCCCGCCGCTCACGGGGGCGCTGGTCGCCTGATCCCAATCTTGACCGGCGTACTGGGCGTTGTCGCCCAAGGCGTAAATGTGAGGCTGGCTGCTGCGCAGGCTGGCATCCACCACCACGCCGCGCTCGCACTGCAGGCCCGCAGCCTGCGCCAGCGTGGTGTTGGCGCGCAGGCCGATGGCGCTCAGCACCAGGTCGGTCTCCAGGCGTTGGCCGTTGGCCAGCGTGACGCGCAGGGCGCCAGAGGCAGTGTCGCCCGCGGTGGCCTGGTCAACGGCAGTGACGGTGGTGCCGAAGTGCCACTGCACGCCCAGGCCTGTCAGGGCAGCTTGAAGCTCGGCGCTGGCCTGCGCTGGCAGTAGCGCCGCGATTGGCGCGGCCGCTGGATCGACCAGCTGCACCGGGTGCCCGGAGCCGGCAAGGTCATTGGCAAACTCGCAGCCGATCAGCCCGGCGCCCATGATCAGCACCCGGGCCTTGGCCGCCTCGGGCGCTCGTTCAGCCAGCAGTTGGGCGTGGAAAGCTGCAAAGTCGTCCAGGCTGTTGACCGACAACACGTGTTCGGCCGCGTCGCCCGCCAACGACAGGCGAATGGCATGGGCGCCGGTGGCCAGCACCAGGTCGCGGTAATTCAATTCACTCTGCCCAGTGCGCACCAGGTTTTGGGCCGGGTCAATGGCCAGTACCTCGGTGTGCGCCAGCAGGCTCACGTTCAGCGTCTCGGCCATTCGCGCTGCTGGCGTGGTGACCAACTGCGTCGGGCCGCGTTGCTGGGCAAAGGCGTTTGAGAGCGTCGGCTTGGCATAGAAGTCTCCGCTGTCGGCGGTGATCAGCGTCACCGGCGTGTCCGGGTCAAGCTTGCGGAATTCACGGATGGTGGTCCAGCCGGCCAAGCCGGCGCCGATGACGATCAAGGGGAGGTTCATGGCAGTGCTGGGCTGAAGCTCAGATTTCAACGGCTTCAAAGTCGGCCTTGGCCACGCCGCAGTCCGGGCAGGTCCAGCCTGCAGGTACATCAGCCCACAGGGTTCCGGCGGGGATGCCGTCGCCCGGCAGGCCGGCCGCTTCGTCGTAAATAAAACCGCAAACAATGCAAATCCAGGTCTTCATGTTTAACTCCAAAAAATATGAAAAATCGGGCTCTAGGCCCCGTGGTTATTGATGATGTAGCTATTTAATTTATAGCAAAAATTCAGGCGCTGATCTTGTCAAGTTGGGCCTGGTAGTGCCGGGCGTGTCGCTCTTCCACTTTGGCCAGCGCGGCAAACCTTTTTTGCGCCTTGTCCAGTGTGGCCCTGAATTGTGCCGCGTGCGCCCGGGACTCGCCGATCTGCGCGTCCATCTCGGCCGCCGCAGCGGCGTTGCCCTCGGCCTCGGCGGTCTGGCGAAAGCCGGGGTACATCTCGGTGTACTCATAGGTTTCGCCGTCAATGGCGATTTGCAGCGCTTTGGCCGGCGTCATGCTGGCCTTGGGGTAGAGCAGGTCCAGATGACCAAAAGCGTGCATCACCTCTTGGTCGGCAGTGGCTTCGAAGGTGCGTGCGGTCTCTTCGTCACCGGCTTCGCGCGCCAGTTTGGCGAAATAACGGTACTTGATGTGCGCCATCGATTCGCCGGCAAAGGCAGCTTCGAGGTTGGCCAGGGTCTTGATTTCGGGGCGGATTGGGTGGGTCATGAGAGGTTCTCCTTGGGTTGACAACATCGTTTGATAGATAGAAGCTACCAAACAAGAATGAATCATAGGTTAATAGAGTGCCGTTGAACAATCGATTGTGGCTAATTGATAGATAGTTACTATCATCATCCCGCAACGCCCGAATATTCAGTTTCCAGTCGCGCTAACGCAGGCAAGCAAAGCCGACCGCAGCTGCTCAAGCGTCGCGGGCTTGCTGATAAAGTGATTCATCCCAGCGCGCAGGCAGGCCGCTCGGTCCTCAGGAAAGGCATTGGCGGTCACGGCAATAACCACGGGCTGACGGGGCAGTGGGAGCAGGCGCAGCTGTCGGGTTGCCTCCAGACCGTCCATTTCGGGCATTTGCATGTCCATCAGCACCACATCGTAGTGCTCGCGTTGGAGCTGGCGCAAGGCCAAAATACCATTCGCCGCCTCGTCCACACGGTCGCAGTCAAACTGCCTGAGTTGGCTGCGCGTGACCAGTCGGTTGATGGCCTGGTCGTCAACCAGCAGCACCCGCAAGTTCGCCAGGCGTTTGGTGCCTTTGGCGTCCGGCGCCTCTGCACTGAGTTCCGCGCCCCCCGTGTCGTTACGGTGGGGGACAGACTCTGGCGTTTCGTTGATGGGCAACTCAAACTCGAACCTCGAGCCCCGGCCCAGGACGCTGCCGACCCGCAATTGCCCACCCATCTGAGAAATAAGGGACTTGCAGATCACAAGCCCCAAACCAGTACCGCCGTAGCGCCGGGCCATGGTGTTGTCAGCCTGCCGGAAGGGTTCGAACAGTCCCTTGACCGTGAGCTCGGCCATGCCAATCCCGGAATCCTCGACAGCGCAGAAAAGTTGGCCCCCAACAGCCGCCAGTGTCACGGTCACACCGCCTTGCTCTGTGAACTTGATCGCGTTGCTGATCAGGTTCAACCAGACCTGGCGCAGCCGGATGGCATCCGTCATGATTCGCGCCGGAAGCATCGGCGAGCACCCCATCGTCAAATGAATGCCCTTGGCGTCTGCCTGGGGCCGTAGCAGCTGCAGCGTTTCTCGCACGAGCTCGACCGGGTCCACCGGGAGTGTCTCCAATTGCAATTGGCCGGCCTCCATCTTGGAGAAATCCAGGATGTCGTTGAGCAACCTCAGCAAGGTGGACCCGGCGCGCATGACGTTGGCGACGTAGTGGCTTTGCTGAGGATCAAGCTCAGTTTTACCCAGGAGTTCGGAGAGGCCAAGCACGCCATTCAGAGGGGTGCGAATTTCGTGGCTCATCAGCGCAAGGAAGCGACTTTTGGCCGCGTTGGCAGACTGCGCCGCCTGCAGTGCCTGATTCAGCTCGACCGTGCGCTCAGTGACGCGCTTCTCAAGCGCATCGGCAACGCCTTGCAAGGACTGATTGGCCAGGTAGAGGGCACGGCTTTTTTCTTCCAGCAGTGCCTCTGCTTGGTGACGGGCGCTTCGTTCCCGCGCCAGACGCGCTTCCAGCCGACGGATCAAATCGGCGGTGTCAGGGGGTGACGGCTGAACTGACAATGGCCCAGGCCCGTTTCCGATGGCCCGATTCAGGACAGCAGGGTCAAGTCGAACCGCACCGAGCCGTCTGCCTGGTTCAGACGTGTCATGTCCAAATGGTCGCCAAAATGAGCTACCGCGCCCTGGATCAGCCCCTCGGCCAGATCTCCGAAGTGCCGAGGGGAACGGTAAACCATTTGCAGGCCATCAGCAGATCGGGTGCATTCAAAGCGGGGCAGCTCGGCGTCAGGGTAGAGCTTGCGTACCTCGGTGTGGATGTAGGTTTCAATACCCTCCAGAAAATCCAGCGACGAGCGGATATCACCAAAGAAATCAGGGTACATGGTGTAAAACCGGCCAAGCAGGTGTTGGCCGAAAACCAGCATCAAATCAGTGACTGGCATGGCACTGTGCTTGGACAGCGACACCACCAGCTGGACCATTTCTTGATGGTCATAGGTGCCAACGGCTGTGTAGGTGTTGACGCCGACCGAAAACTGACCCACTTATAGAGGTTATGCCGACCCAAAATTGACCCAGGTGTTTTACTGGCTCTGCCCGTTTTTTGGGCAGGAGCAAACAAAGGTGATCACCATGGAAATGCTGGGCAAAGTCAAGCGACT